>DASWHR010000130.1:0-87502 GCA_036398095.1 Actinomycetota bacterium
CCTGGGGCCAGGTTGACCGGGAGACGCAGCAGTACGGCTTGGCCGTTCCCGGCGGTGTCGTATCGACCACCGGTGTCGGCGGCCTCACGTTGGGCGGCGGCATCGGCTGGCTGCACCGCAAGTGGGGCCTAGCATGCGACACCCTGCTGTCTGCCCAGGTGGTGCTGGCATCGGGCGAGCTGGTCACGGCCAGCGAGGCCATCAACCCCGACCTGTTCTGGGGGATCCGCGGAGGTGGCGGGAATTTCGGTGTGGTGGTCGACTTCACTTTCCGCGCCCACCGGTTCGGGCCAAAGATTTCGCCGGCCGCCGTCTTCCATCCGGCCGAGGCCGGAGCTGAGCTCCTGCCCCAGTGGCGGGACCTGGCGCTTGCAGCCGGGGACGAGGTCACCACGCGGGCGCTCTTCTGGTCGATGCCTGCGGCCGAGGGGGTTCCCGAACCCGTCCAGGGCAAGGACGTCTTCATCATCGGAGCCCTGTACGCGGGCGATCAAGGCCAGGCTGTGGATGCGCTCAAGCCGTTCCGTACCCTCGGGACGCCGCTGATCGACATCAGCGATCACGTCCCGACCTATCGCGCCTTCCAAGCGGCCTTCGACCAGCTATCGGCCGGGCATCACAGCTATTGGAAGTCCACCTATCTGAATCAGCTGTCCGACGACGCCATCGCCCTGGTGTCGGGACGGGCCATGTCCAAACCCGACCCGCGAACGCTCGTCCACATCCCCATCATGGGCGGCGCGACGGCTGCGGTCGGCGCGGAGGAGACGGCCTTCGGTGACCGGAGCGCGCCGTTCATGTTGAGTGTGGACGGCAACACCTGGGACCCGTCCAACTTCGGAGCCGTCAAGGACTGGGTGAAGAGTTTTATCGCGGAGGCCCAGGAGCTCGACGGTGTCGGGGGTGCCTACCTGAACTTCTCAGGCGACGATGCCTCCGAGGAGACGGTGGTGCATGCGCAGTACGGGCAGAACATGCAACGCCTCACCGAGGTGAAGTCGACCTACGACCCAGACAATCTGTTCCGAGTCAACAACAACATCAAGCCGGCTTGAGCCACCCTCATCCCCGAGAGGCTCCAACGGCCGATGGTCGTTCGCGGCTACACGAGCCCGTGCTCGTACGCGTACGCCGTCAGCCCGGCGCGCGACTCGATGCCGAGCTTCGTGAACATATGCCCGACGTGCGTGGCGACTGTCTTCTCACTGATCCCAAGCTTGCGGGCGATCGTTCGGTTCGTCGCTCCGGTCGCCAACAGTCGCACGACCTCCAGCTCCCGACCCGTGAGACCACTCGTCGGCGCCGACGCGTCTCGGGAGAGCGACCCCTGATCGGGAGCTGCTCCGAGCTGTTTGAAGATTGCCAGTGCCGCGCCCCGTTCCATCTGCTCGCCGTCTCCGTCGCCGAGCACCGCGCATGCGTCGGCGATCAGTATCCGCACCCGCGCGGCGTCGTAGGGAATCTCGAGCTCGTTCCACGCGCGCCACGCGTTGCGCAGTGTCGTCAGGGCCGCGCGAACATCCGCCGTCGCGAGCTGCGCGCCCCCAAGCGCCGTCGCGGCCATCGCGCGCAGCAGCGGCATCTTCAGCTCGGACGCGATCCCCTCGAGCTCCTGTGCCGCTTTGAGCGCGGCGGCGGTATCGCCGACGACGCACATGATTTCGACGAACGCGCCGAGTACGCGCGCACGCGAGAAAGGGTCGTTCGATTCGTCGAGCACCCGCCGGATCGCGGCGGCGGCGACTTCGGGTCGTCCTTGCGCCACCCGCAGCAACGCCAAGCCGGGTTGCGGCACGCGCCCAAGCTCGTTCGCCTGCCGGTACGCATCCGACGCCTCGTCCAACGCGCCACGCAGCCGGTGGAGCTCGCCGCGCAGATAAAACGCAGCGCCCAGTACGACCGCGTCGCGCGGATCCGCGATCCGCTTCAGCGCGCTGTCTATCTCGCCCAGGGCTTCGTCCCACGAACCGCGCAGCGCGAGCAACTCGGCGCGATACACGAGGCAGATCCCGCGATACAGCACGAGCTGCGGTTGCGCTTCACACCATACGTAGAGCGCGTCGGTCCATGCGCGCACGCGATGGAGATCGAACAGTTCCTGGCATCCCTCGATCACCGTGCAGTACGCGTCGCCGACCGCGATCGGCGACACCTCTCGAGCACCGACGGCGACCATCGCCTCGTCGAGCAGCGCTATCCCTTCGGCGACGCGCCCGAGATACACGAAACACCGTCCGCGGCCGATGCGAGCGAGCGTCGCTAGTTCCGTGTCGCCGAACCGCTCGCTGATCGCGAGGGCTTCGCCGAAGAGAGCCTCAGCGGTCTCGGGGTCGCCTTGGAAGATAGTAAGCAGGCCGCTGAGATAGCGCAGGTAGCCCAACTCAACGCAGTCGCCCTCATGCTCGAGCAGACGTTGCGTGCGATCGATCCATCCGCTTCCGATCGCCAGGTCGAACTGGTTGAGAAGCTCGAACACGAGCCAGAACGACGCCCGAGCCGCGCGCCGCATGTCTCCGCTCGCCGCCCAGCCGTGGTGAGCGCGCTCCCAGGAGCGAATGCTCTCCTTCGAGCGGCCGGTCAGGTAAGCGGCGACCGAGAGGCGTTCGAGATCGTCGAGCTCGAGCATCTCGGTATCAGCCTCGGCCAGATATTCGTAGGCATCCGCCCACGCTTCGCGATCGAACGCCTCGCGCCCCCGATCGGCCCTCGTCATGCACGACAGTCTCGCATAGGGGACCGATCAGGGGCGCGCGTGCCGTTCAGGCGAAGAAGGCCACGTCGTTGGGGTTGCCGGCGCCGATCATCCACATCTCGGCGATGCGGCCGTCCTCGAAACGGTAGACGAATGAGTTGTACTGCTCGAGCGTCTTGCCGTCGCGGCCGAAGACCGCACGCTCCCATTCGGCGGCCCAGTCGCCGTCGGCGATCGCGAACTGCTGGTCGAGCTTCAAATCGCCCTTGGTGATCTCCACGATCGAGCCGATCACGCCAAGGAAGCCACTGGCACCGCGGTGATCGCCGACGCTGGGAAGCGTGCCGCGGACGTGGAACACCATGTCCTCGGTGAAGATCTCGGAAAGCGTAGCGGCGTCGCCATCCAACGCCGCCTGGGTCATGCGGTCGATCGTCGTAGTGTTCGGGTGCTGTGCCATCGAGCCCCTCCTTCGTGTCGCAGCGGACCGGTTGGAAGCGAGGCTACGCACCGGCGATGGGTCGCACATCGGGAGGAATGCCGAGATGGGCCGGCAGGGGCATCGGTATTTCTACCGATGGCCGGCTCTCCCATGCCCCGCCGCCAGTGCTTCAAAACCGGTGCGGCTCTTTGTTCCGGCAACGCCACCGGCCTCTGGACTCCGTCCGACACGATCACACTCAAGCGTCGCGGCAGAGAGGAATCTCGGCCCCCGTGCGCGAAATAGGCCCTCGGGAGTCCGAGAAGGAGTATGAAGATGCTGCGTCGCCTCACATGCCTGTCGATCCTGGCCTTGATGGCGGTGGGCCTCACACCCGCTAAGGCCGGCCCGATCGTGATCGCACCCGTGGATTGCGCAGGACCCGCTGGGGATCCGGCACCCGACACCGATGCATGGCGCGCGCGCGACGCCGCGAACATGTACTGCGCGGAAGAGCGTCATCTCGACTTCGTGCAGCATCCGCTGGCGGTGGCGGCCTCCCAATCGCCCACCAACGATCCGTATCGCGTCCCATCGCGGTGGGACAACGTTCGATTCCGCTTCGAGAGCACAACGATCGGCGGCCTGTCGGCCGAGGTGTACCGTCCGTGCCGCACGCTCGCGGCCGCGCCGTCGGATTGCCCGAACCTCCCCGCCGGGCTCGGGCGATTCGATCCACCGTATCCGGCGGTGATCATCGCGCACGGAGGGCTCTCCCGGAAGGAGCTTCACTGGTGGTCCTCTCAGCCTCTCGCCGGGGCCGGATACGTCGTGCTCGCGTGGAAGTCGTCGGGCAACTCGCCGACCGTGTCCGAGGCCCAGACGATGATCGACCGGCTCAAGCAGGACCCGGATGTCGACGTGAGTCGCATCGGCATCGCCGGGCATTCCGCAGGCGGCGTTGTCGTCAACAGCATGCTCGAGAATCCGGATCTGGCCGCGTTCGTGTCGTGGGACCGGGCTCAGTCGAGCGAGATCCCTGCGAACGTGACTCCGCAGCGGCCGGTTCTCTATTTCTTCGCGGACTACAATTGCCAAGCGGTGCCGGTCTGCCAGCCGGCCCCGTACTCGTCGCCGCCGCCGGTCGACGGCCCGGGAACGAAGGGGAACGACTTCCTACGGGTGCGCGCCGCAGGTGTGGACAGCATGCAGATCGCGTTGCGCGCGGCCCTTCACCTCGATTTCGTTCCCGCGCTGCTCGCCGGCAATCGCTACACCGGCAGCACCGTCATGTACTACACGACCGCGTGGTTCGACCGATACCTCAAGGGCAGGCTGCTCGGAACGGAATCACCGTCGGAAAAGGCCGCGCGCGAGGCCATCGCAACTGCGGCCTTCGCCAGGCTGACGGCGTCGTCGTTCGATGGATCGGCCGATCTCCACAACTTCGGCCAAGGATTCTGGGATCCCGTGCAGGCGGCAACATCGGGAGATCCGCTCTACGGAGGGAACGTCCCGTACACGATCGCCGGTATGGCTGTCGCAGATCGCGTGTCGTTCTACTACCTCTCGAAGTGCTTCCTGACCGATCCAGCGACCAGCGTCCGGCACTCCTCCGACGACATTCGGGCGGACGGTTGCGGCGCGTGATGGAAGAGGGAAGATGCGGACTCGAGTTCCGTTTACTCGTCGATCCGCCTCGATAGCCGCAGCAAACCGGACACCGCCGTTTCAGCTCAAGTACGCCAAGACCGCAAGCACGCGACGGTGATCGTCGGGGACCGGCTCGAGATCAAGCTTGGTGTAGATGTTCCTGACGTACGCCTCGACGCTCTTCTGTCCGAGGAAGAGGCGTTCACCAATTGCACGATTCGATCGACCTTCGGCGATAAGGGCGAGCACGTCGCGCTCTCTGGGCGTCAGCCGGGCGAGCGCCCTCTTACCCGTTGTCTCCGGATGTGCGGGTTCCGGATCGGGACTGGGTTCCCCGGAACCGGCTCGCCGCAGCTCGGCGAACACGATATCGGACAACGTCGCCGGCAGGACGGCCTCTCCGCGGTGGATGCGCCCCACCGCATCCGCGAGCTCGTCCGCGCTGACCGTCTTCAGCAAGTAGCCGGCGGCGCCGGCTCTGATCGTCGCGATCACTTGGGACGGCTCGTCGGACGACGACAATGCGAGGATTCGGACTTCGGGGTCTCCGGCGACGATCGCGCGCGTCGCCTCGATTCCGTCGACATCGGGGAGGCTGATGTCCATGATGACAACGTCGGGCCGCACCCGCCGCGCGGTCTCAATCGCTTCGGCTCCGTCGCCGGCTTCAGCGACGACGGAACCGGCACCGGAATGCTCAAGAACCTTGCGAAGGGTTTCTCTCCACATCGGGTGATCGTCGACGAGCATGAGCGAGACGACGCCCGCAGGTCTCTTCTTCTCCGACACGGCTATCGTGATCTCCTCCCCACCAGCTCGCGTTCACGCGGCATCGCTGCCTTCCCGTTCTTTCGTTCGGGCACGGAAGGCATCGTAACGACGAAGCTCGATCCTTCGCCGGGTTCGCTAGAGAAGCCTATGTGGCCGCCCTGAACCTCGACGAGACGTTTCGAGAGCGCGAGCCCCAGCCCGCTCGACGCTTGTCCGCGTTGCGTCTTCGTTCCACGAACCCGATAGAACGGCTCGAAGATGCGATCGCCTGCTTCCTTCGGGATTCCGACCCCGGTGTCGATGACGGAGATTCTCAGTCCTTCTGATTCCGCTGCAGCGGAGACCCGAACGGAGCCTCCGGTCGGCGTGTATTTCACTGCGTTGTCGACGAGGTTCAGCAGAACCTCGCGCAACCGGCGGCGATCCGCGCGGATCCTCGGTAGCGACGGCGGCATCTCGAGGGTCAGCTTCAAGTCGCCGGAACGTGCAAGACCTTGGATCGTCGGACGCAGCTCGATAAGGAGATCGTGAGGATCGACGATCTCCAGATTGACGTCGATCTTGCTGGCTTCGGCGCGAGCAAGCTCGAGAATGTCGTTGACGAGCGAGAGGAGCTGCTGAGCCGAGTTCCGAATGGTCGACCCCGTCTCGTTGTTCCACTTGCCCCCCTTGCGCAGTGTTGGATCGAGGATCATCTCCGATTGCCGCAGGATGGTCGCCAGCGGCGTACGGAGCTCGTGGCTCAGTGATGCGAAGATCTCGTTGCGTTCCCGAAGAAGGCGCTCGACTTCTTCCGTCCGTTGCCGGACGCGCAGCTCGAGGGTCTCGCGGCTCGCTTCCAATTCCTCCGCCATCTGGTTCACCCCGCGCGCGAGCTCTCCGAGCTCGTCGTTCCCCAGCACCGGCGCGCGCGCTTGCAGCTCACCCCGGCCGAGCGCGCGGTTGGTGTCGAGCAAGGTTCTCACTTGCTTCGTCGTGAGCCGGGAGACAAGCGCTCCGAGCCCAACGATGCCGACCATCCCGGCGAGGACGAACAGCGCGAGCTTCAGAGCGGCGCCCCGGACCGATGCGAACGCGGGACCGGTCGGAACGGCGACGGCCACTGTGCCGATGGTGCGTCCTTGGACTTCCCAGTGCGCGTAGAGGCTCGCGTTGCCGGCGACGGTACGCCGCAGTAATCCCGAGGCCGGAAGGGCAGGCGCGCGGGAATCGATCGCGCCTCCGGACGACGTCAGAAGCTTTCCGTCCGCGTCGTAGAGGTCGATCGCGCCCCCCAGACCGCCGACCGAACGGCCAAGCGGCTCGATGAGCTGCCGAACATCCATGCCCACGATCGCCACGCCCGTCGGCGCGCAGCGGTCGGACGCCGAGCACACCGCTCCGGCAACGGCAAGGATGCTGCGGCCGTCGACGGTCACAAGCCCCGCGAACTTCACCCCTGCTGCGTCGGCAAGCGCGCTTTGGACGAACGCGTTGTTCGCCCAATCGACGCGGGAAGACACGGGGTCGGAACCGTTCGTGCGCGGAGCGAACGACAGGAACGTGTCTCCGTCCGGCGTCGCGACGACGAGCAGATCGAGGTTTTTCTTCAGCGCGATGACGGAGCGAAGGAGCTTCGTCGCATCGACGGAGTCTTCCTTCTTGGCCGCTTCCGCCAGTCCGGCCAGGTTCGCCGAGAAGTTGGCCGACTCGAGCAGATAAAGCTCGCGATCTCGCAGCAGCGAGCGATTGTCGAGCGACAGACGCGAGAGCGTATCGTCGATTTGAGACTCCGCCCGGTGCGAGAGGTCGCGCACGACCAGGAACGTACCGACCGATCCCAGCACGACGACGAGCCCGAGGAACGGCAGAAGGAACTTGCCGAACAAAGGCAGATTGCGAAAACGCAATCGCTTCATGATGTCCTCCATCGATAGAGATGCACAGTGTGCACAAGGTCGACCTGGTAGCTGTTGGTCGCATGGAACGCGACAAGCGCGGCGTGGCTCGACAAGGCGGCGGCGCCCACCCGGCCGGAACCGAGCTGATCCCTTCCCGCGTACTCCCGTGCGCCGCCGAGACGCACCAGACGATTCGCGGCAATGTCAAAGAGGAAGAGGTCGTACTCCTCCGCGCCCGGATAGATATTGTCGGACGACGGGTCCGGATCCCCGGGATCCATTTTCGCGAAGGACTGGAACACGATGAAGTTACCGTCGGGTGAGAGAGCCGCCCCTTCCGCCGCGGGAGGCGGACCCTTGGAAATCCAGTACTCGGACTCCGCCTTCACTTCGCTACCGTCGACGGCAACGCTTATGCGGCGGGTCGTACGAGCCCGACGATCCCGAAGGAAGACGTCCCACTCATCGTTCGTATCGGCCTCGACGAGATTGGTGGAACTCGACTCGAACACGACGTAGCGGCCGTCGTTCGATACACAGTTCTTCAGCGCGTAACCCTGCGGATTGTTGAAGATCCGCCCCGTCGCGGGACGGGCGTCGCCGTTCTGCTGCCGGCCGGTCGACGAAACTGTCACGAGCTCCGTGCCGCGAGTATGGCGGTCGTACACAAAGATGTCGGAACCTTGATTCCGGTCGCCTGTGACGAGTGTCGAGCTCCACGATCGAAAGGCGACGTAGCGGGCGTTCGGCGACATGCACGGCCACGCCGCCTCGACGGTGAAGTTCACCAGCCGCTCCAAGTTCTCGGCGTGTGTGTCATCGGGGGGTGGCGTGCCACCAAGCGATCCAGCTGAGACGCGCTGTGTGACGCCCAGAACCCGGTCCCGAACGAACACGTCCATCGTCTGTCGGGTATCGCCGGGTACAAGATCGTCCGCTGAAGATTCGAAGACGACGTATCTGCCGTCATGAGAGACGGTCCCGGTTTCGGCGCCGACGCTGCCTAACACGTCCTCAGCGTTCTGATCTATCGGGACTCCGAGATCGGACGGGTTCAACTCTGGGTCTCGCCGGAGCGGACCGCCGAAGATCGAAACGGAAATCAACTCAGTTCGACCGGCGACAAGATCTCGTACGAAGACGTCCGTCGTGTCGTTCGTATCGCCTGGCACGAGGTTCGATGCAGCGGTCGCGAACACGACCGAGCGTCCGTCCCCGGACAGCATGAATGAGTGAATCTGGGAGTTCGCAAGCGAACCGTCGTTCGCGGTGGATGCGACGACGGTTCGGCCACTGCGGAAGTCTTTGACCACGATTTGGCCACACGGGGCCGTGAACTCGACGGGATAGCGACTGTATTGCCAGACGATCGACACGGTCGTCGGCCCGGGCGTGGATGCTTCGCAGGCCCCGGCACGCTCCATTCCTGTCGTGCGTGTGTCGGTCGTGAGGTACGCGACGACGGACCCATCCGCGGAGATGCTGGGGCTCGAATTGCGCCACGGTTCAACCGCCGGCCTCTCCTGTGGTGAGCCTGGTGAGATCCGCAGCCCGTCGCCGACGGGTAGTTGCGTGAGAGGATCGCTCCCAGCGCCAATGCCGGGCGTGCTCGGTGACGGCCGCCGGGTGACGGAAACGAGCGTCGCTTCCCTGCCGAGGATCCGGCTGACGTAGTCCTCGCGCAGTGCGGCGAATCCGGTTTGGAAGCGCGACGCATAGTCCAGCGCGGCGCTCTGAGGCAGATCACCAAGAACATGCTGGACGGGGACGCGCACCGCAACGATGGAGGACACCAGCAACGGGGCCACGGCAAGCACGATCCCCATCAACGTGAGCGCCGCCCTCGGCGCGTGCGGGATCGCAACCTTCAGGCGGCGGCGCACGATCCTGTCCGCGGCGGTGTCCACCAATTTTCCTCGCCCCTGCCCTCCCGGAAACCGGAAACCCAGCTGCCCCGTTCTTGCCACGAAGCCTGACACTAGGGATATTCGGCGTCTGCAGTGAAAACCCTATGGAGTGACCGTGTGAGCCCTAGAGCCCCGCGCGCAATGAAGGAATAGGGATCTCTCTGGAGACCCAGGCCTTCGGCCGAACCTACGCTGACCAGCAGGTTCGTATTCGCACCGACCCGAGGCGGGGGAATGCTCGACTCCGAACGAAAACGGGCTCGTTACCTGGGGCCGGACGTACGGCGGCCCTTGGTTCTGGACGCGGCCGGCAAGCTCATAGCGGACGTGGGGTATCACGCTGCCTCGATGCAGCACCTCGCCGACGGGCTCCGCATATCGAAGGCGGTCTTGTACGACTGCTTCCCCGGAGGCAAGCGGCACCTCCTGGCCGAGGTTCTCGCGCGGGCCGAGCAGCGCTTCCACGACGATGTGGTCGGCGCTGCGATCGCCGGCGCATCGCGCGAAGACGTGGTTTCCGGCGGCGTCCATCGGTTTCTCGCGCTGGCCGGTGACGACGCGATTCTCATTCGAACACTTCTCGGCCGGATTGGGTCCCGCGATCCGCACGTTGCCGCGATGACGGACAACGCACGGTCCCGGATCGTCAGGGCCTTTGCGCTGCTGCTTGCAAGGGATGATGACGTGGCGCCGCTTGCGGAAGTCTGCATGCTCGCACTTGCGACCCTCGCAGACGATCTTGCGCGCGATCGCGACGCGGGTACGGCAGCACGAGCCGACGTCGTGCGCGCGGTCGTCGCGCTGATCATCCAATCGGCGGATGAAGCTCGGCCGGCGACTGCCTCCTGACTTTCACCTGTAGGGAATACCCACAAGGGTCGGCCGTCGTGCGGCCGGGGTCACAATCGCCGGAAGAATGGGGATGACTCTGCAGACCGGTGATCGATGCGTTCGTACATTTGAATCGAGCGCAACCACCGAGGTCGCGCATCGAAGGGGGTATCGGCGATGTCGAACGCATCGACGCGATCGAGTCACACGCGCGCGGAACGCACGCGCGTGATGATCTTGGCTGCCATCATCACCACCATCGGCTTGGCGGCGCCGAACGCGGAAGCTTGGCATGTGCTGGGGGCCGAGCACGCTCCACCGGCAGTGGCTTCGAGCAACGAACCGTTGCGCTTGGAGGTTGCCGTGACGACCTCGTGCGCGATCGCCTACTGCGGATGGATCCGCGTGATCGTTCGCTACACCGACAAGCTCGGTGAGCCGCGTGAGGCAACGGCAGAAACGCCCTATCAGCCGTTCGTGGTTCTCGCACCGACGGTGCCCGGACCGGACATCGCTGCGCCTGCCTTCTCATATTCCGTCGAGGTGTGGCAGCAGAACTGCCTCGGCGACTGCCATGAGGAAGCCGTTTATCTGCCGCGCGTGGGAACGAGCTACAGCGTTCGTGTGGTTTAGGTGCGCGCACCAAGCTTATTTCCAAGGGCCGTTCAACAGAGCCAACCGGGCTTGTTAGCCCGGTCGCACTCCGCTTTGAAACTCTTGCCGGCTACCGAGCCAGAGCCGCAACCCAAATGGTGCCGAGCATCTGGGCGAACCGGTCCTCCGACCAACCCCCCTTCTCGACCAGGCGATGCCAAAGCGCACCGTCGAGCGTCGCCGCGAGCACATCGCGACACTCCTGCTCGCTGACGGCCAGTTGTCCCGTCGCCGCGGCGGCCCGAGCGTAGTGTCCTGCCGCATCCGCACGCCGCTCGTCGAACTCCGCGAGCATCGCCGCGGCCTCCGGTTCGCTTGTGGCGGCCCCTTGCAGCGCGCGCAACAGCGGGGTGATGCGCCGGAACACGGGGAGAAAGACAACGGCCTGAGTTCGGAGGCGGGTTGCGAGGTCCGGTTCGGCGAGCACCGCGCGGATCTCGGGTCGGTCTAAGAGTCGAATGTCTTCCTCGTCGCCTCGGAAGGTGGCGTACCACACCTGCCGAAGGAGCGCGGGCTTGTTGCGATACGCCGCGTAGACGGTTTCAACGGCCACGCCCGCTGCGGCCGCGATCTCGGCGATCGTGGTGCATCCGTATCCCTTGGCGACGAACAGATCGTGGGCGGCGTGGATGATTCGCCGTCGCGTCTCGATCGCCTGTTCGCGACGCCTTGAGGAATCGTATGGCCTCTTGACTTTCCCTTTCATTGGATATAATCATACTGTATTGAACACGGTCTAGCTGTATCGGAGGAGACCATGGGCACAAAAGTTGACGATTTCCTGGCGGCGACCATGCCGCGATACGAGCAGGCGGAGATCGCCCTTCACAACGGCGATGCCGCGCCGCGGATCGCCATGTGGTCACGCAACGAGCCGGTGACCGTGCTCGGCGCCGCCCGCAGCGGCACCGGGTGGGACGAGGTCCAACGCTTGTTCGAGCGGCTCGGATCGGCCTTCTCGAACTGCACGTCCTACGAGAACGAGGTCGTCGCTGCCGGTGCGAGCGGTGACCTTGCCTACATCGTGGCATTCGAGCACACGACCGCGTCCCTCGACGGCGCGCCACCGCAGCCGTACGTGCTTCGCGCCACCACGGTGTTCCGCCGCGAGGAGGGCGAGTGGAAGGTGGTACACCGACACGCCGACCCCGCCTCGGATAACGCAGTCGCGATGGCGAAACGCTTGGCCTCGACCTTGGACTAAGCGGCGCCAGAGGTCGTCAGAGGTCTTGGAGACTGAAGCGCTCTGGCCCCAGGCCGGCGCCGAAGCCGTCGACCCCCTGTACCGTGATGTTCGGGATGATTCGCTTCGCGCGAGGATTCGCGATCTTCCCCAAGACGAAGTCCTGCAGCATGTCGACAACTACGAGCGCTTACTCCGATCACCCTCTTCACAGGTTCATCGCGACGTATTTGACGTCGAGGTACTCCTCGATTCCCTCGCGGCCGCCTTCCCTGCCGAAACCGGATTGCTTGACTCCTCCAAATGGCGCTGCGGGATTGGATACGACACCTTGGTTGAGACCGACCATGCCGGTCTGTAGCGACTCGATCACACGAAACGCGCGCTGCAAGTCGCGCGTCTCGCGGCGTTCCTGCATCGAGACGAACAGGTCCCCCGAGCGGAGAAGAAACTCCGGCACATGATCCGAGAGTTGTTGACCGAAGCCGCGGCCTCGGGAGACGTGCGGGACGATGTCACGCCAGACGAGCTTGCGAGCTACTGCCTTCACTCCCTCGCGGCGGCGAGGAACATGCAGTCCAAGGCCGCTGTCCGCCGGCTTGTTGCGGTCACCCTGGCAGGTCTGCGCCGCCCGCGCTGAATGAAGATGGATCCCTCACCCTCTGTCGAGCTGAGTCGAAGAGACGCTCGGTATGAGCCGTGTCGTCAGCTCGGTGGCCTGCCCGTCCGCGATGCGCCAGGCGCGCACTTCGGGCTGGTCGGGGTCGACGAGTGAGGCGATCAGGTGCGCGGCTTCGGGGTAGGCGGCGAGGCGGACGTCGCCGTCGGAGGGGACCGCGGGTGTGTTCGGATGCGAGTGGTAGATGGCGCCGAGCTCGAGGTCGGCATCTTCCATCTCCCTCATCGCGCGAAGCTGCGCGCGCGAGTCCATGAGGAAGCCGCACGCGCCGGCCTGCGGCTCGGCGACGTTACGCACGGGCCAAACGCGGACGAGAACGCCGTCGCGCGCTCCGATGAGCCCGCAGACCTCATGTGGATACTCGGTCCGGCACGCGGCGAGCACCGCAGCGTGCGCGCCGGCCAAGATCGGGAGGTCGCTTGTCATGACCTTCTCCTGGGCGCCGGGACGCTTCGCCGAATCGGTGAGTCTTCGCCCGGCGATGCGGCCGTGACCGCGCGGAACAGATCCACCGCCTCCAGCACGCGCATGTCTCGTAGCGAGTAGGCGACGTTGTTGCCTCGTCGCGTCGCGCGCACGACGCCGCGGTCGCGAAGGATAGAGAGGTGCTGGGACGTGTTGGACTGCGAAAGCTCCAGTTCCGCGGTCAGTTCGCCCACCGTCTTGGGCTGGTCGCGCAGGGCGTTGATGATCAGCAGCCGCTTTGGGTCGGCGAGTGCCTTGCAGAGCAGCGCGTGGAGGTCATAGAAGTCGCGTCTGGTCTGCGGATCCAGAGGCGACCGCCTCTCGCGGCGGCTCAGAGCCATCGCCGCATCCAGTACTTCTCGAAGGCAACCTTCGCCAGATGCCGGCGTCGGCCCGGCTGCCGCAGGCCGATGGCCGGGGCATCGGGCGCGTAGAAGTCGCCGCTGGCGTACGCGGCCACGCCGCCGATCCCGCCGCCGAGCTCCAACACCGTCCGCTCCGCCACAACACGACTCCTTAGAAGCTCACGACTTTGTCGGCCCACACCGTCCACTCGCTAAGCTCATCCATCGAAGACCGGTGCGTCCCCTTTACCAGGTGGTCCTCCGCAATGCCGCGCGCGTCCAGGCAGGTTCCGCAGCAGCCGGTCTCCGCTCCATGGCGCGCGGCGGACTCCAGCATTCGGTCGAGGTGGTAGAAGCCTTCGGGAACCTTCTGAGGTTGCGCGGCGCATCCGACCGCGTCGCCGATCAGGAAGATCCGTACTTCGGTGTCGTCGCGTCGCGCGAGCGAGCCGGCGAGCCGCAGCCCGTTGTAGGAGCGTTCCGTCCCGTACGGTGGATCGTTCAGTACCAGGAGAACCTTCATGGCTGCTCACTCCTCACCCACCGCCACCGGCAGGCCCGCCAGACGCCACTCGGGGAAGCCGTCGGCGAGGCGGCGCACGTGGAAGCCCTTCTTGCGGAGCAGGCCAAGCGCTTCGGGCGCGAGTACACAGTACGGGCCCCGGCAGTAGGCAACAATCTCAGCGTTGCGGGGAAGGTCCTTGAGGCGGCGTCCGAGCTCACCGAGCGGGATCGACTGCGCGCCGGGGATGTGACCGGCCTCGTACTCCTCGGCCGGGCGCACGTCGAGCACGACGACATCGCCGCGGCGCAGCCGGCGTGCCAGCTCGGCCTGCCCGACCGGCTCCATCTCGTCGCGGGCCGAGAAGTAGTCGCGCACCGTCTGCTCGACCTCGGTCAGGCGCGCCCGAGACAGATCGCGCAGCGCGGCGAAGAAGCGCGCGACGGTGTCGTCGGCAAGCCGGTAGAAGACCTTGGTACCGTCCTTGCGCACCTCGACCAGGCGCGCCTGTCGCAGCACCTGCAGGTGTGCCGATGTGTTCGCCAGACCCATCGACGCCGTATTCGCCAGCACCTCGACGGTGCGCTCGCCTTGGCCGAGCAGGTCCAGCAGTTCGAGGCGCTTGGGGCTCGCGACCGCTTTGCCAACGCGCGCGAACTGCCCGTAGAGCGTGTCCTTCACCTCACGCCCGTTCATGGCGCCTCCGGGTCGATTTCGATTCTTCTAAAGAACTCTGGAATAATAGTAGACTAGGACCGGGTTCGGTGGAAGGGGCCATCCGGCCCCCGGGCTCGGGGACCATCGGAAGGAGCAGCCGCGGAGGTCATCCCGCTCGTCGACGAAGGCCTCGGCATGGGGAGAGGGGGGGCACGGTTGGATCTGTACGATATCCCGCTGGAGAGCATCGACGGCCGGGCGACGACACTCGCGGAGTTCGCCGGAACGGCGCTGCTGATCGCCAACGTCGCGTCGCTGTGCAAACTCGCCCCCCAATACGCCGGCCTCCAGGCCCTGCACGAGCGCTTCGCGTCGCGCGGCTTCAGCGTGCTCGGCTTCCCGTGCAACCAGTTCCTCGACAAAGAGCCCGGCACGCACGCCGAGATCCGCTCCTTCGCGACACAGACCTTCGGCATCACCTTCCCGTTGTTCTCCAAGATCAACGTGAACCACCCGGGCCGTCACCCGCTCTTCGAGCCACTCGTCGCGCTTGCCGACCCCGACGGCGAGGCTGGAGACGTCGAATGGAACTTCGAGAAATTCCTCGTCTCGCCCGACGGCGCGCCCGCCGGTCGCTTCCGTTCGATGACCCCACCGGACGACCCTGCCCTCATCGCAGTCGTGGAAGGGCTCCTGGCTCGCTGAGCGACGCCAAGCGACTTCGCGTGTCGTTCTACTACCTCTCGAAGTGCTTCCTGACCGATCCAGCGAGCGGCGTCCGGCTCTCCTCCGATGACATTCGGGCGGACGGTTGCGGCGGGTGATGGAAAAGGGAAGGTGCTGACGTCAGAGCAGATCTGCCGACGCTCGGATGACCTGGATGCAGTCTTCGAACGAAGGAACATCACCGTAGATAAGGGTTTTCGCCGCTTCGAGTCCCTGACGAAGGCTGGAAGCGGGTGCACCAGCGGCATCGAACGCTGGACTCTCACCGTAGCCGGCCTCTGGACGGGTTTCAACGGGCAGATCCCATTTCACGCTCTGCTCGTCTGCATCAGCGGCGAGTCGGGCAACGGTGTCCGGATCCGATCGGAGCTTCGTGAGGACCAAGTCGGCTGTCAGCAACTTGTACACATCGTAGAGGTGCCTGCCGTTCCTGGCGAGATTCTCACCGCCATTCGTGAGACTCACGCGATGCAGGAGAGCCAGCTTCTCGACGAGCGTTCGCTCGGGCGCCAGCACGTCGATCTGGAAGGATGCGAATTCGTCGTACTCATCCTCGCGGGCGACTTTGTTTTCGATCGCGTACGCCGCAATTATCGACTGCATCTGGCGTCGCTCGCGCGGTAGGTCTCCGCCTCGACGCCCCATCTCGAGCAGCACACCTTCGGTGGCTGCTTGAGGTGCGAGTCGTGCCGGGTAGCTGTATCGCACATTTCGATGGATCCCCTTCTCGGAGCCGCGATCAATTTGATCGTCTGCGCCGATATCAAGGTCCCTTCCCGCGCGTTCACAGATGAGGCGAAGGATGTTGTGAACACGCCCCTTACCGAACGTCTCGTCCTGGACCGACACGAGGATGTCGACGTCCTCTGAGAAGCGCTCGATGAGACCAAACGCTTTGGACAAGCTCGTCCCGCCTTTGAAGATGACGACAGCGTCGTCGACCGGCTGCGCGACGCTTCGGAGAAGTTCCGTGACCCAGTAATCCTTTTCAAGGAACTCTTGCGGAATACTCAGATGGTCGCTCGCTCGAGCAACCAAGGCCAAGAGATCATCCGGTGATGCCCTGAGCTTGGCCACAGGAGCCTTATGCCTCGCCACGAAGCGCGGAAGCCAGAGCTTCCATGCGCACTCGAAGCGCCGGCGAATGCTCGCGGTTGGCGACGCTGGTGAGTAGTTCAATTCTGATGGCACCCTCATCTCTCAACTCGGCCACGCGCCGAACGACATCGCTCCAAGATGCTTCGCTGTAGGTAGGCCACTCGCGAAGCAACTCGAGGACCGCGGTTTCGAGTGGGTTCAACTTGATCCGCGCAAGGTTCTTCCGCGAGTGGAACCGAACACCTCGAACGTTCGTAGGCGGAGTCCCGACTACCGCGAACTCGAGATGGGCAGGCACTTGAGTCGAAAGACCAAGCACTCGACTTGCGGTCCAGCCAGAAGGACCAACACCCTCGGTCCCGCAGACCTTGTAGACGACGTCCTCAATACGCGGGCGGCCTGAACCAAAGCGAGAGTGAACGCCCTTGAAGTAGAGCCCCTTCCGGACCCTTAGCAACTCGCCTCGATCCTCGAGTCGTGACAGGGCTGTCTCGATCGGACCGCGTGGCCCATCAAACTCGCGCACGTCGAAGAGAGTTCCCGGCGTCGCCGTAGACACCTTCGCTCGGATCGATTCAGCAACCGTCATAGCCAGGAAATCGTAGCGAAATTCTTACAAGCCTGCAATGCCCTCTTGACCAGCGATTTCGAGACTGATACAGTCAGAGTCAGTCCGACTCAGTCTGAACTCGTCAACTTGGAGGGCAAGGATGAAGATCACACTCGAAGGAGAACCCGAGGAACTCAGGCGTTTCATGAACCCCGGCAAGCTCGAAGAGGTGCTTGAGTCCGGTCTCATCGGAGATCAGCCTCAAGAGCCATTGAGCCTTGCTCGTGCCAGGCGAGGAATCGAGGCCGTCACGAACAACGCCAGGAGGGCCCTCTGCTACATCTGCAAAGGAGCACCTCAGGTCTCGTACGCATCTGTCGCCTCGAGCGTCGGCGTGAATCCGCAGACCCTTGGTGGCTTCATGTCCTCATTCGGACACAGCGCCCCCTGGATTCAATCTCTCATCGAACGGAACAACGATGCGGGCGTCTACCGGATCAAACAAGAGGTGGCCGACATCCTCTTAGAAGCCCTGCGCCTCTACTGGGAGGAACACCCTGAGGACGCTCCCGTTGCGCTACCTGGTTCCACCGTGAACGGCTCGATGAGTTGAAACGATGGCTGCCGCTCCGCTGGATGGTCGTCAGCCGCTAGACGTCGTCCACGCGCCGTTGGTGACCTTCACGGCGTAGAAGCCGTAGTTGCCGTCCGAGTGAAGGCCGGACAGGATGAACGAGCATGCGAGATCTCCGGGATCCTCCGACCGCGGAACGGCGAAGCATTATCCTGTCGGCCTACGACGACCCGGCTGACGCGACACGATCCAACGGCTTGGCTTGAAGTCAGGTTTGGCTCGCTCCGAGGCAGGCAAGGTCAGAGACGCTTTCGATTCTGCGACTTCATCGATACCTCCAACAAGAGCAGTCATCCGGTAGGACACATCTAGGAGGCGATCATGCTCAAGCTGAACAGCATCATGCTCGGAGCGGAGGACCCGAAGGCGTTGAGCGACTTCTACGCGAAGATCTTCGGCAAACCAACGTGGGACGATGGCGGGTACATCGGATGGCAGCTCGGTGACGCAGGGCTGATGATCGGACCGCACTCTGAGGTGAAGGGTCGCAACGAGATGCCCGGACGGATCATGTGGAATCTTGAGACACTCGACGTCGAGCAAGAGTTCGATCGCATCAAGGCTCTCGGGGCCACCGTGGTTCAAGAACCGTACAAGCCGGGAGGCGAGGAGAACCAGAGCTTCTGGATGGCGACCTTCGAAGACACCGACGGAAACTACTTCCAACTCCAGTCCCCGATGCCGGACATGTAGCTCGGCACTGCCCACGTGTCCCGTTCGGGACAGCCGCCAGACGATCGGAGCCTCCCGAATTCCGGGAGGCTCCGACGTTCTCTGCGTTGCCTACCGCTCGATCCTGATGTCGTCGATCCAGACGCCGGTGAACGGCGGGGACGACACCAGCGCATCGCTCGACATTCGGAAGCGGAGCCACAGGCCGCCCTTCGGGGCGACGAATTCGGTCGTCACCTCGTTGAAGGTCGGATCCACGCCGTTGCTGGCGTGGACCGGATTCCACTTCTTCCCGTCGGCCGACCAGTCCAGCCACATGAAGTCGAAGTCCGGCTCGGTGTTGATCCACTCGGACCACGTGACCCGAACCGTGCTCCGCTCCGTCAGCGTCATCTTCGGCGACCGGAGCGTCGCGGTGGACTCGTCGGCGTAGTGCTGCACCTGGAAGCTGTTCGCCGACCCATCGCCCGGCGCGCTGCGCTCCCAGGTCGTGAGATCGTTGTTCGTTTCGGTCGTCCAGCCTTCCGCGTCGAGCTCGAAGCCGAACGGTCCCGCGACGACCTTGCCGAGGAACGCCGGCGGAGGAATGCGCGGCGTCCCCTTCGGAGGACCGAACGCCGGCCGGCTGAACCGGTACGCCCACACGCCTCGCCCGTGCGCGGCGGCGATCAGCAGGTTCGGATCGCCGTGCGACAAGCGAACCGTGTGCACCGGCGTGGCCGGCAGGCCGTTGCCGAGCTGCTGCCATTTGTTGCACGTCGGGGCGCTGTAATCGTCGCAGCGGAACTCCGGGACCGAGATGAACACGCCGTAGTCGGTGGCGACGATGATCTGACTGTTCCGCAGCGTCACCCAGTTGACCGGAGCGTTGGGAAGGTTGGCGGAGATGTCGAAGAAGTTCTCTCCGGCGTCCACCGACACGTACACGTGGCCGGAGCCGACGCGCTTCGCATCGGGCTTGTCGAGCGTGCCCGGAGGCGTCCACCGCCGGCCGTACCCGCCGAGCGTCACGGTGACGATCTTCGGGTTCATCCGGTGGATCGCGATGCTCGAGATCCATCGGTTCGGCAGGCCGTTCGCCTTGGCGATGTGCCAGCCGTCCGGCGACCCCTTCTTCGGCGCCTTGGCGCCGCCGACGTTGGTGGCGAGCCCGTTGAGGAACGGCGTCTTGCTGTTGAGGATGTCGCAGACGCCGCAGAAGCCGACGTAGCCGGCGGCGCCGACCAGGTCGACGGCGGTCATCTGGTTGACCGGGTCCTCGTCGGGAACCGGCTCCGCTTCGGCGTCGCCGGGGTGCTTGGCCGTCCCCAGGTCGAACACCTCTGCCCAGTCGCTGGCTCCGGTGCCGGGGCCACCCGTCGTGACGACGACCTCGTTGCCGGCGGTGAGCAGGTGGTCCGGATCGAACGGATCCATGACGAACGGGTTCGAGAACTGACCGGCCGTGATCGGCGGGCTCATGGCGCTCCAGGTGTACCCGCCGTCCTGGGTCGCGCGCATCGAGCCGCCCGGCGTCTCGCCGTAGGCGATCTTGCCGTTGGTCGGGTGCGTCGCGACGAAGAAGCCGTCGCCGCCGAACGCCATGATCTGGCGTCCGCGCTCGATGATCCGGCCGTTCTTTTTGACGTCGACGATCTTGGCGGTGCCGTTGTCCTGCAGGCCCATCCAGATCGTGCCGTCCGCCGACCGGACTGCGTCGTAGGGCATCAGCGTGTTGAAGCCGCGGTTGTTGCCGAGCCCCCAGTTGGCGTTCTGGAACTCAACCGTCGCAGGCGCGTACTGCCGGTACACGCCGCCATCGTTTCCGGCGATCAGCGTGACGCCGCCGGAGCCGTCCGGGATGAACAGCCCGGTGTGCTGGTCCGGATGGGTGGTCGTCGTCGGGGTCAGCGCCTCCTGCCGGTTCGTCGCGCACGGGACGTCCTGCACCAGGAACAGGCATGTGCGTCCGCTGAAGTAGCGGCCGATGACCTTGAACGAGGTCTTCCCGGTCAGCGGGATTCCGATCCCCTCGTTCTGCCAGACCTCCTCGAGCCCGAATACCAGCCGGGTCGGGATCCCGCCGGCCGCGCGCGTGGGATCCGGCTTGATCCATAGGTTGTACCAGGCCTGCACGCCCGGCCCGAGGCCCAGCGCCGGCGTCACGCCCAGCGCCGAACCCGTCGTCGCCGACTGCAACTCAAGGCCCTGCGCCATCATCGTCCAGGTGGCGCCGAAGTCGGGCGACACGTAGATGCCGTGCAGCACCGTCGGGATCGCAAGCGTGCGATCGGCGCCCGGCGCGTCGATCCCGGGCAGGCCGCCGCGCAGCAGCACCGCATCCTGGATCAGCGCGTACACGTAGTTGTGGTTCTGGTCGGGGCCGCTCGCGGCGCCGATCTCGGTGCGGCCGATGCGCGCCTGCTCGGGCAGACCGACCGTGCCGGTCCGCTCGAACGTGTTCGCGGCCCCGGTTTCGGAGACGTAGAAGCCGTTGGCCGGCGACTGCACGGTGCCGTCGGCGTTGGTGGCGTTGCCGCCACGCCAGCCGACCGCGGCGAGCACACGCCCGCCTTCCTCGTCGGTGAAGCCGCCCGGCTCGATCACGATCACGTCGGTGACGTAGTTGGCCAGCAAGCAGCCCTTCACGCGGTTGGACTTTCCGGCGCAGTCACCGGTCGGCAGGTTTACGTTGCGAAACGAGCGTCCCACATCGGTCGACCGGTACAGGCCCGAACTCGTCGCCGCATACACGATCTTCGGGTTCGACGGGTCGACTGCCATCTTGAAGCCGAACGCGTCCTCGGGGAGGCCCTTGGCCTTGTGCCAGCGGTGCCCGCCATCGATGGTGAAGTAGCCGCCGAGGCCTTCCTTGCTGTGGAATCCCAGGCTGTCGTCACCCGTCAGCGCAAAGATCGTCCCGCCGCCGGCCGGCGTGTAGGCAACGGCGCCGATGACCTGAGTGGGAAGGTCGTCGCCGATCGAGGCCCAATTCGCCGCGGACTGATCGCTGATCCACACGCCGCCCTGGCCGACGGACGCGATCAGAGTGTCGGGCTGGTAGAAGTCGGTGGGCGGGACGTAGACGAGATCGTTGACGCGGCCGGCCAGCTCGATCAGGCCGAGGCTGGAGACGCCGTAGCCGGGGTCGCCCGACTGCAGCGGCCCGTTGCCGACCGAGACCCACTCGTGGCCGTTGTGGAAGGACTGGCCGCGCTTGCGAACCTCGTCCTTCTGGCGGGTCGCGCGCCAGCCGGCTCCGGCCGGCACGATTCCGTCGGGCGCCGACTGGATCGCCGCGCGCTGCGAGAACATCGCGTTGACCTCCGATGCGGACTCGGGGTGCTTGTCCAAGACACACAGCGGATCCACTCCGGTCGCCACGTCGAGCGCTCGCGAGTACGGCGACATCCGCGCCTCCTCGGCGCCGTACAGGCCGTAGCCCGACGGACAGCCGGCCGCAGACAGGTTCTCGACGTGTTGCGAGAACACTGCCAGCGTCGAAACGAGCATGATCGCCGCAGTCGGCAGCGATGCCCGCCGAAGCAATGCAAACTTCCTCACCGTATTCACCCCAATCCCCGTTGTTTCGGATCGATTTCTCGCCAAGGTTGCTCACCCTCCGTGTTCAAGGCAGACCCGGCACATTCCTTCACGCGGAGCCCCGCAGACCGAAAGCTTTCGACCAGTTTGACCGCTTCTGGGACCGATTGCCAGCCAAGACCTAATGCGCGCGCACCGACTTCAGTTCGTGGATCACCGCCAGGTGACCTCCGGCCTCTGCGTCCTTCCACAGCGCATCCGCCAGTTCGGGCGCGCGTGCTTCACCGGACGCCGCAGCGACCAGCACGTCCGCCAGGCGCGCTTCGAACAGCCCGAGCGGCGGGCCGCCACCGACCGCGCGTGCCGCCCACTCCCGCGCCTCCGACACACGGCCGTCGTCCAGAAGCGTGCGCGCCAATCCGGCGGCGTGCCAGGTCTCGAACAGCGGGATCCCCTCCGACGCGACAATGCCGCGACGGGAGGCGTCCTCGGCCCCGGCTCGATCCCCCGCCGCCCGGCGCGCGATCCCAACGGCGCGCAACGCGGCCGCGGTCCATTCCCGATGGACCAGCTCCTCCGCGATCGCCAGCGATGCCGCCGCGGATTCCACCGCCTCGTCGGCACGCCCGAGCGCAGCGAGCGCCTCACTCCGGTGCCAGCGCGCGTACGCCTCACCCTCCCGCTCGCCGAGTGACACCGCGATGCGCAACGCTTCGTCGATCTCAACAAGACCGTCTGCGGGCCGGCACATGAAGATCATTCCGTGTCCCTTGGTCGAGCGCGGCGTGACCACCCGTGCCAGATCGTGCGCGTCGGTGAACAGACGCGCGACCCGGTCGAACGCCGCGACGCCGTCCGCGATGCGGCCGGCCATAAACGTCGCCATGGCCTTGCCGTCGAGGATGTTTGCCACGCCTTCGTCGTCGCCGAGCAACTCGAAGTGGCCGAGCGCTTCATCGGCGCGTTGCTCGGCTCGCGCAAGCTGCCCCAGGTTCATGTCGACGATGGATGCGACGTACAGCGCCTCGGCGAGCGCGCGCTGATCGTCGCCGGCCTCCTGGAGCGCCAACTCGCTCAGCTCGGCGGCGCGCCCGTAGTCGTCGGACCCCGCGGCGAACATCGCCATGCTGGCCAGCGTTCGGGCGCGCATCGGCCCGCTGCCCCGCCGTCCCAGCGCCGCGCGCGGATCGCCGGCGATCCCCTCGGGCAGCAGCCGGCCGAGCGCGGCGTCGGTCGTCTGCTTCACCCCGCGCAAGATCCGGCTCTGCACTTCATACGCGTCGGGGGACGGATCAAGACCCAGCTCCTCACGCAGCGCAACGCGATACCGATCGAACGCCTGCAACGCGCCGACTTGATCACCGCCGAGTCCGAGCGCGGTCACGAGCAGCAAGGTCGCAGTCTCGCGCAGCGGCTCCGCGGCGACGGCACCGCTCGCCAGTCCGACAGCCGACGGCGCGTTTCCCAGCGCGAGCGCCGCTCGCGCACCAGCCTCCATCGCCTGGAGACGGTGCGACGCCATCTCGCGGCGAAACGGACTCGCCCACTCGCTGTAGGTCTCCTCGGGAAGCGGATCGTCCCACATCGACAGGGCCTCTTGGAAGGCGGCCAGCGCAGGCCCGGTCTGCTCGGCCGCCAGGTAGTTGCGCCCGCGCTCGACCGCCGCGGCGAACTGCTCGGCATCGACATCGACCCGTTCGTCGTCGACCAGAAGCAGGCCCCCCGATGCCGCTTCGATCAGCGCGGGACTCCCGAGAGCCCGGCGCGCCCGGCTGGCAAGCACGTCGAGGTTGCCGAACGGATCGGCCGGCTCGCGCTCGCCCCAAAGCGCTTCGACGAGCAGATCCTTCGGGACAAGCGTGCCCCTGCGCGTCGCCAAGAACGCGACGAGCGAGCGGGTCCGGCGGCCGCCGAAGCGCTCCTTGGGAACGACCTGCTCCCCGATGCGGACGGCGAAGCGGCCGAGCAGGCGGATCCGGACCATTGTGGACGGGACTATCGCCCGGTCGCAAGGATTCTGCAAGCGCACGCGCCTACCTTCGCTTCACGGAATCGAGGAGAGGAGGCAGACGATGACGACCCACCAGCAGGCGATCGCGGAGCTGGCCGAGCATCTCCGCCCGATCTTCGAGCACAGCCCCGACGGCCTGTACATCTGGCTGGACGAGTCGAACAAGCGCTGCAACGACCGGCTCGCGAAGATGTTCGGATGCACGGCCGCGGAGTGGGAGGCTGCCGGCGACTTCGCACGCACGTTCGTCGACGACGCCGACCGCGGGCTGTACGTGTGGCACTACCAGAACCGGGTCGCGGAGCTGCAGTTCCCGGTGACGTTCCGCTTCCGCGGCAGGCGCAAAGACGGATCGGTCTTCGGCGCAGAGACCGACATGATCCCGCTGACCTACGGCGGGCACACCGTCGCATTCCACTTCGTGCGCGAAGTCCAGATGTGACAGAAGGAGGGACGGACATGCAACAGACGGAGCACAAGACCTTCGAGAAGCCGGACGAGGTGCGCTCGTTCCCCAACGGCAAAGCGGAGATCCTTGAGATCGGCGACGCAGAGATCGGACGGCTGGTGTTCGAGCCGGGCTGGCGCTGGTCGAACGACGTGAAGCCGCTGGCGGGCACGGCGAGCTGCGAGGCGCCGCACTTCCAGTACCACCTCGCGGGACGACTGGCGATCCTTATGGACGACGGGACGGAGTTCGTCGCGGAGCCGGGGGACGTAACCTCGCTGCCGAGCGGGCACGACGCATGGGTCGTCGGCGACGAGCCGGTCGTGGTGGTGGACTGGTTCGGCGCGAGCAACTACGCGAAGACGCACTGACATCGCCGCTTCAGAACAGAGCGAGGGTTATCCCTCGCTCTGTTCGGTGCCGTTGATCTAACCGCTCGTCTCGCTCTGGGCTATCCGGTGGTGAGCTGCCCGCGGACCGCGCCGGCCGGAAAGTCGCTGGTGTGAACGTTGACGTAATAATCCGACGGGTTCAAGCGGATCGCGTCGATGAGGCTCTTGTCGGCGCTGGTGCATCCGATCGCCTCGCCGTCGGCGGCGGGCGCTGACAAGGTCACCACGACCGGACCGGGTACGCCGGCCTCGCCGCGGTGAATGTGTGCTGCCGCTGCCGGCAACGTGATGTTGGAGACGTTGAGCTGCCAGCACACCTCGCCGCGACCTTTGTTGAGCGTGACGATCGCGGTGCCGGTGCCGTCGGCATCGCCCGGGCCGGGAACCTCGTTGGCTCCGTTGAGCTCAGCCTCGTGCCACTGGCCACCGCCGCCCGGGGCTCCCCGGATCTTGCCTGCAAACGACGGCGCGGCCGCCCCAACCAGCAGAACGCAGAGCACCGTCAGGATGGTAAGGCTTCTTCGTACCATGCGCCCTCCTCCCGAAGACCGATATGAGGAGGATACCCGATTCGGGGATGGGCCAATCCGCCGCGCTGCGGGTGCGCCGGGGCCACACGTGCACCGGCGAAGCCTCGTCGGCTGCTCTCGCCGGGCCTGATTCCAGCGAAGCTCTTCGAAACGCGCGAAGTCGCGGTCCAAGGAGGCAAGCGAATGGCCGCTCGCTCTTCATCATGCCCACAGGCTAGGCCAGGGGGACGACACGATCACGCAAGCTCGGAGACAACTACTCTGTGATGCGCTTGCGCGCTTCACGGTTGATGCGTCGATCCAGAGACCGCATCTGTTCGACCAACTTCGGCTCGTTGCGCGATACCTCTTCGAGACGCCGTTCGATGTAGTCGTAGTCCAAGTCCTCATAGCGAGCGCTCACGATCGCCATCGCCGACATGTATTCGCGACTGCGCCCGGTCGGATTCGCGGTCAGTTGCCGAAGCCGGTCGAGGTACAAGTCGTCGACGCCGATCACCTTCACGTCGGCACCGCCGACGTGCTCAGTTATCGCCTTCGAGGGATCTCCATCGATCACTGAGTCGGGGAACTCGACGGCGACCGTCGGCACTCCTGGATGGAACCAATGCCGTCCCTCCCGATCGAAGCCCGCATCGCGAAGTCGTCGCTCGTCCGATCGCGAGACCGGAGCGCAGATGTCAAGGTCGGTCGGATGGTACGCGTCGCGCGTCCAGTACTCCTCGGCAGTGCCGCCGACGACGATCGAATCGCCACCCACGAGGAGTCCGATCGCGGCCGCGACCAACAGATGGCGGCGCACTTGCTTTCCCTCGTCGGCGGCCTCGTGGAGCAGCGAGGCAACCGTGGGCTCACTCATGCTCTATGCCCGCGGCTTCGAGCGCGCGCGCTTCGACGGATGAAGGGTCCCGCTCCCATGGATCGAACCGATAGCCATCGAGGGCGACGCGAACCCGGCGCACGCGTTCGCGTCGCGAAACCGATCCGCCGAACGTGATGTGGATCGGTTCCCCGATCTCCAAGGCGATCCGTTCGATCAACTCGGGCGAAGCGGTGACTCGTCCAGCCTCGGCTCGAGAGATCGCCGACTGCGTCGTTCCGACCCGCGCGGCGAGTTCGACCTGGGTTAGGCCCGCATGCTTGCGCGCGCGGGCGAGATCGAGACCGATCCGTCGAGCGACGTTCATGAAGGAAATGATATAGCGTTAGCGCTATATCTGCAACATCAACTCACCGCTTTCTTTAGGAGCGCGCGGATCTTTGCTTCATCGGCGTCGGTCAGCTCCTTCAGGGCGAAGGAAGTCGGCCACATGGCGCCGTTGTCGAGGTTGGCCTCGTCGCTGAAGCCCAACGTCGCGTACCTTGATTTGAACTTCTGCGCGCTTTGGAAGAAGCAGACGACCTTGCCGTCTTTGGCGTACGCCGGCATCCCGTACCAAGTTTTCGGCGACAGGGCAGGCGCGCTGGCTTTGATGATGGCATGGAGGCGCGTCGCCATGGCGCGATCCGGTCCCGGCATTTCGGCGATCTTGGCGAGCAGAGCGCTTTCCCCGTCCGCCTTCATCGCCTCGGCCTTCAACTCCTGGGCGCGCTCCTTCATCGCGGCTCGTTCGTCAGCCGTGAATCCCTTGGACTTCGCGGGTTTCCTTTCAGCCATTGCCGGCTCCCTCGAGCAGGGCGGCCATGCGCTCGCGCAGCGCCGTGGCGCCGGAATACGGCCGCACCATCACCGTGAACCGGTGGCACCGACCGTCACTGCCGAACTCCAGCATGTCGATCCCGTCGACGTCGCGGTCGCCGACGCGGGCCTGAAAATGAAGGACCCCGCCGGAATCGGACTCATACCGGCCGACGTAGCGGAGATCCTCGAAAACCTGCATCACGCCGGCGAGGACGAATCGCAGCTCGTCCTTTCCGTGATAGGGCTTGAACACGATCGGCGAGTGAAAGGTCACGTCGTCGGCAAAGACCGCCATCAAGGCATCCAAATCGCGTGCTTCGACGGCTGCTTTGAACGCGTCAATGCTCATGCGCGGTCGAAACGATCGAGGTTCATGACCTTGTCCCACGCGGCGACGAAGTCGTGGACGAACGTGTCCTTCGAGTCGTCGGATGCGTACACCTCCGAGATGGCTCGAAGCTGGGAGTGCGACCCGAAGACGAGGTCGACGGCGGTGGCGGTCCACTTGACCTCACCCACCGCGCGATCGCGCCCCTCGTAGATGTTCTCGGTCGAAACGGATGCCTTCCACTCCGTGCTCATGTCGAGCAGGTTCACGAAGAAGTCGTTGGTGAGCGTCTCGGGCCGGCCGGTGAAGACGCCCTGTTGGGATTGCCCGACGTTGGCGTTCAGCGCCCGCATGCCGCCGACGAGGACGGTCATCTCGGGAGCAGTCAGCGTCAACAGGTTGGCTCGGTCCAGCAGCAGGGTTTCCGGCGACAACTTCTCGCCGTCGCGGAGGTAGTTCCGGAATCCGTCGGCCCGCGGCTCGAGCACGGCGAACGACTCCACATCGGTTTGCTCCTGGGAGGCGTCCGTGCGTCCCGGCGTGTACGGCACCGCCGCGTCGTAGCCGGCGTTCTTCGCCGCTTGCTCGACGGCCGCGCACCCGCCCAAGACGATCACGTCGGCGAGCGAGACTTTTGTGTTGCCGGACTGTGAGCCGTTGAAATCTTGCTGCACCTGCTCAAGGGTCCCCAGCGCCTTGGCCAGTTCGATCGGGTCGTTGACCTCCCAGTCCCGTTGCGGCGCAAGGCGAATCCGTGCCCCGTTGGCCCCGCCTCGCTTGTCGGTCCCGCGGAAGCTGGCTGCCGCCGCCCATGCGGTAGAAACCAGTTGGGAGATGCTCAGTCCGGAGGCGAGGATCGTGGCTTTGAGAGCAGCGACGTCCCCCTCTCCGATCAATTCATGATCGACCGCTGGGACCGGGTCTTGCCAGACCTGCGGCTCCGGAATCCACGGGCCGCGATAGCGCGACAGGGGCCCCATGTCGCGGTGCAGCAGCTTGTACCACGCCTTGGCGAACGCATCGGCAAGCTGGTCCGGGTTCTCGTGGAAGCGCTTCGAGATCGGCCCGTAGATTGGATCCATCTTCAGCGCCAGGTCCGTCGTCAGCATCATCGGGGCGTGCCGCTTTGCGGGATCATGAGCATCCGGCACCGTGCCCTGTGCGGCGGGGTCGGTGGGAGTCCACTGCTTCGCCCCGGCGGGACTCGTCGTCAGCTCCCAGTCGTACTTGAATAGATTGTCCAAGAACCCGTTGTCCCACGTGGTCGGCCGCGTGGTCCACGCACCCTCGAGCCCGCTCGTGACCGAATCGACGCCCATGCCGGTCCCTGCCGAATTCCGCCAGCCGATTCCCTGCTGCTCAAGAGGAGCAGCCTCGGGCTCCGGGCCGACGGAGCGGGCGTCGTGGGCGCCGTGCGTCTTGCCGAACGTGTGGCCGCCGACGATGAGCGCAACCGTCTCCTCGTCGTTCATCGCCATGCGGCCGAAGGTCTCTCGAATATCTTTCGCTGCGGCGAGCGGATCCGGAGTGCCGTTGGGCCCCTCCGGGTTCACGTAAATCAGGCCCATCTGCACCGCGCCGAACGGACTGGCCAACTCTCTGTCGCCGCTGTATCGCTCATCGCCGAGCCACGTCTCCTCGGAGCCCCAGAAGATCTCGTCGGGCTCCCAGATGTCCTCGCGGCCGAAGCCGAAGCCGAAGGTCTTGAACCCCATCGACTCCATGGCGACGTTGCCGGCGAACACCAGCAGATCCGCCCAGGAGATCTTCCGGCCGTACTTCTGCTTGATCGGCCACAGCAACCGTCGCGCCCGGTCGAGGTTGGCGTTGTCGGGCCAACTGTTGAGGGGGGCAAAGCGCTGAGCCCCGCTGCCGCCACCGCCCCGGCCATCGTGGATGCGGTACGTGCCGGCCGCGTGCCACGACATTCGGATGAAGAGCGGCCCGTAGTGGCCGTAGTCGGCCGGCCACCAGTCCTGCGACGTCGTCATCACCTCGACGAGGTCCTGCTTCAGCGCGTCGGGGTCGAGCGTCTTGAACGCGTCCGCGTACTCGAAGCCGGCACCCATCGGATTGGACCGGGGCGAGTGCTGGTGGAGTACCTGCAGGTCGAGCTGATTCGGCCACCAGTCGCGATTGGTCCTTGGCCGCGTCGCCTTGGGAGTGGGGCTGGGGATTGCGGGGTTTTCGCTTTCGCTAACGCTGTCGGTCACGGCGGTCCATCTCCTGTCTCGCTGTTTCTTCCGCGACCCGAAGGATAGCCCGCCGTTCGCCACGGGCGCACGTTGGCTCACACGTAGCGACGACAGGCGTAGCACCACGTGAACGAGCCCGCGCGCAGCGGCAGCGATTTGATCACCGGATGCCCGGTCGAGCGCGCGTGCTCGCGGTAGCTACCGGAAGTCGAAGTTCGCTCGGTGGTAGGTGCCGTCGATGAGCTTGACGATGAGTTGCCGGCAGGTGTCGCGCCAGTCCGACGACGTCTTCCACGGATATCGGTAACGCCCCGCAGAGAATGTCAGTCCCTGAGGGGTCGCCGTGGTCGGCGAGCCGGCGATCTGCTCCCCGAACGAGTCGCAGGACACCTCGATCGATTGCGGGTAGCCGGCAGCGATGACGGCGGGACCCTGGTCACCGGCCAAGCTGAACACCGCCGTGACGACACGGCCGGCGGCGAAATCGTTCAACTCCGGGGGATTGGCGACCGGCGTGAAGAAGCCGTCGAAGTCGAAGATGACATCGAATTCGCACGGTGCGCTGGCGGCGTGGCCGACGTTGTCAACCGCATCGGCAACCACGCTGAAACGGCCGATCGTCGACGTGTCGAGCGGAATCGTTCCCCCCGAAGGCGTGGCGAGTCCCGACGACGGATCCGACGCGGTCCAGGTCGCCTCCGCCGGGTGGCCGAGCAGCGCCGTCGCAGGACAGGACGTGAATCCTATGGAGGGATTCTCCGCGTCGACGTTGACGGTGAGCTGTGCCGGCGACGACGAGTTCCCGGCGGCATCGGTCGCGATCCCGGTCGCGGTGTGCGGGCCGCTGGTGTCGAACGTGGGCGACGGCGTGACGGAGGCAATGCCGCTGCCGGGGCTTCCGTCAGCCAGCATCGGGTCCCCGCTATCGCTGATCGTGATTGTGACCGGCGTGCGATACCAGTCGTTCGACGGTCCGGTTCCGGGTGCGTAATCGGGGGTGCGGTCGGCCGTGAGATTCGGGGCACCGGGGGCGGTCTTGTCGACAACGATCCCGTTCAACGACGACGAGGCGACGTCGTGGTTCCCGTCGGTTGCGGCGACGTGGTACGAGAACGTTCCCTCGCGCTCGATGAACGCGGCGGACATCGCGGTCGTGGTGACGAACGGCGATGCGGTCGAGTCGTCGGCGTCGCGATGGAAGAGCTTGTAGGAGACGGGTCCGTCCGGGTCGTTCGAGGCGCCCCACGCGATCGTGAATGCTCCCGTCTTGCTCGGACTGGGTCCGCCGGCGCTCAGAATGGGAGTTCCCGGAGTGGTCGGCACCTGATCCTCGAACGCGCCGATGTCGCAATGAGGTCCGGCCGGGCGCGGCTGTCCCCGCTGGTCGGTCGACAGGCAGGAGGTCGAGACGGCCTTGTCCAGCGCGGCGCTGCCCGGGCCGAGCTTCATCGTCGGCGTGCCGCCGCCGTTGAGCGCGGGCGGCTGAAGCTTGGGATCGCCGAGCCGGAACCCGCCGGAGCAGGTCGGATCGAACTCGTCGACCAGGTTCTCGCCTCCGTGCGGAACCTGGTCGCACGCATGGTCGTGCCCGGCGAAGATGCTGTTCTTCGTCGTTCCGGAGTCGCCGTGATGAGAGATCGCATCTCCGACGTCGCTCCGCGAGCTGTTCTCCGCGAAGGTGGCGTTGGTAATGGAGAGATTGGACCCGATCGCGCCGTAGACCCCGCCGCCTTCGCCGATCGCAACATTCTGGTAGAAGGTCGAGTTCGTGATCGTCCCGTCGTGGCCGGCGTGGATCGCCCCACCCTTGTAATTGGAGGTGTTGCTCGCGAAATAGCTATTGCTGACGATCAGCCGGCCCGTCCAGTCGGTGACCGCCCCGCCCGTGTTGTTCGTGAATGTCGAGCGCGAGATCGAAACCGTGCCGAAGCTGAAGACGGCGCCGCCGAGGTCGATAGAGGAGTTGCGGTCGAAGACGCTGTCGGTGATGAGCGCGGCTCCGCTATCACCGATCCAGATTGCGCCGCCGTTGTGGTGATTGCCCTCGAGGCTTCTCGTCGTCCGGTTGCCGGTGAATATGGAATCGTCGACGAACAAAATCCCCTCGTTTTCGATACCGGCCCCGCTGTTGGCGCCACGGCGGTTGTCGCTGAACGTGGAGTCGAGGACGGTCATGGTGCCGTCCCAATGGTTGAAGACGGCACCGGAGCCGATGTCGGTAACGGTCACCCGGTCGAGCGTGGTGATGCCGATGTTGTAGAGTGCGCCGCCGCCGAAGCGCCAGTCGGCGAAGTTGTTGCGCAGCGTGACGTTCTCAAGCCTGAGGTTGCCGGTCCGGGTGACACGAATGAGATGGTCCACGAGGTGCTCGGTTCCGTCCTGCATCTGAATCGCAGCGCCGTTGCCTCGAATCGTGATCCGCGTATCAACCGCGGGCAGGGCATCGATGGGTCCGGTTTCACCGACAGGCTCGGTAAACGTGTAGACGCAGCCCGATTGAAGGACGATCGTGTCGTGGCCGGGGCGGTCGGTTTCGTTGTCGGCGAGGTTCATCGCTCGTTGCAGGTCAAGCTCGTCGTCGAACGACGCGGAGTCGCAAGCGCGAACGGTCATCGTGGCCGCAAAGGCGGCGCGTGCGGGCAGCACGACGACGGTCACAAGCAGGATTGCAACAGTGACGGTCCCGCGGCTCACCCGGGCGACGGAAAGGCGGTTCACGGGATCCCCCCTCGCGGCGGCTGACGGGGTCCGCCGCTGTGGATCATTGTCATGCCACGTGAAGCAACCAGTCAAGGTTCGGCACCCATCCGAATCCTTCGCCTCCCGAGAGTTCAACACAGATCTGCGCGATGCTCACGAGTCTCGGCATCGAACCTCCCGACGACCAGCCGTGGGGTTCCGCTGGCTGCGGTGCTCGCGGCTCTCCTGACGCGGCGTGAGAGAATGGGCTCCCTTCGAAAGGAGTGGCCGTGAAAGAGATCGGGCGTAACGAGGTTCGGCGATTGCTCGCATCGGGAGCGCAGCTCGTCGAAGTGCTTCCCGCGAAGGAGTACGACGAGGACCATCTCCCCGGTGCGATCAACGTGCCGCTGCGCAAGCTTGAGACGGAGGCACGAACGGTCCTCGACCCCGCCCGGCCGGTGATCGTGTACTGCTGGGACAGCGCCTGAGACATAAGCCCACGAGCCGCGTGGCGGCTCGATAGTTTCGGCTTCTCCGAAGTCTACGACTACAAGGAGGGGAAGCTCGATTGGCTCGCCGCCGGCCTGCCGAGCGAAGGCGAGAACGCGCAGCACCCGCGCGCCGCCGACGTCGCCCGCAGCGACGCACCGACATGCGGCCTCGACGAACGCCTCGGCGAGGTTCGCGAACGCGTGCGGGCGGCGGGCTGGAACGCCTGCGCCGTGGTCAACGACGAGCGAGTCGTGTTCGGGCTGCTGCGGGCGAAGGAGCTTGACGGCGATCCCGCGGTGCGGATCGAGGAGGTCATGCGGCCCGGCCCGAGCACCTTCCGCCCGCACGTGGGTATCGCGCAGATGGCCGAGTTCATGGTCGACCACGACCTCGAATCGTCGCCGATCACGAGCGCTGATGGACGGCTCATCGGAATCCTTCTTCGCGACGACGCCGTGAACGCGGCGCGGCGGGAACACGACAGGCGCGACCATGGATGAGAGCCCGACCCGCGAGCGACTCGTCTGCTACGAGTGCGGCGACGAGGTCGATTGCTGCGATTTCTGCGACGGCGAATCCTGCCCGAAGGCCATCTGCCGCGGGTGCGTGATCGTCGCGATCGGCCAGGAGATCCCCCAGGTCCATCCGCACGGAGGATGACGCTCGAGGGAGGTCCGGCGCATCACGACGACGAATCTGTTCGCGACATGGGATACGCGATGGGGCCGATCTCCTCCACGCCGCGCCGCGCGCGCGGCGCGCTGGTGGCGCTTTCCGTCGGGATGCTGATCTCGTCGACCTCCGCCCTCGCTGACGAGCCGACAGACCTCGTGACGATCGAGGTCCGCTCCACCCGTGCCGATCTCGTCTCCGGCGGCGACGCCCTCGTGCGAATCGTCCTTCCCCCCGAGGCCGCACCGGCATCGCTCGTTGTGGACCTCAACGAATCCGACATCACCGACAGGTTCGCGGTCCGTCCGAACGGACATCTGGAAGGCATCGTCGCTCCATTGCTCGACGGCGACAATTCCCTCGTGGTGCACCTCCCCGACGGCTCGGGGGCGCGCATGACGATCACCAACCATCCCGCGAGCGGCCCCTTGTTCTCAGGACCGCACCTGCAACCTTGGTCGTGCCGCCCGGAGGCACTGGACGAACGTTGTTCGCGGGCGACGACCTTCGAGTACTTCTACATGTCGCTGTCGTCAGGATCCTTCCAGCCGTATGGACCCGACGGGCCACAGAAGCCTCCCGGCAATGGCAAAGCGGGCTTGTGTGGGGCGATCCCGGGTGCGGTATGGGATGCGTTCCCGTACTCCGATTCGGGATACGTCAACGGCGCGTGCGAACGCACGCCCGCGAATCCTCTGCCCGAGGATCCCCTCGCTCAAGAGCCCGACGAGTCCGACGTCGCAACGACGAAGACGGATGAGGGCAAGACCGTGCCCTACATCGTTCGGCTCGAGACGGGGATCGTCGATCGCGATCGCTATCAGGTCGCCGTTCTGTTCGATCCGGACGAGCCTTGGGATCGCTGGGCGCCACAGGACGCATGGAACCGCAAGCTCGTGATCTCACACGGCCACGGATGCGGTGCGACGTACGGGCAGGGAGAGGAACTCACCGTCTTGGAGGAGCAACGCGCCCTGTCGAAGGGGTACGCCGTGATGAACACGGCGCTGAACAACAGCGGCAGCAACTGCAACCCCGTCGTCCAGGCCGAATCGATGGTCATGGCGAAGGAACACGTCATCGAGACATACGGCGATGTGCTGTTCACGATGGGTTCGGGCGGCTCGGGCGGCGCGCTCGCGCAGCAGTGGGTGGCGAACGCGTATCCCGGCATCTACGACGGCCTTCTGCTCGGACAGAGTTTCCCCGACGCGTGGTCGACGACGATGGAGATGGAGGATTGCGCGCTGCTGCTCGAATACTGGCAAGACCCGACTCGGTGGGCGCCCGGTGTGGCGTGGACGGAAGCGCAGAAGGCGGGCGTCGAAGGCCATCTCAGCACGTCGGTATGCCAGGAGAACGTCACCGTCGCCGGATTCAACAAGCTGTTCCAGCCGGCCGTCGGCCGCAGTTGCACCGTGCCGGCTGCGATGTTGTACAACCCGTCGACCAATCCGAGCGGCGTTCGCTGCTCCCTGCAGGACTACACGGTGAACGTGCTTGGTGTCCGCCCTCCCGAGCTGTGGACCGATGCGGAAGAGCATGCAGGAAGGGGCTTCGCCGGGCGACCGTACGACAACGTCGGCGTTCAATATGGGCTCGCCGCGTTGCGAGCCGGGACGATCACGCCCGCGCAGTTCGTCGATCTGAACCGCGCAATCGGTGCGCATGATCTCGACTACGCTCATCAAGGCGACCGGGTCGCCGCGGATGCCGTCACATTAGCCCGCGCGTACCGGGCGGGACTGGTGAACGAGGCGAACAATCTCGATCTCGTTCCGATCATCGACAAGCGCGGCACGAATACCGTCGAGATCCATCATCACGTTCGAACGTGGGAAGTGCGTGAACGCTTGGATCGAGCGAACGGCCATCACGAAAACCACGTCGTGTGGTGGGGGCCGGTCACCACGAACGGGGATAGCACGTTCAGCAGCGCCGCCTTCGATCTGCTGTCGCAGTGGATCACTGCCATCAAGGCGGACGCGACCGAGGATCCGCTCGACGTCAAGGTGGTCCGCAACAAGCCGGCCGGCGCCGTGGATCGATGCACGGACGGCCGTGGCGGACCGGCGGACCCGCGCGCGTGCGAGGTTCCGGATGGGACGCCGCGCATGCAGGCGGGCGGCCCGCTCGCCGACGACGTGCTCACGTGCGAGCTCACTCCCCTCGATCGAACGGCCGATTACGGGCCGCTGCCGTTCACGAACGCCGAGTGGACGCAACTCCAAGCGCTCTTCTCCGGCGGCGTTTGCGATTACAGCCGAACGGGTGTGGGCCAACAGCCGGCCGTCGCGTGGCTCACCTATGAGGCAGGCCCCGGCGGCGTGCCTCTGGGCGATGCCCCGCGATCCGACTATCTGTAAGGGCGTATTCTTCTTGGCCTGACGCACGTCAGACGGTGTGCCCGGCGGCGGCGATCTCTTTGACGAGCGACTCCGGCCACCGCCCGCCGCACCAGTGCGCGTCCTCTACGATCCCACCGTCGGCGACGCTGAGCCGGTGGATGTGGCGGGCCTTGTGGAAGACGCCGTCCTGAGTCCAGGCGCGCGTGTACTCGAGCAGCTCACCGTCCGGGAGCGGCGTCCGGCGGACTTCCGACAGTTCGGCCGGCTGGTCGAACCACTTCCCATACTGCTCGCGCAGCTCCGTGACACCCCGGACCTGCAGGCGCCAGCCTGGAACCGTCGTGTCCGAGACGGCACCATGAGTGAACACGTCGGTCTCCGCGAAACCGGCAGCCTGCACGGCATCGATGAACCGATCGACCGGATCAGAGCCCATCACTCGTCTCCCTTTCTTGTGTCATACGGCCGCCTTCCGGTAGCCGGCGTCGACGGTGAGGTCGGCTTGCCCGGCGGCGAGCACGACCGGTGCGGTCTCGCCCGTCGACGGCTCGACGTCCGAGTCGATCGCGGGATCGCCCCCGGCGTGCGGTGGAGTGTAGGACCAGCCCGGATCGGGCGGCAGCGAGAAGAGCAGCGTATAGGTGCCGGCCGCCAGATCGGTGAACTCGTAGAGGCCTTCCTGGTCTGTCGTGGTGGTGGCGAGGGCCGCGCCGGTCTCGTCGCGCAACGTAACGGTGATGCCGGCCAGGCCCGGTTCGCCTTCGTCCTGAACGCCGTCGCCGTCGAGGTCGTGCCAGGCGAAGTCGCCGATCGCGCCGGTGGGGGCTGCCGTGGAAACAAGTCCGGCATCGACAGTCACGTTCGCTTCGAGACCAACGGCAACGATCGGGCTTTCGCCGGTGAGCGGATCCGCGTCTGAGTCGACGGTGTCGTCGCCGCCCGCGTCGGGCGTGCTGAACTCGACTCCGCCCGGCAGGACGAACCGGATTCGATAGTCGCCGGGCAGCAGGCCGTCGAACAGGTAGAGGCCGTCGAGGTCGGTGAGCTCTTCGTCGATCATCGCCCCGGCGTCGTCGAGCAGCACAACGTGGACGTCGGCCACACCCGCCTCGCCGGGATCCTGGATGCCGTCCTGGTTCGCATCCAGCCACACGAGGTCACCGAGCGAACCGGGCGGGCCCGGATCGAGCAGCCCGGCGTCGATGCTTCGCTCGATCTGCCCGGCGGCGAGCGTGATGGGGTCCGTCGTGCCCGACGCCGGATCCACGTCGGAGTCCAAGGTTTCATCGCTGCCGGCCCCGCGGATCGTGAACCTCCAGTCGGGGGTCGGCAGCGCGAACCGCAGCGAATAAGCTCCGTCCGGAAGACCGTGGAACTCATACAGACCTGCGTCGTCGGTCGCGGTGGCGGCGATGGGATCGCCGTTGAAGTCGCGCAGCGTTACCGCAACTCCGGCAACTCCCGGCTCGCTTTCATCCTGCAGTCCGTCGCCGTTTCGATCGCTCCAGACGAAGTCGCCGATCGCCGCCCCGTCGGCAACGCGCGCGAACCCGGCATCGATGCTGAAGTTGGGTCGCCCGCTGCCGCGGAGTGTGACCGGACCGGTCTGCCCGGTCGCCGGATCCACGTCGGAGTCGAGCGCATCGTCGCCGGCATCGGGAATCGTGTAGTCCCACCCGGCCCCGGGCAGCGAGAAGCGCACCGCGTAGGTGCCGCCACGCAGACCGCTGAACACGTAGAAGCCGGTCGGGTCGGTGGCGGCCGTGGCCATGGTGGTGCCCGTCGCGTCCAGAAGGGTCACCGCGACGCCACCGATGCCCAGCTCGCCCTCCCCCTGCAGCCCGTCGCCGTCGACATCGTGCCAGGCAAAGTCGCCGATCACACCGTTGGCCGGACCCCCCGGGGTTTCGTCGACGTCGCGGACGTACCCGGCGTCGATGTTGCTGTAGACGTTTCCGGCAACGACTTCGATCGGACGGGTTTGGCCGCTGGCCGGATCGACGTCCGAATCGATGGCGTCGTCGTCTCCGGCATCGAGAATCGTGAACCGCCATCCCACACCGTCGGGTGGCAGCGAGAACCGCAATGAATACACTCCGTCGCGAAGATTGCCCTGCAGCGTCCAGGTACCATCCTCGTTCGTCACGGTGACCGCCACCGTCCAGCCCCCGTTGAGCAGTTCGACGCGGACGGCGGCGATGCCCAGTTCCCCGTCGCTCTGCAGTCCGTTGCCGTCGACGTCATGCCATGCAAGGCCGCTTCCAACAGTGTCGCTCCCGGGCACCCCGACACAGGCCGCCAGCGCGAACACCAGCGACAGAGCGAGGCCCGTCAACCGGACCGTCTTCGCTTTGGGGGTCATGGGCCTGTCCTTCGAGGCGGTGGTGCTCGATATCCCCGCGACCGTGTCATTTGACCCCTCCACGAACTCACTTGGTCCCGTGGATCACGACGTGGGTGGGCGTGACGTCGATCGAGCCGACATCGCGGAACCCGGCGCCTTCGAGCAGTTCGACGAACCTGCTCGTCGGCAGGAGCTGGCATCCGATGTGCGCTTCGAACGCCTGGACGCCGCACATCAGCCGTCCCGGAACGGTGCGCAAATCCTGCTCGCGCTCGGGGAAAGGAAACTCCGATACGAGGAAGGTGCCTCCATCGTCCAGCGCGCGATGCACGCGCTGAACGGCGCGTTCGATGTCGCGAGCCTCGTGGAGGCTGATGTTGATGATCGCGAGGTCGTTGCCGCCGTCGATCTCGAGATCCTCCAAGAAGCTCTGCACGAAGGTGAACTGCTCGCCGACGCCTCGCTCCTTCATCTCTCGCTCAGCAGTCGCGAGGCTGTATCGGTCGCAATCGACCGCCGTCACCTGCGTCTTCGGGTATGCGGCCACCACCTTCGCCGGTCCGCGGCACACACCGCAGGCCAGATCTAGCAACCGCGCGCCCCGTTCCAGCGACGCCTGAACCGTCGGCAGCTTCGGAACGACCGTGCCGAGCATCCGGCGGTAGTAGGTCTGGCCGTTCTCGCCCACGGCGTCGATCCACTCGGGATCGAAATCGCTCCACCACTCGCGCTCCCCGGTACGCGCAAGGGTGCGCAGATCGAGGAACGTCTCGCGCAGCGCAACCAGCGTCTGCACCGCTCCGGCGGCGTACGCGGGCGCCTCGGGGTCGAGCAGCAGCGTCCCCATGTGCTCGGCCAGCCGGTAACGGCCGTCGTCCTGGTCGAGGATCTCGCCCGCGTAGGCCGCGCGCAGCACGACCATGGTGTAGAGCGGGTCCAGCTCGAGCGTCTTCGCGACCTCGTCGGCCGTCACGCCGTCCGCCCGTTGGGCCAGGTGCTCGAAGATCCCCAGCCGCAACCCGAGGTCGACCGCCCACGTGGTCGCGACCCCCGACAATGGTCCCAGAATCTTGCCCGCCTGTTCCGCGATTTCAGCCATCCTGCCCGCCCCTCCTCCATCGAGCCGCCGGATGCGGCCCCTCACCGAAGGAGGCGCGAGGGAGTGCCGCGCGATGCTAGGCGCGCGCTTCGACCCGCCACGCGACCGGATGCTCGGGCGCGTACGAGCAGAAGGCGCCGGTGCGGATCGAGACCCGAAGGTGCCGTCCCAGCTCGGGATGCTCCCGCGAGATGCGGTCGATGGCGGAGCGGATTCGCCAGGTCACAGCTTTGCGGGCTCGCTCGGGGGCGGCGGGCGGCCGGCGAGGCCGTCCCCCCAGACCGACTGCGGCCGAGAGCTCCGCGGTGAGGAACTCCGCCTCCCCGCGGGCGCGCGCGGCCCGCTCGAAGTCGTTGTCCGCCGCGGCCTCGTCGATCTCCTCCTGCAGCTCTTGCAGGCGCGCACGATAGGCGCCACGCGCCTGCGAATCGACCAGCTCTCCGTCCTCGCCACTCGCTTGCACGTCGACGGCACCCATCAGATCCACGACGTGCGTCTCGCGTCCCGGTTGCGCGAGCAACGCGGCGATGTCGTGCAGGCCCTTGACATCTCGCAAGCGAATGGTGTGACCGGCGAAGGTTAACGTCCAAAACTCGCCTTCCCGCAGGAAAGCCCCGCCCGCGTTCGCCGGCCCTCCAACCTCGCCCGCGACACCCGACCCCGCGTTCGCGATCTCGGAGAGCAGTCCCGGCATGCCGAGGCGTCGCGCTTCCGCCTCTGCGTCGCCCAGCAGCAACGCAGCGCGCTCGGCGTCTCCCGGGCCGCCGCGCGCAAGCAGCGCACTCGCGAGCTCGCGGCGGTTACGCGCCGCGAACGCGCGTGCGCCCGCGCGGACGTGCAGCCCAAGCGCCCGATCGAGATGCTCCACCGACGAGCCGGCATCGCCGAGCACGCCATCGAGCAGGCCGATCAGCCGCTCGATCGATCCCTTGCACGCCAGCCCCCGGTCGATCACGACCCAACGATCCGCGTAGGCATCGAGCAGGCGGCGCAGGTGCCCGGCGATTTCGCTTTGACCGGTAATCACCGCCGCGTCGGCCGCGTGGGCGAGCGTGACGAGGAACACCGCGTCGCGCGGCACGCCGGCGAAACCGTCTCCGGCCGCGCGTTCCAGGTTCACGCGGGCATCGTCGAGACGGCCGGCGCGCGCCTCGGCGAACGCGAGCAGCGCCCGCCAGGCCGGGATCTCCGGATGCGCGTCGCTCCCCGCCCGCGCAAGCTCCACCGCCTCGCCGATCCGCGCCGGGTCGGCCTGCTCGGCCAGAACCATCACCCTTTGAACGCCGTAGATCGATCGAGCTCCGGGGTCCTGGATCCGTTCCCCCATCGCGAGTGCCTCATCGGCGAGCGACCCGGCGTCGCCGAACCGGCCTTCGAGCAGTGCCTCCATCGCACGCCAGACCAATCCGTCGCGCGCGTGGGTCGGCTGTCGGAGCCTGCCGGCGAGCCCGGCGTGGCGGCGAATCTCGCCGCGCGCCGCGCTCAGGTCGCCCGCCTCGACCAGGTCGACGACCCGCCAGGCGCGCGCACGCACCTCGAGATCGAGGTCGTTCATGCGGCCGGCAATCGCGGCCACTTCATCGGCGAGGGCCATCCGGCCGTGAAGGTCGTCTGGTCCCCATAGGACGCGCCGGGCGATGAGCGCATCGGCCAAGGCGGGGTCGTCGTGCGCGGCGCGTGCGATCTCGATCGCTTCGCCGCCGACCGCGTCCCGCTCGGCATCCGAGACCGTGTAGTACTGCGCCTGCGCCAGTCGCGCGAGCACGCGGGCGCGCAACGGCGCCGCGCCCGCCTCACCCAGCGCATCGCGGGCATCCTTGAGCAGATCGACGAGTTCCGGGTCGTCGCCCCACACCGGTGAAGCCGTGCCGAGCCCCAACGCGGCCGCGACAAGACGCGTGGCGTCGCCGCCGGCACGGGCCAGATCGGCCGCGGCGAGGAACGCCTCTCGCGCCGCCTCGGTTTCGCCCGCACGCACGCGCGCGCGCCCGAGCGAGGACTGCACGTCGCATCGCTCATCGGGACCGACCTCCGCCGGCTCGAGGTCGACCACGCCCAGCGCCCGCTCGAAGTGCCGGGTCGCTTCCTCCCACGCCGGCGTCGCCATCGCCCGCTCGCCGGCACGTCGCGCATACTCGAACGCTCGCCGCGCACCGCCCAGTGGCGCGGCACGCACATAGTGCACGGCAATCGCCGAAAGGTGCTCCGCCGCGGCGCCGTAGAGCTCTTCGAGCACCTCGCCGGTGCGGCCGTGCAGCGATGCCCGCCGCTCGGCCGGCGTCGCCTGGTAGAGCACATCCCGGATCAGCGAATGAGCGAAGGCGTAGTGCCCGGGCGTCTCGGGCGTCTCGATGACGAGCCTGGCGACGATGCCATGATCGAGCGCGCCCAGCGCATCGTGGCGGTCGATGCCCGCCACGCGCGCGACCGATTCGAGCGTGAACTTCTCGCCCTCCACCGCAGCAACCTCGAGGATCTCCTGCGCTTCGGGTGGCAGCATGCCGAGCCGGCGCGCGATGACTTCCCGCACGTTCGCCGGAGTCGCGCCGATCGCCGGCGGCCCTGAGTCGAGCGTCTCGATCGAACCCTCAGTTCGAGCAAGCCGCACGAGCTCGCGCACAAACAGCGGATTTCCGCCGGTCCGCCTGAGAGTGGCGTCGACCACAGCCGGATCCGGCTCGGCACCCGTGGTGACGGCGATGAAGCGGGCCACCTCGGAGCGCGCCAGGCCCGACAGCGGAAGCCGCATTGCCATCCGGTCGAGATCCGTCAGCGCCGCGGCCGCCGGGTGCTGGCGATCCGCTTCGAGATCGCGGAACGTGCCCACGACCAGCAACCGGCTGCCGTGCAACTCGCCGGCTACAAACCGAAGCGCGAGCAGCGACGACGCGTCGGCCCAATGAAGATCGTCGAGCACGACCAGGATCGGCTGTCGCTCGGCGCCGCGAAGAAGCGCGTCGGCGAGCGCATCGAACAGGCGGAAGCGAACTCGCTCGGCTTCGTCTGGCTCGGGCGGCGCTGAGACATCGCCCACATGCTCGGGCAGGAGAGGAGCCAGATCCAACGCTCGCAGACCCGTCTGGTCAAGCGAATCGACGCCGTTCTCGCGCATCCAGGCCTTGAGTACCTGCGACCAGGGCCAGTAGGCGGGTGCGCCTCCGCCTTCCCAGCACGTTCCCCACAGCACGAGAGCGCCACGGGCGCGTGCACGCACGGCCAGCTCGCCGGCGAGCCGCGTCTTGCCTATGCCGGGGTCGCCGGTGACCAGCACCAGGCTGCCCCGCTTCGCTTCGGCGGCATCGAGCGCTGCGTCGAGATCCGCGAGCGCATGTGAACGGCCGACGAAGACGCCCGCGGAATCCCGGCCCCGCTGCTCGATCACTTGCTTCGCCTCGGCCGGCGCCCACGTCCAAGCACCATTCGAACAGGATAGTGCGTGCGACGGGCACCGAGCCCCGAATGGGAGGGATCGGGCCGGTTCCCGTCGAACTGTGCGGGTGACGTCGGAGACCAGGGAGAGAGCAATGACTCGTAGACAGGCTGTGGTCCGGAAAGCGCTTGTGCTCTGCAGCATTCTGGCGGTGGTGGGCACCGGCGTTATCGGGTCCGCCGAAACCGCGACCGAAACGCTGGTCCGCGTCCGCCAGAAGTTCTTCGGAGTCGAGAACGTGAACGCGGACACGGGTGCCGTGCGAGCGGATCGCGTGATCCTGAGTTGGGTACACAACGCGAGCTTCGCCGGTTCGTTCAACGGGCATGTGATCCTGTTCGACGCCTTCTTCCCGTCCCACAACCCCGGCTACATCCCGACCGATCCCTACGAGCTGGGCGAACTCAAGCCTGAGTTTCTCTTCCTCGGCCACGGCCACTTCGACCACGCCGAGGACGGTCCCCACGTTCTCAAACGCTCCGGCGTGACGACCCTGGTAGGCACCCCGCAGCATTGCGATCAGATGCGCGACGCAATGCCGGGCGTATCGCTGGACTGCGTCGATGCCGTTGCGCGCGACGCGCAGATGGGAGACCCGCGCGACTTGGACCTGATCCCCGGCGTCGAAATCACCGCGATCAAACATCCCCACTCGGCGGCGGAAGCGCCCGACTTTAGCGACCCCAACGGTCCCTATGTCCCAACGATTCCGTTCCCGCCGGCGTATGAGGCGCGACTGTCCAATCCCCCGCTCCCGCAGGACGCGCCGCAAGACGACGGAACGCTCACGCCAAGCGGAGCCGAAGGAGGCAGCGTCCTGTATCAGTTCCGGATCGACGACTTCGCGCTGACCTTCCACGACACGACCGGACCGGTGAAAGAAGGCGACGCGACCTGGGACGCGATGCGCGCGCTTCCGGCCACCGACGTTCAGATCGGCGCCGTCGTGAACTTCGGCCAACTCACCAACGGGATGCGCGACGTTCGCACCTTGGTTCGCGCGCTCCGGCCGAAGATCTTCGTGCCCAACCACCACGACGACTGGGATCCGGCGCTGGGAAGTCGCGGCGATCGATACGAAGGCCCCGTGACCGAGGAGCTAAACAAGATCCCGGCGAGCGAGCGCCCCACAATTCAGTGGATCGTCGATCCCCAGGACTATCTGCGACCCGATCTGTTCACCTACGATCCCGCATCGCTCGACTGGATCTGACCTGGAGCGGTCTCTGGAGGACTGTCAGGATCGTAGTCGCCACTTCCAGACATGATCGTGTTCGAAAGGCCGGATTGTCCCGATAAGACGCCGCATTGCGCCAGAGGAAGATCCCCTCGCATCACGAAATAAGCAGGGTCAACATCCGCGCGGCCGCACGGCCGCACGATCCCAGGGGGGAACATGAAGCGCCTCATCATCGCATTTGCCGCGCTCGCGATTGCCGCGATCCCGGCCGCTGGTGTCGCAGACGACATCCAGAACCCGAATCAGTGCAAGGCGGAAGGCGACGGCGTGTTCATCGACGCCGAAGCAGACGAGCAGGACCGCGGCTCGGGTTGCATCAATGTCGGCGGCGTCCAGGTCCTCTACATCGGCGGAGAGCTCGAGCCGGAGAACGCCGACAACGCCGGTGAGCCGTGCGGCGCCATCGTCGTCCTCGACGAAGAGATCTCGCCGGAGGGTGACAAGGACTTCACCGACGAGACGTGCAACTAACAACCTTGTTTGTTGGAGGGCGGCCGGATGGCCGCCCTCTCTCTTATCCGCGACATCACTGTAGCCGTGGAAATGTCGGCGCCGGTCCCGGCATGTCGCTCATGGCGACGCTTCGTCCTTCGCGCGGGTGAAAATCCACCCCCACCAGATGAGGACGGGCTGCAGCGGAAGGCGCGCGCGCGTCGCCCACCACTCGCCGGTGCCCGGCTCGGCGTCGAGCGCGTGCTGGATGTTCGCCGGGTAGACCGCGACCAGCAGGGCGACCGTCGCCCAGGCGCCCACCCGGCGGGTGCGGGGATGGGCCAGAGCCGCGGCGACCGCGAGTTCGGCGATGCCGCTCAAGAACACCGCCGCCGACGCGGACGGCACCCATCGCGGAACGATCTTGAGATAGGGCTCCGGCAGGATCACATGCGCGATGCCGGAGCCGCCCATCAGGGTGATCAACCCGGCAAGGGACACGCGTCGCGCGCGGCTCATGCGTTCAATCAGCAATGAAGGATCATGATAACGAGTCCTGCGTGTGCGACGCGCGAGCGTCCTGCCTCACGTCGTACATTCCCATGGGCGCACGGTAGCAGCGGGGCGACCATTCAACATTCGAATTTTTCGGCTGTCAGCGCGTATACCAGGATGAGGCCGACGGGTCGGTGTGCAGGAAGTCTAGGAGCATCTGGCCGACTTTCGCGGCGCCTTGATCGCTTGGGTGCGTGCCGTCGGTCTGGAAGTCGTCGCAGGCCCAGGTGAGGCCGTCGCCGGCGCGCGGCGTCAGGCCGTCGGCCCACAGGTACGGCCCCCACGCGAGCCACGGCGCCGCCCCGACCGGCAGCGTCCCGCCGATCTGCTCCTCGATCAACCACTTGACGGCGAAACCGCTCTGATACGCGAACGGCTCGGGGTTGAGTTGGGTCGATGCGTAGCCGGCGTAGATGCGGCTGCTCAAGTACGTCAGCCACAGATTGGGATAGCGGGCCTTCAGGATCGTGACGATCGTTCGCAGATTGGCCTGCAATCGCTCCGCGTCGGCCGGGAACATCTCGGTCGGCGAGCGGTTCGCCTGCTTGAGCCACACCGCCTGCACCTGCTGAGGCGTGACGCCCGCGCCGGCCAGTTGTTGATCGACGTATGTCCAATACGGCGCCGTGAGGTCATCGATGTCCTCGGCCGGCCGGCCGCCCTGCGCGCCGTTGACGACGACGACGCCGGGGTCGCGCAGCGGATCGTTCTTCGACAGCAAAACCAGCTTCGCGGATTCCTGACGCGTGTTGCTCATCCCGATCGTCAGCAGCACGATCTTGCCGGCCGGATCGGGCAGCCCGGCCGCGTTGCGCGGCGCCACCAATGCTCCGACCGAGGCGCCCACGGTTGCGTGGACGAACGGCGGCTCGTTCGCCCCCTCGGGGTACAGGCCTCCCTGCGCGCCGCTGTAGGTCGAGGCTCCGAGGTCGGGAATCGGGACGCGGCCCGTCGACGTTCCGCCACAGTTCGCGGCGCGCGCCGCATGCGGCACGACGATGGTCGCGGCAAGCGCCGCTCCGGCCAGCGCGACTCTGAGTCCGGGTCTCCGCATCACGGTTTGATCTTCGCCGCCCGATGACGCTTCCCTGCTTCGACCAGGAACTCTTGCAGATTCGGGTGGGCGATTCGGCCGCCCGGCTTGCACAAGACGCCGTTCGCGCCGGGACCAAACGGATCGCCGCTACGCGGGCTTGCGCGCTCGGATCGGATAGCCCCAGGTGCCGAATTGGCGGGCCTTCTCTTCACCGCCCGCGCCGCCGAAGGTGTCCACGACGGGCCCGTACTCCACGTCCACGAACCCCGCTCCCTCGATGATCGTTTGCCATCCTGCGCACGGCAGGGCACCGGCAATTCAGCCGGTCCACAGATCGATGTCCCTCAGGGCGCCTTCCGGAATCGGCTGGTCCACGCAGATGTCGGCGATCTGGATGCGGCCCCCGGGCCTGAGCGCACGAAAGATCTGCTTGTACGCGCCGAGTTTGTCCGGCACGAGATTGAGGACGCCGTTCGAGATCACCAGATCCGCCCACGCCGCATCGACGGGCAGGCGCTCGGCGAGCCCCGCGCGGAACTCGACGTTCTCGATACCGGCTTCAGTCGCGCCGGCACGAGCTCGCTGGAGCATCTCCGGCGTCATATCGACGCCGACCACCCGTCCGGTCGGCCCGGCGGCGCGGGCCGCGATCATCGAATCGGCTCCCGCGCCCGATCCGACGTCCACAACGCGCTCGCCCGCATTCGGCAGACCCCAATGGAACGGATTCGCGACGCCGGCGAAGGATGCGATGGCCTGCTTCGGCAGCCCTTCGAGCCAGTCGTCTTCGTATCCGGCGTTCGCGGCGGCGCGAAGCCCGGTATGGAAGTGGAAGGTCGCGTCGGGGTGGTCGACCACCTCTCGGTACTTGGACTGGATCTCTTCGCGAAGCTTCCCGACGTCGACGGTCACGTCGTTCATGCGCGTCCTCCATTGCTCGAAACCGTCAGTCCTGCGGCCGTCATCGTAGCGAAGCTGGGCTTCGTTTGTCAAATATTCAATTGACTACTTGACAACGGGCGGGTCCTTGTCGCCCATCCAGCTCCCCATCGTCCACCTGACCGATGTGCGCGATCATGGCCCGTCAGCCGGTTGCGAGAGCAGTCCATGTCTTGCCGCCGTCAATCGTCTTGTAGATCTTGGATGAATCGGCCGCATACACCGTCCTCGCATCCCCCGGGCTGATCGAGATCGAGGCGATCTCGGCATCGGAAGGCAGCCCCCCGCCGGCCTCCGTCCAGGTCGCGCCGCCGTCGGTCGTGGACTTCATCCCTCGCTGCGTGAACACGAGCATGTGCTTGGAATCGCTCGGGTCGGCGCCGATGCCGATGACCCATCCACCGCCCACCCCCGCGACGGCTTGCCAGGATGCGCCGCCGTCGGTCGATCGGTACAGACCGCTGGCCGTTCCGGCGAGCACGACGTTGGCTTCGGCCGGCGCGGCGAGGACGTAGATCTGCCCGTCGATGCCCTTCGCTTCGACTCGGGTCCACGTCTTTCCGGCGTCGGTGGAGCGGAACGTGCCCCGGCCACCGGAGTCCCAGCCCCATAGGGTCTTGGAGTCGGCGAGGCTCACCGCCATCGCGTGGAAGTCCACCGGAGGGTCGGCGACGTCGGACAGATGCGTCCAGCGCGCACCGTCGGTGGATGACTGGACTCCGAGCGAAGGCTTCGACGGCGAATGCCCGCTCCGGTACATCATCCCGTCGCCGGCGTGAAGGCTGAAGCCCATGTGGTCGATGGTGTCGGCGCTGGCGTAGACCCAGGCGCCGCTCGCGCCGGCCTTGATAAGGCCGTAATGCGTCGCGACGTACGGTGTACCGGTCGCGTCGACGCCGAGTCCGTGGATGTGCGAGATGGTGGCAGACTTTCCGACCTGGCTTTGGTCTCCGCCACCTGAACCTCCAGAGGCGCATGCGGCGAGCGCGAGCCCGAGCGCAACGCTTGCGGTGAGTGTCCTAGCCCTGCGATTGTTCATGGGTCCTCCCGGGATCCTGTTCGGTTTGCACGTGGCCGGTTGCTGTGGCGATCGCTGCGGTTGTGAGCGGGATGACGGCCAGCGCAAGCGCGACGATGATCGCGGCGGCGCGGCGCGGCGGGATCACACGCTCCCCGAGCCAAAGCGCCAGCACAATCGAGGCAGCGGCACCGATCTCGTGCACCGTCGCGAGCACGTCGATGAATGCCGCCGATTCGCGCGCTCCCGGCTCGGGTCCGAACGGCAGGCCGGTGGTCCGCGATGCCACCCACACGAGCGCGATCGCGACGTTGCCTGTGATGCCGGCGATCAGCAATCGCCGGTCGTTCGAGCCGACAACCAGCAGCGCCCAGGCGAGTTGCGCCCAGGCGGCGGCCGCGAAAAAGACGCCGAGTGTCCAGTCCTCGTCGAAGTGCTCCGGGGTCACCGCGAAATGGATCGCCGCGGCTGCCGCGGTGAGAAACGCCGCCGACCAGCGCAGCACCGTGCCCGAGGTGCTCTGCTCTTGCTCGATAACCATCTGCATCATCCCAGGAGAGCTTTGAGCGCAGGGCGAATCGTTGAGGCGACGACGGGGCCTTCGAATCGTTGGGCGACCTTGCCGTCGCGCCCGATCAGGAACAGCCACGGCTCGGACTGGAGCTTCCACGACGTGATCGCCAGCGCCGCCGCCAGGATCGTGGCCGCCGCGCGCACTGTCTTTCTCGTCATCATCGGCTCCTAGATCGGCGGCCATCCGCGCTGAGAGAACCAGCGGATCAGCGGCGTGAACATCTGTTGCCAGTAGCCGGTGATGAGTAGCACTCCCATGCCCACCAGCAGCGTGCCGCCGAGGCGTTCGACGCCACGGGCGTGACGGCGCAGAAACGCGAACGCGCGATTGGCCTTCGATGAGCCGAACGCGAGCAGCAGGAAAGGGATTCCCATGCCGAGGGAGTAGACGAACAGGAGCGTCGTTCCCTTCCATACCGTGTGCGTCGCCGCCGCCGAGGTCAGGATCGCCCCCAGCACCGGACCGACGCACGGCGTCCAGCCGAACGCGAACGCCATCCCAAGAGGCATCGCGCCCGCCGGGCCACGCTGGATCCTCGACAGATCCAAGCGAGCCTCCCGGTACAGGAACGGGATCCGCAGAAGGCCGAGCATCGCCAGGCCCATCACCAGCACAAAGACACCGGAGATCTTGATGAACAGCGGCAGGCGCGTCAGCAGGAACTCGCCGAACACCGACGCCGTCGCACCCAGCAGCGTGAACACCAAAGCGAAGCCGGCAACGAACAGTGCCGCCGCGCCCATGACCCGTCGCCGATTTCCGTCCTCCAGGGCAGCGACGCCGCCGATGTAGGAGACGTAGCCGGGGATCAGCGGCAAGCAGCACGGCGAGGTGATCGATATCGCCCCCGCGACGAACGCGAGCGAGCCGAGGCCGAGCACGTCAGCCACGCGCGCCCTCCTTGCCAAGCGCCGCGTCGAGCACGCTGCGCAGGAGAAGGCCGTCCACGGTGCCGGTCAGACGGAAGGCAACCTTCCCGTCGCGATCGATCACGTAGGTGGTCGGCAAGACCTGTGCCTTCAGCTCGAAGGCGAGGCGCGAGGAATCGTCGAAGAAGCTCGGATAGGAGACGTCGAACTCGTCCTGGAAGGCGCGCGCAGCCGCTTGCTGGTCACGGACGTTCAGACCGAGGAACTGCACGCCGCGGTCGCGATACTCGCGCCAGACACGCTCGAGCTCGGGTTGCTCGCGGCGACAGGGACCACACCACGACGCCCACAGGTTGACGACAACCACCTTGCCTCGATAGTCGGCCAGCGAGAGGCTGCCACCGCTGAGCTTGGGACCAGTAAGCGCCGGCGCCAGCTCCGAGCGCTCCTCGCTGATCGCCGGATAGTTGCCGATGTCGAATCCATAGGCGCGCGACAGAGACGACGGATCCGTTCCCGACCGCGACAGCTGCCAGGCGGCGAAGCCGGCCACCACCAGAGCGACGACGAGCGCCGTCCACGTCCAGATCACACGGCGGGCACGCGCGGAACCCATCCCGTCGATGAAGGCTGACTCGTCGGTCTCTGACTTCATCGAACAACGCCGCTTGTGGTCTCGTTGCCGCGAAGGCGGGCCACTTCTTCTCGAAGACGCGCAAACTCTGACTCGTCGGCTTTAGCCGCCGGCTTTTGGCAGCTCGCCCGCTCGCCGCGGCGGCGCATGAGCCGCATCGGGATCAGGCACATGCCGATGGGACAGGCGAGCGCAAGAAGTATGGGTATGAGCGAACGCACGAACGAACCTCCTCGGGACCGGTGGGACTACCGGGGCCGGGGAGAGATCAGATCAGCAGGGATCCGAGCTCGACGATGTCGGGCGCGCGCGCCGTGCGGGTAGGACCGCGCACCAGCGGCAGCGCGGAGCCGAAAGCGTCGCCGAGAACAAGCATCTCGCGCGGCTGCCGGAGCAAGAACACGCTCAGCGCGATCGCCAGGACGAAGCAGCACGCCAGCGCGAAGTTCATCCCGGCATCCCCGCCACCGCTCATCGGGAGCACCAGGCACAGGACGACCGCGAACACAAGCACCACGACGGCAACCCGCAAAAGCGACCCGATCGACCTGGTCATCGGCCGAGATTCTACAGACGCGCCGCATACAACGCCACCGGCGCCGGAGCACTTCGCGGACTTGCCGTGACGACTACGGCCAGACGTTGAAAGCATTCGATGGCGCCGATCTGCGAGCACTGCGACTGTCGGGTTGTGGGCCACGGGGTCGAAGTGAACGGCCACTTCTACTGCTGCGCGCACTGCGCGCGCGAAACCGCCGGAACGACCGAGATTCGCGACAGGCTGGAAACCGCCGGAACTCGCTAGGCCTGCGCCGCGAGAGCTTTGTGCGGCCGGTTCCCAATTCCCTCAATGGTGCAGGTTTGCTTGAAGTCGATGCCGGGAATTCACTACTCCCATCCTGGGTCGCGAGTGCGGCGGAGGGGCCGGGACAAGCAAGCATCGCCAGGGAGGTGGCTTGCATGGTACGTCGTTTCACGATCCCGGCCGTCACGATCGTTTTGCTGATCGGCCTGGTGCAGCCCGCGAACGCGCAGTTCGCTCATTCCGCCGTTGGCTCCGGCAGGGATGGGCTCGGCAACCGGCTGACGATCTTGGCCGGCGAGAACATCCTTCTGGGCGGAGGTGGGATCGCCTTCGTGCGGCTGGCGAACGAAAGCGGCCCGGCCCAGATGGTGATCCTGAACTGCATCATCTTCGATGATCGACCCGGCCCGGGATTCCAGTTCCTCTACTCCTCGGGCAGAACGCTGTCGGGACGCTCGTTCTTTATCGGCGTTTTCGATGACGGCGGCTTCGGCCGCACCGGACCGTACGACGCCATCTACACGCAGACAACGCCGGTAAACGGTCCGTGCAATGTTGCGGCCGTCGAGTCGTATCCGATCGGATGGGATCCCGTCTCCAGCGGCGACTTCGTGGTCACCGGCTGATCGAACCGCGATCAGATCACCCCCGACGCGACGGGCGTTCTCACGAGAACCCCGTCGCGTCGGCGTCTCTCGGTTAGCCGAAGTAGACGGGACTGGTGAGCGCGATCATCCACCAACCCTCGTCGGCGAGCACTTCTGCGCGCACGCGTGTATGCGCCGACGCATCCACGATCGCGGTATGGACGAAGTCGGGACCGGCGACCGGCACCGAGGGCCCCGGTTCCCCGTCCACGACGAAGCGCACGAGCGCGCCGGGCGCCGATTCGACATGCGCCGTCACGGTCACCTCGCCCGACGACGCCGGCACGACGTCACCGACCATCCAGCGCTGAGCGTCCTTGCGCGCTTCGAGGAAGACGCGCGCGCCGCCGAGCGCGGGCGGCTCTGCCGACACGAACGTGCGTCCCGCAACGATCGCGTCGAGCACCGCTTGCCATGTGCGCTCGCGCGCGTAAACCCATGTGGTCGGCTGTCCCACGCCCTGAACGGCGAAGGTCGATCGCCAATGGTTGTCGCTGCCGCCGGTCGCGGGAATGCGAACGCCGCGACCCAGGAATTCCGAATCCCACCACGGGAGCGAAAGATAGTTCTCCGACGTCGAGATCTGCTGGAACACCGGACGCCGGTACGGCCATCCGATGTTCCAAACCTCCACGGAATCCGGCACCACCGTCGCCGGCGAGTACCCCCACGCCGGCGCACCGTCGGCCCCGGCCGTCGGATGGCCCTTGTAGAAGGGATGGTTCAAGATGAAGATCCCGCCCGCGGCTCGCACGGCGTCCCGCAAGGCGAGCGCTCCTGCATCCGTTTCCGTGGCGATGTTGAACCGCTCGAACACGCCGAGGCATCCTGCATGACCCCGCCGGAGGGAATGCTCGTAGCCGGGAATCAGCGTGACGGGGCCGGCGTAGCCGCCGAACGTTCCGGCGAGCCATCGCACGTCGTCGTGGTCGGTGACGGCCAAGAAATCCAATCCGCGGACCTCGGCGTTGGCGATCTGCTCGAGCGCGGTCCAGCCGAAGGTGTACGCCTCCTCGAGGTCGGTGTTGTCATCGCCGGGCGCCCAGACATCGCCCGAGAACACGGTGTGGCAGTGCAGATCCCCGGCGAGCCACATGCCGTCGCTCTCCGCCCCGCTCGCCGTGCGTCCGAGACGCGGGAGGATGGCCCACGATGCCCCCAGCGCGACGGCGCCGCGCATGAAGTCGCGGCGCCTGATGTTCGATCCGGTCGCTTCGTCCATGCCCTGGTACTTCTCCGCCGAAGCTTCGGCCTCCTTCGTCACCGCACGAACATGTCGAGATTCGAGTTGCCTTCCAGGAACTTGTAGCGGGCCAGGTCTCGGGCGAGCGGCGTTCCCGGCCTTGCGCGCAGGATGTAGAGGCCGCCGCGGATGTCGGCGACGTAGATCAATCCCTTCCGCACGATCGGATACGACCAGGTCGAAACCCACCAATCGTCCGACGTATCTTCGGTCGCGCCGAAAATCGGCGCGCTGGTGTCGGGCACGCTCAGCACCTTAGCCGGCGGCTTCGGCACGAAGAAGGCGGTCTGGCGGGGCTTGGCGGGGTTGGCGAGATCCACGACGCGCAATCCCCCGCCGTACCAGGAAACCAGCGCGTAACGCGACGTCGCAGTCTGATTGTGCATCGAGAACGTCCCGTCGATCGACTTTCCGAGCGCGTTGCGCGACGCGCTGAGGACGCCGGAGCACGCGTCCGCCCGGTTCTCGCGAAGACGGAACTCGCCGATCTGCGCCGGTGGCGCGGTCTGGTTGCCGGCATCGATCACTCGCATCCATCCGTACGGGCAGCCGTCGGTCGTGACGTAGACCTCGTCGCCGACGACCATCGTCTCCCCGCCGCGCATCGGAACGGCGCTGTGGGTGTTGCCGACGGCCCCCGTTTCGTAGAGGTAGGGGACGCTCATCGCGCCGAGCGGTCCGAGCGTCGCGCGCGGCTGCGCGTCGGCGATCGCGCTCGCGTCGAGCGTCAAGAACCCGCCGTCCCATTGCGATACGTACGCGCGCCGCCCGTCGGGCGAGAGCGCAATCGAATGGGAGTAGCGGCCGGCGCCGGCCGGCACGTCTCCGGCGAGGTTCTCCTCGGTCGCGCTGGCCAAAGGCTGACCGCCGTGCCAGATGCCCAGCAGCACCGGAGCGGCCGGCTTCGACGCGTCCACGATCGCGCCGTCCACACCGCTGAGCGGCGCGGTCACGTAGGCGATGACCCGCGGATTGCCGTCCACGTTGTGCGCCGGATCGGGATCGAGCCACAAGTAGAACTCGTGCGGACGGAGCGGCTTCAAGTCGATGCGCCCGGTCAGGACCGGCTCGGTGCACCGACCGGACGGGAACGTGTAGAAGTACAGCGAATGCTGTCCCGGCGCCGTCGCGCCCTCGTCGAGGTACTTCCCGAACATCTGCACGACGAGCATCTTGAACTTCGGCAGGTCCACGGCGCGGATCTCACGCGCGGCGGCGTTGAGCAGGTTGCTGTTCGGGACGGATCCGACGACGCGCGGCGCGGACGGCTTGGCCACGTCCACGATCTGGATCGGGTACTGCACCGTCCCGGGATTGCGCCGGAAGTCGCCGTAATCGTGCCAGCGCCCGACGAAGGCGCAATTTCCGATCAACGCGATGCCGCCGTTGTTGCCCAAGGCGGGGCCGCCCTTGCGCCGGGCGAGATCCGTGTGGCCGATCAGGTTGAGCCCCTGCGCGTAGTGCGCGGTCGGGCCGTGGCGGCCGACGAGCTTTGCGGGGATGCCGGCGACGGACGTGGCGCCTGCCGCCGGCGATGCCAGCGGGGCGGCGGCAACCACGAGCAAGGCCAGCGCGGCGAGTGCGGGTCGTCTGCTCATGCCCCCAGGGTTCGCCCCCGCCGAAGCCGTCTCCTGCCCCCGGGACCGTTTCGGCCCTGCGCTCGTCGCACCCCCCGGCCGCCGCGAGCGTCCCGATCCTTCTGGCGCGTATGAACGCCCCGGCCAACGCGCCGAAAGCATGCCGAGCCCGAAAGAAGGATTCTTCATCTCGGCGAAGAAACGTCCACGCGAGGACCGGTCGAGGGGGAGGTTGCAGGATGCGTCGAAGCTCGTTGATGGTGTCCGTGCTCATCGCCGCGTCGCTCGGCGCGCCGGTGTCTTCGCCGGCGGCGCCCGGGGCGACCGCGCCGCATCCCGGATTCCTTCTGAGTGCGCAGGCGAACCAACTCGACGTCTACGATCTGTCGGCGCCGGTCCCCGCGCTGTCTCGTTCGACGGTCATACACGCGCACGACCACGACCCGGACGCCGAGCCCGGCACCGATCCGGTGGGACGAGGCAACGACGTCAACGGACAGATCTGCCGCATCGTCCAATCGAACGGCGACGTGCGCTACGTCATCGGCGAGGACTCGGATCAGGACCGTCTGCCGGCCGGCGTCGCGCAAGGATGGGGGTTGTTCGCAGCGACCGGCGGCGCGACCGGTCCGTGGACGATGATCGACAAGATCGTCGCGCCGTATCGCCTGCACGACAACGATCATCAGCCCGAGATGACCGGCTGCGCCGTCTCGGCCGACGGCTCGATGCTGTTCCTGGTGGATCTGGGCGTCGGCGCGTTCGACGTGCCGGGCGTCGGATCGCTGTTCGTCTACCACCGCGATGCAAGCGGCGACTTCTCTGCAGCCTCGCCGGGCTGCGTGCTGGCCGACGACCTGACCACCGCCGGCTACATCGCGCTGCACCCGGACGGCTCGGTGCTGGTTCCGGAAAGCGGTCGCTCCGGAGGCGGCGTCGTCAGCCGTTTCCGGGGCCCGTTCCCGATGCCGGGCGCCGCGTGCGACGCGTACCGAGCCGCGCACGGCGTCGCGTCGCGCGAATCGTTCCTTCGCGCCCTCGCGCCGCTCCCGTTCGATCCGATCTCGTTCGTGCCGATCTCGATCGTGCGGCGCGGAAGCGGATGGCTGGTCGGCAACGCCGTGCCGGGACAGGTCGCCGAATACGACCAGACCGGCGGCTTCGTTCGCGTCATCGCCGCCGGGCATCCGCCGGGTGTCGCGGGCATCGCCGTCGACCGGGCCGGCAGCCTCACCATCGCGAACCTCGGATTGGTGCCGTGCGAGACGGTGCTCTGCCCCGTCGACGGCGCCGGCACTCTCTGGAAGGTCGCCTTCGACCCGGTCTCCGACACGCCGCTGCCAGCCGTGCCGCTCATGGCCGGGCTGACCTATCCCGAAGGCATCGCCATCTTCGCCGGGATTTGACGATCACCCCGCCGCAGGCAAGAGCCCGAAGTTCTTACGCGTCCGGCTCGCGCGGGGCGCGCACCAGATCGGGATCGCCGAACGCCTCGCCGGGGCCCGGCTCGAGGATCTGGTCGGGGCGGTGCCGCACGGCAAGATCGTCCACTTCGCAGCGAACGCCGTCTATCTCGCTCCAATAATCCACGATGGCGGCCGCGTCCTCGGCGGTCTCGCACAGTTGCCGGTGAACGAGTTCGTCGCCGCGCCAGACGCGTACCTCGACGGTCGGCGATTCGCCGGCTTCGTCGAGCACGATCCGATCGGGGACGGTCAAGGGTACGGCCCGCTTCTTGTCGGTCATGGTCCGCCTCCTTCCCGCCCATGCTGAACCATCGTGGCCTGCGGCGCCAGGGCCGATAGTCCCGCGATTCAGGCCTTGCGGGTCGAGGCGGTCAGCATGGGCTGCTTGGGGAGATGACGCAGGCCCATCCACGCCAGCGCGGCGATGTGCCCGGACACCTCTTCCACGGAGGGCCTGCGCGTCTCGGTCCACCACTGGCCGACGAACGTCACCATGCCGACCAGAGCGTGCGCGTAGATCGGTGCGGCCTTGGCCTCGTACCCGGCCTTTTTGAACTCGGCCGCGAAGATCTTCGAGACGCGGTCGGCGACGTCGTTTAACAACCCCGACATGCCGCCGCTCGCGGTTTCCACCGGCGCGTCGCGGGTGAGCACGGCGAAGCCATCGGGATTCTGCTTCACGTAGGTGAGGAACGCGAGCGCGGCGCGCTCAAGCCGCTCGCGCGGCGTGCCGTGCGAGATGGCTTCGGTCATCCGCGCGACGACGGCCTCCATCTCGCGATCGACGATGACCGCGTAGAGCCCTTCCTTGCCGCCGAAATGCTCGTACACGATCGGCTTGGAGATCCTCGCGCGCTCGGCGATCTCTTCGACGGAGGCGGCTTCGTACCCGCGCTCGGCGAAGACGGCGCGGCCGATCTCGATCAGTTGCGCCCTGCGGGCGGAGGCTTTCAGCCGGCTCGGTTTCTGGTCGCTCCCCATAATTGACAACGATACTACGCCAGCGTAACCTACGGGGACGTAACTTACGGAAGCGTAACCTGATACTCGAACCGAGGAGGCCCCCTATGCGAACCCGAACCCCGACCGCGGCCGGCATGCTCACCGACCTGGAACCCCTCGTCGAAGCGATGTTCGCCCGCCACATGAACGCGGCGCAGGAATGGTTCCCGCACGAGTACGTGCCGTGGGAGCAGGGCCGCAACTTCGAGCGCGAGCCCTGGGAGCCGGGCGACAGCCGCCTGTCGGACCTGGCCCGGACGGCGCTCGAGTTGAATCTGCTGACCGAGGACAACCTGCCCTACTACCACCTGGCGATCTGGGACACCTTCGGCGGCGAAGGGCCGTGGGGCGAGTGGGTCCGCCGCTGGACGGCGGAAGAGGGACGGCATTCGATCGCGATGCGCGACTTCCTGACCGTCACGCGCGGCATCGACCCCGTCGGGCTAGAGCGCGCGCGCATGGATCACGTCTCGCGCGGCTACTACCCGGGCGACGACTTCACGCCGCTCGACGGACTGGTGTACGTGACGCTGCAAGAGCTGGCAACGCGGATCTCGCACCGAAACACCGGCGCGATTACCCAAGATCCCGTGGCGGAGAAGTTGATGGCTCGCATCGCCGTGGACGAGAACCTCCACTACGTCTTCTATCGCGACCTGACCGCCGGCGCGATCGAGGTGGATTCGTCGGCGGCGGTGTGCGCGATGGAACGGCAAGTCACCGGTTTCACGATGCCGGGACTCGAGCTCCCCGGTTTCCGCGAGAAGGCGATCCGGATCGCAAAGGCCGGCATCTACGACCTTCGCATCCATCACGATCAGGTTCTCGTACCGGTGGTGCTCAAGCAGTGGCGCCTCGAAGAGTTGGGCGGCCTGGACGATGCGGCCGAAAAGGCGCGCGACCGGATCATCGAGTTCCTCGGGCATCTCGACGCCGCCGCCACGCGCTACGAGCAGAAGCGCGCGGCCGGCTGACGGTCTTCGAGATGGAAGTTCGCACCGCAACGATCCACGGGAGCCGCGTCGCGTATCGAGCGGCCGGCAACGGTTCGGCGATCGTGTTGATCCACGGGATGGCCGGCAGCTCCGAGACCTGGGAGCCGGTCATGCCATCCCTGGCGGCATGCGGAACGATCATCGCTCCCGATCTGCCCGGCCACGGCGCATCGGCCAAACCGCAGGGCGACTATTCGCTGGGAGCGCTCGCCGCGGGAATCCGCGACCTGCTCGTCACGCTCGGACACGACCGGGCGACGGTCGTCGGACATTCGCTCGGGGGCGGCGTTGCGATGCAATTCGCCTACCAGTTTCCCGAACGGACCCAGCGGCTGGTGCTCGTCTCGTCGGGCGGCCTCGGCCGCGAAGTCAGCCGGCTGCTGCGCGCACTCGCGCTTCCCGGATCCGAGTACGTTCTGGCCGCGGCGTGCGCGCCGCGCATTCGCGGCGCGGGGACGGCCGTGCAGGGCTGGCTCGGCAAGCTCGGCCTGCGTCCGGTCCCCGCGGCCTCGGACGTGTGGCGCAGCTACGTGTCGCTCGGCGATCCCGACGCGCGGGCCTCGTTCATCCACACGCTTCGCGCGGTCATCGACGTCGGCGGACAGCGCGTGAGCGCGCGCGACCGCTTGTATCTCACCGCCGAGATGCCGGCGATGATCGTATGGGGCGACCGCGATCCGTTCATTCCCGTCGCCCACGCCCACGCCGCGCACGATGCCATGCCCGGCAGCCGGCTCGAGATCTTCGGCGGCGCCGGACATTATCCACACTGCGACGATCCCGAAGCGTTCGCCTCACTCGTGTCGAACTTCATCGCCTCCACGCCGCCGGCCGACCTTGATGCCGGTCAGGTGCGCGATCGGATGGGGAACGTTCCCTAACAGGACCGCACAAGGACCGCAGCAGAACCGCCTTTGTCGAGATGTGCGGATTGTCGCTCTGGACCACCGGTTATCGCCCCGGGAACGCCTTGGACTGAAGTGTTATGCGGGTGTACTCTGAATGTCCCCAGGGCAGCGTCGCCCGGGGCGGCCTCCAATCCTTTTGTCCGTCTAGGGGTGACGCATGTTCAACGCCATGCCCGAAAAGCAGGGACTCTACGATCCGCAGTTCGAGCGCGACTCGTGCGGTGTCGGCTTCGTCGTGGATATGAAGGGCCGGCCGAGTCACCGCATCGTGGACCTTGCGATCTCGGCGCTGCTCAACTTGGAGCACCGCGGCGCGACCGGCGCGGAGACCAACACCGGCGACGGTGCCGGAATCCTGACGCAGATGCCCGACCGGTTCCTCCGCGACGTCGCCGGCGTAGATCTGCCGGATCTTGGCCACTACGCGGCCGGCATGGCCTTCCTGCCGCAGGACCCGGACGCGCGCGGCGCGGCGATCGCCGCGATCGAACGGCTCGGCGACGAAGAGGGTTTGACCGTCCTGGGGTGGCGCGACGTGCCGGTCGACGATTCGATGATCGGCGAGCAGGCGCGCGAGATGATGCCCGTCTTCCGCCACGTCTTCATCGACGGCAACGGATTCGAAGGCTTGGACCTGGAGCGCCGCGTGTTCATGCTGCGCAAGCGCATCGAGCATGAAGCCGGCGTCTATTTTCCGAGCCTGTCCACGCGGACGATCATTTGGAAGGGCATGCTCACCTGCCCGCAGCTTCCGGACTTCTTCCCCGACATCCGCGACGAGCGGCTCGAGACGGCGCTGGCGCTGGTGCACTCGCGCTTCTCGACGAACACGTTTCCATCGTGGCCGCTTGCGCATCCGTACCGGATGATCGCCCACAACGGCGAGATCAACACGCTGCAAGGCAACCGCAACTGGATGCGCGCTCGCGAAGCGTTGCTGGCTTCCGATCTTCTGCCGGGCAAACTGGAGCGCATCTTCCCGATCATCACGCCGGGTGCGAGCGATTCGGCGTCGTTCGACGAGGTGCTGGAGCTGCTCCACATGGGCGGGCGGTCGTTGCCTCACGCGGTGCTGATGATGATTCCCGAAGCGTGGGAGAACCATCGCTCGATGGGCCACGAACGGCGCGCGTTCTACCAGTTCCATTCGTCGTTGATGGAACCGTGGGACGGGCCGGCGTCGATCGCGTTCACCGATGGGAGCGTGATCGGCGCGGTGCTCGATCGCAACGGCCTGAGGCCGTCGCGCTACTGGGTGACCGACGACGACTTGGTCGTCATGGCCTCCGAAGTCGGCGTCCTCGACGTCGATCCGGGCAAAATTGTCCGCAAGGGGCGGCTGCAACCGGGCAAGATCTTCTTGGTCGACACGGCCAAGGGTCGCATCGTCGAAGACGACGAGATCAAGAACGAACTCGCGCGGGAACACCCCTACGACGACTGGCTGCACGCCGGCGTGATCCGGCTGCGCGAGCTTCCGGCGCGCGAACGACGCCGCCCGACGCATTCGTCGGTTCTGCGGCGCCAGCAGACCTTCGGCTACACCGAAGAAGAGCTGCGCGTGCTGATCGGCCCGATGGCCGGCTCCGGCGCGGAGCCGGTCGGCTCGATGGGCAACGACGCGCCTCTGGCGGCCCTGTCGTCGCGACCGCGGCTACTGTTCGACTACTTCCGCCAACTCTTCGCACAGGTGACCAATCCGCCGCTGGACGCGATCCGCGAGGAGCTCGTTACCGCGATGTCGTCGTCGGTCGGACCCGAGCACAACCTGCTGGAGCCGGCGCCGGCGTCGTGCCGCCAGATCGAACTGCCGTATCCGGTGATCGACAACGACGAGCTCGCCAAGCTGATCCACGTGGACGAGGACGGCAACATGCCGGGCTTTCGTGCGCAATTGTTCAGCGGCTTGTACCGGGTCGCCGGCGACGGAGCGGCGCTTCGGGAACGGCTCGACGAGATCTGCCGCGAGGTCGACGACGCGATCGCCGGCGGCGTCCGCCTGATCGTGTTGTCGGACCGTCACTCCGACGCAGCACTCGCGCCGATCCCCTCGCTGCTGCTGACCTCGGCCGTTCACCACCATCTGATCCGCGAAAAGACGCGCACGAAAGTGGGTCTGGTCGTCGAGACCGGCGACGCGCGTGAGGTGCACCACATCGCCTGCCTGATCGGCTACGGCGCCGGCGCCGTGAATCCATACCTCGCCTTCGAAACCGTCGAGGACATGATCGCGCGCGACGAGCTGACCGGCGTCACGCCCGAGAAGGCGATCTACAACTTGATCAAGGGGCTCGGCAAGGGCGTGCTCAAGACGATGTCGAAGATGGGCATCTCGACGGTCGCGTCCTACACCGGCGCCCAGGTCTTCGAAGCGATCGGGCTGTCGCACGAGCTGGTCGACCAATACTTCACGGGAACGGTCAGCCGTCTGGGCGGAATCGAGCTGGAAGGGGTCGCGCGCGAGTGCGCGGCGCGGCACCGGATCGCCTACCCGGACCGGCCGGAATCACGCGCGCATCGCGGGCTGGAGATCGGCGGCCATTATGCATGGCGGCGCGAAGGCGAAACGCATCTGTTCAACCCGGAAGTTGTCGCGCTGCTTCGTCAAGCGGTGCGCGACGACAGCTACGCGACGTTCAAGAAATACTCGGCCGCGGTGGACGATCAAGCGCGGAGCCTGGCGACGCTACGCGGGCTGTTCAAGATCAAAGACCAAGAACGCGAGGCGATCCCGATCGACGAGGTCGAACCCATCGAGGAGATCGTCAAGCGCTTCGCGACCGGCGCGATGTCCTACGGGTCGATCTCGCAGGAGGCGCACGAGACGCTCGCGATCGCGATGAACCGCCTCGGCGGCCGGTCCAACTCGGGGGAAGGCGGCGAGGATCCCGAGCGCGATCATCTGGATCCGAACGGCGATTCGCGGCGCAGCCGGATCCGTCAGGTTGCGTCCGCCCGCTTCGGCGTCACCAGCCGCTACCTGTCCAACGCCGACGACTTGCAGATCAAGATCGCTCAAGGCGCAAAGCCCGGCGAAGGCGGACAGTTGCCGGGACAGAAGGTGTACCCCTGGATCGCCAAGACGCGGTTCGCAACGCCGGGCGTCGGCCTGATCTCGCCGCCGCCGCACCACGACATCTACTCGATCGAAGACATCGCACAACTAATCCACGACCTGAAGAACTCCAATCCGCTCGCGCGCGTGCACGTCAAACTGGTCGCAGAAGTCGGCGTCGGCACCGTCGCGGCGGGGGTGTGCAAGGCGAAGTCGGATGTGGTGCTGATCAGCGGCCACGACGGCGGCACCGGCGCGTCGCCGCTGTCCTCGCTCAAGCATGCCGGCGGCCCCTGGGAGCTCGGTCTGGCCGAAACGCAGCAGACGCTGCTGCTGAACGGCTTGCGCGACCGGATCGTGGTGCAGGTGGACGGTCAGCTCAAGACCGGACGCGACGTCGTGATCGGCGCGCTGCTCGGCGCCGACGAGTTCGGCTTCGCGACCGCGCCGCTGGTCGCGATCGGCTGCATCATGATGCGGGTCTGCCATCTGGATCTGTGCCCCGTCGGGATTGCGACGCAGAATCCGGAGCTTCGCAAGCGCTTCGACGGCGAACCCGAGCACGCGATGGCCTTCATGCGATTCGTTGCGCAAGAGGTTCGCGAGATCCTGGCCGGACTCGGGTTCCGCTCGTTGCAAGAAGCGATCGGCCGCGCCGAACTGATCGATCCGCACGCGGCGATCGAGCATTGGAAGACCGACGGCATGGACCTCGCGCCGATCCTGCATGTTCCCGATGTCGGCGACGCGATCCGGCACAACGCCGGGGAACAGGATCACGGCCTTGACAAGGCGCTCGACAACGAGCTCATCGAACGGTGCCGCGGCGCGATCGAGCACGGAACGCCGATCTCGTTCGAAATGCCCATCCGCAACGTCAACCGCACGGTCGGCACGATGCTCGGATACCAGATCTCGCGGAAGTGGGGCGAGGACGGCCTTCCCGACGGCACGATCGACATTCGGTTCCGCGGAAGCGCCGGCCAGTCGTTCGGGGCCTTCCTTCCGAACGGTATCCGCCTGACGCTGGAAGGCGACGCGAACGACTACGTCGGCAAGGGCTTGTCGGGCGGCATCATCGTGGTCCATCCCGATCGCGAAGCCCGCTTCAAGCCGGCCGAGAACATCATCGCCGGAAACGTGATCCTGTACGGAGCGACCGGGGGCGAAGCCTATATTCGCGGTGTCGTCGGGGAGCGCTTCTGCGTCCGCAACTCGGGAGCGACGGCGGTCGTCGAAGGCGTCGGCGACCACGCGTGCGAATACATGACCGGGGGCCGAGCGGTGATCTTGGGAGGCACCGGACGCAACTTCGGGGCCGGCATGTCGGGCGGGATCGCGTTCGTCTACGACGCCGACGGCACCTTCCCGACGCGCGTGAACCCCGACATGGTGGATCTGGACCCGCTCGACGACCAGGACGACCGGTGGCTGCACGAAACGATCGAGCGTCACTACCAGGCGACGATGTCCGGCGTCGCCTATCTGCTGCTGGCCGACTGGTACAAGGCGGCCGAGCGATTCGTGAAGGTCATGCCCAAGGACTACAAGCGCGTGGCCGAGGCGACGCGACGCGCCATGGAGCGCGGCGAGTCGGTTGAGGAAGCGGTTATGGCGGCGGCCCATGGGTGAGCGCGGCGGGTTCCTCAAGCACGAGCGGGAAGCGATCCACTATCGCCCGCTCGACGAACGGCTGGCCGACTGGAATGAGGTCTACGCACGGCTGCCGCTGGTCAACGTCAAGACGCAGGCCGCGCGCTGCATGGACTGCGCCGTGCCGTTCTGTCACAGCGGCTGCCCGCTGGGAAACCTGATCCCCGAGTGGAACGACCTCGTCTACCGCGACGAGTGGCGCGCGGCCATCGAACGGCTGCACGCCACGAACAACTTCCCCGAATTCACCGGCCGGCTGTGTCCGGCTCCGTGCGAAGGCTCGTGCGTGCTCGCCATCAACGCACCTGCGGTATCGATCAAGGCGATCGAAGTCTCGATCATCGACCGCGCCTTCGACGAAGGCTGGGTCACGCCGCTCCCGCCGAGCGTGAAGACCGGCAAGCGGGTCGCGGTGGTCGGCTCGGGACCGGCCGGGCTGGCGGCCGCACAACAACTGACGCGCGCCGGCCACGACGTCATCGTCTTCGAGCGAGCGGCCAATCCGGGCGGGCTGCTGCGATACGGCATTCCCGAGTTCAAGATGGAAAAGCGCATCCTTGACCGGCGGCTGGAACAGATGCGCGCCGAAGGAACCGAGTTCCGGTGCAACGCCGACATCGGCGGGAACGTGGCGGTCGACGAGATTCGTCGCGAGTTCGACGCGATCGTGCTCTGCGGCGGCTCGACGATCCCGCGAGACCTTCCCGTCCCCGGCCGCGAGCTCGGCGGCGTTCACTTCGCGATGGACTTCCTCACGAGCGCGAATAAGGTGCAGGAAGGGTCGCTGCGCGAGCCGACGATCAGCGCCGAAGGCAAGCACGTGATCATCATCGGCGGCGGCGACACCGGAGCCGACTGTCTCGGCACCGTCCACCGGCAGGGCGCGGCGTCGGTGCACCAGTTCGAGATCATGCCCCGCCCGCCGGACGAGCGCGCGCAGGACAACCCATGGCCGTCGTGGCCGCTGATCTACCGCACGTCGTCGGCGCACGAAGAGGGCGGCACGCGCGTGTACAGCGTCGGCACCGACCGGTTCGAGGGCGACGAAGACGGAAACGTCGTCGCGCTGCACGGCCGCGAGGTGGAGATGGGGATGCGCGACGGCCGCCCGACGTTCGAGCCGGTCGAAGGCAGCGAGTTCACGCTGAAGTGCGACTTGGCGCTGCTGGCGATGGGCTTCGCCGGCCCGCAGCGAACCGGCTTGCTCGAGCAGCTCGGGGTCGAGATCGACGCGCGAGGCAACGTGGTTCGCGACAAGCGCTGGATGACGAGCGTCGAAGGAGTCTTCGTCGCCGGCGACATGGGCCGCGGCCAGAGCCTGATCGTCTGGGCAATCGCAGAGGGCCGTTCCGCCGCCGCCGCGGTCGACGCGCACCTGACCGGCGACTCGCTCCTTCCGGCCCCGCTCCGCGCCTAAACGCGATCCCCGGTCAGATCTTCGAGATCACGTTGGCGTTGAAGTCGTCGAACCAGCGGCGCAGTTCGTCGGCGTCGCGCGCGAATGCGGGCGTGACGATGCGATCGACGCCGGCGTCGGCGAGCGCGCGAATGCTGTCGGCGTCCATCGCGCCGGATGTCACCTCGATCGAGGACGGATCGCGACCCGCCTCGGTCGCCGCCTCACGCATGACCGTCAGCAGGCCGGCGAGATGCGCCGGTCCGAGTCCCCAGGGAAAAAAGCCGTCCCCGATCCGGCCGGCGCGCCGCGCCGCCGCTTCGGTATGCCCGCCGACGATGATCGGGATCGGGCGGGCGGGTTTCGGATAGCTCAGCGCACGATCGAACGAGGCGAAGCGTCCGTCGAACGTCGGCTCGTCCTGCTCCCACAGCACCCGCAGCGCGGCGACATACTCGTCGGTGCGCGCACCGCGCTGTTCGAACGGGATGCCGAGCGCGCGGAACTCTTCTTCGAGCCACCCGACGCCGATGCCGAGCAGCAACCGGCCGCCGGACAACTGATCCAGGGTCGCGCATTCCTTCGCGAGCAGCACCGGATTGCGCTGAGGAAGGATCAAGATTCCGGTCGCTAGATTGATCCGCTCCGTAACGGCGGCCGCATACGTGAGCCACACCAGCGGATCGCCGATCGCGATCTCGTCGCGGCCGGGCATTTTCCCGTCCTCTGAATACGGATAGCGCGAGGCATAGCCCGCGGGCACGACGACGTGCTCGACGGCCCAGAGCGACTCGAATCCGGCCTCCTCGGCCATCCGAGCCAGCACGCCCGCGTGCTCCGGCCGCACACGGCGGCCGGCGTTCACCCCGGTGATCCCGAATTTCACGCGCGGATTCTATCCCTCACACGACGCCCGAACGCCGGGACGTATGGTCCCGCTTCGACCCGGCCGTTCGGCACCTGCCGCGACGCGGGCGGCGGTCGATCCTATAGACGTAGCTCGGATCGAGGAGACGTCGTGTTTGTCTACTATTTCGTTCACATCGAGGCCCCTTTTGAGGAGGCCGAGGCTGCCGTGCTCGGCAGAATCGGCGCGCTGGCCTCGATCGCCGACGAGTCCTACCGCTCCGGCGAGGCGCTTTCGATGAACGGGAGCGGGGACGCGCTGGTCAAGGTCGTTCGCATGGAGGCCGGCGAGCCGATTCGCGGCGCGAGCGAAACCGCCGTGCCGCTGATCTGGGAGGCCACGGGCTCGGGAATCCTGTTCCCACGGATGGAAGCCGACCTGGTCGTCGCCCGCGTCGGGCCGGAACTCACCCAAATCTCGTTCCGAGGCTCCTACACCCCGCCGTTCGGTCGCTTGGGGCGCACGCTCGACCGCACGGTCATGCACCGGGTCGCCGAGGCGGTCGTCAAGCGCTTCGTGGACCGGATCGCTCTGTCGGTCGCAGCCGAGATGCCGACCGCGTTCTAAGCCGGCCCGACCGAGAACTGCGCCATCATCGCGCGGTCCTCATGTTCGAGCACATGGCAATGGAACACGTAGGTCCCCAAATGATCGGTGAACCGCGAGACGATCTCGACCACTTCGTTCGGCCGCACCAAGAACGATTCCTTCAATCCTTGCTCGGCCAGCAGCGCGTCCTCGGGATACGGCTCGGCCGAGATTCGGCGGATCAGCCACCAGTCCACGTCGTGGATGTGCATCACGTGGTTGACCGGCGTCGTGTTGACGAAGACCCAGCGTTCGGCGCTGCCGAGCCGCGGATTCAGCGGCGCGGTGTCGATCCGCGACGAGTCGTATTCGCGGCCGTTGATCGTCCAAACCAGATCGCCGGCCTGCGACTGGGTGAGCGCCCACAGCCGGGTATGCGCGATCGGCGGAACGGGGATCGGGTCGGCCGGCCGGAGCACCGCCGGCACGCTGCTCGGATCCGTGACATCGGGACCGATCCGGAACTGCATCACGTCACGAATGCTCAGCGGAATTCCTCCAACGTTCTTCAACACGAGATCTTGACCGTCGCGGCCGGCGAAATCGACGACGACCTCGGCGCGCTCGGCAGGACCCAGCTTGATCGCGGTACGGAGAACCGGTGCGGGCAGCAAGCCGCTCTCGGTTCCGATCTGCAGCATCGTCGTTGCGTCTTCGAACGCGAACATGAATTCGGTGGTGTTCGACGCGTTGAACAGCCGAAGCCGGTACTTGGCGCCGGCCACATCGAAGTAGGGCTGCGCGACGCCGTTGACCAACACCGTATTGCCACGCACTCCGCTTGGGTTGAACTGATACGCGAGCTGATTGTTGTCGTCGAAGCTTCGGTCCACGACCATCAGCGGCACGTCGAACGCGCCTTTCGGCAGCGGCAGCGCGGCCTCGACCGCATCGTCGAGGATGACCATCCCGGCCAGCCCGTTCCACACGTTGCGTCCGGTCACGTCCATGCGGTGATCGTGATACCACTGCAGCGCCGCGCGTTCGGGCTTCCCGTCCTCGACGAAGTCGTAGGTGTAGGTGCGCGAGCCGCCGGTGGGAATCAGATGCGAGTCGGGCTGGCCGTCCTCGGTCGAGGCCGAATGATTCCCGTGGTGGTGGACCGTCATCGAGCCGGCCGCGGCAGGAAGGCTGTTGGTGAACGTCACGCGCGTCGTCGCGCCGCTGGGCCGACGGATCGTCGGACCGGGAAACGTGCCGTCGTAGGTCCACATCGTCGTCGGCGCGCCGGGAAGGATCGGCACGGCGGCTTCGCGCATCTCGATCGCGATGTTCTCGCCGGTGAGCTCGTGCGGGATGACCAGCGGCTGCGTGAACGGCACCGCGGCGGCGGTCGCGACCGGCATGCGAGCCGGCAACATCGACACGAGCGCCGCGAGCGCCAGCACAACGCGCGCGCGCGGCAGCGGAGCGAGGGCAATGCGGACCCGGCGAAGCGCGGCGATCGGACGGGATGCCTCGGCGGCAATGGACGTCGCGGCGGCAGCGAAGAAGACCGGCAACGCGTCGCGGGCCGCGTGGGCCGGCGTGAAGATGTGCCCGCTCGCGGCGTGGTCGGCGTGGCCGGTCGCGGCGGCCGCGGCAAGAATCTCGTGCACCGCGGCGCCGGGAACCATCCCCGCGGACAGGATCGCGGCCGTGCCGAGCGGACGCGGCAGGCCGGTGCGACGCGCCAGCCACCGGCCGCCGAGAACGGCGACCAAAGCCAGCGGCAGCGCGGGAATCGCGTCGGCGACGATGTGCCCCGCGTGCGCGGCGACCGAAGCTGCCGGATCCTGCGATGCGTGCAGAATGCGGCCGATCCCGGCCGCGGTCAGCGCAAGCAACACGCTTTCGCGCCGGATCGTTCGTGTTGAGCCCCAACCGATATCGTGCACGCCGAATGGTTCGACGCGCCGCCGGGCCGGCCCTGCCCGTCCCGGCCCGCATCGGGACGAACCGAGCAAATCGCAATGATCCCCTCTCGGAGTGAGGCGACGGGACCCGTCGACGGGGTAGGTTGCCTCGAAGACGGGAATCCCCGGTTTCGAAGGAGCATCGATGCGACTGTTCAAAGGGCGTTCCGAAAACGACATCGAGGCGGCCGATCTGCCGCGCGTCGCCGAAGCCGGCGACGTCATCGACGTCCGCACCTATCACGAATGGGAGGCGGGTCATCTGCCGTTCGCGCGGCACATCCCGATCGATGAGCTGCTCGCGCGTGTGGGCGAGCTCGACAAAGAACGGCTGAGCGTGTTCATCTGCCACATCGGCGCGCGCAGTCTGGCTGCCAGCGACGCGCTGGGACGCAACGGCTACCGGACGGCCAACGTCTCGGGCGGTATGGAAGCCGCGAAGACCGCGGGCTTGCCGGTCGTACGCGACGACGGCTCACCCGGACGAGTCGTGGGCGCCTGAGGGGTCGCGATGAAGATCGAGCAGTTCATCCTCGAGAGCCTCGGTCATGCCTCGTACCTGCTTGCGAGCGAAAGCAGCGGCGAGGCGATCGTGGTGGACCCGCGCCGCGACGTGGACCCGTATTTGGACGCGGAGCGACGCTACGGTGTGCGCATCGTCGGCGTGCTCGACACGCATCAGCACAACGACTACGTGTCCGGCATCGTCGAGCTATCCCGCCGCACGGGCGCGCAGATGCTCGCGTCGGCCGAAGCCAACGTCGGCTACGACAACCGCGCGGTCAAGGACGGCGAAGAGCTGGCGCTGGGCGAGATGCGACTTCGCGTCGTCCACACGCCCGGCCACACCCCCGAGCATGTGAGCCTGCTGGTCTTCGACGGCGCGGACGAACCGGCGATGCTGATCTCGGGTGGCGCGCTGCTGGTGGGCGACCTGGCGCGTCCCGATCTGCTCGGCGGTCCGGAGGAAAAGCGCGACGCGGCCCGCACGTTCTGCCGCACGCTGCAAGACAAGATTCTGCCGCTGCCCGATCACGTGCTCGTGTATCCGACGCACGTTGCCGGCTCGCTGTGCGGCGGCAACATCGGAAGCCGGTACTCCACGACCGTCGGATACGAGCGGCGGACGAACCCGGTGCTGTCCGCCGTCGCCGCCCGCGACGTGTTCGTCGAAGAGTGCATCCGCATGGACGACCTTCCCGCCGTCCCACCGTACTGGCGCCGGATGCGCGGGCTGAACCAGCGCGGCCCCGAGCCGGTCGGCGTGATTCCGCCACCGCCGGCCCTACAGGTGGACGCGTTCGCGCGTCGCATGCAGGACGGTGCGGTGGTGTTGGACGCGCGTTCGCCCGAAGCGTTCGCCGGCACGCACATTCCCGGCGCGCTCAACGTCGGCCTGTCCACATCGTTTCCGACCTGGGCCGGCACGATCGTGCCCGACGACCGCGACATCGTGCTGGTCCTTCACGAGCCGTCCGATCTGACCGAGGTCGTGTGGAGCCTGCTGCGGATCGGCTACCGCGTCCCGGCGGGCTGGCTCGCCGGCGGTATCTCGTCGTGGCGAACGTCGGCGCGCGAGATCGGCTTCGTGCCGCACGTTCAGGTGCGCGACCTAGCGGCGCGGCGCGGCGACTACGTCGTCTTAGATGTGCGGCAGCCGGGCGAGTGGGCCGATGGGCACGTCGATGGCGCGTTGTTCGTCACCGGCGCCGAGGTGCCCGAGCGGCTCGCCGAAATACCGGACGGCAAGCCGGTCGCGATCATGTGCGGCAGCGGATATCGATCCAGCGTCATAGCGAGCCTGCTCAAGCACCACGGCCGCAGCGACGTGGTGAACATCCTCGGCGGCATGAGCGCCTGGCGAAGCGCCGGCCTTCCAACGACGAACTAGCCGAGCCCACGAGCGTCTTGCTTGAGCGCAGTGTCGACGCCGGCGGCGGCGGCCAGCGCGAGCAGCCGAAGCGGGCCGGTGACATCGGCGTCGATCTCGACCATGTAGTTGTCGGCGGTGGTGAACATCTCTTTGCCGATGCCGCTCCACTTCTTGGTGATGCGCCCGATCTCGGTCCCGGCGGCGTCGGTGATGGAGAAGTTCCATGCACGCCAGTTCTCGGCATTGACACCGCCGATCGCCTCGCCTTGCGAACCAAGGAACCCGAAGCGAATCTTGCCGATCACGTTCTGCTGCTCGATCGAGCCGACCGGCGCGCCGGCGCCGTCGGCGATCAGCACCTTCGACTTCATGATCTTCGCCGGACGAGTCAACGCCAAGATCTTCGTTCCGGTCGCGTCGTACACCGACAGATGGTGCGTCAGGAACTGATCCACCGACGTGAACGCGCGAAGCAACTTGCGCGCCTTCGACTGGCCCTCCTGTCGGATCGCCCCGGCCGCGTTTCCTTCCTCGTCCAAGATCGTGTACTCGTTGGTGAGCTCGATGAGCTTCGCCTTCTGGCTGACGAAGAAGCGGTTGAGCGTGAGCAAGCTGGACACGTCGGCGCCTCCCTCGAATAGAGTTCTCGCCGCGACGATACCGCCCGAGGAGATCCCATGCAGATCTTGCGCACGCCCGATGAACGGTTCCAGAACCTGCCCGGATTCGCGTACGTTCCGAACTACCTCCAGGCCGGCGAGCTTCGAATCCATTACGTCGATGAAGGACCGGCCGACGCCCCGCCGGTTCTGATGTTGCACGGGGAGCCCTCGTGGGCCTACCTGTATCGGAAGATGATCCCGGTCTTCACCGCCGTCGGCCTGCGCGCCGTCGCTCCCGACTTGGTCGGTTTCGGCCGCAGCGACAAGCCGGCCGAGCGAGGCGACTACACCTACGAGCGACACGTGGCGTGGATGCTGGCCGTGATCGAGCACCTGGATCTACGCGAGATCACGCTGGTCTGTCAGGACTGGGGGGGCCTGATCGGCCTGCGGCTGGCCGCCGAGCATCCGGATCGGTTCGCGCGCATCGTCGCGGCGAACACGTTCCTGCCGACCGGCGACACCAACTTGGGCGAGGCATTCCACCGCTGGCACGAGTACTCGCAGACGACACCGGATTTCAACGTCGGAAACATCGTCAACGGAGGCTGCGTCACGGATCTGCATCCCGAGATCGTGGCCGCCTACGACGCGCCCTTCCCGTCGGCCGAATTCAAGGCCGGTGCGCGGCAATTCCCGACGCTTGTGCCGGCCTCGCCCGACGACCCGGCCGCGGCGGCGAATCGAGCGGCCTGGGGCGTGCTGTCGAAGTGGGAGAAGCCGCTGCTGACCGCGTTCTCCGATCAGGACCCGATCACTCGCGGCGCCGACCGGTTCTTGCAGGCCGCGATCCCCGGAGCCGCCGGCCGGCCGCACGCCACGATCGAAGGAGCGGGCCACTTCCTCCAAGAAGACAAGGGCGAAGAACTCGCGCGGGTCACGATCGAGTTCGTGCAAAGCTGCTGAATCCGGGTTCGATTCTCCCTCATTGCGGCGCTCGGGCAGGATTCGAGCCGAAAGCGAGCGAATCATCCTTTGGAAGCGCGCCGGGCGGCTCGGACCCGGCCGATCAGGGAGGAGCACCACATCATGTCGATCGTTCCGCGCCGCACGCGGATCGGCTTTCCGCTGATCCTTGCGATGCTGGCCGGCGTCCTGGCGTTCGCGCCGGCGCAGGCCGCCCCGTTCTGCAACATCGATCTCACCACCGCACCCAACTGCTACGTGGCGGTCGACGACGGAACCGTGATTGCGATGACGGTCCGGGTTCCGGCCGACTGTCGCGACGGATCGCGAGACTGCCCGACCGTCTTCGAGATGGCCGGCTACGAGAACGGCAGTTCCGAAGGGCTCACCACGATCGGCGAGTTCCGCGGCACCGCCGCGCCGTTGGCGCGCGACTCTCGTCAGCTCACCGAAATCTTCGACGGCGACTACGCCACGGTGCATGCGAGCGTTCGCGGCACCGGATGCTCGCAAGGCGAGTTCGACCTGTTCAGCATTCGCAGCGCGCTGGACGGCGCGTGGCTGATCGACAACTGGATCGCGAAGCAGGACTGGTCCAACCGCGAGGTCGGCTTGATGGGTCACTCCTACAGCGGGATCACCGCCACGATGATCGCCGAGCGGCAGCCCGAGCATCTGGTCGCGATGACTGTCTCGGGTTTGATCGACGATCTGTATCGCGGCATCACCTATCTGGGCGGCGTGTTCAACGCGCTGTTCCCGCCGCTGTGGACGCTGGGCGTCCGCCCGGCCTACGACGTGCTCGGCGGTTTGGCGCAGGGAATCGGCCGGCCGATCTGGCGCGAGATTCCAGAGCTGAACCCCTACAACCAAACCTTCGACCGGGCGCAGTCGGTGCAGTGCGCCGGCAACGTCGCGACGAAGAATCGCACCGTCGTCAACGACCCGGTCGTGCAGGGCGCGCTCGGTTCGACCGACGGCACCTGGTGGCAGGTCCGGTCGCTGATCACCTTCATCGACCGGATCGAGGTTCCGACCCACATCGCCGGCGCCTATCAGGACGAGCAGACCGGCGCGCGCGGCTTCACGCATCTGTGGGAGCAGGTTCGCGGCGTGCCCAAGCGCCTGCTCATCTTCAACGGCGACCACGGCACGAATCAGAGCGGCTTCGTGATGAATGACCGTCGCGCCTGGATCGACCATTGGATGCGCGGCGTGGACGGCGGCTACGGCACGCTCGCTCAGGATCTGACGTCGGTCGACGTACTGCAGGAGTACCGGGGCACGCCGAACTCGACGATCAGCGACACGCGCTTCCCGCTGAGCACGACGGCCTGGACGCCCTACTACTTCCGCGCGGGCGGCGGCCTGGACGCGGCCGCGCCGGGAGCGGCCGAGGGTTCGACGGACTATCTGTCGGGCAGCGGGCGTCAATCGTGGTCCTACCAGGCCGGACCGACGGCCGGGTCGCCCTTCACGACGGCGGACGGTCCCGACGAGGCGACGTTCACCTCGGCGGCGCTGACGTCGCCGCTGTCGATCGCGGGTCCGATCACCGCCGACCTGTACCTGTCGTCGTCGGCGCCCGACACCGCGCTGTTCGCGCAATTGATCGACGTCTCCCCCACCGGGCAGCGCACGTATCTGCAGCGCGGCATCCTGAAGGCGAGCCATCGCGCGATCGACGCGGATCTCAGCGACTGCGTGGACGCGGCGAACGTCGCGGCCGACTGCGATGCGCCCGGCGCGCATCTGTACCGGCCGTGGCGTCCCCATACCAACCCGGTGCCGATTGCGCCCGGCGCGGTCGAGCATTACCTGCTCGAGATCTTCCCGGTCGGTCACGTGTTCCGGCCCGGCCATTCGATCATGGTCAAAATCATGGCGCCGCCGAACGTGGAGTCGTACTACTCGTACGTCTCGCAGGTCGCACCGGCCGTGAACACGCTCTGGCACGACGCGTCGCGTCCGTCCTCGATCACGCTGCCGGTGATCCCGAACGCGCCGGTCGCGGCAACCGGCCGCGACTGCGGCCAACTCGAGGCGGTCCGCTGCGTCGCCAAGCCCAACGGATGAATCCACATCGATCGCCAGCGAAACCTACGGCCGAGACCTCTCGCCCATCTTGCGGATCAGATAGGCGAGAAGCGCGAGGGGAAGTAGAGAAGCGTATAGTTCAAACCACTCTTCAGATGCGGGCTTGACGATCACTGTCACCCAAACTGCTACGGTCAATACCAGCAGGATGGCCTGAGCCATCCGATGTTTCCTTGTCGGCTCTCTCCCAAGCTTCGAAACTTGCAAGAGCATAACTGCTGAGACTGTCGCAGCGAAAAGCAGATTGAGCGCGAGGATCATAGTGATGTTCCTCAGTAGTCCTGATTCGTGATGACATCGAACGACCATTCGCGCTCTTGGATGTCGCAGATGAAATTCCCGAGGAAGAAATCAGCCGCCGCTGACGCAGCAATTCCAGGAGCACCTGCCGCATAGCCGGCTGCTTGAGTGAGGATCCTAGTGATTCCGCAGGCCGTCGCATACCAGTCGTTTCGTCCGTACCTGTGGTACAGGTAGCCGATGACGTGACCCTTGTTGTCTTCGTAGTAGTTCACTGGTGGGTTTTTTGCTTGTGCTGTCGCCCGAAAACTTATCTTCGACGTGACCGTCTGCCACGTGACGTCGTAGTTGGACTGAAAACGGTTTCCCTCGGTTCCCGACCAGCACGTATCGGCATCCCACTCGTACCAGTGCTGCACGTAGCTGATCATTTCGCCAAGCTCGCCTGAGTCGCGACCTGTGAAACGCTCCGCGGAAAGCCTCACCGGCTGCTTCTCAGTCAAACTCCACTCCTTGGGACGAAACTCGTGCGTCGTCTTGTCAGAGATGGGGCCGTATTGGTTCCTCCCACAGTCGCGGTATCCGTCTCCGTTGACGTCAACTGCCTTGAAAGGATGCGCCCCGATGTAGGAGACGGGGGAGGACTGTAGGTACTTGGCTTCAGCCGCTTCGTCGGACATGCTCCACTTGACTGCGAGGTCCTCCTCACGACCGTCAGCAGTTCCCTTCGATCGATGCCAACCGACATAGATGTCATGAACTGCTTTGTCGTAATTCCTGTTCCGGTCGCTCACTTCCAGCAGGCCCGCCTGACGACATGCCGTGGAGTCGGGCGCGACCGGTTCGCCGTTTTCGTCAACGCACTTGTGTACACTATTGCTGCTGTCGTCCACGCTCGTGCAGTCGCTCTCGCAGGGAATGGCCGAGTAAAGCCATCCAACGTCTGCGCCAGAGGAAGTGCAGTATGCGATCCCACATAGTCCGGTGGCCCAAGCAGATTGCGCGCCAACAGGACCCGATTGCTGGCCGAACTGCTGTTGATGGATTGCGTCGGCCGTTGTCGGCCGTGGATTATGCTGGCCTGCCGCCCACCATGCATATTCCGTGCCTTCATGCCAGCTGCTTTCGCCGTCGGCTGTGAGCAACTGCAGAGGAACCATGAGTGATACTTCAGGATTGGCGAGGCACAATGGTCGGTCCGTGGCATTCTGGTTGTCCATGCATTTCACGGACGATTTTCCGGCATCCCGGGCTTGGATGAGCTTGGATGCCTCCGGGCTAGAAAGATACGTGATCAAGTAGTCCGCGCCCACCGGGGGGCACGTCTGGATCGTGCAAGCCGAGGGCGGACTCGGGATAGCCCCGGGGTCGTACACCCCGACGTAAGGGATCGCCACGTCGAAGATCGGCAGCGCCGATCCAGCCGGCAACGTCACCGAGACCGCGCCGATCCACTTCTCACCCGGAGCACCTTGCAGGATCATATCTGTGTCGCCGGCCTCAAGGACGGCGATCTGCTGAGCCACGATCAGATCGTCAGGCCAGTTCGAAGCCTGCGTTGACACCGGGACCTCGTAGAGAGGTGACTCCAGACCGTCAACTGTGTATCGAACTTTGACTTGGCTGAGATCCAAGAAAAACGGCACGTTCCCCCATCCGGCATGCGCTGACCCGGTCAGAGTCGCCGTGAATGCTCCCGAATGAACAGTCACATCCGGGAACAGCCATTTGATTTCACCTGACGGCAACGTCTCGGACTGCGGGACCCCGTGACGGACGGTCACCGTAGGCAGGACCGAAAACGAATATCGCATAGCCAGGAATTCCGACGTGACCGACCCAACGTTTCCGGCACGATCTTGAATCTGAACCAACGCTGCGTAGCGGTGCCGCACAGTAAACGGATACTCTGCCGAAGTGATCTGAGCCGTAGAAGCGTCCCAACTCGACGCAATCACAACCGGCGAACCGGGGACCGCCATGTCCGAGATGGTGACAGTCGCGGAATCGCCTTGAATTCCAGAGCCGCTATCGGTCGCCCGCGCCTGAAGCGACGCGACCGGTAAGGCCAAGTTGCCGTCGTCGGCAGGGCTGACCCCGTATAGCAAAGGGGGCGTGTTGTCGATCACATATGAGACCGGCTGGGCGCCGGTGTCGATGCGCGTTCCGGCGCAGTCGTCCACGCGCGCGTTGAGGGTGTAGGTCCCTTCCGGAGATCCGACGGGCAGGCTCGGTGTGTATCGCCAGACTTGTTGGCCGTTTTCCGAGCCGTCGTGATCCATGGTCTCGGTCGTTCCGGTGCGGCTGTCGGTGATCCTTGCGCAGGATTCCACCTCTGGATTCGGCGCCCATGTGCGAAGCGTCGCGGTTACCGTCGCAGGACCTTGCGCTGTGCTGACGTAGGGATCGGGCAGCGTGACGCTTGTGAGGTACGCGAGCGTGAAGTTGCGGGTGGCGGACGGCGATGTAGCGGAAAGAGTGACAGTAGCGCTATCGCTGGTGAGGCCCTGCTTCGAGACGCCCAAAGTGTAGGTTCCGAACTGAACCTCCTGGATCCAGTAGACGCCGTCGGCGTCAGTGACCGCCGTCTGCCCGCCATCATCTACAAAGACGCCTTGTAATGGCTGGCCACCAGGAGATGAGATTGTTCCCGAGATCTGAAGGACTCCAGCACGGGCGACGGGCATGAGAGCGGCGAGCATCCCAAGCGCGAGAACACTGACGATCGCGGGTCGCCGCATCACGGGATCTCCTTCCGGGGGCAGGGCAGTTGGATATCGTGGCGCTTTCCCCCGTTTAGCAGCGCACTGTCGATGCTGCTAGACACCGTCTCGTTGCCACCACAGTTTCCATAGCTGTAGCCCAAAGTGACTGTGCCGGGCTGGAGTTGATATAGATCGTAAAAGCCGCGGAAATCGCTGATGGCCGTGCTCCCTCCGTCGTCTACGTAGACGCCGGACACCGGTAGGCCGTTGATGTCAGTGACGAAGCCGTAGATGTTGAACGTGCAGCGAGCCGGGCTGTCAACAAGGGGCGGAACGCACGCCAGGCTGTCGATGAAGTCTTCCGACCGGGCCAACCCCGCAGAGATCACCAGTAGCAGCGTCGCCGAGATTCCGAAGCTCTTATGTCTCACGTCAGCATCCTCCTTGGTATGCGAGGGTGAAGACGCCGATCAGCTCGATCGAGAAAAGCGGCGTCGAGTTAGGTTGATAGGCGAATTCGCCTCCCGAGAACATCTGCAGATCACCGGCCGTAGGCGGCGTCAGCGCAGAAGCAGGCCACCATGCAGAGACTACGTCCGGAGCGACGAGTGTCTGTCCATCGCGGCTGATGGTCGCATCGCGGGCCTTGTCGTATGCGCCGACGAGGGGTGCGTGATCCTGGTTGATGGCATGAACGATCTCAAATTCGGAGGCCCGAAGCGTCCCTGCCCAAAGCTTGTCGTTCGGATCAGATGAAGCGTCGGCATCAACCTGTTCGGTTCCGCCCACGCTCTCGGGATCGGGATCATAACCACCTACCGGCGAAATGGTCGTGATGATGCGTTCCAGCTTCGTTGCAACGGTGCCGCCACCCGCCTCTGGGCAAGATGTTTGACCGGAACGGCTGTGGGCTTGCGACCATACGGCAATAGTGCGCGGCGGCGATGCCGTAAGATCACTGAGGCAGTTGGTCCCACTCTCCACCTTGCAGCCCGAGAACGAGTAAGCGAAGGGCGTTAGATGAATCGACGCCGCATAGGAGTCAGCCGGTGCAGGAAGCCCCGTGCATAGATCTTGAGCCAACCCGTTGACTCGGCCACCGCAACCCAATGATGCACCAGAAGAACGGGCCGCGTTGTCGGGCTCAGTTCTGACCGGGTGAAGATTCGATAGACCGCATCGCGAGCTACGGGAAGTCAAAGGCAGTCTTGGGCATGAGTAGGGAGCGGCACCCGAACTCGGCTGAGGCTCCTGGCCACAGGGATCGCCGTTATCCTCGCCCACCACATCGGGAAGTGGCCGGCAGCCGGGATCCCACCGAGCAACCTCGTCCGGCTCGGGCAGTCCCTGGACTCCCACGGCGGCCTGCTTCCAGCCTCCATCGATGCCAACGGCGAGATTGTGTTCCGCGCCATTGACCGAGCAGAAGTCCGTTGCTGTCGTGCAAAGGGTTATCGTTAAGGCTGCCTTCTCGGGTCGCGAAGAAATCGACTGTACCGGGTCCCCAAGAAACTGGGGGAGGCTCAAGACGGCTTCGTCTGGCTCAAGTGTTGCGGTGGTACCAACATCCCCGAATCCTTGGGGAACCCCAACGGTTAGATTTGGCAACGTCACCGTCGCTGAAGGGGCTCTCGTCTTGAGCGGCTCGGCGGATGGAAACAGCACATAGAATTCGTGGACGACCGAGGTCTGCGGGATCGCGACGGTGACGGTCTGTGAGGCGCCGTCGGCGCGGCGGAACACGACGCTGGCCGATGAAAACTCAAAGTCACGTTCGACCTGCGACTTGCCGACGCGGGTTGTCGCGTTCAGGATCTCCTCGTAGGCCGAGACATCGACTGTCGGCGCCGCGAACGTGACGGTCGAAGGCTCTGGCGTGGCGCCCTCCGGATTGACGCCGACTGTGGCCTGACGCAGCGATGCGGTTGCGGTACCGGCGGTGACCTGGATAACCGTGAAGAACGAAACGGCGCTGGCCTGGTTGCCGGCCAGGTCGGCGGCGCGAAGCTCGAGCTTGTGAACCCCGGGCGGGACGTTCAAGCCTCCGGCTGTTGCGAGCCCTCCGGAGGATTCGATCGCCAGGTCTTGGCCGTCGAGCAAGATCTGCAGCGAAGCCGCTTCCACGCCGGCGAGCGAATCAGACCACTGAGCTGAAATCGAGGACATATCGAGATGGTTCGCAAATGGCGCGGGGACGGCCGCAGTCAGCGTCGGCGGGGCACTATCGACGATGAAGGTGCCCGAGTCGTCGTGGCCGAGTAGGGTGCCGGTCGGCGCATCACAGGTGCCACCCAATCCGCTGACGGCGCATGCCTTGAAGCCGTGCACGCCATCCGACGTGGTCGTGGGAACCAGATAGGAAATGACCCACTTGGACCAGCCCGGCGGATCGGAATACGAGTCCTCGAACCACATCGCATGCATCTCGGCCCCGACCTGCACATAGACCTGCGATCCGATCACCGGCGCGGTCGTATACACGCGGAAGGTGATCATCTCCTGCGGATCGTTGTTGAAACGAGCCGGATTGCTATTCGTGGCCGAGATATGGGAGAACGTTCTTAGCGCATACTCGAGCTTGAAATGCGGCGACCAAGTAATCGACGGTGCGTTGTTGGTAATCGTCTGATGCGCGTATCGATCCCGAGCTGCAGTCAAGTCAACCGGCGCGTTTGTCCAAACCTCGATCGAGAAAGCGCCCGTCGCCGAACTGGTCGCCGAACCATAAGCCCAGTACACGGCCACGCCGCTGAGCGGAGAGCCCTGGACATCGGTCACAAGCCCCTGAATCGTGACCTTGGGATTCCCGGAGGGAATGCAACTTTGGCAGCTCGGAGGCGGCGGCGGCTCGGGAACATAGAAACAAACATCGGTATCGCAGACCTGTTCCGCACGAACCACCGACACGCCAACAGATGCCACAAGCATCACGAACGCGACTGCCACGACCCGCCCGCGAGGCCGGCTAGTCCAAGCCGGGTGCTGTGTCTTCACGACACACACACCAGACCGCGGCATATGTGCGTCCCAGGATGGACCGCACTCGAAAGCCGGCCGTGCCGATCACTCATCGCGCCCCCCCAAGGGCGGCCCGGGAACCCGCCCCCTCTCGGCAGAGATCCGCCTCAGCCGAACCCAGCAGACGCAATGCCCGTGACAGCACAACGCCTTAATGTCCACGTTCGGGGGCTAGGAGCGTTTCTCCTGCTTTGCTACCGAAGAATATCTTCGTGACCAGATCGGAGCCTGGGCCGGGTTATTCAGCGGATGCCGAGGCTTCCTCGGACGGCTCCGCGGCCGGACACGGCGCGTGATCTCGTGATCGTGTCAGTACTGGCTCACGCCGATCGAGTCGATCACGATCACCGGCGACACGACGTAGAGTTGCAGCGTCCCGGTCTGCAGCGACGCGAAGTTCGCCAGGTTCACGATGATCATCCTCGGATCGGTCGTGTACAGCGACATCTGCTTGATGCGCTGGCCGTTCCAGTACACGTCGATGTAGCGGCACGCCCGGCACATCTGCACCCGCATGTTGATCTCGCGGGCGCGGATGTTCGACAGCGTCATGATCGCGCCGGACTGCCAGGCGATCGAACCGGTGTTGTCGAAGAATCCGGAAACCGTGCGACGCTCGAACTTGTTCGCCGGCGTCCACCGGTCGTCCAGCGGGATCGCGCTGCACTTCTGGCCGACATTGACGGCGCGGTTGCCGGCCGCGTCGAAGACCTCGATCACGAAGCAATAGGTCCAGCCGGCGCCGCCGGTGAAGGTCGCGCCGGGTGAGGACTGCTCGCGCCACACCGACCATCCGCCGAACGCCTTCACCGTGGATGCGGATCGCATCAGGATGCGTTGCGTCGGGACGGCATTCGCGTCGACGGCGGTCCACTCGACTCGGAACGAACGCGATCCTTGGATCGGGACGGTCGGTGCCGTCAACGTCACGACGGGAGCGACCGTATCGATCGTCCACGAATGCTCGGCCGGCGTCGGGTCGCTCTGGCCGCCGGCGCTCGCGGTCACCGCGAACGCGTGCAGGCCGTCGGCAAGACCTGGGAAGGACGCAGGCGACGAGCAGGTCTGCGGCGCGCCGCCGTCCACCGTGCACGAAAACGTCGAGCCGGAAACCGAGGAGTTGAACTCGAAGACGGCCGTCGTCTGGTTCGTCAGGGACGCCGGCGTGGCGGTCAGCGTCGTATCGGGAACCCCGGATCCGGCGGAACCGACCGTCCATGTGCGCGTCGCGGGCGTCGCATCGGACACGCCCGACGCGGTCGCGAAGACGCTGAACGTGTGCGAGCCGCCGGGCAGCCCGGAGTAGTTCTTCGGCGATGTACAGGCCGATCCGGCGCCGCCGTCCAGCGAGCACGTAAACGTCGATCCGGCGACCGTCGAGGTGAAGCTGAACGATGCCGAGGTTCCGTTGCCCGATCCCGACGGGCCGGCGGTGATCGCGGTATCCGGCGGCGGCAGCGTCGTCGCTTCGAGCCACGACGAGTTATAGGTGTTCCAGTGGGTGGTCAGGTACGAGCCGGCGGCGGGTGCGGCGCTGAAGTAGTCATCGCCGTTGCAGTCGAAGTGCACGAAGGTGCCGGGGCACGGCTCGGGCGAGATCATCGTGACACCCGGACCGTCGACGTAGCACATGATGTCGTTTTCGTCACGGCAATGCCAGTTCGGCGTCGAGTGCGGCGCCGACTGCATGATCGAACCCAGCGTGTGGCCGATCTCATGCAGGACGGTCGACCATCCGCAGAAGGTCGGCCCGCCACCCGGCGGCTTGTAGACGACCGCATAGTCGGGGCCGGTGTTGTTCCAGTTCTGCGCGGACGAGAAGCGGTCGTCGGCAGAGAAGGTTCCTTCGCCGCACGCGTTCGGATGGTTCGGCCCGTCCCACCAGACCACATACTTGCGATCGGTACGGTCGTGGCCGGCGACCGCCAGGTCGTCCATGATCTGCGGCAGCGGATCGAGCGTGTAGACGGCGGACGGGTAACCCGTCTGGACCGAGGCGATCCCGCAGAAGAAGCGGGGGCGCTTCGGGGAAGGCGACGACTCGGCGGCAACTCGATCCTGCGACGCGGCCGCATCGGCAAGGAAGCCGTCCTGAAGCGAGGCGAGCCTCGAGGTCACATCGGACGGATACACGTACAGAAGCTGATAGCCGCGGCTGTGCGAGTCCGAGCACGCCGGCGCGGCACCCGCGGCCGACACCCCGTCGCCGGTCGAGGCTGCGCGCACGGGACGGGGCACGTTCGGGATCGCGCCGGCCGGATCGGTATGGACGTGACGCACCACCGCGGGCCGTTCGGCGGCAACGGCGCCCGGCGCGGGAAGCAAGACAATCTGGGCGACCACCGCGGCGGCAACCACACTCGAGCGCATCCTGCGAAAAGACCGCGGTGAACGACCAATCGTCGGCAAGTCTGATCCTCCTCGCATGAAACGTCGGCCGCCCGTCCCGGTGGCTTGAACGAAACGGACCGCCCATTGTTCCCATTTCGATGCGAGGAATAGCGGCGAGAAACGGGCAGCGACCGGTTTCGTCCTCCTCGCTTGCATCCTCGCGGCATCGCGTGCCGGCAGCGTGTACCGTTCGCGTCGTGCGAATGCTCGAAGCCGACCTCGACGGTCCGCTCGCCTACGCCGATTTCGGCGGCGATGGACCGCCGATCGTGCTCGTCCACGGACTCGGCGGCAACCATGCGAACTGGATGGCCGCGGCGCCCGCGCTGACGTCGGTCGGCCGGGTTCTGGCGCCGGATCTTCCCGGCTTCGGGCGGACGGCGCCGCACGGCCGGAGCAGCTCGGTCGACGACAACCGCAGAATCCTTCATCGGTTCATCACCGAAATCGCCGGCGCGCCGGTCACGTTGATGGGAAACTCGATGGGCGGCCTGCTGTCGCTGATGCAAGCCTCGCTCGCGCCGCAGACGGTGACCTCACTCGTCCTCGTCTCGCCGGCAGCGCCCAGACCGCCCGGCACCATCGGCGATCCGCTCATCATCGCGACGTTCGCGGCCTACTCGGTCCCCTTCGCCGGCGAGCGGCTCGTCGCGCGCCGCACCCGCCGCCTCGGTCCGGAAGGACTCGTCCGCGAAACGCTTCGGGTCTGCGCAGTCGATCCTTCGCGTGTGCCGCAACCGCTCGTGGACGAGCTGCTCGGCATCGCCCGGTGGCGCTCGACCCAGCCGTGGGCACCGGCCGCCTATTTGCAGGCCGCGCGTTCCCTGGTTTCGATCGTGTCGCGCCGCGCGCGATTCCGGCAGATGGTGGATGCGATCGGCGCGCCCGGGCTGATCGTGCACGGCCGCCACGACCGGCTCGTCCCGGTGGCCGCGTCGCGGGACTTGGTCCGGATCAAGCCCGGCTGGACGCTTGAGGTGTTCGACGAGTCGGGTCACATCGCGATGATGGAGCACGGTGATCTGTTCGCGCGGACGGCGCTCGGCTGGCTCGAAGCGCTTCCCGACCACGCCTCGGAAGCCCCCGGCGCCTAACTCCCGAGACGGGGATTCGGGAAACTGGCAGGAATCGGCACGAAATGGCAGAATTGTTTCGGCATGGCCGCGCCGCGGCCGCCAAGGGGGGCTCCCGTGACCGGCCGAACGCTGCGACTCCTGCTTCCTCTGACGCTGCTTGCCGGGCTGCTCGTGCCCGGCGCCGCGGATGCCGGCGGGTGGGCGGCCGACACCGACGACCCCTGCGCCCTGTCCGAAGACGGTCCCGCGTACCTGTGCTCGGGCGTTTCGAACTATCGGCACGCGACCGCCTACGTCGTCGGCCGCGGCTATGCCGTCGGGATCTACGCCTTCGAAGGATTCGGCCCATCGCTGCCGAGCGGGACCACCCGAACGACCGGCGGCTGCGTGTTGATCGAAACCCGCCGCGCCTATTCCGAGACGTGCGGTCTGGCCCTCGACGTGATCGTCGACCCGCTGCTCGAGACGGCGACGATCACGGGAACGGTTCGCGACCGGCGGTTCGGCGTCATCGTCGTCGACGTCACGATCGACGCCGACGGGGACGTCTCCGCCTATCCGGGCTGGGGCGCGCTCGTCGCGGGCGGCTGCATGGACGGCACCCTCGGGACGGGAGGCGGGACGCTTCAGCGCGGCGGCGAAGGTTCCGGTTCGGTGCGCATCGGCCGGACCAGGTTGAACGCGGCCGGCTCGCCGGGCATGCTCGGCGAGGGTGCCGGCGCCGGCGGCTTCGCCAAGCTCGAGATGCCGTGCGCCGAGGAGCGAGCGAGCGGCGGCCCGATGTGGTTCGTCATCAAGTGCGCCGGACTCTTCGCCGGCCCGGCCGCGGTCGAATCGTGCAATACCTCGAGCCAGGTTCGCCAGGTTTCGGTCTCGGCAAAGAACGCGAAGGCGCGCCTGCGCGTCGTCGCGACGGAAGTGACCGACTCGATGCCGTCCGAGCCCGACCCGACGTGGATCGAACCCGAGTATCTCGTTCCCGGCAGCTACACCTTCGCCTGCCTGATCCTGTCGGGGCGAGGATTCGGGCTGGGACTGTGCGGCGGCGAACTGGAGGCCGAGATCGACCCGCTCCTTCGCACGGCCCACATCAAAGGCGAATTCCGGTCTCCCTACGACCGGTTTGGTCCCGAGTTCCCACGGGCGATCGGAATGCCGACCGAGTTCGACTTCGGACGCGTCTACGTGGATCTCACCATCGCGGCCGACGAGAACGGACCGCGTCCCATCGGTCGCAACGAGACGTGGGCGATCGCGGGATGCTTCGGTACGTTCGCCATTCAAGAAGCCGCGGTGATGCAAGCCGACGGCAACGCGACCGGCTACGTCGTGTTCAAGAAGCGTCACGGGTCTTTCCGCGGCGGCGCAGCCAAGGCGCTGCCGGCCACGCTGGACTGGTCGGCCCTGTCCTACTCCGAATCGGGGGCATGGCCCAGCACCTGCCCCGACGACTACTAGTTATATGGGGGCCCGCACAAAGGGCATTTCCGCGTTCGGATCCGCCTTCGTCGTCTTGCATTTGCGACCGCGTCGAACGCCGACCAGGCCGTGGCGCATGAGCCGTTCGACGGTGCAGCGAGCGCACGCGATCTTCTCGCGGAGCAGATGCTTCCAGACTTTGCGTGCGCCGTACACGCCGTAGTTGTCGTCGTAGACGCGTCGGATGTGAAAGTGTCGTGCCCGCACCCCTGTCATCGTCGACGCGTACTCGGATCCCGGAGAAGCAAGTCGAGTAGATGCCGACAGGCATCGTCTTCAGAAGCGAAGGTCTGTTCGCCTGATCGAAGGCCGCGCTCTGAGTAGTAGACCGCCCATCCTTCGGAAGTCGCCTCCAGACAATACGTCTCGTCCCGCTGACCTCCCTCGAGCGAGTACGCCGCGGGGTCGATTTGCTCCCGATCCAGAAGGGCCTTGAGGGATACGCGATCCATCGCTAATTCACCCTCTTGAGGAGACCTGCCTCCGGGTCCGCACACTCACTCATCGAAGACCTTCAGCTGAGCTTTTGGATCCCAGCCATCTGCAGGCGGTTCGATATCAGCGTTGTGCCATGGCATCCCGCGAGCGATCCATCGGCTCCGAAGCTCGCGGTGCCGCGCCTGCCTGTGGTCCGCCTGCCCGCCAGCGGCGTCGTCGTAACCGAAGTGCGTTCCACACGACGGACAGATTTCATCTGAAGCAGACTCGTTGTTCCACGGCGGTTCGCTCAGCCTGTCGTACCCGCACACGGGGCAGAGGTAAAGGTCGCTCATGGCGCATACCCTGGCTGGGAGAGCCAGTAATCCCAGTTGCTCGCGAACCCGTGGACTGAGGGATCCGGCTTGAAGATGGTGCGAGTCGTACCCGAAGGGTTGAAGGCGCCGAAGGTCGTAGTCAGTGCCCTCGCGACAGGCGACCTGACGCCCGCGCATGCGATGACTGCGGCGCTGACGACAGGGAGCCATCGCCATCGCGCCGTCATGACTCGTCGTTCTCGAACGTAAGCTCGCCTACGAAGAAGACCTCGAACTGGAAGTCGTCCGAGTTCGCCCGCTCAACATCGGTCACTACGTCGGAGAGCAGGTGGACACTTCGCACGAAGGCGTGTATGTCCGCTCCCAGCAGGGCGTCCACCCCCATGACGATCAGCGCGGTGGGACCAACCCCCTCACGGAGAAGATCGCCAATGCAGTCGTCGAAGGCAGCCCAGTTCGCGCCGTAGTAGTCCGGGAACGGCAGAGCATCACCCAGCGCGACAAGGAGACTTCGCTCGTCGGTGCAATGGTCCGCATCGGCCTCGAAGACCTTGAACCCCGCGGCTCGCAGTTCAGACCGAAGGCGAGAGAGGTCCGCTGGCGCGACGAAGTATGGCGGCGAGTTCAGCCACGGCACTACGTCGGGGACGGCGATCCAATCCCTCGGCATCAGCGGATCCGAACGAAGTCGTCGTAGTGGGTCGGCGTGTAGTACACCTCGCCGCCGCGGCCGAAGACGAGGCGCTCAGCGCCGCGTTTGATGCCGCCGCCGGACAGCCAGACGTCGCTTTCGGTGTAGTAGCCGAGCGACTGTTTGGGAAGCCCCTGACCTCCGTAGGTGCCGTTTGGATAGTTCTTCAAGCCGCCCTGAGCGACGCCCGTAGGTGGCCTGCCGAACTCATCAAAGTGGCGGACGACGTCGTCGACCTGCGACCTCAGGCTGGCGTCACGGAATGGAAGATTGAGCGAGCGTGCTGTGTTTGGGGCTCCAATTCCGGGGCGTTGGGCTGCGATCTTGGCGCCGCCTGCGGCGATGAGTGCGGCGTCGATGGTGGCGATGCCGCAGTTGGTGATGACGCCGGTGGTGTCTCCTCGTCCGGAGGCGTCTCCGCACGCTTGGACTGCCAGGCGGAATTGTTCGATTGGGTTGAGTTCGTTGATGGCGGTGATCGTCTTGTCGAATTGTCCTTGGCGGATGGCGTCGGTGGCGTCGAAGAGTTGGCTGATGACGGGGATGCGATGGATCGCGTTGCCTGCGGCGCGATCTGCGTCTCGTAAGGTTTCTCGGGTGAAGAGTTGCCTGAGCGTGGAGGTGCCGCCGCTTCCCGGATTGCGATGGTCACGTAGGAACGCGGATCCTTGCCGGGTAGCGTGGAATGTTTTCTTCTTGTGGAGGGTCCAGGAGTCGTAGTTGGACGGAATTCCTTGGCTTGCGAGGTAGCGTTGGCGGGCGGCGATTCTTGATGTGGAAGCGGCCGCTTGCCGGTCGGTACGGTCGTTCCAATCGTTCGACACTGCCCGGTGGCCGTCGGGATCGAAATACGTGAGGGGGTTGTTGTTTGCGTACGTGTAGCGGTTGAGGCTGACGGGTGTGCGGAGTTCGCCGTTGTAGGTGTCGCGGCTGCGGAACGTAGCGTCTGAGGGTGCGTACCAGCGGGCGCCCATCCAGACCTCACCGTCGGCTGTGTAGTCGCTCTGGTAGCCGGCGGCGGGGAGTGTTCCCGTCGCTGCGAGTGTGACGCCGTATGGATCGTACACGGCGGTCGCGTTGAGGTCGCCTGCGGGCGTGATGAGTGCGGTGAGGTCGGTGTGTCGATCGAGTAACGCGAGTGTGGAGACGCCTGCTTGAGTGACGGAGAGCATGCGTCCTGCGGGCGTCTGGGTGTAGGTGGCGGTGTCGTCGCGGATCGGATCATTGCTGGTGGCGTTGTAGAGGAATGTGCTGCTGGCATTGCGGGTCGCAATCCGGTCGAGGCTGTCGTAGGTGAAAGTCGTGGCGCCGCGATTCGTGAGTCGTGCGAGGCCGTCGAACGTGTAGGTGGCCGATCCGATGCTGTCGATGGTTCCGCGTGGCGTCCACACGTGCGTGCCGTCGGGGCTTGCGGTGAGTTGATTTCGCTGGTTGTACGTGAAGGTGGCGTCGCCGGCTTGGGTGCGGTTGCCAGCCTTGTCGTAGGAGTAGTTGATGATGCTGGTATCGGGCTTCGTCCAGAATGCGAGTCGTCCAGCACGGTCATAACCGTACGTGTTCATGCCTGCGCTGGCGTTGCCGGGCAAGTCGATGGTCTTGCTGGTGATGTTGCTGTCGGCATCGTAGCCGTAGGTGGTCTGCGCGGTCTGCGCGTTGGACGCGTTGCGGAGCGTATCGTCGGT
>DASWHR010000131.1:0-10260 GCA_036398095.1 Actinomycetota bacterium
GCTTCCAGAAAGGCTTCCAGGTCGCGGCTTCGCGACCGCGGCCGCGATCGTGTCCGCGACTGGGCCGACGGGTCGGCGTTGTCGTGTGATCGCTTCGCCCTGATCATGCTCCCACTTTCTCGATGTGTTCGGTGGCGTCCACGCGCGCCAGCGGGATCGTGAAGGCGAAGGTCGATCCGTCGCCGGGAGCCGACTCCACCCAGACACGGCCGCCCATCGCATCCACGAGACCCTTGACGATGTAGAGACCCAGTCCGGTTCCGCCGACATCCCGCGTCGCGGGTGTGGACAACCGTTGGAACTTTTGGAACAGCTTTGCGGTGTCCTCGGCGCTGATTCCGCAGCCCCGATCTTCGACGGCGACTTCGACCTCGCCGTCCGACTCTCGAGCGACGATCCGCACCCGCGCCTCCGGCGGCGAATACTTGATCGCGTTGTCGATCAGGTTGATCAGGACCTCTTCGAGCTTGGGGCGATCGGCCGCGACGGCGGGAAGGTTGCGTGGGATTTCGACATCGACCGGCCGGTCCCACTTGCCGGAGAAGTGATCCAGGACGTCCCGGACGAGGTCTGCCGGCGCGACCGGCTGGATGTCCATGCGCAGACGTCGCGCGTCGATCCGCGACACCTGCAGCAGGTCGTCCACCAGCCGGGCAAGCCGGTCGGCTTGCGCGTTGACGGTCGTCAGGAAGTTCGCGCGCGTCTCCGGAGGGAGCGCCTCGCCGCGCTGAAGCAAGGTCTTGGCGAATCCTTTGATCGCCGTCAGAGGCGCCCGAAGCTCGTGAGACACGATCGAGACGAAGTCGCGCTGGAGCGTTTGCATCTCCTTGGCCTCGGTGATGTCGCGCAGGACGGCCAGCAGCAGGGCCGGTCGTTCCCCGTCGGCATCGTGGATCGGAGAGAACGTCCCGCTGACCCAGCGCTCCCCTCCGCCCGAGACTTGCATGCGCAGCTCGATGCCGGTGATCGGGATCCCTTCGTCGAGCGCGGCTCGCAGGGGGTAGGCGTCCTCGGTCAGGACCACGCCGTCCGGGGATGTGAAGCGCAGGATCGCGGGGGCGTAGGCGCCCACGGCACGCACCGCATCGACTCCGGTGAGCACGTGCATCGCGGCGTTGAAGCGCAGTAGCCGAAGGTCGGCGTCCACGACCGCAACCCCGTCGGCCGATCCGTCCAGGAGCGCCGCGTTGGTGTCCCGCTCGCGGTGAAGTTCGGTCAGGTACTCGAGTCTTGTCATCAGCCGCGTGGACTCGACGTGCTCCTCGGTGAGGCGGTCTTGGAGGCGGCGAAGGTTGCGTTCGCGATCGATCACATAGGTGAGGAATCCGACCACCAACACGCCGAGGGCGATGCGCAGGCGGCCCGTCGGCAGCAAGGTCGCAATCTGATTCTCGCCTTCGTTGCTGCTGACGTAGACGACCGCGCCGACCAAGGCGGTCATGATGACGAACGTGACGGCCCAAAGATGCCACCGGGCTCGTTCGATCGTGCTTTCGCGGCGGTACCGCGCCGTCATTCATGCCTCCTGGGTCGATCGGCCGTTCCGGTCTTAGCCAATATCGGCACGCCGAGGGGTGTCTCTTGACGTGATCGGGCCCCAAAAGGTTGGTTGCGAGCCGCCGGACCGGACGCCGGCCGCGTCGGGACTCGGATTTGACCGGCGTCGAATCGATCTCCACCGCTTGTGAGTTCGTGATTCACCCAAGTTGACAGAAGCTGCCCCGGACCTCCAAAGTGGCGCCTCGTGTCCGATATGCCCAGTAGCGGCACGCTTCCCGTCGCGAGGTCGCACCACCAAACTCCGGCAGCGCGCATCGCGGCGCTGATCGCCGGAGCGCTTGTGCTTGCTGGAATCGGTGTCGCGCTCAAGGCGCAGGCGCCGGCGCGGCCGGCCGTTGCCGGCGCGGACGTGCGCTCGGCCGACGTTCGGATCCACGCGCTCGCGCCCGTCGCGCCCCCACCGGGCTACGTCGGCAAGGACGGGCAGCGCATCGACGCCGCTCGAATCCGCGACTATCTGGTCCGGCAACGCTCGCCGATGGCCGTCTATGCGACCAACATCGTCGATGCCGGCATCCGCTACGGCGTCGATCCGCGAGTGATCGTGGCGATCGCAGGAGTCGAGTCCACCTACGGCCGCTACGCGCGCGGCCACAACGCCTGGGGATGGAACGCGGGCAAGGCCCGCTGGGGATCCTGGGAGATCTCCATCGACCGGTTCACCAAGGCGCTCGGCTCTTCATACCGCTCGCTTCGGCACGGCCGCTTCGCCGCCGCATCCCGGACGTATTGCCCGCCGTGCGGCAGCCGCTGGGGCCGTCAGACCCTGTCGATCTTCAACGCCATCTGATCCGGGACGCCCGCAAGCCGCCGGAGGACTCCGGCGTTCGGAGCAAAGCGATACGGCAGGAAGCGGCTTTGGCCCGGCCGAGCCGCCATGGGCGTTTTATCACCGGAGCATCGTCCGTTATTTCCCTTGCCGCCCCGGAACCTGCCCCGAATCCGCGTCGTTGACGTGATGAAACCGAGCAGCGACAACGATCCAAACGAACATCTCAAGTATCGACGCCCCCGGTGCCGATACACCGGACGAAGAACAAAGGCATGGAGGACGCGGTGACTACGATTAAGGCGACCTGCCCCACCTGCGGTGAAGTCGAGCTCACGCCCGACGACATCGAACTGCGCGTGTGCAACTTCGCGCCCGCCTCGTACTACGTGTTCGAATGCCCGATGTGCCTCGCGTCGGTTCGCAAGCCGGCCGACGATCGCGTGATCCAGCTTCTGATCTCCGGCGGCGTCCACGCCGTCGTCTGGGAGTATCCGGCCGAGGTCACCGAGCGGCCGGACGGACCGCCGCTCACCCACGACGACCTGCTGGACTTCCACCTGCTCCTGGACCAGCCCGACTGGTTCCAGCGTCTCGCCAGCGTCGCCTCCTGAGTATCCCCGCCCGGCTCCCCCCGCTTCACGAGCCCCCGCTTCACTAGAATGCGGCCGTGGCCGTCATCTGGGGGCTTCCCAACTGGGTCTGGTTTGCGCTCGCGGGGATCGCGCTCGCGGTGTTCGTGGTCATTGCGCGGGTGCTTGCCGCGGTCTTCGCCGCATTCCGGGAACTGCTCGAATCGCTGGAGCTGTCGCAGCGGATGCTCACCGCTGCGCTCGAATCTGCCCGATCCGAGATGGAAAAGATGCAGGAGAGCCTGGCCCGCGTCGGGAACAAGTCCGAACAAGGTCGCGAGACCGCCTGGCGGGACTGGTGAGCCGGTCGGGGAGATCAGGGACCGGGTGATAGAATTTCGTCACGCTGCGCGCGACGCGCCGCGAAGGAGGCCACACGGTGAACGTCCTCGCTATTTTCCAACAGATCGGCATGCCCGAGATCCTCATCATCCTGGCGGTCGCATTGTTCTTGTTCGGCGCGAAACGCCTTCCCGACATCGGCAAGTCGCTCGGCAAGGGAATCCGCGAGTTCAAGACCGGCGTCAAGGGTTTGGGCGACGACGTTCGTGAGGGCATGGAGGACGACGACGCGCCGCAGAGGCCCGACGGCAAGGACTCCTCCGCCAAGGATTCGTCCAACGGCTAGGCCGCGCGCCGCCGAACTCGTCGTCGCATGATGCGTCTCCGCCGTCGCCCGGCGAGCTCCGACGGCCGCATGACCGTCATCGAGCATCTCGAAGAATTCCGATCCCGGATCATCAAGGCCGCCGTCGCGTTCGTCATCGGCTCGGCGATCGCCTGGGCCTTCTACACGTCGCTGCTGGAGCTGCTCATGGCTCCGCTAGACGAGGGCGGCCGGATCGGCGGCGTGACCGTGGAAGGGCTCAACGTCGGCGGCATCGTCACCGGCTTCCTGGTCCGGCTGAAGGTCTCGATCTTTTTCGGCTTGGTGTTCGCCCTTCCGGTGATCCTGTGGCAGCTCTGGCGTTTCATCGTCCCCGGCTTGCACGTCAAGGAGCGCAAGTACGGCGTGTTCTTCGTCGCCGGCTCGCTCGGACTGTTCGCGCTCGGCTCGTTCGTGGCGTTCCTGGTCCTGCCGCAGGCGATCGGGTTTCTGCTGTCCTTCGCGAAAGCGCCGCTCAAGCCGCTGATCTTCGTGGACCAGTATCTGTCGTTCGTGTCGTTCATGGTGCTCGCCTTCGGGCTGTCGTTCGAGTTTCCCCTGCTACTGATGTTCCTCGCCGGGCTCGGGATGGTCACGTCGAAAAAGCTCGGCAAGTGGCGCCGGCAGGCGGCGTTCACCGCGGCCGTCGTCGCTGCCGTCGCGACCCCGTCGCAGGATCCCTACTCGATGCTCCTGATGGCGATCCCGCTGTATGTCCTTTACGAAGTCTCCGTCCTGGTGATCCGCTTCGTCATGAGGAAATAGCCGCGTGGCAATCAATTCCACGCCGCGCCGCCGCTCGATCGCGCTGATCGCCAACCCGACGTCGGGTCGCGGTCGCGTGGGCCGGTTCTTGCCGCAGATCGAGCAGCGGCTGCGCGAGGCCGGTGCGACCGTTCAGACAATGATCTCTCGCTCGCCGTCGCACGCCGTCGAGCTTGCCGGGGAAGCGGCCTCCCGGCACGAGGTGGTGGCGGCGGCCGGCGGTGACGGCATGGTCCACTTCGCGGCCAACGGCGTGATCGGCTCGCAGGCCGCGCTGGGGATCGTGCCGCTCGGCACGGGGAACGACTTCGCGGCCAATCTTGGCTACGCGCGGCGCGATCCCCTTGCGGCGTGCGCGGCGCTGGCGTCCGGACCGATCCGGACGGTGGACGCCGGCCGGATCGAAGGCGGACCCTTCTTCGTCTGTGTTGCGAGCGGCGGGTTCGATTCGGAGGTCAACCGGCTCGCCAACCGGATTCGCGGCCTTCGCGGAACGCCGGTCTACGTCGTCGCGACGCTGCGGACGCTCGCCCGGTTCCGGCCGGCGCGGTTCACGGTGACGCTCGACGGGCAGGTTCGGCACATGGATGCGATGTTCGTGGCCGTCGGGAACGCGACCTCCTACGGTGGGGGGATGCGGATCACGCCGGGCGCCGTGCTCGACGACGGCGCCTTCGACGTCACCATCGTCGGCGCGCTCGGTCGCGCCGGCCTGCTTCGCCAATTCCCGAAGCTGTTCAAGGGAACGCACATCCATCATCGTGCCGTCACGACCGCCCGCGCCGCATCGGTGACCATCGCCGCCGACCGCCCGTTCGCCTGCTACGCCGACGGCGAAGAGATCGGCCCGCTTCCGGTCACGATGACGATCGTGCCGGGCGCGCTTCGCGTCGTCGCTCCCACGGTGCGGCCGTGAACGACGTCGAACAATTCGCGGCCGGCTACTCGTTTCCGCTCGACGAGTTTCAGGCGAAGGCATGCGAATCGCTGGCGCGCGGCCGCTCCGTCCTGGTCTGCGCCCCGACCGGCGCCGGCAAGACGGTCGTCGGCGAATTCGCCGTTCACCTGGCGATGGAGCGCGGGCGCAAGACCTTCTACACGACGCCCCTCAAGGCGCTGTCGAACCAAAAGTTCGGCGACTTCATCGCGCGGCACGGCGCGGAACGCGTCGGCTTGCTGACCGGCGACAACTCGATCAACGGCGAAGCGCCTGCCGTCGTGATGACGACCGAGGTCCTGCGCAACATGCTCTACGAAGACTCTCCCACGCTCAAGGGCCTCGGCTTCGTGGTGCTGGACGAGGTTCACTACTTGCAGGACGCCTACCGCGGCGCGGTCTGGGAAGAGGTGCTCATCCACCTGCCCTCATCGGTGCAGGTCGTCGCGCTGTCGGCGACGGTGTCGAACGCGGAAGAGTTCGGCGACTGGCTGCGCGCGGTCCGCGGCACCATGGACGTCGTGATCGAAGAGGCGCGTCCGGTGCCGCTCGAACATCACTACATGGTCGGCAACCAGGTTTCGCCGACCTTCACCGGTGAGGGCAACAACCGCCGGCCGAACCCGCAGCTCAAGAAGATGAGCGTGACCGCCGATCGGCGGCGGCGCGGCCGCGACCACATGCGCGCGCGACGCGCGATTCCGCGCCGCGAAGAAGTCGTCGAGATGCTCGACGATCGCGGGTTGCTCCCCGCGATCTACTTCATCTTCTCGCGCAACGGCTGCGATCAGGCGGTGCGGCAACTGCTGGCCGGCCCGGCGCGGCTGACGACGCCGGAGGAAGCCGAGCGGATTCGCGAATATCTGGAGCTTCGCGCCGAGATGCTTCCCGACGCCGACCTGGACGTGCTCGGATACGACGACTGGCGCGAAGGATTGATGCGCGGCGTCTCCTCGCATCACGCCGGACTGATCCCGCTGTTCAAAGAAACCGTCGAAGAGCTGTTCGAGCGGGGACTGGTGAAAGTCGTGTTCGCGACCGAGACGCTCTCGCTGGGGATCAACATGCCGGCGAAGACGGTCGTGATCGAAAAGCTGATCAAGTTCACCGGCGAGAAACACGAGCTGATGACGGCCGGGGAATACACGCAACTGACCGGCCGCGCCGGCCGTCGCGGCATCGACCCGGTCGGCCATGCCGTCGTGCTGTTCCAGCCGGACGTGCCGTTCGAGCGCGTCGCCGCGCTGGTCGGCGCACGCACGTATCAGCTTCGATCGTCGTTCCGGCCGTCCTACAACATGGCCGTCAATCTTGCACGCACCTACTCGGTTCCCCAGGCGCTCGCGCTGATCGAGAAGTCCTTCGCGCAGTTTCTCGTCGAGAAACAGTCCGCCGGGTTGCAGGCGCAGGTGGGACGGAGCGACACGTTCCTGGCCGGCTATCGCGACCGGACGGCGTGCGACCGGGGCGACTTCGACGAGTACTGGTCGCTGGTCCGGCGCGTCCGCGAGCAGGAGCGTGACGACGACGACGGCGAGGCCCAGCGCGAGTCAGAGCGGATCCTGTCGCGGCTGCGGCTGGGCGACGTCGTGCGGCTCGGCGGCCGCGGGCGCGGCGTGCTGGCGGTTGTGGTGGTGCGCCGCGGCGGCGCGCCGATGGCCCTGACGGCGTCGGACGCGATGAAGCGGCTCTCCGCGCGCGACGTGCTGGGGGAGCGACCCGTCCTCGGCCGGATCGAGTTGCCGCGCCGCTATCCGTGGAAGCACAAGGAGCGCGGCGAGGTCCTGGCCTCATTGAAGCGATTCCAGCCGCCGCCGGAGGCGGCCGGGCCGCCGGATACCCCCGGGCCGCCCGATGCGGCCGAGCCGGCGTCGCCGCAGGCCGACCTGCCCGCGGGGAGCGTCTGGGAAGCGATCCGCGCGCATCCCTGCCACGAGTGTCCCGACCGCGCCGAGCACGAGCGCTGGGCGGCGCGCGTGGACGATCTGACCAAGGAGCTTGCGACGCAGCGCCGGCGTTTGCGCACCCGAACCGAGGGGCTCGCGCGCACGTTCGAACGCGTCGTGTCGGTCCTGCGCGAGACCGGGTATCTGCGCGAAGAAGGCGGCTTGACCGACAAGGGCGACCGGCTCAGTCGCATCTACAACGAAGGTGATCTGCTGGTCGCCGAAGTCTTGGACAACGAGATCCTGCACGGACTGGAGATCCCCGATCTTGCCGGTGCGGTCTCGTGCCTGGTGTATTCCGCACGCGGCCTGGCCGTCGAACCGGCATGGCCGAACGAGACCGTCCGGCAGGCCTATATCAAGATCCGCCGCCTGTGGCGGGAGATCGAAAAGACCGAGGAGCGGCACGGCTTGGCGCTCACGCGCGAACCCGAACCGGGGTTCGTCGATGCGATCCACGCGTGGACCGACGGCGAACCGCTCGAAGAGGTTCTTGCCTTCGCCGAGATGTCGCCCGGCGACTTCGTGCGCTCGGCCAAGCAGGTCTGGGATCTGCTGCGCCAGCTCGCCGAGGTCGCGACCGGCGACGAGTTGCGCGGTCGGTGCCGCAAGGCGGCCGACCAGATCTACCGCGGCGTCATCGCATACTCCGGCGCGCTGTAGTTGCCGGCGTGCAGACGCTGAGTCGGGCATTTGTCGCTAACCGGACAGCGTTGAGGTCCCGCTTTACCGTCTTCCCCGGGATGCGGCGAAGGGATCGAGCGGGGGAAGGGCGAAATGGAAAGGCAAGATGCGACCAGGGATCCGTCTTGTGCGCACCGCCATAGCCGGCGGCTTGCTGTGTGCGCTCACGATCATGCCGGGGCGCGCCGCGACTGCGGGACCGATGATCTGGCACACCCCGGTCCCGTACGCGGGCGCGGGGACGGCGATCGGCGTGACGGCGCAGGCGACGTGCGACGCGCCTTGCACGGCGCGCATCTTCTACCGCACGACCGTCGCGGAAGCGCCGGCCGACCTCTTCACGCGCGACGATCCGACCTGGGCGAGCCTGACGATGGGCCGCGACCCCGGGATCAATCTCGGAACGCAAACCGTGTTCTCGTTCTTCGTCACCCTTCCCGGGTCGGTCGCCGACTCGCGCGGAGTCGACTACATCATCAAGGTGATCGACGGAGCAGCCGTCTCTTGGTCGCCCGGATCGCCCGCGCTGCTCGGCGGCGGCCTCAGCAGCGGCTACCGCAGCGGCGCGCATCACGTGTTCGTCGCGGCGCCGACCTCGATCACGCACGCGCCGGTCGCGACGGCCACCTACCGCACCTCGATCCCGATCCGCGTCGATGCCAACTGCCCATCCGCCTGCAGCGGCACGCTGTTCTTCCGGCGGACCGGCTTGCTGCAGCCGACGTTCCTCGGCGGTGACGATCCCGGCTCCAACCCGACCGACGGCGCCGACGTGCAGTGGAACGCGATCAGCATGAACCTGACCGCGGTCAACAACTCGTTCCAGCAATACGGCGCCGGCCTCTACACCTTCACTGCGCAGATCCCGTCGGCATACGTGGACACGCGCGGTGTCGATTACGCGGTGCGCGTCTCCGACGGCCGGACCAAGAGCTACTGGCCGGGAACGGTCTACAACGGCTACGCAGCGCCGTCGGACGGGACGCGCTTCGGATGGCAGCACGTGCACGTGGTCAATCCGGCGCTGGCCTGGCACGCGCAGGTGCAATACTCCACGACCCGCGCGACCCCGCTGAGCCTGCAGTTCCAGGCGCTGTGCTGGACCGAGGCCTGCTCGGCGCAGATCCGCTACCACACCTTCGGCGGACCGATCGTGATCGCCGCGATGAGCCAGACGACGGTCACGTTCGTCGGCGGGGCGAAGCTGATCACCTACGGATACACGGTGCCGGCCTCGTCGGTGGTGGCGCCGACCCTGTCCTACGTGTTCCGCTTCACCGACGGCTACACGACCACTTTCTCGCCGGGCTCGGCCTACAACGGCTACTACGTTAAGCTCGACGGCGCCCAGACGGGCGAGTATCAAGTCGTGGTTCTGTAGCACCCCGCTTTTGCATTGGCGCGCCGGCGACGGTGAAATCGCCGCGATGACTCTTCCGGATCTCACCTCCCTGCTGGGCGCGGACTCGGTCTCCACCGATCCCATCGACCTGGCCGCCCACGCGCACGACTGGTGGCCCGATGCGCTGCTGCGCGAGCGGTCCGGCGAGACGCTCACGCTACCGGTCGCGGTCATCCGACCATCCTCGGCCGAGCAGGTCGCCTCAACGCTTCGCTGGGCCTCGGCTGCAGGCACGCCGGTGGTGCCGTTCGGCGGGGGCTCGGGCGTGTGCGGCGCCGCGCAAGCCGTCGCCGGCGCGATCGCGCTCGACACCCGCCGTCTCGATCGCATCCAGATCGACGAGACCGCGTTGACGGTCGTCGCCGGCGCCGGCGTGATGGGATCGGTGCTCGAGGCCGCCTTGAACGAGCGCGGCTTGACGCTGGGGCACTATCCGCAGTCGATCGAGATCTCAACCGTCGGCGGATGGTGCGCGACGCGCGGCGCCGGCCAGAAGTCGAGCGCCTACGGGCGCATCGACGACATGGTGCTCGGCATGGAGGTGGCCCTGGCCGGCGGCGACCTGGTGCGCTTCCCGGCGCGCGCAGGCACCAGCGCCGGCCCCGACCTGATGCGCGTGTTCCTCGGGAGCGAAGGCACGCTCGGCGTGATCACCGAGGCGACGCTGCGCCTGCACCCGCAGCCGTCGGAGGCGTCCCACGCCGCCTTCGGGTTCGAGCGCTTCGAAGACGGCCTGGACGCGTTGCGCCTGCTCGCGCGCGCAGGCGCGCTGCCGGCCGTCGCGCGTCTCTACGACGAGGCGGACGCGGCCATCGCGTTTCGTGACCGCGCGCCGGGCGGCAGCGTGCTGATCGTGCGCTTCGAAGGCGATGACGGGCCGGTCGCGGCCGCTCGTCGCGACGCGGCGCTCGGCATGCTG
>DASWHR010000132.1:0-16416 GCA_036398095.1 Actinomycetota bacterium
CGGCCGAATGCGATCGCGTCTTCCGCGAGATCGTCACGACCGCCTCGCCGTCCGCGGCGCTCGCCGCCCTCTACGCCTACGAATCGATGGTCCCCGCGGTCGCGCAGTCCAAGATCGACGGCCTGAAAGACCACTACCGCATCGACGACGCCGAGATGATCAAGTTCTTCACCGTGCATCTAGAAGCCGACGTCTGGCACGCGCAGGTTGCTCGCGACTTGCTGGAGGGCGCACCCGAAGACGTGCGCGCCGAAGCCGAAGCGGTAACGCGACGCGCACTGGATGCGCTCTGGATGCTGCTCGACGGCGTCGTTCGCGAACACGCGCCGGAGGCCGCTGCGTGAGTCTTTTGAAGAAAAAGGCTCCACCGACCGAAGTCGAAGTCCAAGTCCTGCGGTTCGATCCAGAGGCGGATTCCGAACCGCACTGGGCGTCCTACGTCGTTCCGGTCGAACCGATGGACCGGGTCCTAGACGCGCTCCACTACATCAAGTGGAACATCGACGGATCGCTGACGTTCCGCCGCTCGTGCGGGCACGGCATCTGCGGCAGCGACGGAATGCTGATCAACGGCCAGAACGCGCTGGCGTGCAAGGCGCTGGTCAAGGACTTCAAGCAGCCGATCCTGGTCGAGCCGATCCGCGGACTGAAGACGCTGAAGGATCTTGTCGTGGACATGGAGCCGTTCTTCGAGGCCTACCGGAGCATGATGCCGTTCCTGATCAACGACGAGCCCGAACCCGAGCGGGAACGGCTTCAGTCACCCGAGGATCGCGAGCGCTACGACGACACCACCAAGTGCATCCTGTGCGCGTGCTGCACGACGTCGTGTCCGATCTTCTGGGCCGACGACGAATACGTCGGGCCGGCCGCGATCGTGGGCGCGCATCGATTCGTGTTCGACTCGCGCGATCGGGGGGCCGGCAAGCGACTGCAGGTGCTGTCGGACAAACAGGGCGCCTTCAAATGCCGCACAACCTACAACTGCACCGACGCCTGCCCGCGCGGCATTCACGTGACACGGGCCATCCAAGAGGTCAAGCACGAAATCATGACACGCCGGATCTGATTCGGATCTGACCGAAAAAGGATGGGGGGACAGACCCCCATGGTCGTCCCCCCGATGACTTCGACGCCTGCCGGTTTCGTTTCCGCTCCGCCGACGCGCCGTCGTTGCGAGGAATTTCGACCAGGGCCCGCGCGCTTCCTGTCGGCCGGAAGAAACTGCCGGATCGTTGAGAGCGGGAAGAAATACGAGGAGGGGGCCGATTCGGCCCCCTCCAAGAAACAGCGCGAATCAGCCCTAGACGAGGCCGTCCTCGCACACGAACAGCTCGCCTTCCGGCACGCTGACGTAGAGGTCGCAGTGCTCCTGGTCGTCACCTTCGCCGATGGTGCAGTCGGCGTCGATGTTGCCTTCGCACGCTCCACCCGGGGCCGCAGCGGCGAACCCGAACGAACCACCGACGACGAGCGCCGCGGCGGCCATAAGACCGAAGATCTTCTTCAAGAAATTCCCCCCCCTTCTGTTCCCGCGCATCCCCACGCAGGTTGGTTTATTTCGAGAGCCCCTGGTGCTCCCAGTGGGGCCTCTGCGATGACAATACGGGGTCGCGTATGCCCTCTTACGCGCCGACCAATCCCGAACTACTGATTTGTTCAGGAATCGGCGTGGTTGCTAGCCCCGGGGGAGGAATCCGACCCGTTCGAAGACGTCCGCGAGCGTCTTGGCCGCGACCGCTTCGGCCTTCCCGGCGCCCGCCGCGAGCAGCCGCGTCAGCTCCGCGGGGTCGCCGAGCAAGTCGGCCGTGCGCTCGCGGACGGGACGCAGGAACTCGACCAGCACCTCGGTCAGCTCACGCTTGAGATCGCCGTAGCCCTTGCCGGCGAAGTGGTTTTCCGCTTCCTCGACGGTCCCACCGGTCGCTACGACGTAGATGGTCAGCAGGTTGGCGATCGCGTGCTTTTCGGGCCGCGCGACGATCTCGCGGTCCGAGTCCGTAACCGCCACTTTGATCTTCTTTGCGATCGCTTCGGGCGGGTCGAGCACCAGCACGGTCCCCTGGGGCGAGTCGATCGATTTGGACATCTTGGCAGTGGGGTTCTGCAAATCCATGATCTTGGCGCCGACTTTCGGGATGGCGGCCTGTGGCAGGGTGAACGTGTCTCCGAACCGCCCGTTGAAACGTCCGGCGATGTCGCGCGCCAGCTCCAGATGCTGCCGCTGGTCCTCGCCGACGGGAACGCGGTCGGCTTGATACAGCAGGATGTCGGCTGCCTGCAGAACGGGGTAGTCGAACAATCCCACCGAAACGCTCGCCTCTTTCTGCCGCGCGGCTTTGTCCTTGAACTGGGTCATGCGCCGCAGCTCGCCGAACATCGCGAAGCAGTTCAGCACCCAGGCCAGTTCGGCGTGCTGGGGCACCTGCGACTGCACGAACAGCGTTGCGCGATCGGGATCGATGCCGGCCGCAAGCAAGATAGCCGCAAGCTCGAGCGTCTTGCGCCGCAACTCGGCAGGCTCCTGCGGGACGGTGATCGCATGCAGATCGACAATGCAGTAGAAGCAGTCGTCGGTCGTCTGCTCGGTCACCCAATGCCGGACGGCGCCGATGTAGTTGCCCAGATGCACGTCGCCGGTCGGCTGGATGCCCGACAAGATTCTCGCCACGTTCGCTGCCTTCCTGTTCGATCGCCGGTTCGCCGCACGATAACAAGCCGGCGGCGGATTCTGCCTATCGGATTTGCGTCACGTCGGGAAAGCCGGCCGAGCGGGGATCGTCCTTGACCGGGATCCAGACGAAGTCGCTGAAGCGAGCGAAGAAGATTTCTTCTCGGTCGACCGCGTCGTGGTCGGTTGCGCTGAAGCGTCGTTCGGCGCCGTTGGCTCCCTTCACGACGACCGATTCCATTGCCGCGATCAGCCGGGATCCGGGGTTCGCCGATCCGGCGGCAGCGACCGCTCCGGCGATCATCTCGACAAAATCGGACGCGTACATGGCCCACCGCGGCGGATCAACGACCGTCCTCCCGCCTTGCTTTGCCGCGATTTCTCCGGCACCGAAGCGCTCTTCGTACGCGTCGCGGAACGTGTCGTAGGCGCCTGGATCGGCACCGCCGGCCATCCGTGCGGTGGCAAAGATCACGCCGTCGATCCGGTCGGGGCGTTCGACGAGCGATTCACGCACCGCGGGGTCGGCGCCCGCGGGGCCGGTATAGATCGGGCCGGTCCATCCGTCGCTACGCGCCGCGGCGATGACGGCAGCCGTCGCGGACGGGGCCGCCCACACCAGGAGCGCCTCCGCGCCGGCCCGGCGCGCTTGGCGAACCTCACCGGCCGCGCCGGGACTCGCGCCGATCGCGATCGAGCCGGCGATCAGGTCGCGGAACTCGGTGAACGCGGACGCGATCGCATCGAGCGCGTCGCGGCCGTAGGGCCCGTCATCGTGGAGCACGGCGACGGTTTGCCGCTTGGGAACCAGATACTCTCGAAAACGGAGCGCCAGATCATGATTCGCGGGCGCGACCCGAAACACGTTCGGCCGCTCGGCCGGATCGATGACAGGGCCGCCGTCACGCACGATGCCGATCGGGACGCCGAGTCGTGCCGCCTCACCCCGGACGGCATCGACGCCGTCCCCGTCGCCGACGATCGCGACCGCGCCGCGACCGATCGCGTCCCGCATGTTGTCGGCGGCCGTGGCGGCCGACCCTTTCGTGTCCATCGTGGTCAGCGCCAGCCGGTGGCGCCGGCCGGCGACGCGCACGCCGCCGCGGGCGTTGATCCGCTCGACCGCGACCTGCGTGCCGCGCTCGATCTGACGGCCGGCGTCAACCCCGAGTGCGGCGTTCGCCACAACCAAGATGTCTCGCGCCGGAACGGCGGGCTCGGGCTCGCCGCTGCACGCCGCGCCGAGCAGCGCGACGACCAGGACGGCCGCGAGACGCATCAACGCGCGAGGCTACGTGGCGAGGTTCGCCAGATCCGCGCACTTGACGCGAACAGCTTCGGCCGCCACGCGAAGCGCGTCGAGTTCGACCGCATCCAAGCCGACGTCGACGATCTCGGTGACGCCGCCCTTGCCCAGCTTCGCCGGCACCCCGAGGTACACACCCTCGATCCCGTACTGGCCGGTCAGCCAGGCGCAGACCGGCATCAGCGCGTTCGAGTCGCCGGCGACGGCCTCGACCATCGCGGCCGCGGCGCTGGACGGCGCGTAGTACGCGGAGCCGGTCTTGAGCAGACCGACGATCTCGGCGCCGCCGTCGCGGGTGCGCTGCACCAGACGCTCGATCGTGGCGGCGTCGGCGACCTCGGTCAGCGGCTTGCCGTTGACGGTGACCTGCGACGGAACCGGCACCATCGTCTCGCCGTGCGAGCCGAGCGTCATCGCCTCGACCGCCGACGGCGACGCGCCCAGCTCTTCGGCGACGAAGTGCTTGAAGCGCGCCGTGTCGAGCATGCCGGCCTGGCCGATGACACGCTCGGCCGGGAACCCCGACGCCTCGCGGAACAGGAAGGTCATCTCGTCGAGCGGATTGGTGACGACGATCACGACCGCGTTCGGCGAGTTGGGGCAGAATTGACCGGCGACGCCGCGGATGATCTTCGCGTTGACATCGAGCAGGTCCATGCGGCTCATCCCGGGCTTGCGCGGCAGCCCGGCCGTCACGACGCACACATCCGAGCCGGCGGTCTCGTCGTAGGTGTTGGTCCCGACGATGCGCGTGTCGAAGCCTTCGATCGACCGCGACTGCATCATGTCGAGCGCCAAGCCCTGCGGCAGCCCTTCGACGATGTCGGTCATGACGATCTCGTCGGCGATACCCTTTTCGGCGAGCCGCTGGACCGTCGTGGATCCGTACTTGCCCGCTCCTACGACCGTGATCTTCATGGCTGTGCACTCTCCCTCGAACGTCCTCGTCCCCCAATCCTGTTCGAGATGAGGACGGGACGCAAAACGCGGGGCTCCCGCAGAAGCCCCGCGTTTCGCGCGTGAGGGCGTTCTCTCGCCCGGACACCGTAGAAGACTCGCTCTATTGCAGATACTAGTTTCTTGGATGTATCCTCCTGCATATGCCGGTTTTTCGAATGGGTGAGGTGGCGTCGCTGCTGGGCGTGAGCCCCGACACCGCTCGACGCTGGGCCGACGCAGGCTCGCTGAAGACCCGCCGGACCAGTGGCGGCCAGCGCGTCGCGGACGGCAAGGACTTGGCTGCCTTCCTTCGAAGCGAAAACCACGGGGCGAACGCGAACGGACCGCCATCGTCGGCGCGCAACCAGTTCACCGGCATCGTCACCGCCGTCGTGCGCGACAAGGCGGCCGCATCGGTCGAGATCCACACCGGCGCCCACCGAATCGTATCGCTGATGACGCGCGAAGCGGCCGACGACTTGGGTCTGGAACCGGGGATGCTCGCGACCGCGTCGGTGAAGGCCACCAACGTCACCGTCGGCTTGCCGCGTGGGCGAAGCGAATCGTGAAGCGGAGTGCCGCGCTGCTGCTCGCGTGCGCCGCCATCGCCACAGGATGCACGCGCGGCAGCCGAGCCGAAACGTTGACCGTGTTCGCGGCGTCCTCCCTCACCGACGCGTTCGAACACATCGCGCAATCCTACGAAGACGCGCATCCCAAGGTGCGGGTGCGCTTGTCCACAGCCGGCTCGACGACCCTCGGCCGGCAGATCCGCGACGGCGCCCCGGCCGACGTCTTCGCCACCGCCGATTCCGAAAGCATGGAGCTCGCGGGCGATCGTCGCGACGGCGAGCCTCGGACGTTCGCGCGCAACCGGCTCGCGATCGCGGTTGCGGCCGGCAATCCGAAGGGAATCGCGTCGCTCTCCGACCTTGCCGGGTCCGGCGTGATCGTGGTGCTGTGCGCTCCCGAAGTTCCGTGCGGGCGGCGCACGGACGACATGCTTCGGCGCGCGAACGTGCCGCTCGACCCGGCCGGCCGCGAGAACTCGGTTGGCGGCGTGCTCACCAAGGTCGCCTCCGGAGAGGCCGATGCCGGGATCGTCTACGCCACCGACCTCCGGGTCGGCGATGACCGCGTCGCGGTCGTCCCCATCCCCTCGTCGCAAAACATCGTCAACGAGCATCCGATCGTCGCGCTGCGCGGACGGCATGCTCGGAGCGCGCGATCGTTCGTGTCGTTCGTCTTCGGCGCGGACGCGCAACAGGCTCTTCGCGAACGGGGGTTTCTGGCGCCGTGAGACGATCCCCTGCTGCCGTGGGGCTCCCGGCGGGCGTGCCGTTCATCGCCGCGGCCGGCGCGGGGGTCTTCGTCGCGTTGCCGCTCGCCGGCTTGATCGCGCGCGCGCCGTGGTCCCGGCTGGCGGCCGACCTGTCCGCTCCCGGCGTTCAAGAGGCGTTTCGCCTCTCGATGATCGTGTCGGGAGCGGCGACGGCGCTGGTGCTTGCGACCGGGGTTCCACTCGGCCTGTGGCTGGCGCGGACACGCTTTCGCGGCGTGACGATGCTGCGCGCGGTCATCGCCGTCCCGGTCGTGCTGCCGCCCGTCGTCGGAGGGATCGCGCTCCTGGCCGCATTCGGCCGCAACGGCCTGCTGGGCGAGACGCTCGAGACCTTGTTCGGGCTCCGCCTGTCGTTCACGACGGCGGCGGCGATCCTTGCGGGCGCGTTCGTGGCGCTCCCGTTCGTCGTGCTGTCCGTCGAAGCGGCCGCGCGGCAGGCGGGCGAGAAGTTCGAAGAAGCCGCCGCGACCATGGGCGCCGCGCGCAGCCGCGTGCTCTGGCGAGTGACGCTGCCGATGCTCGCTCCGTCGATCGCGGCCGGCGCCGCCCTGGCATGGGCGCGCGCGCTGGGCGAGTTCGGCGCGACGCTCACGTTTGCGGGAAGCCTGCCGGGCACAACCGAGACGTTGCCGCTGCACGTGTACCGAACGCTCCAGACCGACTTCGACGGCGCAATCGCCCTGTCGGTCATGCTGATGACGGTGTCGCTGATCGCGATCGTCGTACTTGGACGGCGGCTTCGCGTCACAGGATCGCGATGAGCCTGGCCGCTTCGATCGGACTGCGGCGCGGCGCGCTCGCGGTCGATGCGACCGTCGCAGCCGATGCCGGGGAAACCGTCGCGATCGTCGGCCCGAACGGCGCCGGCAAGACCAGCCTCGCCCGCGCGATCGCCGGCCTGGACGCGATCGAAACCGGCCGCATCACGCTCGACGGCGCCGCGTTGGACGATCCCACCGCCGGGGTGTTCGTGCCGCCGGCCAAGCGCAGCGTGGGAATGATGTTCCAAGAACGGCTGCTGTTTCCACACATGAACGTCGCCGCCAACGTCGCTTTCGGCCTGCGCGCCGCCGGTCGTCGCGACGCATCCGCCGTCGCGCGCGACTGGCTGGACCGCGTCGGCATGGCAGAGCGCGCCGGCGACAAGCCCGAGCGACTCTCGGGCGGTCAGGCCGCGCTCGTTGCGCTCGCTCGCGCGTTGGCGTCTTCTCCGCGACTGCTTCTCCTCGACGAGCCGTTCGCCGCGCTCGACGCCGAAACCAAAGCCGCGACTCGCCGCATCGTCGGCGAGCACCTGCGGGCGCTCGACGGGCCGGCGCTGCTCATCACCCACGATCCCCTCGATGCCTTCAGCCTTGCCGGCCGCATCGCGGTCCTCGAGCAGGGCCGAATCGCGCAGCAGGGAACGCCGGCCGAGATCCGCGAACGGCCGGTCTCGCGGTTCGTCGCCGAGCTGGTCGGCGTCAACTGGTTCCGGGGCGTCGCCGAACCCGGCGGCTTTCGCGCCGGAGCAATTCGAATCGCCGCCGCGCACGACCTGGCACCCGCCGCGGATGCGATCGCGGTCATCAGCCCCCGCGCCGTCGCGCTGCACGCCGGAGTCCCCGAGGGATCGCCGCGCAACACCTTCGCCGGCCGGATCGCCGACATCGTCCATACCGGCGAGATCGTGCGCGTCCGCATCGACGGCACGGTGCCACTCATCGCCGAAATCACGCCGTCGGGCGCGTCGGCGATATCGCTGCAGCCGGGCGCGACGGTCTACGCCGCCGTGAAGGCGACCGAAGTGTCGGTCTTCGGCGTCTGAGCTACGCGTTCAGCTTGTCGATCACCGCGTCGGCGACCTGGCTGGTACCGACCGACGTCGGATCGTCGCGACGCTCCTTCAAGTCGTAGGTGACGCTGGTGCCTTCGTGGATCACGGCGGCGAGCGCTCCCTCCAAGCGGTCGGCGGCGCTCTCTTCGCCGAGGTGGCGGAGCATGAGCATCCCCGAGAACATCATCGCCATCGGATTGACCTTGTTCTGGCCTTTGTATTTCGGAGCGCTCCCGTGCGTCGCTTCGAACACGGCGGCCGAATCGCCCACGTTCGCGCCCGGCGCGAGCCCGAGCCCGCCGATCAAGCCGGCGCACAGATCGGAGACGATGTCGCCGTAGAGGTTGGGCAGCACCAGCACGTCGTATTCGCTCGGCCGCTTCACGAGCTGCATGCACAAGTTGTCCACGATCCGGTCTTCGAACTCGATGTCGGGGTACTGCTTGGCGACTTCGCCGGCCACGCGCAGGAACAGCCCGTCCGAGAACTTCATGATGTTGGACTTGTGCACCGCCGTCACCTTGCCGCGCTTGTACTTGCGCGCGTGCTCGAAGGCGAAGCGCACGACGCGCTCGCTGCCGAAGACCGAGATCGGCTTGATCGACACGCCGGAGTCGTCGCGGATCGTCTGGGACTGAATCGAGTTGAGGAAGTCGATCACCTTCTTCGCGTCCTCGGTTCCCTCCTCGAACTCGATGCCGGCGTAGAGGTCCTCGGTGTTCTCGCGAACGATCACGATGTCGGTGCCGGGGAATGCGCCGGGCACGCCTTCGTAGAACTTGCAGGGTCGCAGACAGGCGAACAGGTCGAGCTCTTTGCGGATCGCCACGTTCACGCTGCGAAAGCCGCCGCCGACCGGCGTCGTGATCGGTCCCTTGATCGCGACCTTGTTCGCGCGGATCGAATCGAGGACGTGGTCGGGCAGCGGCGTGCCGTAGGTGTCCACCACGTCGGCGCCCGCATCTTGAACGTCCCAGTCGAATGCGACACCGGTCGCTTCCAAGACGCGTCGCGTCGCCTCCGACAACTCAGGACCGACGCCGTCGCCCGGAATGAACGTCACCTTGTAGGTCATCGTGATTGCTCCTTCTTTCAGTGGTCACCGGCATTATCGCCGTCGCCGAGGCCGCGCGAACAATCGGGTGTGCGTGGCCCGCCGATGCCGTCGTGTGGCATGATGGACGCGCTCGGACCCCCACAAGAGGCCGGGACGCACCCCACGCCCAACAACCAGGCCAACAAGACCAGGAAGGAGCGGGATGCCAGGCGCAGGCCTTGAAGACGTCGTCGCGGCGGCGACCTCGATTTCCGATATCGACGGCAAGCTCGGCCGTCTGTTCTACGTCGGCTACGACATCCACGAGCTCGCGCCCAACTCGACCTTCGAGGAGGTCGTGCACCTGCTCCACCATCTGCGCCTCCCGTCGCGGAGCGAACTGGAGAAGCTGACCGACAATCTGATCGCCGAGCGCGATCTGAATCCGTGGGTTGCGGCGCTGATGCCGACGTTCGCCACCGAAGCCTCGCCGATGTCGATGCTGCGCACCACTGTCTCCGCGATGAGCGCGCACGACCCCGACGGCTGGGACAACTCCGCGGACGCGAACTACCGCAAAGCAATGCGACTGATCGCCCGGGCACCGAGCGCCATCGGCTCCTACCACCGGCTCCGCAACGGCCTCGAGCCGCTGCGAGCGAACCCGAAGCTGAGCCATGCCGGCAACGTGCTGTGGCTGATCACCGGTGAGGAGCCCGACGAAGACGCCGCGCGAATCATGGACATCTGCCTGATCCTGCACGCGGATCACACAATGAACGCCTCAACCTTCGCGGCGCGCGTGGCGGCATCGACGCTGTCGGACCTGCATTCGGCGATGACGGCCGCGATCGCGACGCTCAAGGGACCTTTGCACGGCGGCGCAAACGAAGCCGTCATGAAGATGCTGCTCGACATCGGCGAGCCGTCGAAGGCTTCGGCCTACATCAAGACGGTGCTCGCCGACAAGCAGAAGATCATGGGCTTCGGCCACCGCGTTTACAAGACCGAAGATCCGCGCGCGACGCACCTGCGAGGACTGTCGAAGGAGATCGGCGAGGCCTTCGGCGACACCCGCTGGTACGAGATCAGTCTCGAAGTCGAAAAGACGGTCATGGACGAGAAGGGCCTATACCCGAACGTGGACTTCTTCGCCGCGAGCGTCTACTACTGCCTCGGCCTGCCGATCGATCTGTTCACGCCCATCTTTGCGGCGTCACGGATGGCCGGCTGGACGGCGCACGCCCGCGAGCAGTACGCGGACAACCGATTGATCCGGCCCGAAAGCGAATACATCGGGCCGCGCAACCAACACTACGTTCCCATCGACCAGCGAGGCGAACAGAAATGAAGATCAGCGAGATCATGACCAAGGCGGCGGTCGTGGATGCGGCGGACGAAACGCTGACGGATGCGGCGAAGAAGATGCGCGCGGCTCAGACCGGCTCGCTGCTCATCATGGAAGACGACCATCTGGTCGGCATCGTGACCGAGCGGGACCTGCTCCGCTGCGTCGCCGAGGGCCGCGATCCCGCGACCGCGCCGCTCAAGGAAGTCATGACCACCGACGTGATCACGATCAGCCCGCAGACCTCGCTCAAGGAAGCGGCCGCGTTGATGGCCGACAAATGGATCCGCCACCTGCCGGTCGTCGAGGGAGACCGCGTCGTCGGGATCATCTCGCAGCGCGACCTCACCGGCGTCCTGGCCGCCGCGCTCAACGAGCCCGAGGCGCTCCATCGCATCGTCGAAGGCTCGCAGCTGATCAGCGCACGGCGACTGAAGCGAATCGAAGCCGGCGACCTCGACTAGAAGCCGTCTTCGTCGGCCGGCTCGCCCGGCGGGCGTTCCGTTTCGATCCAGCGCATGCCGGGCTGGCACGTCTCGCGAGCAGGACAGAACAAGCAGTGCGGCCCGGGGTTCAGGACCGGCTCGCGGCTCTGCAGCGCGATGATGCGGCGGATGCCGTCCGCCGTGCGGCGCACCGCCGTCCCAAGCAGCTCTTCGGTGATGGTTTCGACGTGGAAGTCGGCCTCGTGCAGATAGTAGGAGGCGACGCGGAACGGCGGCACGCCGGTCTTGAGCGTTTCGACGAGCGCGTAGTAGCGCAGATCGTCCACGTGGCTGGAATGCCGCTTGCCGGTTTTGAAGTCCACGATCACGACGCGAGCGCGCATGCCGTCGGGCGGACCGAATGCCATGTCGTACTTCGCGCCGAGTTTGACGCGCCCACCGAACAGATGAGCCCGCGCGCTCGCCTCGGTGCGCGGATACCAGCGACGGTCGATCGCCGGCCAGTCGCTCATGAATCCCACGACCGCGTTGTTCGCCTCACCCTTGAGCCGCGCCATATCGACTGCGTCGAGGTCTTTCAGGAATCGCGCGACCGACTCTTGCTCGGACCCGTCGCTGAGCGCCGCCACGGCGCGATCGATCAAGTCGAGCGGCGTACCGGCATCCGGATCCATCATCGCGATCTCGATCGCCGTATGAGCGACCCGACCGCGAATCATCTGGACCGTCCAGGCGAACTCGCGCGCGGCCGTCGCCGCGAACCGCCCCTCGCAACGATGGATCTGATCGAGCTGATACTTGCCGACGAAGATCGCCTCGCCCATCGCCTCCACGTCGGCCCGCAGCGCATCCTCGAGCCCGGACCGAACCCGGTCCCGGACGCCCGCGTCCCAGACCGGCCGGTCCTGGTGCGTGAACAGCTCGTCCACGATCCGCTGCTGCGCGGGCGTTCGCTCCCGACTCATGCGGCAACTCTAAACCAGCCGCCCCTTGCGTCGCCCTTTGCCATCTCACCCTCTCCTTTGGATAGGAGCAGCGAGAGAGGTTATGTTCCGTACGCGTAGCAACCTGATGAGACAAGGAGGCTCGCACCATGTCTCTGTTTCGATCATCTCGGCCACCCAATGTCGAGGACTTGGAGGCCACGCGTGATGTCGAGGGCTTGATCAAAGCGCTAGGCCACAAAAAGCGCAGTGACCTGCGTCGGGCTGCTGCCGAGGCGCTGGGAAAGCTCGGCGACGCCCGTGCCGTAGAACCGCTTATCGCTGCACTCGCGGACAAGTCAGGACCGGCGCGGGAGACGGCGGCGGAAGCGCTGAATCGCCTTGGTGGGCCGGAGTCCGAGCGGGCGCTGGCGAAATACCAACCGGTGTGCAGCAACTGTGGGAAGACGACCCCTGAGATTCATGCGGTCTACAGGAGCAGAGGCGTCGTTCCCATCGGCAACGCTGTCGGCATTTGCCCAAACTGTCACGACGAGTTCTGCAATCAACACAGCATCCCGGGAACCGGGGAATTCATGGGCGGGGACAACAAATGTCCAGATTGCCGTGTCGAGTTGGATTTCTACTGGGACCGTCCTCCGAGGAGGTGGGGCACCGCGCCGGAATAGGCGCTGGTGCCGGCTCTTTCGCGTCTAACCGGACATCGACGTCGGCCGTCACAGTTCGCTCAGGGTTGCGGCGAAGGCGGTGTTTTTCAGGAGCATCGCGATGGTCATGGGGCCGACACCGCCGGGTACCGGCGTGATCGCGCCCGCGACTTCGGCAACCGAGGCGAAATCCACGTCGCCGATCAGCTTGCCGTCGGGGCTGCGGTTGGTCCCCACGTCGATCACGGTCGCGCCCGGCTTGATCATCTCGCCGGTGAGAGACCCGGCCCGGCCCGCCGCAACGACCACGATGTCGGCCTGCCGTGTGAACGCCGCCACGTCGCGCGTCCCGGTGTGCACGAGCGTCACGGTCGCGTTCAGCCCGTCGGCCTTTTGGCCCAGCAGCACCGCCAGCGGCCGGCCGACCAGGTTCGAGCGGCCGACGACCACGACGTGGGCTCCGTCCACCTCGATGCCGGAGCGATGCAGGATCTCGACCACACCAGAAGGCGTCGCCGGCACGAACCGCGGCCGGCCGAGCATGAGCAGCCCTTGGTTTTCGGGATGCAGCCCGTCCACGTCCTTGCGCGGATCGACGGCTTCCTGCGCGACGACCGCGTCCAGATGCGACGGCAACGGCAACTGCACGATGATGCCGGTCACGTCGGGATCGGCGTTCAAGCCGCCGATCACATTCAGCAGCCGGTCCAGAGTCACGTCGCTCGGCAAGTCGGCGTCGATCGAGACCATCCCGATCTCGGCCGCCATCTTGCGCTTGCCGCCGACATAGACATGCGATGCGGGATCGTCACCCACCAGCACGGCCGCCAGTCCCGGCACGCGATCCATCGATGCAACGCGCACGGCGACATCGGCACGAACCTGCGCCGCGATGGCTTTGCCGTCGAGGATGCGCGCGCTCATCGCAGCGTCAGCCGTGCCGGAAGTGGCGAACGCCGGTGAAGATCATCGCCACGCCCGCCTCGTCGCAGGCGGCGATCGCTTCTTCGTCGCGCACCGACCCGCCGGGCTGGATGATCGCCGCGATCCCCGCCGCGATTGCCGCATCGGGCCCGTCGCGGAAGGGGAAGAACGCATCCGAAGCGCAGACCGCCCCGCGCGATCGCGCACCGGCCTTTTTCGCGGCGATCTCGACCGCGTCGATACGGCTGGTCTGGCCGCCGCCGACTCCGATGGTCGCCCCACCGCGCGCGAACACGATCGCGTTCGACCGCACGTGCTTGCAGGCCCGCCATGCGAACAGAAGATCGCTCCACTGCTCGTCGGTCGGCTGCGCTTTCGTGACGACGCGCATCTCGCCGCGCTCGTCGTCGAACACGTCCGGGTCCTGCACCAGCATGCCGCCGCTGATGCGCCGCATTGCCGGCTCCAGTCCGGGCTCGACCACCTGAAGGATGCGAAGGTTCTTCTTCTCCATCAAGACTTCGAGCGCGCCCGGCTCGAATGCGGGAGCGGCAACGCATTCGGTGAAGACCTCCGCGATCTTGCGGGCCGCATCGCGCGAGAGCGGACCGTTGACGGCGACGACGCCGCCGAAGGCGGAGACGCGATCCGATTCCAGCGCCAGCTCGTAGGCCGCCGCGATATCCTCACCGATCGCCACGCCGGACGGAATGCCGTGCTTGATGATGGCGACGGCCGGCTCTTCGAACTCTTGGGCCGTCTCCCAAGCCGCGTCCACGTCCAAAATGTTGTTGAACGAAAGGTCTTTGCCGTGCAACTGCTTGGCGCGCGCGACGCCGCCCTCTCCGCCGACCTCCGCATACAGCGCTCCGCCCTGATGCGGGTTCTCGCCGTATCGCAGCGTCTGGACGCGCTCCATCGGAATCGACAGATGCTCGGGGAACGCCTCGTCGCGCATCATCCAGCGCGCGATCGCCGCATCGTAGGCGGCGGTGTGCGCGAACGCTTCCGCGGCCAGCGCACGCCGTGTTTCGAACTCGAGCCCCCCGGTCATGCTGATCTCTTCGAGAACCGCATCGTAGGACGCGGGATCCACGATCACCGCGACGCCGGTGTGGTTCTTGGCGGCGGCGCGGATCAACGCGGGACCACCGATGTCGATCTGCTCGATGATTTGCGAAGACTCAAGGTCCTGCGCGACGGCTTCGCGGAACTGATACAGGTTCACCACGACCAGATCGATCGCCGCGATCCCGGCTTCGGTCAGCTCCGCCGCATGTTTCGGGTCGTCGCGGTCGGCCAGAATGCCGCCGTGAACTTTGGGATGCAGGGTCTTGATGCGGCCGCCGAGCATCTCGGGAAAGCCCGTCACCTCGGCGACCGTCGTTGTGGCGATCCCCGATTCGGCCAGGTGCCGGCCGGTCGAGTCGGTGGCGATGATCGTCACGCCCGCTTCGGCCAATCCCTTGCAAAACTCCGACAGTCCCGTGCGGTCCGAAACCGAAACGAGCGCGGTTTGAATTCGAATGACGTCCGGCATCGGCCCGGAATCCTACCCGATCACGTGGACCCGGCGGCCTTCGACCTTGAGCCGGCCGGAGGCGTACCAGCGGATCACCTCCGGATAGAGCCGGCGCTCGATCTCCTTGATCCGTTCGTGGAGGGTTTCCTCGGTATCGTCGGCCCGGACCGGGGCTGCTTCCTGCGCGACGATCGGCCCGTGATCGACCTCCTCGTCGACGAAGTGAATCGTCGTCCCGGCGATCTTCGCACCCCACTCCAGCGCTTCCCGAACGCCGTGTGCTCCGGGGAATGCCGGAAGCAGCGCGGGATGGCTGTTGAGCGTCGGGACTCCCACGGCCGCGAAGTAGGAAGGGGACAGGATGCGCATGAACCCGGCGCTGCAGACCAGCTCGACGTCCCGCGTGCGAAGAGCGTGAGCGATGCCTTTGCTGAAATCGTCGCGGGACGCGAACGAGCCGTACTCCACGACGGCCGTGTCGATGCCGGCGCGCGCGGCGCGGTCCAACGCAACGACGCCGGCGCGATCCGCGACCATGACGGCGACGCGGTAGGACTCGTCCTGTCCATCGATGATCGCCTGGAGGAGCGTCCCCGATCCGGACGCGAGGACTCCGACGCGCAGCGGCACGGCTCGACTCACCACCGAACCCTAGCGAGGCCCCCGAGCGGGCGTCCAGTCCGTAGAATCGGCCGGGCATGGCAAAAGGCGTGGACCTTTCGACGATCACCCGCGCGGAGCGGCTGGTGCTGGCCGCGGGACTGCTTCTGTTCGTCAACGCGCTGATCCCCTACTGGTATCGCATCCAGACGCCGCGCGAGACGTTCCTGCACAACGGCGGCCTGTTCGGCTACGGCTTGGCCGCTGCGCTCGCCGGCTTCGCGTCGGCCGCGATCGTCGTCGTGCGACACTTTCGGACGCCCGCGATGTTCCGCGACAACGCGATCCACGTGATGCTGGGACTGATCGCCTCGGGCGCGCTCGCCGCGCACGCCGCCGGACGCGATCCTTTGTGGATCGGCTATTGGGTCGAGATCGGGCTCGCAGCCGGATTGGTCGCCGCCGGTGTGCTGCGCGTCCGCGAGCGCAACCGAGGATGGGTGTGAGGGATCAAGCGAACAAAAAGAGTGAGGGCACCCCAACAGGCGCCCTCACCCTGGCTGTGACGGGGACTAGGATGCGTCGTGGACGGTTCCGTTCCCGCGGGCGAGCTTGAGTTCGGGAAGATCCTCGAAGTCGTCTTCCTCGCAGTCGCCTGCGGTGTCGTCGCCGTAGGACAACAGGATCACGTCGTACTCGTCGCCTTCGTCGGGCGTTCCGTTGTCGGTCACGCGGATCGCGAAGTTGCCGGTGACGCCGCGGCCGAACAGGATCGTCCCGCCGATCGTGGCGGTGTTGCCATCGACGACGAGGCAGTCGACGCTTCCGTTCCACAATTCCATGTCCTGGCCGGCTTCGCTGGTCTGCACGTACTG
>DASWHR010000133.1:0-26168 GCA_036398095.1 Actinomycetota bacterium
CGGGAGGAAACGCCCGGCGTGCCGCATGACGTCGTGGCGGTGTTGGAAGCACAGTTCAATCGGCTCCATGATTCGCACGCCGGTGCTGCGGCCGCGCGATAGTCATCGAAGGCCCGAGGGGGGCGATCGGAAACGAGCCGAAGACAAGCCCCGCCGCCGTGGCAGCGCTCGCTTCATCCTCAAGGCCCAGATGTGCCTCTTCGGCGGGCTCAAGGAGAGACACAAGAGCATCGATCCCAGCATCATGCAGGGATGCTATTTCGTCCTCGAGCCATTCGCCCCCGCGCGGACGAGGGACAATGGCCAAACGCCCGGGCCATCACCAGGGATCCAATAAACGTTGGGACTGCCCCCAGGTCGGTTGACTCGTAGCTTGTGAGCCTCTTCATTGCTGCAACCGCCCCAGTGTAGACGGCCTCGAACTCTATCGGCGTGTGTCCGCTGCGTTCACCGACCACGTGGGCGAGCGGGTTGGGACGGCTCAACCGGCTGCGAGCGGCGACGAGGGGTTCGCTTCTTTTTCGCCGTGCTTCGTGGCTTCTTCGCTGCGGCAGGTTGGGGGGTGTTCTCGCGCAGCCATTCGACGAGTCGAGGCCACATCGTGGCTCGGCCGGTATCGCCTGTGATCATCGAGACGTGGCCGGTTTGGCATATCAGCGTTTCGAGCCGGCCGCCGATGCGGTTTTGGAGGGCGAGCGACGAACCGAGCGGCACGATGTGATCGCGCCCCGACACCGCGAGCAACGTCGGCGTCGTGACGTTCCGCAGATCGACGGGCGAGCCGAGAAGGGCCATCGTTCCCTGGAACAGCGCGTTGCTGCGAAACAGTTCGACGAGGTCGAAGAACAACGCCCCGGGAACGGGCGGCTGATTCCACGTCCATCGGCTCAACGCCTTGAACTCTCGCACGAAGTGCGCGTCGTGGCGATTGCTGATCAACGCGCGCATGCTGGCGAGCACCTTTGGGCGCAGGATGTGGAACGATTCGCGGATGAGTTGTCCCGGTACGCATCCGCGGTGGTCGAGCGCGACAACGGGTTTGAGCGACTTCGCGGACAGCACGACGCCCATGCCGCCGGTGACGGGCACGTCCATATCGACGGGTGGAGCGAGCGCTGTGAATGTCCGAACGTGCTCGGCGGGTTGGGACGCGAGCCGCATCAACGAGAGCATCGCGCCGGCGCAATAGCCGACCAGGTGGAACTCTTTCACGCCCGCTGCGGTGAGCGTTTGCCGTTCCGCTTCGAGCAGTCGCGCCGCGTATTGCTCGAAGCCGTCGTCCCTCTGCGCGCGGCTCGCGCGGCCCCAGTCGAGCAGGAACACGTCGAAGCCCTGCTCGCGGAGATGCCGGACCAGGCTGCGCTGCGGAGTCAGGTCAAGGATCGCCGCGTCGGACACGAGCGCGTGCACGATGAGCACGACCGGTCCGGGAGACTCGGAATACCGGCGTAGCTCGGCGGGCCCGTCGCGCCACACGACCGTATGCGGCGCGGACTCCGGCGCGTCGCCGCGAACGAACCGCTCGAGCATGTGCGGCCAGCTCATCGCCCAAAGCACCGGGCGCGCGCAGATCCATCGCGCGAATCTGGCGACGTACGCGCGGACAGAGGGCTTCACAAGGGATCGGTCGGTGCCGGCGGGTAGCGTGAACCACCACACGGCTGGGACCGCGACGAGAGCCGCGAATACGACGGCGAGCCTGGTGGCGAGCATGACTACGAGATTGAGTATTCCATAGAAGGAGAATCCTCTTCTCGGGGCGAAGTTTCACCCAGGCTCGGGTGGCAGTACGTCTGGAGGGGAGAATCTTGCGCAAGCTTTCGATCTTGGGTGCGTTGGTGCTTATGGTCGCCGTTGTCGTTCCGACGCTGGCCACGGCTGACCTCGGCGACCAGTACGGGGGGCCGTACTTCGGCAAACACAACTTTCCTCCTGCCTGCACCCGCGATAATGCCGCCGACAACGAGCACAACTCGTGCTACCGCATGGCGACCGGACTCAACGGCTTGGACTCCCCGCAGGTCGACGTGCTTGTGATGGTGCCGGTATCGCCTACCGCCGAGCGTGACATGCGGATCATGCGACAGTCGGTGGAGATGTGGGAGGGCGGGCTCGGGACCCTCGCCGACCAGATGGGCCTCGACTGGCTCGCCGAAGGCGTCGACTTTCACGTCACGATCGACTCCATCGGCCTGGAAGGCGAAGGCGGCGAGTTCACGACCTACCCGATGGTCGATCCTGAGATCGTCGTGATCGCGAGCAACCCTGTCGGTGGTGTCGGCATCGGCATCGATCCGGTGGACTTCGCGCATCGCGTGGGCCTCACCGACGACGGCGACGCGCCGTGCCATCCGGTATCGAACCCGCTCGACTTCGAAGCGTGGGAAGCGCTCCCCGGCTTCGACAGCCACCACGAGACCCGCAGTGGTACCTACTACGCCGAGGACTGTGGCGGTGAAAATGGTGAGAACGGCGGCGGCGGGAACGTGTGCTTCGCGATCAACGGCGCCGTCGACCCCGAACCGTCGATGATCGACGTCTTCAATCTCTTCGATCTGGTGTCACACGAGTTCGGTCATTGCCTGACACTCGGCCACGTCGGCGACGGAGGCGAGGCCATCCTCGGCAATGGATGGGGAGCTGTTCCAACCAACGACATCATGTCGTACAACACCGATCCCGAAGGGCTCAACAAATGCGTGTCGACCCTCGACGTCGAGACCTTCGCCCTCCGCATGAGCAGATATCTCGACGTCAACGGCGACGGCTTTGTCGATGGAGAGGACCGTCTCGAGGCCAACGATCAGGTCGGCTCGCCCGACGGCCTCAACCCGCTCCAGGTTCAGCATCCTCGCGACCATCACTATGCCTCGGCCACGGGCTCGGCCACCGACTGTCCGCAGCCCGATCTGGGTCTGATCCCCGGTGCCCGGACCGACTGGACGCCCGATCCGGCGCCCGCGAGCATCGTGCCGTTGCTGACGGTGACATCACCGGCGGATGAATCCACGACCGACGACGGCGTCCTTACGATCGCGGGGACCGTTGAGTACGAGATCAACGGTGAGGCCGCCGCGCCGCGTCCGACACCTCCCGACGCGCCCCCGCCATATGAAGGCACGCTCACGGTCGAGCACCGGGGCTTGTTCGAGGTGGAGCAGTCCACACTCGGGGTGACCGATCAGGTGTCGGAGATCGACAGCAGCCACGAGTACACGCTCGACCTGACCAACGCCGATGTAGCGTTCGAATTGAAGTGGCAGGACGTCTTCCCGCTCCCGCCGGAAAGCGACCTCGACCTGTTCGTGACGGGCCAGGGCATCGACTCCGGCGCCGCCGGTGCGACCTCGGAGAACCCGGAGACGATCGAGCTCACCGATGTGACCGGGCAGCTCGACATCCGAGTCCGACCCACGTTCGTCAACACAGTCACCAGCTACACCCTGACCATCACCGTCACACCACTCGACGGCGGGTTCGGCGGCCTGTCTGCTCCAGATGAAGACTTCGACGACATACCCAACGACGTCGACGCTTGCCCGTGGTACCCCGGGATCGGCGCCGATGGGTGCACGCCTCTGACGCCCAGCCAGGTCATCGTGTATGTGGACGGCGTACACGCGGGCGTCGCCGAAGTCCACGCCGAGTACTGGCGAGACGGGTTCTCGATCCCCATCACCGTCTCCGAGGGCACTCACCAGCTCCGCATCGACTGGGTTGACGGCGGAAGTGTGCTGGCCAGCCGCACGCTGACCGTTGAGTGAGCGTTCCCAGACGATTGATCTTGTTCGCCGGGTCTTGAGAGACGGGCGCGCGGGTGGGGGCTACGTGGATCGTCTGTCCGCTGAATTCGAGTCTCAGCGTCATCAGAACGCGGGCGATGTCGCGGCGGCTTGGAGGGAGTGCTTGACGCATGAACGAGACCGACGTGCCCTTCGGAGCTGACTCGACCGAGGAAGCGCGCTAATCCTCGAGGTCGCCCATCTAGCGCTGACCAAACGGACGCTTTCGCCTCGTTCGGTTTGAATGACCACGAAGCCACGACGTCGCTGCTCAGCGAGGGTTCTATACTTCCTCGCGAGTACGAGGGGGATGGTTTTCTGGTGAAGCTTCCGGCCGGCATCGTGGCGTTCTTGTTCAGCGACATTCAAGGGTCGACGCGTCTGCTGGATACGCTGGGTGACGACTACACTCGGATTCTTGGGGAACACCGCGACTTGCTTCGCAGGGCGTTCCTTGAGCACGGCGGCATTGAGATAAGCACCGAGGGCGACTCGTTCTTCGTTGCCTTCGAACGCGCCAGCGATGCGGTGCTCGCCGCCGTTGAAGCGCAACGCTCGCTCACCCGGCATGAGTGGCCTGTGGAGCCGTTGCGCGTTCGCATGGGCATTCATGCCGGCGAGGCGGCGATCCATGAGGACAGCTACGCCGGGATGGCGGTGCACCTTGCCGCGCGCGTCATGTCCGCCGCGCACGGCGGGCAGATTCTTATCACCGGCGCGTGCCGGGAGATGGCCGGGCGTGCGAACCTCGAGATGCGTGATCTTGGCGAGCACACGCTGAAGGACATCCCGGAAAGAGTTCGGCTCCTGCAGGTGTTGCACCCAGATCTGCTCGATAGCTTCCCGCCGCCGCGAACCTTCGACGCCTTGCGTACAAACGTGCCGCAACATCTTCCGACGCTCGTCGGCCGCGAAAGCGAGATCCACGCTGTGGTCGATGCGCTCGCCGCCGGCCGGCTCGTATCGTTGGTCGGCTCGGGAGGGTCGGGCAAGACGCGATTGGCGCTGGAGGTGGCCGTCCGAACTGCCGACCGATACGCCGACGGGGCGTGGCTCGTTGAGATGGCTCCCTTGTCGGACCCGGACGCGCTTGCGCAGGTGGTCGCCGGCGTGTTTTCGCTTCGTGATCAGGAAGGGCGCACGCTTGAGGAGGGGCTCGTTCATTTCCTCGCCGCGCGAGAAATGCTGATCGTGCTCGACAACTGCGAGCATCTGATCGATGCCGCGGCGGCATTCGTTGCCCGGGTGCTTCGGGACGCTCCTTCGACGTGGATCTTGGCGACGAGTCGCGAACCGCTGGCGGTTGCGGGCGAGGTCGCCCGCCGGTTGCCGTCCCTTGGGCTTCCGCCGGAGGCAGGAGATGTCGATCAGATCGCGGCGACCGACTCGGTGCGGTTGTTCGTCGAGCGAGCGCGGGCATTGATGCCGGCATTCGAGCTCACGGTCGGAAATGCGGCGGACGTCGCCCGCATCTGCACTCGATTGGACGGCATTCCGCTGGCGATCGAGCTTGCGGCCGCGCGGATGTCCGCGATGGATCCGGCCGCGATCGCCGATCGGCTCGGCGACCGGTTTCGACTTCTGCGCGGCGCGGGCCGGGGCGCGATCGAACGCCAGCAGACGCTGCGAGCCGCCATCGACTGGAGTTACAAGCTGCTCTCGCCGGAAGAGCGGGTTGCGCTGGAGCGGTTGTCGGTCTTCGTCGGCGGATGCACGCTCGACGCGGCGGAAGGCGTGTGCGCCGAAGGTTTGGACTCGGAGGTCTACGAGCTGCTTTCCGGGCTGGTAGCCAAATCGCTCGTCAACGCGGCGGAGACCGCGACGGGCATGCGCTACAGCATGCTCGAAACGATTCGGCAGTATGCGCGCGAGAAGCTCGCCGACTCTGACGATGCCGGAGCGACCGTCGCTCGTCACGCTGCGTTCTACGCGCGATGGTCGATCGCTGCCGAACCTCCCCTGGAAGGTGTGGATCAAGCGGAGTGGCTTGCGCGCGTTGACGCCGAGGCCGAAAACACTATCGCCGCGCTGTCGGCGCTGCTCGAACGAGGTGATGCGGAGCGAGCGCTTGCCGTGGCCACTGCCTTGTGGCGATGGTGGTGGTTGCGTGGTCGCTGGGGCGAAGGTTCGGCATGGCTACGGAGCGCCGCGGCCGCGGCGGGCTGGCCGAAAGACTCGCTCGGCGCGCGATGCCGTTGGGCGATCGCGTTTCTGAATGCGTTCCGCGGCGTCGCAGAAAACGCGGACGAGCTGCTCGACGAAGCGGAACGAATCCAGCGCGAGGCCGGCGATCTGCGAGGCCTTGCCTACACCTTGTGGGCAAGGGGATGGTCGTCGAGAGATCTCGACAGCAGGCTTCGCATGCTTGAGACGGCGCTGGACTATGCGCGCCGGAGCGGTGACGGCCAAGTGACGGGATGGACGTTGGGAGTGCTTGGAACTTGGGTCGAAGACCATGACGATAGCGCCCCCTTCCACAGGGAAGCCATCGAGATCGCTCGCGAATGCGGCGATCATTGGACTGAGGCGATTGAGCTCAACAATCTTGGCGAGTCGTTGTACTACGCAGGTGATTTTGCGTCGGCCGTGCCGATGATTGAGCGGTCGATCGAAATCTTCCGAGAGATCAAGGATCTGTTCGGGTTGCCGGAAGCGCTCCGGACCCAAGCGATGATCGCGTGGCTGCGCGGCGACCCGGCAACCCTTCGTGCTCGGGTCGTTGAAGCGCGTCGGATGCTCGCCGGGACCGACGGCGAGGGAACGCTGATCGAATTCCTGTGGCCCGCACTGCGCGCCGAGCTGGAAGCCGGCAACGTCGAGGAGGCCGAGCGCATTGCGGATGAAGCCGGAGTCCTCGCGCGCCGCTTGCAACAGAGGTGGGTCGCCACGCTCTTTCAAGAGATGCTCCGTGTCGCGTCCGGCGATCTTCGTCGATCTTTCCCAGACGACGATCAAGACTTGATTGGGACCGAGTCGTCTCTGGCCGACGCCCGGCGGTCGAGGCTGTCGCAAGTGCTCGGAGCGAATGTCATTTCTCGTTACGTTGGCGCTGAGCGGGCAGCAGAGCAGGGCGATCGGGCACGAGCGGCTGAGCTTGCGCACGCGGCGGGGAAGTTCGCCGTCTTGAAGAGCCCTTGGGACGCGGCCCAGGTCATCGACGTCCTTGCTCGTCTTTCCGAAGATCCGATCTGGGCGCTTACGTTATTCGGCGCGGCGGAAGCCGCACGCAGCCTTCACGGCGGGAAGCGTCTCCCGCGACTAGGCGTTGTATGCGGCGAGGCAATCGATCGTGCATGCGCGGCCGCGGGGGCCGAGGTCGCAGAGCAGGCTCTCATACGCGGACGGACGATGACGGCCCGGGAAACGTTCGGGCTCGATGCAAACGAGCGATCAGGCAAATCCTGAGGGTTCCGCCGCGTCGCTGCCTACCGGGCGGCTGATCCTGGCCGACCACGAGCAGGAGCCGTATGGGCAGACCCGTCCCGACGCCGGACGGGTCGTGAGCGAAGCCGACGACGAAGACGGATGCGTCGGTCTCTACAGCGCGGACCATATCGGGCCGCATGCGCGCGTCCTGGGCACGTATACGACGACCCAGCGAAGCGGCCTGGACGCTTCGCGCTTCGAGGGCGCGGTCGCGACCGGCGTCGCGCCGGATCGCACGCTGGTGTTGACTCGTCCGTCACCCGACCCCCGCTGTCCCGGCCCGCGTTCCTGATCGCGTCCGCTCTTTTCGCGATCCCGCTGCTCATGCTGCTCACGCGCATCCGCATCACGCACAACCCGTCGTCCGCTCGACCGTAACGGCCTACGTCTTGCGTCTGGCCGCCATGGCGAAGGGGAGGAAGTAGGCATCGAGTGATTCGCCGGTGGTGTTGTAGGTGTTGTCGCCGGCGATGAAGTCGCAGACGACTTCACGGGCTCGCAAGACTTCTTTGAGGCGGTGTATCCACCGCTCGTCGTTGACCGTCAGGTCAAACAGCTCGAGTGCCCGGTCGAGGGCGGCTTGCATGCGCTCCGGGTTGCCTTGGGCCTTGGCGCGGATGGCGCGGCCCACTTCGCTCCCGATGTTGCCGAGCTGCTCAACGAGCGTGAGCGTTTGCCAGCGGCCGCCGGCCAGGCCGGCGTGGAGTGTCGATTCAGCCATGAGTTCTCACGAGCTGCTCGACGATCTCGGCGATGACCGCGCGGATCTTGGGGTCATCGACCGAGCGGGAGCGGTTCTTCTGGCTCGGTCGGAGGTTGATCATTGAGTCGTACTCGAGCCAGTTCTCGGTGCCGTGCTCCGCGGGGTAGAGGTTAATGCCCCAGAGGTTCGGCTGCTTCGATCCCTTCTCAATCAAGAACTGTTCTTCGTCGGCGTGGAGTTCGCCGCCGATCGCCATAACGCGCTGGTCGATGTCGACCACGGCTTTGACGAGATCGCCGAACGAATCTTCGGCCATTTCCGTTAGCCCGTCGACGCTGACGGGCTCTGCGGCGGAAACAAGGCGAATCGTAGTCAAGGAAGTCTCCCTTAATGGCGTGCGACGATCATATCTCGGATGGTCACCTCCTATGCTTGCGTCGCGCGGGTCAGGCGAGCCGCGGCAGGTTTGCCGACACGTTTACCAACGTTACTCCCGCTTCCGTGAGGGTGTGCGCGTAGACCAGCCGTGCGGGCTGCACCGTGACGACGATCCTGTCTACGACCTGTTTGCCGTTGCAGAGCCGGTACGTGCTTTGGAGCGTGTAGGTCGAGCCGGATTGGTTCAGCGTGAACGGCGCTCCCGTCGAGATCGAGATGCCCGGCAGACACTGCTGCACCGGGGGATACGGCGTGGTGTCGGCTTCGTATTGGAACGTGAGCATGCCGATGGCGCACGCTTCCACGCCCGGGTTTCCCGAACCCCACGTCTCGGTAACGGCGGCCTGGTTGCTGCGCACGTTGAACGTGACGGCGAGCGGCGCGGTGCAGGTCACCGTCGAGTACTTGAGCGTGCCGGTTCCTTGCGCGGCGGCGGCCACGTCCGTCGCGGCGCCTGCGGACCCTGCTCCGAATACGGCGATGGCAAGCGCGATGAAGAGCTTCCTCATGACGATCCTCCCTGGCCTTCCCTGGCGAGCGGCGGCCCGAGCCGGGCGCGCTACCAATCACGACACTCGCGGGGGGACGCTCTTTCACCGCCGGCGGAACAAGGAAGTGTGGAAAATTCGCATCTCCGCATCCAGCGCGGTTCGGATCGCCGGGTCGGCGGCCTCGATCATCAGCCGTTTGGATCCTTCCAAGCCGGACACGGGGTTCTTCGCCAGCAGCGCGGCGAGCTCCATCGCGCGGGCGACCGGGTCGGGCGCGATCTCCATCACCAGGCCCCAGGCGAACGCGGTGGACGCGTCGATCGTCTCACCGGTGAACGCCATCCGGCGCGCGAGCTGGTCGGGGAGCACGCGCATCAGCGTCCCCCACGACGAGGCGAAGCCGAGCGAGACCTCGGGCATGCCGAAGGTCGCGTCGGGGCCGGCGATGCGAATGTCGGACAGCGCCGCCAGGCCGAAGCCGGCCGCGAGCGCCGGTCCGTTGATCGCGGCGATCACCGGCTTGGGGATCGTTCGCAGCGACTCGAACAAGCCGTAGGACGACTCGAAGAGCGCTCGCCGGTTGTCGTCGTCGCCGCCGAACTGGGTGGTGTCCATTCCGGCGCAGAACGCGCTGCCGGCTCCGGTCAGCACCACGACGCCGACGTCGGGGTCGGTGCCGAGCCGCGCGAACGTCGTCGCGAGCGCGCGGCGCAGATCGATGTGGAGCGCGTTGCGTTTGGCCGGTCGGTTGATCGTCACCACGCGGACCGCTCCGTCCGCGGCGACAATGATCTCGTCGCTCATGCCGTTCCCGGCCTCAGATATCGGGCGAACCATTCCAGGATGATCTCGAATCGCTGCACGCGGTGCACGGGCGATCCGGATCGCGACAGCTCGTGGCTCTCCGCCGGGAAGCGCACCATCTCGACATCCCGCTTGGCGAGTCGCAGGATCGTGAACAGATCTTCCGCCTGACCGACCGGGCAGCGAAGATCGTCCTCGGAATGAAGGATCAGCAGTGGCGTGGTGATGCCGGCCGCGTAGGTCGACGGGGACATCTTCAGGTACGCCTGGGGATCTTCGAACCAGGTCGAGCCGAACTCGCCCTTGAACATCCAGCCCAGATCGGCGGAGCCGCCTTCCAAGATGAAGTTGTTGGCGGAACGCTCCGAGCACGCCGCGCTGAACCGGTTCGTGTGCCCCACGATCCACGAAGTCATGAAGCCGCCGTAGGAGCCGCCGAGCACGCCCGTGCGTTCGGGATCGACAAAGTCGTAGCGCCGCTCGGCTTCGTCCATCACGGCCATCAGGTCCTCGAAGTCCACCGTTCCCCATCCCGAGCCTTCCGCCGGCCGGATGGCGCGGCCCCACGCCTCGGCGTAGCCGGACGATCCGCGCGGATTGGAATACACGACCGCGTAGCCGGCCGCCGATTGGACGTGGAACTCATCGAAGAACCGATTGCCATACTGAGAGAACGGCCCGCCGTGAATGTTCAGCAGCGTCGGGTAGTGCCGTCCGGGCGCGAAGTCGCGGGGCCGGATGATCCATGCTTCGACCTCGGAGCCGTCCGCGGACGTCGCGGTGAACCGCTCGGGCGCCTGCGGGCGAAGCCGCTCGACGAGCGCGTCGCCGACGCGGGTGAGCCGCTCGTCGCCGCGGAAGATCTCGGGCATCGTCGTCGCCGTCGCGGCTGCGTGAATGATCGTTCCGCCCGCGACGTCGACGCCGGTCAGCATCAGGTCTCCTTCGACGACCGGCTCGGGCTTGCCCGACCCGTCCGCGCGAACGCGCCAAAGCGATGTGTTTCCCCGATCCTCGATCGCGAACAGCACATCCTCGCCGTCCCAGATCGGTTCGCGCAGCGGCGGGTAGGGCCCGCAGTTCCGGTCGAGCGATCCGGTCAGGACGGTTCGTTGCTTCGTCGCGAGGTCGACGACGGCGATCTGGGTGTGGCGCGGATCGTCGAAGACGGCCGGATACAGGTGATAGGCGATGCGCGTGCCGTCCGGCGACCACGACGGCGACGATGCCGCGCCGTCGGAGGCCGTGAGCTTTTCGGGCGTGCCGCCGGTCGCGTCCATGAGGTAGAGGTCGCGGACGGCGTCTGTGTCCCAGTCGTCGTCGCGGGCAGACGAGAACGCGATGCGCGTTCCGTCGGGCGACCAGCGAGGATCGGCGTGTTCGAAGTCGCCGTCGGTGATCTGCGCCGGCTCGGAGGCTCCGCCGGCCGCGACGGTGAACAGGTGCTGGCGGCGATCGCCCGTCCATCCGACCGAATCCAGTTTGAACAGCAGCCGGGTGAATCGCCGCGGGGCGCGCCGGCGCTCGTCGTCTTGTTCGTAGGCCGGATCGGGAACGCGCGAAACGAACAGCAGCGTTGCCCCGTCCGGCGACCACGACGGGTCTTCGACGCTTTCTTTCAGGTCGGTGAGCCTCTCGGGCTCTCCTCCGGAGAACGGCATGACGTAGAGCTGCGCCTTGGGATCCTTGGATTGGCCTCGCGTGGACGTGAACGCCAGCCGAGAGCCGTCGGGAGACCATCGAGGCGAGCCATCGCGATGCGCGCCCGAGGTGAAGCGGCGCGGCGGGCTGCTGCCGTCGGCGGCGGCGAGCCAGATCGCGCTTCGATACTCGTTGTCGTCGCGATCGATCGACCAGACCGTGTAGGCGACGGTGCGGCCGTCCGGGGAGAGCCGCGGGTCGTCGGCTCCGGTCAAGTCGTAGACGTTCTCCGGTTTCATCGTATCTTCCGTTTCTCCGTCGGTTCGGGGCGCCCCGGGCCGGAGCGCCCTCCGGGCGGTCACTCTATCGGCATGCCCGCGAATGGGCCGTGAATCGCCGGACTGCTCCGCTACACTGGCGCGATCATGACCGACCACGATCGATACGATCCGTCCACGATCGAGCCGAAATGGGTCGAGGAATGGGAGCGAACGGAGCCGTTCCGCGCGACCGACGACCCCGGCGACTCGCGGCCGCGCTTCTATGCGCTGGACATGTTTCCCTACCCGTCGGGCGATTTGCACATGGGTCACTTGGAGGCGTTCGGCGGCGGGGACGTGATCGCTCGCTATCGCCAGTTGCGCGGCGACAACGTGCTGCATCCGATCGGCTGGGACGCGTTCGGCCTGCCGGCCGAGAACGCGGCGATCAAGCGCGGCATCCACCCGAAGGAATGGACCTACGCCAACATCGAGCAGCAGGCCGCCTCGTTCAAGCGGCTCGGCATGAGCTTCGATTGGTCGCGGCGATTCAACACCTGCGATCCCGAGTACTACAAGTGGACGCAGTGGCTGTTCGTCAAGTTCTTCGAACGAGGGCTGGCGTATCGCAAGGGCGCGCCGGCGAACTGGTGCCCGACCGACCAGACCGTGCTGGCCAACGAGCAGGTCGTCGGCGGCCTGTGCGAGCGCTGCTCGACGCCGGTCGTCAAACGCGATCTGGTCCAGTGGTTCTACAAGATCACCGACTACGCGCAGCGGTTGCTCGACAACATGGCCGAGATGAAGAACTGGCCCGAACGTGTGCTGACGATGCAGCGCAACTGGATCGGCCGGTCGCGCGGCGCCGACGTGCGCTTCACCATCGACGAGACCGGCGATCAGGTCACGGTCTTCACGACGCGGCCGGACACGCTGTGGGGCGTGACGTTCTTCGTGATGGCGCCCGAGCATCCGGTAGCGCGCGTGCTGGCCGACCGCGCCGGACGCAGCGGCGAGTTCGACGCATTCGTCGCCGAAGCGCGCGCCGCGAGCGAGATCGACCGGCAGGCATTGGGCCGCGCCAAGCGCGGCTTCGCGCTGGGCGCGCATGCGATCAACCCCGTCAACGGCGAGAAGATTCCGATCTACGCCGCCGACTACGTGCTGATGGAGTACGGGACCGGCGCGATCATGGCCGTCCCCGCGCACGATCAGCGCGACTTCGAGTTCGCGCGGCAAGAAAGCCTGCCGGTGCGCGTGGTGATCGAGCCGCCGGGCAGCGGCCTGGACGGCGACGCGATGACCGAGGCGTTCGCCGGCGACGGGGTGATGGTGAACTCGGGGACGTTCGACGGAACGCCGGCGCCCGAATCGATCGACCGTGTGATCGACTGGCTCGAAGCGCAAGGGCTCGGCACCGGTGTTGTGCGGTTCCGGATCCGCGACTGGCTGATTTCGCGGCAGCGCTATTGGGGCGCGCCGATTCCGATCGTCCACTGCGACGAGCACGGCGAGGTCGCCGTGCCCGAAGCCGACTTGCCGGTGCTGCTGCCCGACGACGTCGAGTTCTCGCTCAAAGGCGAGTCGCCGCTGGCGCGTCACGACGGCTTCGTCAACACGACCTGCCCGGTGTGCGGCAAGCCCGCCAAACGCGAAACCGACACGATGGACACGTTCGTGGACTCGTCCTGGTACTTCCTGCGCTACTGCTCGCCGCGGTCCGATGAGGTCTTCGATGCCGGCGCCGTCGCTCGATGGATGCCGGTGGATCAGTACACGGGCGGCATCGAGCACGCGATCCTGCATCTGCTCTACGCGCGCTTCTTCGTCAAGGTTCTGCACGACATGGGTCTGGTGCCCTTCGTCGAGCCGTTCCCGAACCTGCTCAACCAGGGCCAGGTCATCATGGAGGGCGCCGCGATGTCGAAGTCGCGCGGCAACCTGGTCGCGCCCAAAGAGATCGTCGAGGCCTACGGCGCCGACACGGCGCGTATCACGATGCTGTTCGCCGGCCCGTTCGAAGACGACGTCGACTGGGCCGACGTTTCGCCGCAGGGAACCTACCGGTGGCTGTCGCGCGTGTGGCGGATCGCGACCGACAACGCCGCGCGGATCGCCGCCGCCGGGGCGGCGAGCGGCGAAGCCGAGTTGCGCCGGCGCACGCATCGCGCGATCGCGGCAACCACGCACGACATGGAACGATTCAAGTTCAACACTGCGATCTCGAAGCTGATGGTGCTGACCAACGACCTGATGGAGCTCGGCGGGGACGCCGCCGATGCTGATGTGGCCGAAGCCGTCCGTGCGCTCGTTCAGATGCTGGCCCCGTTCGCGCCGTTCATGACCGAAGAGCTGTGGCAGCGGCTCGGGGGCGAGGGCAGCGTGCATCGCTCGCGCTGGCCCGACGCGTCGGATGCGCTCGCCGCGCGCGACGCGCTGACGATGGTCGTTCAAGTCAACGGCAAAGTGCGCGACAAGATCGAAGTTGCGCCCGACATCGCCGAAGACGCGATGGGGGCGCTCGCGCGCGCGAGCGAGAAGGTCGCGGCCTTCTTGGAAGGCAAGACGGTCGTCAAGACGATCGTGGTGCCGCCCAAGCTCGTCAACATCGTCGCGCGGGACTAGCCGTGGGTGCCGGCCACGCGCATCCGGCGGCGCTGACCGGCGCCGAAGGAACGCGCGCCGGGCTTCGGGCGATCTGGATCGCCGCGATCGCGTTGGGCGTGTCGGCGGTGGCGCGTTTGGTGGTCGCCTTCCTGTCGGGCAGCGTCGGTTTGCTCGCCGCCGGCCTGGACGATCTGGGCGATGTGCTCACCACGATCGCGCTGTCGATCGCGTTCGTCGCGTCACGCCGCGCCGCCGACCGCCGCTATACGTTCGGCTATCAGCGCTTCGAGGACCTGTCGGGTGTGCTGGTTGTTCTGGTCATCTGGTCGAGCGCTGCGTATGCGACCTTCGAAGCGGTGCGTAAACTGGGCGGCGATCATGCGGTCGACCGGATCGGGCTCGCGATTGTCGCTGCCGCGGCGGGCTTGATCGCAAACGGATTCGCCGGCTTCTACAAGATCGGCGTCGGAAAGCGAATCGGTTCGCAGCCGCTCATCGCCGACGGCAAGCATGCGCTGACCGACGGCATCGCGTCCATCGCCGCCGTCGCCGGGTTGCTGGGCGTGCGCAGTGGAGCCGAATGGGCCGACCCGGTCGCCGCACTTGTGGTCGTGCTGGCGATCGTGTGGGTCGCGATCCAGGCGACGCGCAACGTGCTGCGCCACCTGCTCGACGCCGTGGATCCCGCTGTGATCGACACGATTGAAGGCATCGCGCGGCGAATGCCGGGCGTCGAGGCGGTCGGCCGGTGCCAGGCGCGCTGGGCCGGACGGTCGCTGTACGTGTCGCTGACCATCGCGGTGGACGAGCACATGACCATCGCCGACGCGCACGATGTCGCCGAGCATCTGCATCATCAGATCCTGCACGACATGCCCGGCGTCGCTCAGGTTGACGTGCATCTTGACCCGGGCGAGCCGCACGGGCCGGACGCGCACGATCACACGGCGGCCCATGCCGCACAGGAGCGCGGCGAGCACGTCCACAGCACGCATCATGAGGACGAGCCCGCGGATGGACCCACGCACGAGCACTGAGCGACGTTAGTCGCTCTTGCCGGCCGAGATGCGCAGGAAGGCGACGCCGGCCACGCCGGCGATGAGCGATCCGGTGAGGATGGCGATTTTCGCCTCGTCGAGCAGCGCGCTCGTCGGAAACGCGAGACCGGCGATGAACAACGACACGGTGAAGCCGATGCCGGCGACGGCGGCGACGGAGACGACCTGACTCCAGCGGGCTCCGGCCGGTAGTCGCGCGACTTTGAACGTGGTCGCGAGCCACGCGAACAGCGAGATGCCCACGATCTTGCCCACCACGAGCCCGGCGATGACACCGAGCGCGACGCGGCTGGACGGAAGCGATCCGAACGTGTCGCCGCTGAGCGTGACGCCGGCATTCGCCAGCGCGAACAGCGGCACGATCAGAAACGAGGTCCACGGATGAAGCATGTTCTCGAGTCGCGCGAGCGGAGAGATCGCGTCGCGACTAACCCGAGATAGTCCGAGCCAGTGATGGGCGTCGGCGTCGGGCTCGCCCTCTTCCCGATCGGCGTCGGTCGCGACGTCGCGTGCGGCTTTCACGACCGCGGCGCGCCGCTGGAATGCGGCCGCCGGCGTCAGCAGGCCGAGCGCCACGCCGGCAATGGTCGCGTGAACGCCCGACTCGAAGACGGCCAGCCAGACGCCGGTGCCGATGATCACGTAGACCGGCAGCGACCGGACGTGCAGACGCTGCAGCACCACGATCAGCGCGAGCAGCGCGGCCGCGACGCCCAATGCGATCATCGACACGCCACCCGAGTAGAAGATCGCGATGACCAAGATCGCGCCGATGTCGTCCACGATCGCAAGGGCGAGCAGGAACAGCTTCAGCGACGTCGGCAATCGCCGCCCGGCGATCGCGAGCACGCCGACGGCGAAGGCGATGTCGGTCGCCATCGGGATGCCCCATCCGGCCGATCCCGCTCCTCCCGCGTTGAACGCCGCGTAGATCAGCGCCGGACCGATCATCCCGCCGAGCGCTGCGATCGCCGGCAAGGCCGCTGCGCGCGGGTCGCGCAGCTCGCCGCCGACCAGCTCGCGTTTGATCTCAAGGCCGACGACGAAGAAGAACAGCGCCATCAACGCGTCGTTGATCCAGTGCTGCAAGTCCTCTTGGATCGCCCACGAGCCGATTCGAATCGTGAATCGCGTGTGCCAGAACGATTCGTAGCTCGACTGCCAGGGTGAGTTTGCCCACACCAGCGCCGCGACCGTCGCGACGAGCAGCAGAATCCCGCCGGCCGCCTCGAGCTGCAGGAACGCGAGCAGCGGACGCACGACCGTGCGCGGGACCGCCCGCTCGGACTGGGACCACGTGTGTCGCAGGTGGTCGGGCGAAGGGTTCTTCGGGGCGGTCATGTGAACCGTCTTTCTATCAGGGCCGCGCGGGTTGCGTCCGGATCTGCTCTGTCTTCCCGGACGGGACACGGCGCCTTCGGCCCCGTAGCGTCGGTTGGTGTCTGTGACGTCCGACACCTCGGCCCTCGAGCCGCTCGGCTGGAGAGAGCGGCTTGCGCGCATGCTCGAATTCCGGCCGCGCGAGCTGGCTGCGCTCGCGTTGTTGGCGTTGATGGTCGTCGGTGGCGGGGTCTTCGCGTTCGCGCGCGCGTTGCCGGCGCCGGCCGAGCCGGCCGTTGCGGCGTCCGCCTCGCTCGCGCCGATCGAGACGCCCGCGCCGGACGGCAGCGTCGCCGCGTCGCTGTTCGTGCACGTCGCCGGCGCGGTGCGCGCGGCCGGTGTCTACGAGTTCCCGGCGGGCGCGCGCGTCGCCGACGCGATTCGTGCGGCCGGCGGCGCGACCGGCGAGGCGGATGCCAACGCGATCAATCTGGCGCGGCCGCTGACCGACGGGGAGCGGATCTACGTGCCCCGCCGCGGTGAGACTCCGCCGCCCGAGGCCGGCAGCGGCGGTTCCGGCGGCGGCGGGGGAGCGGGCGGCGGAAAGATCAACATCAACACCGCGTCGGCCCCGCAACTGGAGGAGCTGCCGGGGATCGGGCCGTCGCTTGCGCAGCGGATCATCGACTATCGCGAAAAGCATGGACCGTTCAAGACGATCCGCGACCTGATGAAGGTGCAAGGGATCGGCGAGAAGAAATTCGCGGCGCTCGAGGAGTACGTAACGGTATGAGCGTCCGCATGATCGCGCTCACCGCGGCGTTCGCGCTCGGCTCGGTCGCGGCCGATGCGCTTCATCCGGGTGTTCGGTCGTGTGTGGCCGCCGGGGTCCTATGCGTCGCGCTTTTGGTCGCCGGCGCCGTCGCCGCACGCCGCCGGCATGCCGTCGCCTGGTCGGCGGCGATCGCCGCCGCCTTCGCCTTGGCGCTCGGGCTGGCGGGGTTGCGGTTCGTTGCGCTGGACCGGGCCGCGCTGGATGCGGGCGGCCGCGCCGGCGCCGACGCGACCCTGCACGGCCAAGTGCTCGAACGGCCGCGCGAATCCGGCGGATCGCTGCGGTTCCTTCTGGGCGTCGGCTTCGCCGAGATCGACGCGCGGCCGATGCGCGTCCGCGAGCGTGTCCAGGTCACGATCCGCCCGCCACCGGCGCGATGGCCGCGCTCCGGCGACCTGCTTCGCATCGACGCGCGTCTCGCACCCGTCGAGCGGCCGCCCGCCTCACCCAGGACCGCGGCGCTGGAGGCATCGCTGGCGCGGTCGCTACGCCATGCCGGCGTCGCCGCGCGTGCCTACGCGCGATCGTTCGACGTCGCCGGCCGGTCCGCGAATCCGATCGTTGCCGTTGGCGCCGCCGGGCAGCGCGCCGCCGAAGCCGCGATCCGCGCGCTGCCCAAGCGCGAAGGCGGCCTGCTGCTGGGCGTCACGGTCGGCGACACCGCCGGGCTCGATCCCGACGTCGAAGCCGACTTTCGCGCGACCGGCCTGTCGCATCTGCTGGCCGTCAGCGGCGGGAACCTCGCGATGTTTCTCGGTGCGATTCTGGTCGTGCTGGGATTCGTGCGCGCCGGTCCGCGCACCAGGTTGATCGTGCTCGCGATGGCGACGCTGGCGTTCATGGCGATCACGCGATTCGAGCCGAGCGTGCTGCGCGCCGGGGCGATGACGGCGATCGCGCTGGGCGGGATGGCGGCCGGCGCGCGCGCCGCGTCGCTGCACACGCTTGCGGCCGGCTGTCTCGGGCTGATGGTGTGGGATCCGATGCTGGTCCACAACGGCGGATTTCAATTGTCGGCGCTGGCGACGTTCGGGCTGCTCGCGATCGCGCCGCGCCTGCATCGGGCGCTCGGCGGCGGAAAGATCGCGGCCGCGATCGCGATCTCGCTGGGCGCACAACTGGCCGTCGGACCGCTGGTCGCGTTGCGGTTCCATCAGACGTCGCTGGTCGCGTTGCCGGCGAACCTGCTGGCTGTGCCGGCGGTCGGGCCGGCGACCGTGATCGGGTTCGTGGCCTCCGCGCTCGCCGGTGTCTTCGAGCCGGCCGGACGCATCGTTGCGCTTGCCGCGTATCCGTTTCTGTGGTGGATGCAGAGCGTCGCCGCGACGCTCGCGCGGATCCCGAACGCAAGCATCGAAACGCCCGACGGCCCGGCGGCGCTGGTTGCGGTCGCGGCGTCGGTCGCGCTCATCCTCGGCGCGGTGCGGATGCGCCGCCTGCGCTTCGCGCCGCTGCTGATCGGTGTGCTGATCGTCGCGTCGTTCGCGATATGGTCGCGTGCCGTCGCGCCGGTCCTGCCCGGCGGCTTGCGCGTGATCGCGCTGGACGTCGGCCAGGGCGACGCGACGCTGATCCGCGCGCCCGGCGGCGCCACGATGCTGGTGGACGGCGGTCCCAACGAGGACCTGCTGCTGAAGCGCTTGCGCGCGCACGGCGTGCGTCGCATCGACATGCTGGTGCTCACGCATCCGCACACCGATCATCTGGACGGGCTGTTCGCTGCGATCGAGCGTGCGTCGATCGGCCGCGCGATCGACGCCGGCCAGGAGCCGAGCGACGACACCGCAAAACGATGGAGCGAGTATCCGACGCGTCTGGCGAGTCGGGGGATTCCGCGCGTCGTGGTTCGCGCGCCGGCCCGATTCGCGCTGGGCGAGGCGACGGTGGACGTGCTCGGTCCGGTCGAGATGATGCGCGGCACCGACTCGGATGTGAACAACAACTCGATCGTGCTGCGCGTGCGATACGGCTCGTCGTGCGCGTTGCTGGGCGGCGAGGTGCAAGAAGACGGCCAAGACGTGCTGTTGCAGCGCGAAGACGAGCTGCGCTGCGTCGCGTTCAAGGTCCCGCATCACGGATCGGCGCGTGCGTTGCGCGAGTTCTATGCGGCGACGCGCGCGCGGCTGGCGCTGGTCAGCGTCGGTGCGAACCGCTACGGCCATCCGGCGATCGCGCCGATGCGGTGGGCGAGCGAGCTCGGGATGCGCATTCTTCGCACCGACGTGCAGGGTGACGTGACCGTCACGCTCGGCAAGGCCGGCGGCTTTCACGTCGCGACCCGTCCTGCCTGAGTTGTTTTTCCGCATCCCGGTCGAATCGGACGACTTTGACGCAGAGTGAAACGCCTTGCGGTTCGCTCGTTTTCTCTGAGCGAACCGTCTGCCCGGGCGGACGACGAAACGCCGATAGCCCGCAGCGCCGCTCTCGCGGCGCACCCGTCCGAAACGCTTTGGGGGTTCGCCATGCCCGCTCGCCGCCGCATTCTGCTGTGCGTCTTCGCCGTCGCCGCCGCGCTGTTCGCGCCGTCGGCCGCGCGCGCCGCCGACCCTTGTCCCGCGCCTGCCTGCATCACGATCAGCGGGGCCGTGCGCGGCCCAAGCTTCGAAGCTGTTCCCGAGTACCGCGTCCTGGTCCAGCGCGCCGACGGCTACAACGTCACCGTCGCCACGAACGCCGCCGGCGAGTATGCGGCGACCGTGCCGTTGCCGTCGTCCGCGTCGCAGTGCTATCAGATCGTCGGGCAGGCCGACGCGTTCTATGCGAACTCGACGACCGGCGCGAAGCAGTGCGCAACCGGACGCGTCGATCTGTCGCCGAAGGTGCGTCTGCAGAGCACGCTCGGCGAGCAGAAGGTCTACATCCCGTACGCGACGGCCGGCGCATCGATTTCGATCGAGGTCTCCGCTTTGTCGCGCACGTATCCGTCTCCGTTCGACGGCGCGCCGCTGCCGTGGGTGCGTTCGCATATTGATCCGCTCGTGGACGGCGAGCACGAAGAGGGCTACGGTCACGATCATCACGGCGAGCGCGGCGTGTTCGACGCGCCGAGCGTGCGGGTGATCGCCCCCGGCGTGTGGCAATACCGCTGGACCGAGACGATGCCGCTGGACGGCGGCCCCGGCTTCTACGACATGGACTGGGGACGCGGCGTCAGCGCGTTCGATCCGATGATGGAATGCAAGATGGTCTGGTTCGGTTATGGGATCGATTCGGCATCGCCGTCCAAGGCGCTGCCCGGCTCGACCGTGACGCTTTCGGGCCGCCGGCTCGGCGCGACGCCGGGCGCGGTCGTGCTGAAGGGCTCGGGTCAGGTCACCACGATTGCCGGCAGCAGCATCGTGTCGTGGTCGGATTCCAGCGTGACCTTCGTGGTGCCGCCGCTCGCCAAGACCGGCTGGGTCGCCATCGTGCCGCCGTCGGGCGTCGCCAGCAACGCCCAGTACTTGGATCTCGATCCGGTCAAGGTTCGCCTGCCGTAGAGAGAGCGCCGGTCAGCCGGGCGAATGACCGGCCGACGATTGTCGCGGCCGTGGGGAGATCTTGACCCACATCTCGACGATTTCGCCGGGCGACAGCAGTTGCGCCGAATCCTTCTGCCCGCCGCCGCGTGCCGTCCGGTCCCGCGGGGTGCTGCCCACCTCCCCCCGACCCCTGTGCAACTAAGTTGGAAAAGGCAGGTCGGCGAGCCTCATCTGCAACTTGGTTGCCCGGGGCGATCGGCGAGCCTCTCCTGCAACTTGGTTGCATAGGGTCTGCGGGGGATGCGGAGCCGGCCTGAGCGGTGGGGGAGCGGCGGTTTAGAATGCTGCGTGATGCGACCGGTGACGCTCATCCTTGCCTCCGACGAGTTCGTAGCGTCGGAGGCGCTCGACCGTCTGCGCGCCGAAGCGGCCGCGGAGGGCCTTGCCGGCGAGGAGATCGACCCCGGCGATCCGCAGGCGCTGCTGTACGCGCTCGACACGCAGTCGCTGTTCGGCGGCGGTCGGCTCGTGCTGGTGCGCGCCGCCGAGACCCTCGACGCCGACGCGCAGGACGCGGTCGAGGCGTGGTCGAAGAACCCGGCCGAGGGCGTGGCGCTCGTGCTGATGGCATCCGGGGTCGCCGCCTCGAAGCTCGCGAAGCGCTTTCCCGCGAATGCGATCGTCAAGGCCGAATCGGTGCCGCCGTGGAAGGCTGCCGAGTGGGCCGTGCGCCGCGCGAAGGAAAAGGGCCGCCGCCTGAGCGGGCCGGCCGCCGCCGCGCTGGTCGAATCGGTCGGCTCGGACCTTCGCGACCTCGCCGCCGCGATCGACCGGCTCGTCGAGACGACCAAGGCCGCCACGATCGAGATTGACCAAGTCCAGGAGCGCTTCACCGGCGTCGAATCGAAGGTGTATCAGTTCGTCGATTCCGTCTTCGATCGCGACCTGCCGCTCGCGCGCAAGCGGCTGCACGGCCTGCTCGATCAGGGCGAGAACCCGATCGGGCTGCTCGCGGCGCTCGGGCGGCAGTTGCGGGTGATCGCGTTCGTCGCCGGTGGCGACGGCCGTGCGCCGGCCGCGATCGCGAAGGACCTCGGCCTGAAAGGCGAGGGACCGGTGAAGCGCGCGATGCGACAAGCCCGCGGCTTCACGCCGGCGCGCATCGCGCGCGCCTACCGCGTCATGTCCGACGCGGACCTGGCGATGAAAAGCGAAGAGGACGACCCGCTGGTGCTGGAACTGCTCGTGGACGAGATAGCCGCACGTTAGCCCGTCCTTGACGGGAAGAGTCAGCCATACTACGTTGCTTTTGCCTTTTTGGTTCCTATCACCTATGGCGCAGTTTCGCGCGGGGGGGGTTATTTGACCACCCTAAGTGTTCGTCGCCCCGTTCGTACGACATCCATCTCACTTTGGCTCGTCCAAGGCATCGTTGCTGCCGTGATTCTTATCCCCCAAATAGCTCTTGCAAGCCATGGGTTCTGCGAAGAAGCGTCCCCCGGCAACTTCTCAATCGTCGCCCGCGGGCATAACAATGCCGTCGGCATACGGGGTGTTGGCGGCCGCTTGGTAGTGCGCGTTGTTACGCTGCAGACGAATAGCATGCACGTTGAGTCATTCTACATTATCAAAGATGCACAAAACTATTTGGAGTACGGATGGCAGCAAGAGCGGAGCCCCCTCGGGCAGAGTTCTCCCAAGCGCATCTTCCATGCGCGACAGTATTTAGGGAATCCGCAGCACGTCCAGGACATTGAGTCCGGCGATCATCTACTTGGAGAGCACTACCTTAGTATGGAAGAAGCCACAATCAACGGTAAGGCTCGATATCGCTTCAAGAAGGACGGGTCTTTTTATCCATCAAACGTTAATAGGGCTCCACCCTTCCGGAGCGGCGTTGCATATGCAGCTGTTGAGTGGAAGAACCAGTGCGACTCCGGAGACACACGAGTCTGGAGTATGGACCACGCCAAGCCGTCGGGAGGGTCCCTGGCGTGGTTCGATTGGACGGGTACCCACTACGCATGCGACACGCTAATGCACTTCGGATTCACCCTTGAGAATCCGGATGCTTTCCGAGCAGATGCCCGGACGGACAATTTTGTACAAAGCGCGTGTCAGATGAACTAGGAGGCCTACATGTCCCTGCGAAGGGCTTTGGCTTTGACCCTCGTGCCGCTAGCTCTTGTTGGCGCGTTTGCAGTCCGTGGGCAGGAGCGCGCGTCGCTCGGCCCGCGCGCCTTTCATCTCGATGCACCGATCCCAGGCGAGATTACAACGCTGGTTGATGCCAAGTCGCGGGTTGACTATTCTCTACCGACGTTCCCGGCAATGGTGGTCGCGAGTCCGTGTGGCGCCCTTGTCTCGGTATCTCTGACGCTTCGACAGGTCTACGCCACGTGGATAGAAGCACCGCTTGCCGAACGTCAGGTGGGGCTTGTCTACAGTGCAAACATCTGGATGAGTGTAAGTAAGAAGGCCACGTGGCAAGATCCCATCTCAAGTGCTACGGAACTTCCGGACCTTCAAGATGTGTTCGCGTCCGATGACTTCCCGACGGGGCTTGCGATGGGTACGGTCCGAAGCCATACAGCGTGGGTGAACGAGCTCGGTCCTGGCTTTTCCTGCACGGGAGGCGACTCTTCTCAGCCATCCAATGCGAGATCCGGCGGTGTTGGGGGAGAGGATCCTGGGCTTGGTGGGGGTTCGTACATGACCTTCGACAATTCCTTGTTGGGGCAGCTCATGTGGATGGAGAACGGTGTGGTGGTTCACCTCGTCGGACCATATACGGCAGCGCAGCTAACCGCGATGGCGTCTCAAATCCAATGGATTTGAGAACGCCTCGGCGCCCGCACTAGCCGGGGCCTGGAATCGTGGGTTCGCGTTAGGCGGCCGAGGCCGACTTGGCGTTGAACGCCTTCTGCAGCTTCGACTTGTGGTTCGCGGCGTTGTTGGCGTGCAGGACGCCGGCGGTTGCTGCCTTGTCGTAGGCGCGGCAGACGGTGGTCAGCGTCGCCTGGGCTGTGTCCATGTCGCCGGCGGTGAGCGCCTCGCGGAAGCGACGCGTCAGCGTCTTGAGCCGCGAGCGCGTGGCGAGGTTGCGAAGCCGGGCACGTTCGTTCTGCCGGTTCCGCTTGATCTGAGACTTGATGTTGGCCATACGAGCGAGGGAGTGTACCAGACCGGCCGGGGCTGCGTCATGGCCGGGATCGGGTCGGGAACCTTGCCTGACCAGGCACGATAGACTCGTGCGCGCCGATGCCTACCGACCAGCGACTTCAGCGTGATTTTTGCATCGTGGCCCACGTGGACCACGGGAAATCGACGCTGGCCGACCGCTTGCTCGAGGTCACGCATGCCGTGGACGACCGGCAGATGCGCGCCCAGTACTTGGACACGATGGACCTGGAGCGGGAGCGCGGCATCACGATCAAAGCCGCGGCCGCTCGGATCAACTATGAGGCCAAGGACGGCAAGACCTACGTCCTGAACCTGATCGACACGCCCGGCCACGTCGATTTCTCCTATGAGGTCTCGCGCGCCCTGAACGCCTGCGACGGCGCGGTGCTTCTGGTGGACGCATCCCAGGGCATCGAAGCGCAGACACTGGCGAACCTGCACCTGGCGATCGAAGCGGACCTTCAGATCATCCCGGTGATCAACAAGATCGACCTGCCGGCCGCGCAACCCGAAAAGATCGCCAACGAATTGAAGCAAGTGATCGGCTGCACCGACGACGAGATCATCTTCGTGTCGGGCAAGACCGGCGAAGGCGTGACCGAGCTGCTGGAGGCGATCGTCGAGAAAGTCCCGCCGCCGTCGGGTGATCCGCTGGGACCGACGCGGGCGCTGATCTTCGACTCGATGTACGACTCGTATCGCGGCGTCATTACCTACGTGCGTGTCGTGGACGGCGAAATCCACAAAGGCGGGCGCGTGCGGATGATGGCGACCGGAGCCGAGCACGACGTCGAAGAGATCGGATTCCTCACGCCCCAACCGGTGCCGGTGGACTCGCTCGGCGCCGGCGAGGTCGGCTACTTGATCACCGGCATCAAGAATGTGCGCGAAGCCCGCGTCGGCGACACCGTCACCGACGCTCGCGCGCGCGCGCCGCAGGCGCTGCCCGGCTACCGCGACGCCAAACCGATGGTCTTCGCCGGCCTGTATCCCGCGCAAGGCGACGACTATCCACAACTGCGCGACGCACTCGACCGGCTGCAGCTCAACGATGCATCGTTGGTATTCGAGCCCGAAACGTCAAAGGCGCTCGGCTTCGGCTTCCGTTGCGGCTTCCTGGGGCTGCTGCACATGGAGATCACGCAGGAGCGCTTGGAGCGCGAGTTCAGCTTGGAGCTGGTCGTAACCGCGCCCAATGTCGCCTATCGCCTGTACATGACCGACGGAACCGAGTCGGGCGTACGCAATCCGAGCGAGATGCCCGACCCGTCGCGCCTCGAGCGGATCGAAGAGCCGATGGTGTCGGCGATGGTGCTGTCGCCGACCGACTACGTCGGCACGATCATGGACTTGTGCATGACGCGGCGCGGCGTGCTCGACGGCATGCACTACCTGTCCACCGATCGCGTCGAGTTGAAGTACCGGCTGCCGCTGAGCGAGATCATCTTCGACTTCTTCGACCAGTTGAAGGCGCGCACGCGCGGCTACGCGTCCTTGGATTACGAGCCGGTCGGCTATCAGGCCGCCGACTTGGTGCGCGTGGACATTCTGTTGCACGGCGACACCGTGGACGCGTTCAGCGCGATCGTGCATCGCGAGAAGGCGCAGATCTACGGCCGGAACATGGTCGACCGGCTCCGCAAGCTGATCCCGCGGCAGATGTTCGACGTGCCGGTGCAAGCCGCGATCGGCAGCCGGATCATCTCGCGCGAGACGATCAAGGCCAAGCGCAAGGACGTGCTGTCGAAATGCTACGGCGGCGATATCACGCGCAAGCGCAAGCTGCTGGAGAAGCAGAAGAAGGGCAAGCGCCGCATGAAGCAGATCGGTAGTGTCGAGGTGCCGCAAGAGGCGTTCATCGCCGCGCTACAGGTCGGTGAGATCGAGGAGCCGGAGTGATGGTTCCGCACGTGGCCACGCTCGCGCCGCGGCAGGGGATCTACGTGCACGTGCCCTATTGCCTGTCGGTGTGTCCCTACTGCGACTTCAACGTCTACGTCGGAGGGGCATCCGATGTCGAGCCGTACCTGGACGCGGTGCTGGTCGAAGCGCGCGCGCGGGCGGGCGAGATGCGCGAGCCGTCGGGCACGATCTTTCTGGGCGGCGGCACGCCGTCGCTGATCGCGCCGGCGGTGTTGAGGGGGTTTTTGGACGAGCTG
>DASWHR010000134.1:0-62500 GCA_036398095.1 Actinomycetota bacterium
CGCTCGACCTCGGCGCGGACGCAGTCGTCCATTCCGTGACGAAGTACCTCGGCGGGCACTCCGACCTCGTGCTCGGCTTCGTCGCAACGAACGACCCGACGATCGCCGAGCGCCTCTACTTCCTGCAGAAGTCGCTCGGCGCCGTCCCAGGCCCCTTCGACTGCTGGCTCGCGCTGCGCGGAGTGAGGACGCTCGCCGTCAGGATGCGGGCGCACTGCGACAACGCGCGCACGATCGCATCGTGGCTCGAGGGGCAGCCGGGCGTGGAGCGGGTGCTCTATCCCGGCCTCCCGTCGCATCCGGGACACGAGATCGCGAAGCGGCAGATGCGCGACTTCGGCGGCATGATCTCGTTCCTGGCCGCCGGCGGCGAGCAGGCGGCGCTCGAGGTCGCCGCGCGCACGAAGATCTTCACGCTTGCCGAGTCGCTCGGCGCAGTCGAGTCGCTCATCGAGCATCCCGGCAAGATGACCCACGCATCCGTCGCCGGTTCACCGCTTGAAGTGGATGCTTCGCTGGTGCGCCTGAGCGTCGGGATCGAAAACGCGCGCGACCTCGTCGCCGACCTCAAGCAGGCTCTCGACGCGGTCGCCGTACGCTCCTAGAGGTTCGGCGGCTCGGGTGGGCCCGGGGGGCTGTCGTCCGGTACTTGCGCGGGAGGAGGCGCGGGCGGAAGCGCGGCCACGGTGCGACGCTTCATCCCGAACACGGCCGCACCGGCGACGGCGAGCGCGCCCAGTCCCGCCGCGACCGGCAGCATCGGGAAGCTGCTCCCCGCCGAGGCGGTCGTCGCGACGAGCTGCATCGGTTCGGTGCTCGTCAGATCCGCATTCCACGTGAACGTGGTACGTCCGTCTTTGGGGTCCTCATCGTCGGCGCTCGTGGTGACGGTTCGCCCGGGCAGGGTCACGCGGAACGAGACTTTCAGCAGGCTTGCGATCTGCGCCGGATCGAACGGCGCGTCCTCGCCGCCTTCGCCGCCCCCCAACTCGCCGAGGTCGCCCAGATCGGGCGCTTCGCCGACCGCTTCGAAATGCCAGCCGCCGCCGCGACGCTCGAGCGTGAACGTGCCGAAGCCCGGACCGCCGCCTCCGGCGATGGGATTGTCCGCGGAGGACGGTTCGGATTCGTCCACGGCCTTCATGATCGTTCGAAGGTCCTCGACGTCTTTGAACGGGACGGTGGCGCGAATGCCGCGGCCGCCTTTCTCGGTGAACTCCTCGATCTGGAACGGCACGGGTGAGTCCGCGAGTCCCTGCTTGAAATCCTCGAACGGGTCTTCGGACTCTCCGCCGGAGAATCCTTGCATGAGCGCCAGGAACTGGTCCTCGATCACGAACGAGAAGCCAAACGTTCCGGAGCCGTCATCGCTGACCTCGATTTCGGCGCGAGCTTCGCATGCGCCGAGCGCGAGCACGATCGCGATCAAAACCAATGCGCGCCTCATCGTCGGGATCTCCTTTCGCGTGCCAGGGTCGTGCGGGATGGTATCCGTCTGCGGCGACCCATGCGGGGAGCGCCGGTCACGCGCCGATCGCGCTTCGCAGCGCGCGAACGGCTCCCTCGACATCGGCGGCCTGCTCGATCGCCCGCACAACCACGATCCGCCTCGCCCCGGCGTTCGCCGCCTCTTTCGCAGTCTGCGGATCCAAACCGCCGATCGCGAACCAGGGCTTGGCGCATTCGGCCGCGGCCAGGCGCACCGAGTCCAGGCCGGTCGCGGGACGTCCCGGCTTCGTCGGCGTCGCGTGCACCGGCCCGACGCACAGGTAATCCACGGGTTCGGCGAGCGCCGCGCGCATCTGCGCCGGCGCATGCGTCGAGCGTCCGATCAACATCTCGTCGCCGACGAGGTCGCGCGCCACGCCGGGAGGCAGGTCGTCTTGGCCCACATGAACGCCGTCGGCACCGGCGGCGATCGCCAGGTCGGGGCGATCGTTGATCACGAACAACGCGCCGTGGCGGTCGCAGGCCGCGCGGAAGTGTTCCGCGAGCGCGAGCAACGGTCGCGCCTCCATCTGCTTCTCGCGCAGTTGCAGCACGTCCACGCCGGATGCCAGCGCCAGATCCAGAAACGAATCCAGGTCGGGGCGCTGCCCGCCGCATACCAGATACAGACGCGCGGCCTGCAAGCGTTCGCGGCGCGCGCTCATCGCGCCCCGCCCGCGACGGCGCGAACGACTTCGAGCCGGTCCCCGTCGCGTAGCGCGACCGCGTCGAAGCGCGATCGTTCGAGTGGCTCGCCGTTGTGCTCGACCACGACCCATTCCGGCTTCCAGCCGATCGAGTCCAGAAAGCCGCGAACCGAGATGCCGTCGGCGATGTCGCGTCGCTTGCCGTTCGCGGTGATCGTCATCGCGCGGCCCCGGCCGGCGCGCGGTGGCCGGCGTCCCAGTCTTTCCAGACCGGGTCGTAGCCCATGGCACGCAACGCCGACGCGACCTGTTCGGGCGAGCGGGTGTCGCAGACTTCGAACTGCTCGGCCGCCTCGGACGGATGCGTGTAGCCCTCCGGTTCGGTGTGAGAACCGGCCGAGGTGTGCGTGATCCCGAGCCGCACGAGCGCATCGCGATACGACGCTTCCTCGCGCGAGGATCCGACCAGCGCGACGTCGGGCATCAGGAGCCGGAGTGCGCACACGTACTGCGCGAGCTCGACGTCGGAAACGGGGTGGAGCGGCGAATAGCCGCTCGCGCTCGGACGGATGCGCGGCATGCTGACCGCGATCTCGCATCGCCAGGCGGTCTTGAGCAGATGCAGCGCGTGCGCCGCGGTGGCGATCGCATCCTCGCGCCATGGCTCGTGCAGGCCGAGCAACGCGCCGATCCCCAGCCGGCGGATCCCCGCGCGCGCCGCGCGCTCGGGCGCCTCAAGCCGCCACTCGTAGTTCCGCTTTCGTCCCGCGACGTGAAATTGCGCGTACGCGTCCCGGTCGTAGGTCTCTTGGTAGACGACGACGCCGTCGCAGCCCGCGTCGCGGAGCCGCGCATACTCGTCTTCGGACCAGACCTGCACCTCGAGCGAGAGCTGCGGCACGAACGGCGACAGCGCGGCCAGGTGCTCGCACAGGAAGTCCACCCCGGTGAGCCGCTCGTGCTCGCCGGTGAGCAGCAGCAGATGCCGGAATCCGAGCGAGGCGAGGTGCTTCGCCTCGCGGAGCGTTTGGTTCACCGACAACGTCTTGCGGACGATCGGCAGCCCGCGCGCGAACCCGCAGTAGGTACAGGTCGTGAGACACTCGTTCGACAGATACAGCGGCGCGTACATGTGAATCGTGCGGCCGAACCGGCGGAGCGTCAACGCGTGCGCAGCTCGCGCGACCTCTTCGATCCGGACGGCGGCCGCCGGGCTCATCAGCGCCGCGAAGTCGCGGAGGTCGCGTGCGCCGCCGGGCGCGGCGAGCGCACGAGTCACGTCGGCGTCGCCGGCCCGCATCGCGAAGGCGGCCAGGTCGCGAACCGGCGTGCGGGCAAGAACGTCGGTGAAGCTCACGCGAGGAATCCGGTCAGCGGGCTCGATGCCTCGGCGTCGTCGCGGACCGGCGCGAGACCGGCCAGCCATGCGCGCCGCCCGGCGATCGTCGCCTCGCGGAACGCGGCCGCCATCTGCGCCGGATCGCGCGCGACCGCGATCGCCGTGTTCACCAGCACCGCATCCACGCCCATCTCCATCGCCTCCGCCGCGTGCGACGGCGCCCCCAGCCCGGCGTCGACCACGACGGGCACGGTCGCCTGTTCGACGATGACGCGGATCGCGTCGGCGGTGCGGAGCCCTCGCGACGATCCGATCCACGAACCCAGCGGCATCACGGTCGCGCACCCGGCTTCCTCCAGCCGCTTCGCGAGCGCGGGATCGGCCGGCATGTACGGCAACACGGTGAAGCCGTCGGCGACCAGGATCTCCGCGGCGCGCAGCGTCTCGACCGGATCCGGCAGCAAGTACCGGGGGTCGGGTGTGACTTCGAGCTTGACCCACGCCGGCATGCCCATCGCGCGGGAGAGTCGCGCGAGCCGCACCGCCTCGTCGGCGTCGGCAGCACCGGAGGTGTTGGGCAGCAACTGGATGCGCATCGCGTCGATGAACTCCAAGATGTCGGGGCCGCCGGTCGCGTCCAAGTCGACCCGACGAAGCGCGACGGTGACCATACCGGTTCCGCTGGCCTCGATCGCGTCCCGCATCGACGGACCGGACGGGAACTTTCCGGTGCCGAGGATCAGCCGCGATGCGAATTCGCGTCCCGCGATGACGAGTGTGTCTTCCATAATGCGTGCGGCCACCGATTCTCCGGTGGCCGTCTCCTCCCTCCGCCGGCATTATCCGGATCAGGTTTCGCGGGTCGCCGCCCGTCGCAGGCAGCCTCTCAGCCCGGTCGTCCGAGCTCCCCGAAGTATCAGGTTGTCGGATCGAGTATAGCCCGCCCCCGGGTGCCCCCCGGTTGCCCTTCGGTCCGGCGTCAGCCGCCGCTGAGGTCGAGCGAGCCAAGGATCTTTCGGACACGCTCCATCTCGTCGACGACGAACGTCGCGTCGGCGGCGCCGCGCGCATCCCGCTGAGGGAACAGGAACAGGTTCAGCGCCTCGTTCGTGCCGATCTGCAAGCCGTGGGCGTGCATGAACTCGCCGATCGCCAGCTCCCAGGTGAAAAGGACGGCGCCGTCGTCCTCGGCTTGGACGGAAAAGACCAGGTAAGGACTTGCTTGAAGCGACCATTCGGGGATGCGCCGGGATGTCCGCCGAAAGCCGAGGGTCTCCAGATCCGACACGAAATCACCCATCGGACGAACTCTATACCGGCTCTCCGGCGGCCGTCTTCCGTGCCGCCCACCCTCGCGGTCCCTACAATTAGCCGGACGTGGCGCAAAACATCGAGCGCGAACGCTTCCCCGGGTACCGGCTCGCCGGTCCGCTCGGGGGGCGGTACGAGATTACGGCCCTCATCGCCGCAGGCGGGATGGCCGAGGTTTACGATGCCCACGATTCGGTGCTCGATCGCCGCGTCGCGGTCAAGATCCTGCACGCGACATACGGAAACGACGCCGAGTTCGTCGAGCGCTTCCGCCGCGAGGCGATGGCCGCCGGCCGCCTGAGCCATCCCAATATCGTCCAGGTCTATGACTGGGGCCGCAGCAGCGACGGTGCGGCCTACATGGTGATGGAGCGGATCGTCGGCAAGACGCTGCGCGAGCTGCTCACCGAGAAGGGACCGTTTTCGGTCTCATCGGCCGCGCGTCTGATCGAGCAGGTCTGCCGCGCGCTCGACGCCGCCCGCCGCGAAGGGATCGTGCATCGCGACATCAAGCCGGAGAACATCCTCATCACGACCGACGGGCAGGCCAAGGTCGCCGACTTCGGCGTGGCCCGCGCGCTGGCCGAGTCGCGGGCGACGCAGGCCGGCGTCGTGATCGGCACCGCGTCGTATCTGGCGCCCGAACAGGTCGAGGGCAAACCGGGCGACCATCGCAGCGACATCTACTCGCTGGGAAGCGTGCTGTTCGAGATGATGGCCGGCGAGGTGCCCTTCCGCGGCGACAACCCGGTCGTGGTTGCCTATCGCCGCATCGCCGAAGACGTGCCGCGACTTCGCTCTCGGCGGGCGGATGCGCCGGCGGCGCTTGAGGATGTGGTCGCGCGAGCGACGGCCCGCGATCCCGACGACCGCTTTCAGACCTCCAGCGAGATGGCCGCGGCGCTCGCGCCGCTGGCCGTCGGCGGCGAGCAGGAAGCCGCGACCCTGATCGATCCGGGCGACAACCGGACGCGCGCGATCCCGGTCGCCGCGGCCGAGACGACGGTCATTCGCCGGCGCGTCACTCCGAAGAAGCGGCGCCGCCGGCTGATCGCGCTGCTCACGTTTCTGGTGGCCGCCGGAATGGTGCCGATCGGCGTGCGCATGTTCGGCACGGTCGCCGTCCCGGACGTGACGGGGATGACGCAGGAGGCCGCGACAAGCGTCATCGAAGATGCCGGCTTCACGGCCGAGCCGGTCGTCCGCCACGATCCGAACATCGAGCTGGGAAAGGTCATCTCGGTCTCGCCGGTGGCCGGCGCCAAGCTTCGGCGCGGATCGCGCGTCACCATCGCGGTCTCGATCGGGCCGCTGCTGGTGGCCGTGCCGGACGTGAAAGGCAAAACGCTCGCCGAAGCGCAACGGCTTCTGGCCGAGCGCGGCCTGGAGCCGGTCGTGGCCAACCGGTTTACCTCGTCGGTCAAGAAGGGGCTTGTATTCGATCAGAACCCCGATCCGAACGTCAGCGTGCGGTCGGACGCGAAGGTCACGATCGTGGTCTCGGCCGGCCCCGAGCAAAAGACCGTTCCGGCGGTCGTCGGCAAGCCGCTGACCGAGGCGACCGAGATGCTCAAAGCCGAGGGCTTCGCGGTCGCGACCAAGCGCGTGATCGACGAAAAGATCCCGCGCGATCAGGTGATCTCGGCCTCGCCCACACCCGGCACGAAGACCGACAAGGGAACCACGGTTACGCTGACCGTGAGCGACGGGCCGAGCGAGATCCCGGTGCCCGACGTTCGCGGCGAGACCTTCGATGAGGCCGCCGCCCGGCTTCGCGCCGCCGGCTTCACCGCGTCGCGCCGGCAGGTTCCCGGCTCCTACGGCGACACGGTCGTGTCGCAGGTGCCCAACGCCGGCCGGAAGGCCAAGCGCGGCTCGAACGTGATCCTTCACACGGCCTAATCGCATTGGCCGGTCCGGCGAGCGGGTCGAGGGGGCGTCCGCCGCGCTTCGCGATGGAGGCCGCGCTGGTGGGCGTCGCGGCCGTCTGGGGCCTGACCTTCCCGATGGTGAAATGCTCGGTCGAGCGGTGCGATCAGATTCGCGGCGGCTTCGGCCTGGAGAGCGCCACCCCCATCGGTCCGCTGGTGTTCATGGGCTTTCGGTTCGCGATCGCGGCGGTCGCGCTGGCCGCGATCGGCGCGCGTCTGCCCCGCGGAATGATGAAGCCGGCCGCCGGCCTGGGCATGGCGCTGTTCGGCGGATACGCGTTCCAGACGCTCGGCCTGCAGCGCACCAGCGCCTCGAACGTGGCGTTCATCACGGGCCTGTACGTGTTGATGGTGCCGTTGATGGGCGCCGTGCTCGCTCGGCGGGCGCCGCCGGTGACGACGGTGGCCGGGGCGATGCTGGCGACGTTTGGCCTGTTCCTGATGTCCTCCCCCGCCGGCGTCGGCTTGGGGTTCGGCGAAATCCTGGTTCTGGGCTGCGCGGCCTCGTTCGCCGCGCACTTCTACGGAACCGGCCTCGTCGCCCAGCGGGTCTCGCCGATGGACTTTGTTCTGGTCCAATCGATCGTCGCGGCGGCGGCCTCGTTCGGCGCGGCGCTGATCGGCGGCGAGATGACCCTGCCGCGCTCCGGCTCGATCTGGGCGGCGCTGCTGCTGACCGGCGTGCTTGCCAGCGCCGTGGCTTTCGCGCTCCAGACGAAGGCCCAAAAACGGATTCCTGCCTCTCGCACCGCGGTGATCTTGACGGCCGAGTCCATCTTCGGCGGATTGTTCGGCTTCCTCATGCTGGGTGAGCGGCTCGGGCTTCGCGGCACCGCCGGCGCGGCTTTGATCGTCGCGGGCATCCTCATCGCCGAAGCGCTCGCGCGCGAACCGGATCCGGCGCGGAATCTTGGGCGGTCCGGGCCGGAAATGGACTGAGACCCTGCCGTTACCACCTACGGCAGGGTCCCAGGAGAAGCGTGGAGCGTGGGAGGAGGCTTTGCTATCGACGTCCGCGGCGGAATGCGATCTGCCGGGCGACGAATTCGAGGACTGCAATCATGTCAGTTGCTCCAGGTCGAGAGCGGGCCGGCTTCGCGAGCGAAGGCCGATTCCCACATCGCCGAAAGAACCAGAGGGACGAGATTGGCAAGCGCGCCGTTGGTCAGCGAACCCGGGAAGTCGCCCGAATCGGCCCGGTGCGTGTAGTTCATCGTCCGCGGGTTGACGCCACCGTAGGTCCGGTCCGAGGGTGCGTGGGCCGCGCCGTTGTAGGCGACCTTGTGCCAGCGAGCGCGATCGCCGAGCAGATGCCCGCGAGCGGTTTCGCTCTTTCCCGTACGGTTCGCCTTGTCTGCCATCTCTGTTCCTCTTTCGGCATTTCCCGGCTGCGTATAACTCTTTCAACGAACCAGATTTCAAAAGGTTTCTTCTTTGCCGGTTCGCCGCCACTAACCGGTACTAAAAGATTCATGAAGGCCTAGCCCGAAGGGACTAGTCCGGCGCTCAGGGCACTCTCAGCGGGGCGGCGATACGCTCTTGCTCGCGATGGGATCGAGGATTCTGGTCGTCGACGACGACCGCAAATTGCGAGACATGCTTCGCCGCGCGCTGGAGGGAGCCGGCTTCGACGTCGAAACCGCCGAGGACGGCGGACGAGCGCTTGCCGCCGTGAGCGCGCATGCGCCCGACTTGATGGTCCTGGACGTGCTCATGCCCGGCGTGGACGGGCTCGGCGTCGCTCGACGCCTGCGCGAACGTGGCGACACTACCCCGATCCTGATGCTGACCGCCCGCGATTCGGTCTCGGATCGCGTCAAGGGCTTGGACGCCGGCGCGGACGACTACCTGATCAAGCCGTTCTCATTGGAGGAGCTCCTGGCGCGGGTCCGCGCCATGCTTCGCCGTAGCCACGCCGAAGCCGAAGTTCTGCGCTACGCCGACGTCGAAGTTGATCCCCGAACGCGCGAGGCGCGCCGCGCCGGCGGGCCGATCGAGCTGACCGCCAAGGAATTCGATCTGCTTGCCTTCTTTCTGCACGAGCCACGTGTCGTCCACGAGCGGTGGCGGATCCTGGAGGAAGTCTGGGGCATGGAATCCGAAGTCGGATCCAACGTGCTCGAGGTCTACGTCGGCTACCTGCGCAAGAAGCTGGGCGAGCCGAACCTGATCAAGACGGTGCGCGGCATCGGGTACGCGCTCCGCGAGTCCTAGAGCGATGACGCTGCGATTCCGCTTGACGCTGGTCTCGACGATCGTGCTCGGCGTCGTGCTCACCTCGTTCGGCGCCGGCGTCTATCTGCTGCTCAACAAGACACTCCACGACAACTTGGACCAGACCCTGACCCGCTACACCGAAGAGGTCATCCGCGACTACCCGAACATCGAGGGATTCAGCAGCCGCGTGGACTATCTCGCGCAGCTCGTCAGCAGCGGCGGCACGGAGCGGCCGATCTGGCCGCCCGGCACCTCGCTGCTTCCCGTCGACGCGCGCGTGATGTCGGTCGCCCGCGGCGACCGGCCCAGCTTCTACGCCGACATCACCGTGTCGGGCGTGCCCCTCCGGATGCGGGTCACGCGGATCATCGACGGCGCGTTGCTCGTCGCCGCGCCGCGCGCCACGATCACCGAAACGCTCAACCGGCTCCGGCTGCTTCTGACCTGGGCCGGCGTGCTCGGGCTGGGGCTCGCGGCGCTGCTGTCCTGGCAGGCAGCCAAGACCGCGCTCCGTCCCGTCGAAGACGTCGCCGACGCCGCGACCGCAATCGGCGAGACGCGCGACCTGTCACGCCGCGTCGACCCCGGCGGGGAGGACGAGCTCGGCAAGCTCACGCAAGCGTTCAACGGGATGCTCGACCGGCTCGAGACCGCCCAACGCGAGTTGGAGCGCACCTTGGACGGACAACGGCGCTTTCTGGCCGACGCCTCGCACGAGATGCGCACGCCGCTCACCACGATGCGCGGCAACCTCGAGGTCATCAAAGCATCGACGAACATCTCCGCCGACGAGCTCACGGCCGCGTTGACCGACTCGATCGACGAAGCCGAGCGGATGAGCGCCCTGATCGCCGACTTGCTGGCGCTCGCGCGCGCCGATGCTCGCGCGCAGCCGCGCGAAGAACGCGTCCGGCTGGCCGAGGTCGTCCGCGAAGCCGTCGCCGGCGCGCAGACCGCCGACACCGCTTCGGGCGGCGACGGCCCGCACGTCACGATCGAGATCGGCGAAGACATCGTGGTTCGGGGCTCCAGCGAAGGGCTCCGCCGCGTCGTGACGAACCTGGTCGAGAACGCGATGAAGTACACGCCCGGGGACGGCCGCGTCGAGGTTACGGTCCGGCGGGAAGATCAATGGGCGGTCCTGCGCGTGACCGACACCGGCATCGGCATGAGCCAGGACGAGGTCGCCCACGCCTTCGACCGTTTCTGGCGGAGCGACCGGTCGCGCGCCGAGCGCGGCAGCGGACTGGGCCTGGCGATCGTAAAGTCCGTCGTCGAAGAGCACGGAGGCGCGATCGTGGCGGAAAGCGCGCCGGGTCGCGGCACGGTCATGTGGGTGCGGCTGCCGGCCGAGCCCGCGGGGATCGTCGCGGACCCGTTGCCCGAACGCGGCGCCGGGATTCCTACGGCGAAATCGTGACCGGCGACGTCGCCGGCGACGCCCACAGCGAGATCGCATACAGGTCCACGTCCACCATCTTTCCCACCGACCCGGCCGGGTTCGCGTCATTGAAGACGATCGCCTTGCGCGAGTCCTCGGGCCCGTAGGACGCGATCGAGGGATAGCCGAAGTCGCCGATGTCCGGATGCGCCATCTCGGGTACGCGGCTGCGATACACGATCTGCGCCGGCGCCCATCGCATCGCGACCGCGTCGGCGGCACGGGCAATGCTTCGCTTGAGCGTGAGCGTTCCCCGGTCGGTCCAGACCATCGCAACCCGGCCGCCCGACAGGTTCGCGAGCCACGGAATCGACTCGCGTCGCGAGGACGTCGAGGCGATCGCACCCTGCCGGCGCCAGGACCGGCCGCCGTCGGTGGACAGGTACTGCACCAAACCGAACCAGCGCTTGCCACGCACATACCCGTCGGCGCGCGCCACCATCAGAATCCGCGCCCTCGCGTCCGTGGCGCCGTCCAGGTACACCGCAGCCGCCTCGTTCGCACGCAGCGATGGCCGTGCGTCGATCGGGACGATCGGGCTCCATGTGCGGCCGTCGTCGCCCGAGAACGACACGTAGATGCGAGTCACGTGATGCGCGTCGGTGCCGTAGAAGGTTTGCATCAGCCGGCCCGACGGAAGGATCACGATCGGGCCGTAGGGCGAGAACGACACCAGATCCCCGGTGCCGATGACGCCCGCGACGGATCCCTCGCGCGCGGCCCGGACGAAGCGCATCCCTGCCCAGCGGTTCGCCACGGGATCGAAATGCGCGTAGAACACGACCATCGCGCCCGAGCGAGTCAGGCCGCCGGCCGCGTCGCGGTCGTCGTGCGCGGTGTCGATGAACGATCGCGGCGGCGCGCGCGTTGCGCCGCGCGACTGGAGCCAGTCGATCCGGCCCGGCGCGTATCCAGAATGGCTCACGCCCGTGCGCGCGACGGTGACCAGCATCCCGCTTTGCACGACCGCGAATCCGAATGCGTTGTAGGTAGGGCGCGTGCACGGCAGCAGAACGTCGCGACGCACGCCGCCGTCTCGGATCGCGGCGGCCGCATCGACCTCGACGCGAAGCGGTACCCGACACCCCGGCCGCGACTCGACCAGCACCGTATAGCTTCCCGGGTTCGGCAGGTATAGGTCGAAGAAGCCTTGCTCGTTGGTCGTCGCCTGATTCGTGCCGACGCGCACGGTCGCGGCGATCACGTCGCCGTCGGCATCGCGCACGTGTCCCCAGACATTGAAGGTGCACGACGCGCCGGTTTGAACGATCGGGCGTACGCAGGGCGAGCCCGGTTCGCCGGCGAGGCCATCCGGCGCCGGAACCGAGGCCGAAGCGGGCCGGGCCGCGAACTGGGGCGCGAGCGCGCCCAAGGCAAGCACGATGGCGATCACGGCTCGTTTCATGTGGTTCCGGTTCGCCCCGGAACGCGAAATTCCTCGCGATGGGGTCAGGATCCGCGGACGGCGGCGGAAAAAGCGGCAATCGCGCGCTCGACGCCGTCGCGGGTGACGTCTTTGTGGGTGACCGCGCGAATCGTGAACGGGCCGGTCGGACCCACGCGCACGCCCTGCTCCCAGAGGGCGCCGGCGAGCGCAGCCGCGTCGCGAGCCTGCAGGTCGGCGAAGACCATGTTCGTCTCGACCGAAGCCGGATCGACGCAGCCGGGCAGCGCCTCGGCGAACCCCTCCGCCAGCCGCCGGGCATTGGCGTGATCGTCGGCGAGGCGTTCGACCATGGTGTCCACCGCAAGGCGGGCAGCGGCGCAGAGCACACCGATCTGGCGCATGCCGCCGCCGTAGCGCTTGCGCAGCGTGTGACAGCGGGCGATGTGCTCGCGCGATCCCACGATCATCGATCCGACCGGCGCGCCGAGACCCTTCGAGAAGCAGAACGAGAGCGCATCGACGCCGGCGGCCCATTCGCGCACGCCGATGCCGGTCGCGACCGACGCGTTGAAGATGCGAGCGCCGTCCAGGAACACCGCGGCGCCCCGATCGCGGGCAACTTTCGCGACCGCGTGCATCGCGTCGAGCGGCACGATGCGCCCGCCGCGTGCGTTGTGGGTGTTCTCGAGGCTGACCAGCGCCGTGCCGCTGGTATGCGAGGACTGCGGCCGGATCATCGCCGCCACGTGCTCGGGTTCCAGGATCGCGTCGGGCGCTTCGATCGTGCGCAGCATCACCTGTGCGATCGTCGCCGGGCCGCCCATTTCATACAGGACGATATGGGATTGTGCCTCGCAGACGACTTCGTCGCCGGGACGAGTCATCGCGGCGATCGAGATCTCGTTGCCCATCGAGCCGGACGGCACGAACAAGCCGGCTTCCTTCCCGAACATTTCGGCGCATCGCTCTTGCAACGCGATCGCGGTCGGATCTTCGCCCCAGACGTCGTCGCCGACTTCGGCTTCGGCCATGGCGCGGCGCATCTCGGGGGTCGGCGTGGTGAAGGTATCGGAACGCAACTCGACGATGTCCATGAGCACCGATCATACCCATGGTTGCACGCGTGGTTAGACTCGGCCGGAATGAAGCCCAAGACGATCGTCTACCTGCTCTTGACGTCGGTGTCGTTGCTGTGGGGACTGGCGTTCGTGGGAATCAAGGAAGCGCTGGCCGACGTGTCGCCGGCAACGCTGACGATCCTGCGCTTCGCCGTCGCCGACACCGCGCTGCTTGTGCTGGCGGTCGTTTGGAAACGGGCGCGGCCGGCACGGTTTCGCGGCGACGGATTTCGCGTCGCCGCCCTCGCGCTGTTGGGAATTCCCGTCTATCACCTGGCCATCACGTGGGGCGAGGCTCGCACGTCTGCCGGCGTTGCGGCGCTCGTAGTCGCAACCGCTCCGGTGATGGTGGCGATGCTGTCGGCGATGATCCTTCGCGAGGCGGTTCCGCGTCGCCGCGCGGCGGGAATTGCGCTCGCGTTCGCCGGCGTCGCCGTGCTCGCCGTCGCAGGATCGCCGGCTGCCGGCGGCCGGCCGACGCAGCTCGGCGGTGTTCTGGTCGCGCTGGGGTCGCCGACATCGTGGGCCGTCTACACCGTCCTGGCCCGGCCGATGCTGCAACGGGTCGACGCGTTTCGCATGACCACGACCGTGTTCATGATCGGTGGCGCGATGCTGCTGCCACTGGTTCGGGCCGAAACGATCCGTGAAGCTGCAGCCCTGCCGGCGGGAACGTGGGCGTGGGTGATCTTTCTAGGCCTTGGATCGAGCGTGGCGGGCTACATGATCTTCAACCTGGCGCTTTCGAAGATGGAGGCCGCCAAGGTCGCGGTCTTTCTGTACATGGTTCCGGTCGTCGCGCTGCTGTCGGCGGCGCTGATCCTGGGCGAGCCGCTCACCGGCTGGGTGGCGCTGGCCGCCACAATGGTTGTCGGCGGCGTCGTGATCACCGAACGCGAAGACCGTCGCGCGAACATCGCCGCCGGCCGCTAGCCGAAGAAGACCTCGGCGACCTCCATGATCGACCGGGGCAAGGTCTTGAGCTCCCCGACACCCTCCGCGATCGGCAGGCGGACGATTTCGTTGCCCTGCACGGCGACCATCGTTCCGAAGTCGCCCTCGTGCACGGCGTCGATCGCCTCAACGCCGAACCGTGTGGCGAGCACGCGGTCGAATGCGCTCGGGGTGCCACCACGTTGCACGTGACCGAGGATGGTCACACGCGTCTCGAAACCGGTCCGCTTCTCGATCTCGGGCGCGATCATGTTCGCGATCCCGCCCAGACGAACGTGACCGAACTGATCGGTCTCCTCGCTCTGCAGCACCAGCGTCCCCTTGAGCGGCTTCGCCCCTTCGGCAACGACCACGATCGAAAAGTTGCGTCCACGATGATGCCGGCGGATCAAGTCTTCACACACCTGCTCGATATCGAACGGCCATTCGGGAACCAAGATCGCGTCGGCTCCCGATGCGATGCCGGCGTACGCCGCGATCCATCCGGCGTGGCGTCCCATCAGCTCGACCACCAGGACGCGCTGATGCGCCTCGGCGGTCGTGTGGAGCCGGTCGAGCGCCTCGGTTGCGATCTCAACCGCGGTGTTGAACCCGAAGGTGTAGTCGGTCCCGGACAAGTCGTTGTCGATCGTCTTGGGAACGCCGACGACCTTGACGCCCTGCTCGTGCAGCTTCGCCGCCACGCCGAGCGTATCCTCGCCGCCAATCGGGATCAGTGCGTCGATCTTGAACGTCTGCAGCGTGTGCAGCGTCCTTTCGACGCCGCCCTCGATCTTGAACGGGTTGGTTCGCGACGATCCCAGAATCGTGCCGCCGCGCGGCAGGATGCCGGCGACACTCTCTCGAGTGAGCGTTTCGAATTCGGAATCGATCGCGCCCTTCCATCCGTTGCGAAAACCGACGACGGCATGGCCGTAGATATCGGTCGCTTTTCGCACGATCGCGCGGATGACGGCGTTCAGGCCCGGTGCGTCGCCGCCGCCGGTCAGAATCCCGATGCGCATCGAAGGGCCTCCTCGCCTATCGCCGGATCCGTCAATACTACGCGGGACGCTTCCCGGTGCGGCCGCCGGAAGCGGAGCCGACGCGGATTAGCATCATCCCCGCCGCCAGCGCCGCGATCCACGCTGCCGCGATCGGCCCGCCCCGCGACACCGGCGTGCCGGCCGGCGCATGCTCCGGTGGCGACGCCTGCGCGCCCGGCGAGGGCACGACGGGCGCGGGCGCCGCGTCGTAATCGCGGATCGGCGCGATCCCCTCTCGATCGAGATACGTTCGATCGTCGGTCGTCCCCCCGCACAGATGCGCGGTCAGGGCCGCCGGATCGCCGGTCGCGAACACGACGTAGATGCCGCCTTGCGCGAACGGGAGACCGCAGCCGGCTTCGTCGCCGCCGGTCCGCACGCCGACCGCCTGCGGGAGCTCGCCCTTGTAGACGACGGCCACATCGAACAGGGCGACGACGGATCCGCCGGCCTGATGCGCGACGGTGACGACCTCGCCGCGAAAAGCAGCGCCCGCTTCGCTCAGGTACGCCCCCGGCGCCCGGACCGTGCACGAACACGCATGCGACGGTCGTGGGACGGCGAGCATCGCGATCACCGCGACGCCGGCGAGCAACGCCTTCACGACTCGGCCATCCGCTCGGCCTCGTCGCGGCCGTAGCCGAGCCCAAGGAGCACCTCGACGGTGTGCTCGCCGAGCAGCGGCGGCGGTCGCCGGGTCGCGACGCCCGCGACGTCCAGCGGCGACCGCACCAGCTTGAGCGAACCGGCCGTTGGATGCGGGATCTGCTCGACAAGCGCATCGCCCGGCGGAGTTTCGAACACCTCGCGAATCGAGTTGATCGGCCCGGCCGGCACGTCGGCGCGCGCGAGCAGCGCCAGCCATTCGGCGCGCGGCCGCTCGGCGAACATCGCGGCCAGACGTGCGCACAACTCCTCCCGATTCGCCACACGCGCCGCGTTCGTCGCGTAGCGCGGATCGTCGCGCAGCACGTCCAGGCTCGTCGCGCCGCAGAAGCGCGCCCACAGCACCTCGTTGCCGACGGCCAGCACGAACGGACCGTCGGCGGCATCGAAAACCTGATACGGGACGATGTTCGGATGCCGGTTGCCCATGCGAGTCGGCTCGACGTCGCCGGTGAGCCAGTTCGACGCCTGATTGGCGAGCCACGCGACCTGCGAGCCGAACAGCGAAACGTGCACGCGCTCGCCGCGACCGCTCGCCTCCGCGCGGCGCAGCGCCGCCTGGATCGCCACGACCGCGAACAGCCCCGTAGTGACGTCGGCTATGGCGACGCCGACTTTCTCGGGCGGACCGTCGGGCTCGCCGGTGATGCTCATCACGCCGCCCATGCCTTGCACGACGAAGTCGTAGCCGGGTCGGTCGCGGTCGGACCCGTCCAGCCCGAACCCGGAGATCGAGCACACGACCGCGCGCGGGTTGCGCGCGGCAATGACGTCGAAGCCGAGCCCGAGTCGCTCCATCGTTCCCGGCCGGAAATTCTCGACGACGATCTGCGACGACTCGATCAGTCGCATCGCAGCGTCGCGGTGGTCGTCGCGAGCCAGGTCCAGCGCGACCGATCGCTTGTTGCGATTCACCGACAGGTAATAGGCGCTTTCGCCGCCGGCGAACGGCGGACCCCAGCCGCGGCTCTCGTCGCCGCTGCCCGGCCGTTCGACCTTAACCACGTCGGCGCCGAGGTCGCCGAGCACCATGGTGGCGTACGGGCCCGAGAGCACGCGCGAAAAGTCGGCGACGCGCACTCCCTCCAACGGGCCGGCCATACGTGCCGCTAGGGCCGGGCTTCCGGCCGATCCTTGAGCGGCCAGCGCGGGGACGTCGTGATCGGCGGCGCCCACGCCGCGTCGATCTGGATGACCGATGGTCCTTTGATCTTCAGCGACCACGCGAGCGCCTTCTCGAGGTCGGCGAGAGGAGCCTTCTTGGCCTTCACCCCGAATGCGGCGGCCATCTTCACAAAGTCGGGCGAGGCCAGATCCACGGCGAACGTCGCGTTGAAGCGCGCCTTCTGGTCGTAGCGCAGCATCCCGTAGCCACCGTCGTCGAAGACGATCACCGTGATCGGCAGCGCCTCTTGCGCGGCGGTGGCGAGCTCGCCCGGGGAAAACAAGAACCCGCCATCGCCGCAGACGACGACGCTTCGCCGGCCGGCCGCGGCCGAGCCGAGCGCCGCCGGGAACGCGAAGCCGAGCGTGCCCCATCCGAGCGGATAGGCGAAGCGACGCGGCTCCTCGGCCGTCAAGTACGCCGCCGTCCAGTAGCCGGCGACCGCCATATCGGCGACGACGAACGCACCGGCGGGAAGCGCATCGCTCAGACGCTGCACGAAACCGAACGGCTCCTTGGACTCCTTCAGACGTTTCAGCTTTGCAAGCGCGCCCTTGCGCGCGTCGGCGACACGTTTGGATCCCTTCCGCGACGCCGGCGAGAGCTCTTCGTAGAGCGCGGCCAGCGCCGGGCGTGCGTCGGATTCGATCAGGACGTCGCACGCATAGTTGCGGCGCGCGTCCTCGCCGACGATATTGATCCCGATCCGCGGCCGCGGGAAGCCGATTCGCCAGCCTTGCGTGTTCATCGCATCCAGATCGCTGCCCACGATGAGCATCGCATCCGACGATTCGATAAGCGCCGTCACCTCGGGCTGGTGGGGCGGAAGGCCGACGGCCAGCGGATGCGAAGCGGGAATCGCGCCCTTGCCCGAATACGTCGTCACGACCGGAGCGTCGAGCATTTCGGCGACGGCGGTCAGCTCGTCGGCGGCGCCGGATGAGATCGCGCCGCCGCCCACCCAGATCACCGGCTTCTTCGTTCGCTGCAACTTTTCGGCGGCACGCACGATCGGATTCGGATTCGGCGGAAGCGAATCGAAGAGCGAACGGGTCGTCACGCGATCGATGCCCACCTCGGCCGGCAAGAGATCGAGCGGGATCTCGAGGAACGCGGGACCGCGACGGCCGTTAAAGGCTTCGCGGGCGGCGCGCAGAACCATCTGGGCGACGGCATCTTCGCGCTGGATGCGGCCGGCCCACCGGCAGACGGCGCGCATCAAGTCGAGTTGGTCGGGACTTTCGTGCAACTGGAAACGGCCGCTTCGCCCTTCCAGCGAGCGCGTGTCGAGTTGCGTTGAGATGTGCAGGACGGGCGAGCGGGCCATCCGCGCCTCGCCCATCGCCGCCGCCGTGTTCGCCGCGCCCGGACCGGTCGTTGTGATGCACACGCCCAGCCGTCCGGTCGCGCGCGCGTAGCCGTCGGCCGCATAGGCAGCCGCCTGCTCGTGGCGCGTGACGATCGTGCGGATCGTCTCCGACGTTCGAAGCGCTTCGAAGATCGGCAGATTGTGGACTCCGGGAACTCCGAACACGACCTCGACGCCGATCGCTTCGAGTTGCGCGACAAGCGCCTGGGCGCCGCTCCTCGCCCCGCTCTTCGCCCCGCCTTTCGCTCCACGTTTCGCACCGTCTTTCGGGGGCGTTTTGCCGGGCCGCCTTGCTGGAGGGGTCATCGCCGCACGATAGCAGGCGGCGACGCGGCTGCGACGCCCGCTACGCGCCCCGCGCGGTCAGGATCGCGTCGGCGAGGTTGTCCCCATCGGCCCCGGTCGTCGCGGTGATGACGATCACGACCTCGGGACCGCGGAAGAGCAGGATCGCCTGCCCTTGATCAAGCAGCCCCGACCAGATCATGCGGTCCCCGAGGGGCCGCTCGGCGAACGAGTCGGCCGACACGCCGGCTCCTTCGGCGAACAGCGCGATGAAGTCGTCGGTGTCGCGCTGGGTCGCGGCGACGTCGTCGTTGAAGACGATCGCCTGATACAGCGCGACGATGTCGCCGTCGCCGTTGCGGATGGTCGCGGCGGAAAGCTGTCGCGGCACGGCGCGCTGGGCACCCAGTTCGGCCCGAAGCCGGGACTCGGTCTCGGGATCGTGCTGCACGGTGTGCCCGGGGACGGACGTGAGCGCGATCCGGCGCACCGTCGGACGCGTGTCCTCGGCCCGGCCGGGCGACAGAACCAGCGCGGCGACGCCGGCAACGAAGGTTGCGGCGATGGCGAGTCCCCACGCGACGGTGTTCCGCGGCGTCGGTGCCGTCAAGCGCCGGGGCGCCGGCGGCGGCGGATTGCGGGTTCCCGGGGCGATGCCCGGCGGGCGCTCCGATTGCGACGGGAGGGTCGGCTGCGCCGTCGGCTCATCGCCGGCCGTGGCGGGCACGGCTTTCGCGGGTTTGGCTTTCGGCTTCGAGGGCTTCGCGATCGGCTCTTCGGCGGCGGGACGACCGGAGAGGATCGCCTCGAGCATCGGAGCAGGTCCCGCTTTCGACCCCGCTTTCGACGCCGCCTTCGGGCCCACCTTGGGTGCGGTCTTCGGTGCGGGTGGGACGGGCTTGAGCGTGCGGGCCGGCGCGGCGGCGGCGGGACGCTCGACCGGCGGTCGCGCGTCCGGGCGGCGCGCGAACGGCATGCGGAGCCGCGGCTTCATACGCTTCTGGGCCTCGGGCGCCGGACCCGGCAGCGTCGGCGCCCGGCGGAGCGGCTCGCTCGATGTGGTCTCCGGCTCAGATGCCGGCCGCTCGCGTTCGGCGAGCACGTCGCGAAGCGCGTATTCGATGTGGCTGGGTCGCCGCCCCGGTTCCGGCCCCGCTGGAACGCCCCCCGCGCCGGTTTCAGTGCCGGTTTCGGCCCCGGCCCCGGCGACCGGTTCGGGCTCCGGGGCCGGGACCGAACGAAGCAGCCACGGATCCTGTTCGCCCACCGGACCGGACGGTCCATCCGGCTCGACCGGCGCCCACGGACGCGAAATGCGCGCAACGACCGGCAGCGGCTCCTCCGACAAACCGTCGATCGCCGACGCGGAGGTCCCAGGCGTCTCCGCCGGCTCGATCGGCGGCACCGGACGCAGCGTTCGCTCAGGCGTGGGCGCTGTCCGGATGCTGCGCGGCGCGTCTTGCACGGGCGGCTCGGGCCCGCGCCGAGCCCGGCGGCGCGGCGCCAGATCCCGCGGCGGCGGGAAGGACGGGGGGGAACCGCCCTCGGCGGCGTGTTCCTCGACCTGCTTGGCCGCCCCGATTGGATGTCCGAGCAGGCAGCGGCCGGAGGCCATGACCTCGACCTCCATGCCGCACCAATCGCAGCGGGCTCTCATCGCTAACGCGCTAGTGTCGCGCAACACGGCCTCCAATGCACGGCTCCTTCAGCCGGTTCGACTCGCCGGACCCCGAATGCTTGCGGTTTCGTCCGTCCAGCCCGGGTTTGCACCCCAGTGCGAGCCTGCGACAGTATCGGCGCTCATGACGCGAATCCTTGCGATCGACGGCGGCACGACCGGGGTGACCGCGCTCGTCGTCGGCGAGGACGCGACCGTCGTCGCCAAGGGCTACCGCGAGTTCCCGCAGCACTTCCCTCGACCCGGATGGGTCGAACACGACGCCGGGCAGATCTGGGAAGCGACGCAAGCGGCGGCCGCCGACGCGCTCGGCGCGGCAGGGATTCGGGCCGAGGACCTCGCGGCGATCGGCATCACCAACCAGCGCGAGACGACCGTGCTGTGGGAACGATCGACGCTGAAGCCGGTGCACCGGGCGATCGTGTGGCAGGACCGTCGCACGGCGCGCCGGTGCGATGAGCTGCGCGAGCGGGAACCCGACATCCGCGCACGCACCGGCTTGGTGCTCGACGCCTATTTCAGCGCGACCAAGATCGACTGGCTGATGGAGTCCGTGACCGGCGCGCGCGAGGCCGCCGAGCGCGGCGAACTCGCATTCGGCACGATCGACTCGTGGCTGCTCGCCAAGCTCACCGGTGGTGCGGTCCACGCGACCGATCCGTCCAACGCGTCCCGGACGTTGCTCTACAACATCTACGAACGCGACTGGGACCCGGAGTTGCTGGAGACGTTCGGCGTTCCGCGGGCGGTGCTGCCCGAGGTGTTTGCCTCGTCGGGCCGGTTCGGCGTCACCGACCCCGACGCGTTCTTCGGCGCGCGCATTCCGATCGCCGGCATCGCCGGCGATCAGCAAAGCGCGCTGTTCGGCCAGGCCTGCTTCGAGCCGGGCATGACCAAGAACACCTACGGGACCGGATCGTTCGTGCTGATGAACACCGGCACGTCGGCGCCGCCGCCGCCCGACGGTCTGCTGGTCACGATCGCCTGGGGCCTCGGCGGCGAGACCTTCTATGCGATGGAAGGCTCGATCTTCGTGACCGGGGCGGCAATTCAATGGTTGCGCGACGGCCTCGGGATCATCCGCGACGCGGCCGAGGTGGGTCCGCTGGCCGCATCGGTGCCCGACAACGGCGGCGTCTACTTCGTTCCGGCACTCACCGGACTCGGCTCGCCCTGGTGGGATCCGTACGCGCGCGGCACGATCGTCGGGATCACGCGCGGAACGACGCGCGCGCATCTGGCGCGTGCGGCCGTCGAGGCGATCGCGTACCAAACGCGCGACGTCGTCGAGACGATGTGCGACAGGGCCGGCGTGACGCTCAAAGAGCTACGGGTCGACGGCGGCGCGAGCGTGATGGATCTGCTGTGCCGTTTCCAGGCCGACCAGCTCGGCGTGCTCGTGCGCCGGCCGGCTTCGTTCGAGACCACCGGCCTGGGAGCCGCGTTCCTCGCCGGCCTGGCCGAAGGCGTGTGGTCCTCGGCGCGCGAGATCGGAGATCTGTGGCGCGTCGAGGCCGAATTCAAGCCCCACGATCCCGATCCGCGTGGCTACGCCGGATGGCTCCGCGCCGTCGAGCGCGCCCGCGATTGGGCCCGCGACGAATCTGGCGTTCTTGCGGACTAAAGATCGTCGAGTTCTTCCATGCGGCGGCGGTTCTTCCGGCGCACCGCGAACAGGCTGGCGAGCAGCGCGACCGGCAATGCGATCTCGGCCATCAGAATCAGACCGCGCACAAGGGAATCGAAGGTGAGCGCCAGCGACACCACGCCGAACAGGATGATCAATGCGGCGACGATCCCGCCGACGGTCACGGAGAGGTCCTAAGAGACGGCCCGAAGCGGCGGCTCGGCGCCGGCAGACGGACGCTCCGTATCCGCGCCGGGCTTGGGCTTTTTGTGCTTGGCCGCGTACTCGTCCACGTACTCCTGGCCCGACAGCATCATGATCTCGAACATCAGCTCGTCGGTAACCGAACGGAGAACGAAGCGGTCGTCGTCCTTGCCGGCGTAGCGCGTCAAGTCCATCGGACGGCCGAAGCGCACACCGACGCGCGTGACCTTCGGGAGCTTGCGGTCCGGCGGCTGCGCCTCGCGCGAGCCGATGATGGCAACCGGAACGATCGGGCATCCGACGCGCAACGCCATCCGCGCGACGCCGGTCTTGCCGCGGTAGAGCCGGCCGTCGGGCGAGCGCGTGCCTTCGGGATAGATGCCGACCGCGTATCCGTCGGCGAGCGCCTGGACGCCCGCGTTCAACGCGGCCTCGCCGGCTTCGCCGCCCTCGCGGCGAACCGGGATCACACCGGCACCTTTGAAAAACCACTTCATGTACCACTTGTCGAAGTAGTCGCTCTTGCCGAGGAAGACAACGTTCCGAGGAACGACGAGCGGCATGAAGATGCTATCGAGGAACGAGTTGTGGTTGGCCGCGAGGACGACGGGACCGTCCGTCGGGACGTTTTCGAGGCCCTCGATCCACGGCCGATACAAGAGCCGCACGAGCGGCCCTATGATCACGCGTTTCATCAGCCAGTAAAACATTGGATCCGGCTCCCAACGGCTCCATGCTTCCCGGCAACGATACTCCGGCGCGGGGAAGCGCACAACGATTCCAATCGGCGACTTTCGATCGCTCCTGTTAGCCTAGCAGTGTCGGGGCGCGCGTCGCTGCCCCGATTCCGGGTCGATCAAGCCAGAATCACGCCGGAATCAAGCCATCAAGTCGCCTCGCGGCGGGTCAGGAGGCTTCGCGTGAACACCACACCGGCGATCATGCCGGGGGCCGAACCGTTCGCCTTCGACGGAGGAACCACCGGAGTCTTGCTCGTTCACGGCTACACCGGGACGCCGCAGGGGCTTCGCGAGTGGGGCGAATCCCTGGCCGCCCACGGCTATGCGGTGATCTGTCCACGTCTGCCCGGCCACGGAACCAAGCCCGCCGACCTGCACAACGTCACTTTCCGCGAGTTCGTGGAAGAGGCCGAGCGCGGCCTGGACGGCTTGCTGAGCCGCTGTTCGAGCGTGTTCATCGCCGGGTTGTCGATGGGCGGAACGATCGTGCTCGACATTGTCGAGCGGCGCGGCGATCACCTTGCCGGGATGATCCTGGTCAACCCGTTCCTGTACACCAAGGACCCGCGGGCGACGCTCACCCCCGTGCTCGGCAAGCTCCCGATCTTGATGAAGGGCGTCTACAACGACATCGCCGAGCCCGGCCGAACCGAGCTCGGCTACCCGAAGCACTCCACCAAGGCCTGGGCGACGCTATGGTCGGCCGCGAAAGGTGTGCAAGCGAAGCTGCCGTCGGTGCGACTTCCGACGCTGATCTTCGCCTCGAAGCAGGATCACGTCGTGCATCCCGGCAACGCGTCGCTGGTCCACGAGTCGATCGGCTCGACCGACAAAGAGCTGGTCTGGCTGGAGCGCTCCTACCACGTCGCGACGCTCGACTACGACCGTCACGCGATCTTCGAGCAGTCGGCCAAGTTCATCGCGAACCACGCGAGCGAATGAGCGACACGCTGCGGACGGCCTGGCTCGGACGATTCGATCCGCTGGTCATCCCGATCATTCTCGACATGTTCGAAGAAGCGGGCATCTACGCGACCACGAAGCTGCCGCACGATCAGCCGGCCACGAGCACCTACAACCTGGGCTCGTTCTCGACCGGCGCCGACATGGTGCTCGTCGATGCGGCGCGGCTCGACGACGCCCGGCGGCTCGTCGACGAGCGGCTCCCACGGATCTTGGCGGAAATGAGCGCCGAATTGGACGTCGAGTTCGGAGGCGAGGGGCCTTGAGCCCGCTCGCCGGGACCCGGGCGGTCACGTTCGACTGCTGGGGCACGCTGATCTTCGAATCCGACTTCGTGCGGGGGCGTGAGCTGCGCGTCGCCGCCGTCGCCGAGTTGACCGGGCTGGCCGCCGACGAAGCCGGGGCGCTGTTGCAGCGGGCATGGCAGCGGCATCACGACGCGTGGACGGCGCAGCGCCAGCACGGCGCCGAGGGCATCGCGCGCGACGTCTGCGCCGAGGTCGGAGCGGGCGCCGACGCCCGGACGGTGCTCGTTCGCAGGCTCGAAGAGGCGTCGCTTGCCTGCGAGGTCGCGATGGTTCCGGGCGCGCGAGAGACGCTCGGAGCGATCAAAGGTGCCGGATTGGGAACGGCGCTGATCTGCGACACCGGATTTTCGCCGGGGCGGGTGGTGCGGGAGCTGCTCGGCCGGCACGGCCTGACCGATCATCTGGACGCGCTCGTCTTCAGCGACGAAGTCGGCGTCCCCAAGCCCGATGCCAAGATGTTCTCTGCTGCGCTTACTGCGATCGGCGGCGGGCCGGCCGTCCACATCGGAGACCTTCGCCGCACCGACGTCGCAGGCGCCCGGGCCGCGGGGCTCGGCAGCGTTCGCTTCCGCGGAATCTACGACGACCCCAGCGAGCATCCCGAGGCCGACGCGGTCATCGACGAGCTGCCGCACCTTCTGGGTCTGCTCGGGCTAGATTTCTAGGCATGGAAACCGAAGTCCTCCAGCTTCGCGGCCACATCATCGACTCGCTCACGCTCCCGAAAGTGCTCGATGAGATCGTCGAATCGGGCGCGTCCTACCGGATCCTGACCTTCGAGATCGGCCACACGCACGACGATCCGTCGTTCTGCTCGATCGAGGTCACCGCCGAATCGAATGTGCTCGGCGATCTGCTCCCGCGGCTGCAAGATCTTGGCGCGAACCCGCCCGAGACGGGTGACGCGACGCTCGTCGCCGCCGACGGCGACGGCACGTTTCCCGAAGGCTTCTACTCGACGACCAACCTGCCCACGCAGGTACGCGTGGACGATGACTGGCTCGCCGTCACGCCGACGGAGATGGACTGCGGGATCGTGGTGGACCGCGCGTCACGCACCGCCCAGACCGTTCCCGTGACCGAGGTGGCAAGCGGCGATCTGATCGTGTGCGGCCACGGCGGAGTACGCGTGTCTCCGCTGGAGCGCAAGCGCGAGGGGAAGACGTTTTCATTCATGTCCTCGGAGGTGTCGTCCGAAAAGCCGCAGGGATTGATGGTCGAGCGGATCGCCGGCTTGGCGCGCGAAGTCCGGGAAGCCGGCGACAAGATCTTGTGGGTGCTGGGACCGGCGGTCGTGCACACTGGGACGATCGATGCGTTCACATCGTTGGTACGCGGCGGCTGGGTGGATGTCGTCTTCGCCGGAAACGCGCTCGCGACGCACGACTGCGAGGCCGCCCTGTACGGCACGTCGCTGGGCGTGTCGCTGACGGAAGGCTCGGCGGCCGAGCACGGCCACGAACACCACATTCGCGCGATCAATACGATTCGCCGGGCAGGATCCTTCAAGGCGGCCGTCGATGCGGGCGTGCTGACGAAGGGAATCATGTATCACCTCGTGACGCACGGTGTCGACTACGTGCTCGCCGGCTCGATCCGCGACGACGGCCCGATGCCGGAGGTGATCCCCGACGTGCTGGCGTCGCAGCGCGCGATGCGGGCGCGCCTCGACGGGCTGGGGCTGGCGATGATGGTCGGCACGATGCTGCATTCGATCGCGACCGGCAATCTGCTGCCGGCATCCGTCCCCATCGTGTGCGTGGACATCAATCCGGCGGCGGTGACCAAGCTGCTCGACCGCGGGTCGATCCAATCCGTGGGAATGGTCACCGACGTCGGGTTGTTCCTGCGACAGCTCGCCGACACGCTCGGTTAGCCGTCCAGCGTCGCAACGACCGGCAGATGATCCGAGGCCGTCGAGGCCGGCACCTCGCACGCCTCCACCGTCAAGCCGCGCACAAACACGTAGTCGATGCGCCGCGTCGCGCCACTAGACGGGAAGGTCGCTCCGTCGTCGAGCCCGCTCGCCGCGAACGCGTCGGTGAAGCGGCCGTCCAGCCGGCGGATGGCCGCGCCCTCGGCCTGTTCGTTGAAGTCGCCCGCCAGGATCGCCGGCCGCGCGTCGCCGAGCGCGTCCAGGATCTCCTCCACGTGACGCGCGCGCTCTTCGCCGGCGTGGCCCAGATGGGTCGCGGCAACGGTGATGCCGCCGCAATCGGCAACCAACAGGCCGCGTGGCTCCATGCCCGGCGAGCGGGACAGGCGGATGCGCCTGACCCGCCCGGCCGGCTCGCGGGACAGGATCGCGTTGCCGAAGCGGCGGAGGCCGATCGTCGGGCCGAAGACCGCGCGGCGGCCGGCGATGCGCGCGATGCGCTTCAGGTGCGAGCCGCGAACTTCGCTCAGGCAGGCCACGTCGCACGCGAGGTCTCGCAGCACCCCACCGATGGCGTCGGCGCCGCGAACGCCGCCCTGGATGTTGTAGGCCGCGACGCGCACCTAAGCGACGACCTCGGTTCCCGCCGTCCCGTCGAGCGCGTCCACGACCGACTCGAGCGATGTGATGATCGCGCGGCGACCTTCCTCGGCCGCCTGCACGGCGGCTTCGACCTTCGGCCCCATCGTGCCGGCGGGAAACTGTCCCTCGCCGAGCCATGCGCGAGCTTCGGCGACGGTCATGCGGCCGATGGACCGCTCAAGATCGGTGCCGTAGCCGACCATCACGTGCTCGACATCGGTCAGAATCACGAGCGCCTCCGCCGCGGTCGCGCGCGCAAGCACCGCCGCGCTCAGGTCTTTGTCCACCACGCCGTCCACGCCTCGATAGCCGTCGCCGTCCGCGACGACGGGGACGCCGCCGCCGCCCGCGGCGATCGGCGTGATCTGCGCATCCACCAGCGCACGAATCGCGGCTTCCTCGACCAGACGCAGCGGACGCGGCGAGGCGACGACGCGCCGCCACCCGCCGCGCCTCTCGTCGCGCGCGACGGCGGTGCCGCGCGCTTCGAGCGCTCGCGCGGCCGGCGCGAGCATCGACGGGCCGATCGGCTTGGTCGGATGCGCAAATCCCGGATCGGACGCATCGACGACCGTCTGCGTGATGATCGTGGCGACCGCCCGCGGCGCCAGCGTCGCGGCGAGCGCCTGCTGCAGGAGGTAGCCGATCGTGGCTTGGGTTTCCGCGCCGAGCACATCGAGCGGCATCGCCGGGACACGACGATACGCGGCCATGTTCTGCAGCAGCAACCGACCGACCTGAGGGCCGTTGCCGTGCGTCACCACCAGCTCGACGCCGCGGGCGGCGACGACGCCCAGGCCGCGTGCGGCTTCGTCGATGGCGGCACGCTGCTGGGCGAGCGTGCCGCGCTGGCCGTGACGAAGGATCGCGTTCCCACCCAGCGCGACGACGGCGCGCATCGCGCTACCCGGCCAAAGGCGCGAGCACGTCGGCCAGCGTCGGCGTGCCTTCCTCGGCGAGATCGTAGGTGACACGCACCGCCGGCTTGGTGAACACGGCCACGCGCCGCAGATCGACCGGCGTGGCGATCACGACGACGTCGGCCGGAGTGGCGTCGATGGTCGCGGCCAGGTCGGCCATCTGACGGTCGCCGTAGCCCATCGCCGGCAGCAGCGCTCCGATGTCGGGATAGGCGGCGAAGGTGTCGCGGATCGAGCCGACGGCATAGGCGCGCGGATCGACGATCTCGGCGGCTCCTGCGTTGCGCGCCGCGACCACGCCTGCGCCGTAGGCCATCTCGCCGTGCGTGAGCGTCGGACCGTCCTCGACGACCAGCACACGCTTGCCTTTGATCGCGGCCGGATCGTCCACAGTGATCGGCGAGCGTGCCTTGATGACGACGGCCCCGGGGTTCAGGTCGCCGATCGACGCTTCGATCTGCGCGAGCTGGCCGGCCGTGGCGCTGTCGATCTTGTTGATCACGATCACGTCGGCCATGCGAACGTTCGCCTCGCCGGGATGGTAGCGCCGCTCGTGGCCGGCGCGAAGCGGATCGACGACGGTGATGTGCACGTCCGGCGTATAGAACGGAAGGTCGTTGTTCCCGCCGTCCCATACGATCACGTCGGCCTCGGCCTGGGCCTGTTCGAGGATCTCGCCGTAGTCCACGCCGCAGTACACGACGCCGCCGGCGGCGACGGTCGGCTCGAACTCCTCGCGCTCCTCGATGGTGACGCCGGCCGCGTCCATATCTTTGATCGACGCGAACCGCTGAGCGCGTTGCGCCTCCAAGTCGCCGTAGGGCATCGGATGCCGGATCGCAACGGCGCGCTTGCCGGCGTCGCGAAAGATCTGCTGAACCCGGCGCGTCGTCTGCGACTTGCCCGCGCCGGTTCGCACCGCGCAGATCGCCACCACCGGCTTCGACGCCGGGATCATCGTCGCGCGCGGGCCGAGCAGCGTGAAGTCGGCGCCGGCGGCCAGCACGATCGATGCGGCATGCATCACGCGTTCGTGCGTGACATCGGAGTAGGCGAAGACGACCTCGTCGGCTTTGGCGGCCAGCCCGGCCAGCTCGGATTCTTCGCGGATGGGGATGCCGGCGACATGGTTCGGACCGGCGAGCGAGGCGGGATACACGCGCCCGGCGATGCCGGGAATCTGGGTCGCGGTGAAGGCGATCACCTCGACGGAAGGGTCGCCTCGGTATGCGACGTTGAAGTTGTGGAAATCGCGCCCGGCGGCGCCCATGATGACGATCTTTCGGCGGGCCATGACCGGCATTCTACGGGCCGCTCTCACGCGCGCCAGGCCCTCGGAAATCCCACAACCCTGCGCCGGGGATCGCTGGTAGGGTTTGCGATATGGGACACGTCGAAGCGATCTTCATCGCGCCCGGCGAGGGTGCGCCGATGACCGAAGTCGCCGAGGTTCGCGCCGTCGCAGGCCGCGGGCTGGAAGGCGATCGCTACTGGGCCGGCGAAGGCAAGTTTTCGCGAAAACCGGGTCATCGCGACCTGACGCTGATCGAAGCCGAAGCCGTCGAGGCACTCGCGCACGAATCGGACATGCAACTGATGCCGGGCGAGACGCGCCGCAACATCGTGACTCGCGGCATCGCTCTGAACCATCTGGTCGGCAAAGAGTTCACCGTCGGCGAGGTGCGCATGCGCGGCGTCAAGCTGTGCGAACCGTGCAACTACCTGGAAGAACTGACCGGGCGCGACGGGATTCGCGCGGCGCTGGTGCATCGCGGCGGCCTCCGCGTGGATCTGATCGGCGACGGCGTCATCCGCAAGGGCGATCCGATCGATTCGATCGCCGGCTAGTGCCGCTAGACGGCGACGTCGTAGCCTGCCTCCTCGATCGCATCGGTCAGCGCGCCGTGATCCACCCGCTCGGGGTCGTAGAGCAACTCCACCGCGCCTTCCGCGTGCGAAACGTCAAGGACTTGCACACCGTCGAGCCGCTCGAGCGCCGTCTTGACGCTGTTCTCGCAGCCGCCGCACGTCATTCCCTCGATCTTGATCGTCACTCGCTCGCTCATCGCTTTCCTCCCGTCATCGGTCGCACCCGCTTGAGCCGCAACGCGTTCGTCACAACCGACACGCTCGACAGACCCATCGCAAGCGCCGCCAGCATCGGATCCACCTTTCCAACCGCGGCGAGCGGAATCAGTGCCACGTTGTAGGCGAAGGCCCAGAACAGATTCTGCACGATGTTCCGGTAGGTCCGCCGCGCAAGCCTGATCGCGGTCGGCACGCCGAGCAGGTCATCCCCGACGAGCGTGATGTCGCTCGCCTCGATGGCGACGTCGGTTCCGCTGCCGATCGCGATGCCGAGGTCGGCCTGCGCAAGCGCCGGCGCGTCGTTGACGCCGTCGCCGGCCATCGCGACCCGCTTGCCCTCCGCCTGCAACGCGCGAACGGCATCGACTTTGTGCTGCGGCAGGACTTCGGCGACGACGCGCGCGATTCCGGCTTGGGCGGCGATCGCCTTCGCGGTCGCTTCGTTGTCGCCGGTCAGCATGACCACGTCGGCTCCCAGGGTTCGCAGCGCGGCGACCGCGGCCGGCGACGAGGCTTTCATCGTGTCGGCGACGGCGATCAAGCCGCGAACTCGCCGGTCCCATCCGACGCCGAACACCGTCTTTCCTTGGCCTTCCAGCGCCGCCTTGCGCTCATCGAGCTCGCTGCAGGACATCAAAGCGTGGTCGCCCAGATACGACGCGCGGCCGACGAAGACGTCGCGGGGACCGACCGTCGCACGCGCACCGCTTCCCCCGATCGCTTCGAAGCCGGTCGCGGCGGGGATCGTCGCCCCGCGATCGCGCGCGGCACGCACGACGGCGGCGGCGATGGGGTGCTCGGAGGATTGCTCGACCGCCGCGGCGGCGATCAGAACATCGCCGGCGTCGGACGAGCCGCCGTTCCACGGGTCAACCTCGACGTCGGTGACGCGCATCCGGCCTTCGGTGATCGTTCCGGTCTTGTCCAGCACGACCGCGTCGATGCTTCGCGAGCGCTCCAACACGTCGCCGCCGCGGATCAGCACGCCCATCTGCGCGCCGCGGCCGGTTCCGACCATGATCGCGACCGGCGTCGCGAGCCCCATCGCGCACGGGCAGGCGATGATCAGCACGGCAACGGACGGCACCAGCGCGTCGCCCACGGGGTCGCCCTGCAGAAGCCCGGCGGCGAAGGTGCCGGCGGCGATCAGCAGCACGACCGGGACGAAGACGCCGGCAACGCGGTCGGCGAGCCGCTGGATCGGAGCCTTCGATCCTTGCGCTTCTTCGACGAGACGAGCGATCTGCGCGAGCGCGGTGTCGGCGCCGACCTTGGTGGCCTCAACCGTAAGCGCGCCGTGCGCGTTCATGGTTCCGCCGATCACCTCGTCACCGACGCTCTTCTCGCGCGGGAGGCTCTCGCCGGTGACGAGCGACTCGTCGATCGCGCTGGAACCGGCGCGCACGATCCCATCGGTCGCGATCTTCTCGCCCGGCTTGACCAGAAACACCTCGCCCGGCTGCAGCAAGGCGACATCCACCATCACCTCTTGCCCGTCGCGCAGAACGCGTGCCTGCTTCGCGCCCCGTTCGAGCAGCATTCGGATCGCGGCCGACGCGCGCCCGCGCGAGGTCAGCTCGAAGTATTTGCCGAGCAAGATCAGTGTGATGATCGTTCCGGCGGTCTCGAAGTAGGCGTGGCCGTGGCCGGTCACCGTCACCCACGCGCTGTAGAGGTACGCCGCAAGAGTTCCCACGGCGACGAGCGTGTCCATGGTTGCAACGCCGTGGCGCGCGTTCAGCGAGGCGCTTCGCAGGAACGGCCACCCGGACCAGAACTGGACCGGCGTCACCAGGATCCACGTGAGCGCCATCGCCCAGCGCGACTCCGCCACGATCATCGCGATCGCCATCGCCGGAACGGTCAGGGCCGCGGCGACCAAGAACCGGCGGAAGACGGCGCGGGCGGCGGCCGATGCAGCGTCGCCGCGCGCGGGCTTGCCGGGTCGCGCGCGATAGCCGGCCTTGGCGACGGCCTCGATCAGGCGATCGACGTCGACGTCGCCGGCGACGCGCGCGCGTTCGGCGGCGAAATTGACGTTCGCGTCGGTGACTCCTTCCTGCCGGCGCAGCACCTTTTCGATGCGCGTCGCGCACGAGGCGCAGGTCATGCCCTCCAGGTCGAGTTCGACGACCGGGGTCTCGGTGGCGGGCCGGGTATCCATCGCTCGCTCAGTATATACCCCTGGGGGGTACTACGCCACCCGGCGGGCCAGGCACGCGAACGTCAGCGGGCGCTGCGGGCAAGGTCGGCGGCGCCGACCGCTCCGGCATCGTTGCCGAGCGCCGCCGGGACGATCTCGACGGCCGGTCGATGCACGGCGAGCGTCAGGTGCTCGCGCAGCGCGTCGCGGGCGGGATCGAGCAACAAATCGCCGGTTCCGGCAGCCGCTCCCCCGCCGACGATCACCACGGCGGGGTCGAAGACGTTGACGAGCGATGCGATCCCGATGCCGAGCCACCGGCCGGCCTCGGCGACGATTTCGCGCGCGAAGACGTCGCCGTCCCGGGCCGCCCGACCGACGATCTCGCCGGTGATCGCGGCGGCGTCGCCGGCGCGCTCCAGCACGAGCGAGTCCGGCGCAGCCTCGATGCGCTCCCGCGCGATGCGGCCGATCGCATTGCCGGATGCGAGCTGCTCGAAGCAGCCGCGCGCGCCGCAGGGACAGGACGGCCCCCCGGGCAACACGATCATGTGGCCGATCTCCGCGGCGAACCCGTGAACGCCGCGGTAGACGCGCTCGCCGAGGATCAAACCTCCGCCGATGCCGGTGCCGACGGTGATCATGATCTGGTCGCCGCGGCCGCGACCGGCGCCGAAACGGGCCTCCGCCCAGGCAGCCGTGTTCGCGTCGTTGTCCACGAACGCCGGCAGCGACAGCCGGGCCGACACAAGATCCCTGATGGCGAGATTGCGATACGAAAGGTTGGGCGCGGCGACGATCATGCCGCGCGCGGAGTCGACCAGCCCGGCCGCGCCGATGCCGACCGCGCACACCGAAGGCGCGACGCCGCGCAGTTCGCGAGCGATCTTGACGATGCCGGTCGCGATTGCATTCGGAGCGTCGGCAGCGGTGGCGATCGCGTCCCGCGCGATGATCGCGCCGTCGTCGCCGACGACGGCTGCGGCGATCTTGGTGCCGCCGACATCGATACCAATTGCGGGGCCGATCCCGGATCCGATAGCAGGGCCGGCCACGACTGCAACTAGAAGCGGAGCAGCGCGCCGACGCCGTCGGGCAGCGGACGCGTCTCGGCGGCGACGACCGTACAGCGGGTGCGCAGCGCTTCGTCGACGATCTCCTCGTTCAGATCCGCCACCGGCGTCATCGTCGCGCCGCACGAGTCGCACTTGCCGTCGCTCGTCGCAAGCGTCGCGCACGATTCGCATCGGTAGCCGGCCCGAGGGTCGCCGTCGGCGAGGGCCAGCGTATCGACGCGGCCGTCGCGCAGCGCCGCCAGCGTCTGCTCGATCCCGACGACGGCGGAACGACCGGCGGCGAATTCTTCCAAGATTCGTCCGACCACCTCGGCGGCTCGATCGAATTCGATGACGTCCTCAGCGGCGCGAACCGTCTCGCCGACGCGCGCGATCCCGGCGTTCATCGGCAACGTCACGCGCGCCGCCACCCGCTCGGCCAGCCACGGATGCAAGCCCTTCTCGAACGTGGCGACCGCTTCGTCCGGGCCGGCGAGGATCAGGCGATCGAACGGATCCGTCTTGGAAAGGGCGAAGAGCACTTCCGCGGCGTGTTTGTAATGGCGATGCGCAAGCTCTTCGATGTGACGCGAGTAGTTCGCCTGCGACCACCCGCCCTGCCCGTGTTTTCCGGGCACCTCGTCGAGCACGTCGCTTCGCTCCTGCGTCCGGCCGAGATGTGTGGTCAGCAGCCGGGCCTTGTCCCGGCTCACCAAGGCGGTCGCGAACCGTTCGGCGCGAGTGAGCAACGCCTCCAGGCGGAGCACGTGCGGATGGCGATCCGCAACGGCGCGCGTCCGCACCGATGCCGGCAGATGGAAGACCTGCCACAGATCTGCCGCGTCGCAATCGAAGACGACCAGGCCACGCGTTGCGCCTCGCTCGAATTCCTTGGCGACGTAGTCGCTGATGCGCGCGCGAGCGGCGTCGACCGATGCGCGACCCAGCCGGCTCAGGTTCGTCGTGTCGATGGTGCGAAGCGCATCGGCGGTGGCGCGTTCCAGATCGGCGCGGCGCGGAAAGCGCCGCCCGTCGGTGTCGAGGTAGAAGGAAACGGTTGCCGCGTCTCCGGCGTCCAAGGACGCGAGCGTACGCAAGGTTTGTTCGGTCGGGATGCCGCCGGATTCATGCCGATCAGCCATTGAACGCAGTCTACCCGGCCGCGTCGCTTCGAATCCAGACCGCCCTAGGAGATGTCGATGCGCTGGAGTCCGTCGTCGGCCCGCGCCGTGTTTCCGAGCTTTTCCGCGGCGGCGTCGGCGAGCGACTTGAAGGCCAGCATCAGTTCCATGCCGGCTTTCATCAAGTGCTCCATCATCTCCGGATTGGTGTTGCGGACGGCGAAGGAAACCAGACCGAACGGACACAACAGACAGTCCTGGGTCTGACCCCAGTTCGGCTGCGGAAAGGGAATGCCGCCGAACGGCCCGGCTCCCTCGCCGTTCCCGCCGTTCCCGCCGCGTCGCCCTGTCGTTTCGTCGGTCACCGCTGTCCCCCTTCGGCCTCGGCGGCCCGCGCTCGCTTGCGGCGCGAGCCGATCGCCTCCGTCGGCGCGTCCTGTTCGCCGGCCGGTCTCGTGAACGTCACGACCAGCCATTCGCCTTCGAAGGAGGCGCCGGCAACTTCGAGTCGCGACAGCGCGCCGGGAAGCATGATCGCTCGCTTGTATGGACCGACTTTCACGTACAAGTCGTCGCCCTTGCGGAGCAGATCGATGTCTCCCTTCTCGGCGAAGGGGAGATGGAGCGACATCGTCGCGCCGGTCGTCGTCTTTCGAACCACGACCGGATCCACATCGTGCATCATCGCGGCCGGATCCGAGTCGCCGTAGAGATTCTCGGCAAGCAGCGCCAGCCGTTCCAGCCCGACCATCTCGCGGTCGTAGAGCGGGACGTTCATGATCGGAACCGGCGCGAACGAATCGTGGATCGTCTGCAGATGCGTCTTCTGCAGGGCCTTCCACTCTTGGAAGTACGGGTCGGTTACCTCGTCGGGCAGCAAGCGGTTGCAGATGACGGCGTCGACCCGGTAGCCGAACAGATTCAGATAGGTGTAGGTGCGGCGCGCCTCGGCGATCACCATGCGCTCGGCGTTCACGACGAGGCGCACCGACGACGTCGAGGTGTCGATCAGAAGCTGTCGCACGCTTTCGAGTGTGCGATGGAGCCGCTCCACCGCGCCCATGACCGTGTCGGAGGCGATGATCGGCGCCCTCACCATTCGGTTGACGACCGGCCGTGCAACCTTGGCGAGGCGACGCTCCATCGGAAAGATGCGCTCGAAGTACCAATTCAGCGCGTCGGGCAAGCTCAGCAGGCGAAGCGTTTCCGCGGTCGGCGCGCAATCCACGACGAGCAGGTCGTATGCATCGCTGTCGGCGGCGCGGCGGACGTCGGTGAGTGCGAAGATCTCGTCCAAGCCGGGAATCACCGACAGCTCCTCGGCGGCGATCGCGTCGACGCCGCCCCAATCGAGCAGCGTCAGCACATACTCTTGAATCTCGCGCCAGCCTTCTTCCAGGCGGGCTTGCGCGTCGATCTGCTGGCCCCACAAGTTGGGCGCGACTTCGCGCGGCTCGCCGTCGAGCGGAAGCGCGATCGCATCCGCGAGCGAATGCGCCGGATCGGTGGACATCACCAGCGTTCGCAGTCCGCGGCGGGCCGCCTGCACCGCGGTCGCCGCCGACACCGTCGTCTTTCCGACGCCGCCTTTTCCGGTGAACAACAGAATTCGCATCGAGCGGCCAGCATACCGGGGGTTCAAGGGCGCTGCTTCCGGCAAGCAACCGCGCGGTCAGGACCGCGATTCGACGCGCTTCTTCAACCCTTTCAGCGCCACGTCGATGATCTTCTTTTCCACCTGACGCTTCATGAAGCCGAGCATGGGGATCGAGGTGTCCACCTTCAGCTTGTAGGTCACGGTCGTGCGGCCCGGCGCGGCGGCTTCGAGCACATACTCGCCTTCCATGTTGCGCAGGTTCGTGCCCTCGACGAACGTCCACGACAGGCCGGCATCGGCCGGCTTGTAGGTGTAGTCCAGCACGTAGTCGGCTTTCAGCGGGCCACTCGCAACCTCGAAGAAGACCTGCGTGCCGCGGCCCTGATCGTCGGTCGCGCGGATCTGGACCGTCTTGATCTCGCCCGACCATTCGGGATAGGCGGCGTAGTCGGCGATCTCGGCCATGATCACGGCCGGGTCCGCCTCGATCACGATCGAGCCTTGCGTCTGATCCGCCATGCGACCTCCCCGCAACGACAACCGGCACGACTTCGGCCACGATCCTAGCGGGCGGGTCGTGCTCGACGCGGAACGCGGACCACGCCCCGCGTATCCTGTGCGGCGATGATACGCGCCGTTCTGTTCGACCTGGGCCACACGCTCATGGATTTCGCGCCGACCCAGGACGCATTGCGCATGGCGTATCAGACGGTGCGAGAGCGATTGACGACCTGGGTCGAAGACCGCGCGCCGCCGGAGGTGGACGAGCTGGTGGAGCGAATCGCCGGCGCCATCGACGTCATGGTCGGCCGCTCCTACGAGGAGCGCCGGCTGGAGGAGCTGGATCAGATCAAGATGTTCGACACCGCGTTCCGCGGGCTCGGATACGAGTTGCCCCGCGAATTGCTCGAAGAGGTCGCCGAGATCGACCACGATGCGGTCTCGGCGTCGTGGAAGGCCGGCGACGACACCATCGCCACGCTCGCCCGCCTGCGCGCCGACGGATTCGCGCTCGGACTGGTGTCGAACTTCTCGCTGCTGCCGCACCGGCTGCACGGCGATCTGGAACGCGCCGGCATCCGCGAGCATCTCGGCGCCGTCGCGTTCTCGTCCGAGGTCGGCGTGCGCAAGCCGCACGCGAGGATCTTCCTGACCGCCTTGGAGACGCTCGGGATTCCGCCGGCGGAGGCCGTCCACGTCGGGGACCGGCTCGCCGACGACGTCTACGGCGCGCACGCGCTCGGCATTCGAACGATCCTCACTCGCCAGTACCGATTCGAAGAGCCGGACCGGATTCGCCCGGATGCAATCGTGTCTCGCCTGTCCGAGGTCCCTGCGGTGATCGAGGGATGGCAGCGCGGGTACGTCGGTCCTTAGGCGGCACGAGCCCCGAGCGCGAGACCGACGAATAACAATCCGGTGAGGGCGGCCGACGCCCACAGCAGCACTCGTCCCGGCACCAGCGGCTCGTCGTAGCCTTTGGCGAGGCGCTGCGCTTCGAGCATTGCGATCAGCCACGTTGCGGCGGCGGTGATGACGAAGACGCCGCCGATCGCGCGGAACACGCCGGCGCCGCGCGCGTTCGTTCGCGTCAGCAGCAAGACCCCGATCGCCGCCGTCCACACGTAGAGCACGCCGCGAGCGATCGCGTCGGCGGTCCGGCCGGCGTAGCCGTGTCCGGCGCCGGGCAGCACCGCCGACAGCACGATGACCATCGGCCCGGTGCGTTTGAGCGATCGCCGCTTGGTCGCGCCGAACAGCGCGGCAATCGGCGTCGCGCACACCGGACAGATCGTGTGCTTCATCTCGTTGACCCCATTGCAGACGGGGCACGTCCAATAGAGATCCTCGCCGCGTCGATGCACGCCGTGCGCTTCGACCCCGCGCAAATCCGGCCGGCCGGATGCAGGCTCCGGCGGGGCGGGCGTGGAAGGTTCGGCCGGGGAAGCTGGGCCGCCGAATCGGGCCAGGCACTGGCCGCACCATTGCGCGCCGGCGGCGTTGCTCGCCCCGCAGGACGGACAGCGAAGCGGCGTGCTCACCGTCCCTCCATGAAATCCTTGAGCGCGTTCATCCCGCGGCGAATCGCGACGCGATGCTTGTCCACGAGCGCATCGAGACCGCGCGCGCCGGACGCCTTGGCGGCTTCGATCAAGTAGTAATGAACGATCGTCCCGTCTTTGAACGGCTCCAGCCACCACTCGCCGCGGCCGTGCAACTCGCCTTCGTCGAACACCCAAGTGAGCCCCTCGTCGGGCCGGACGTGATCGACGGTGGCCGCAAAACGAAGTCGCGACAGACCGCCGGCAGGAGCGACGACGCCGAGATGCTTTCCGTCGGACGTCGTGCGCGCACCCGGCCACCACGAGGGATCCTTGCCGAAGGTGAGCAGCGCGCGATACACCTCCGCCGGTTCGGCGTCGACGAAGATCTCGTCGCTCGTATTCACCGTCACTTCGGCGAGTATAGGCACCCGGCCTCATCCGGGATGGGAACCTCGCCGCGGAGGGCCGGACCCGCTACCATCGAGCGCGCTGCGCCTGGACGCGGTAGACATGCGGCGTGACGCGGCGCGCGCTCTGGGGCGGCATCGAGCTGGACGACGATCCGTCCAGGCTCGACCTGGACGTGATCGTCGCGTTCCTGCGGACGACCTATTGGGGCGCTCGGCGACCGGTATCGATGATCGAAGGAGCGATTCGCGACTCCCATCGCGTCGTCGGCCTCTACGACGGCGCCCGGCAGATCGGTTTCGCGCGCGCCGTCAGCGACGGGCACGTCGTCGCCTACCTCGCCGACGTGTACGTCCTCCCCGGCTATCGCGGTCGCGGGCTCGGCGCCGAACTGGTCGGGGAGATGATCGAACGCGGCCCGCTCGCGAACGTTCGATGGATGCTGCACACCAAGGACGCGCACGATCTGTATCGACGATTCGGATTCCACGAGCCCGACGGACGCGCCCTGGAGCGCGATCTTCGTCTTCCCGATTAGCATTGCTCCCGATGGCCGACCGGGACCGTGACCGACAGGGCCGCGCGAAGAGCGCGCGCCCTCGGGACGCGCTCGGCCGGCCTCTGCCGCGCGACGCGGCGGCCGAGTACATCGAAGAGCCGGACCCGCAGTCCGAAGACGAGGCGCTCGACCGCGGAATCGCGCACTTCAACAACGGGCGGTTCTTCGAGGCGCATGAAATGTGGGAGTTCGCCTGGCATCCCTCGCCCGCACCCGACCGCAACTTCTGGCAAGGAATCACCCAAGTCGCGGTGGGATTCACACATTTTCAGCGCGGCAACGTGACCGGCGCGGTGACGCTTCTGGATCGCGGCGCGACCAAGCTCGAGACCTACGGCACGGTTCACAAGACGCTTCCCGTGGCCGAGATCGCCTCGGCCGCGCGCGCGGCGCAGCACGAAATCGAAAAGCACGGCGCGGAGGCGAGCCTGGTCCCGCCCGAGTTCCGCCGCGTCTAGTCGCTCCTAATCCCGGAACACGCCGTGCTTCGCGCGTTCGCGGTAGTCGTACTTGCCGAAGAAGCCGCGATCGGCGAGCGCCACCCACTCCGCGTGCGGAACGACCGGTTCGGGGATTCGCGGCCGCGCGAGCGGCGGCAGCGGGATTTCGGGAACCGGCTCGAGCGGGTTCTCGCCACCCGTCTCTTCGGGAAACTGGGCCGGCGAGCAGTAGATGCCTTCGGGATGAAGCGGGATTTGCGGCGGCTCGCTGGGGAGATCAGGCCGCGGATTGGCAAAGTCAAGGACCGAGGCGAGGTTCCCGATCTCGGGTGCGTCGTCACGCGACCCCAAGTTCAGGCCGTTTTCGAATCCCAGCGTGCCGGGATAGGCGCGGTCGTTGAGCGATCCCAGGCCGAAGCGCCACTGGATGAACTTCAAGATCGAAGTGTGGTCGAACAGGCTCTGATTCACCACGCCGGTCGGCCCGCCGCCGTTATCCGGGCCGCGGCTGAACGGCGAGGCGACGACGGTCGGCACGCGGAAGCCGAGCCGTCCCCAGTCTTCGCAATGATCGTCGGACCTGTTCCGATCCGTCACGCGGGGCGGCGGAACGTGATCGTAGAAGCCGCCGCCCTCGTCGTAGGACACCACGTAGACGCTTCCCTTTCCGGTGCGCGGGCTGTACCAGTGCCGCGACTGGGCGAGCGCCATGAACGTGTCGTAGAGGTAGCGCTGACCGAAGGCGATGTCGCGCGCCGGGTGATCGTCGTTGCCGACCGTGACGAACCCGGGATCCAGGAACACAACCGGGGTGAGAATCCCGGCTGCCGCGTCGGCGTAGTAGTCGCCGATGAAGCGGACCTTGCCGGGGTTCTCCTCGACGCGGTTGAAGAACAACATCACGCTGGCCAGATCGTGATGGTAGTAGGTCCACGGGATCCCGAAGTAGTCGAGCTGATGGAAGACGCTCGACCAGTCGTGGCCGTCGGGCTCCGGATCGCCGTCGGTAAAGCCGGCCGGCGTTCGTCCGGCGACCTGCGGTCCGGGAATCGTGTTGCCCTTGTATCCGCCGCCCTGCCCCGCCAGCCAGTAGAGCCGGTTCGGGTAGGTGGGACCCATCACCGACGAGAAGTAGCGCGAGAACGTGGTGTAGTTCTTCGCCAGCCAGCCGAGGAGCGGCACGTCGTCTTCGAGGTAGTAGCCCATCGCGTCGGCGCCGCTGCGGTGCGCGAAGCCGTTCATCGCGCCGCCGTTGAACTCTATTCGGCTCCCGGTCCAGCCGTGATCCGGATCCGACCCCAGGCAGTGCCCGGGCAGGCGATACGTCGGCACCGGCGTGGCGTCGGCGATCGGGAACTGATGCGCCGGATCGGAGCTGCATGCGCTGCCGGCCGCCTCCAAGCGCGCCGGATTCCAGAAGCCTTCCTGCACGCCGTCGATGACGCTTCCCATCCAGCCGAGGAAATGGTCGGTCGAACGGTTCTCCATCAGCGTGACGACGATCGTGTCGATCGCGCGCGCCTCCGGGGGGCCGTAGCGACCGACGAGCGCCTTGGCGATCGAGTTGGTCTCGAGCATCGCCAGCGTCGACAGTGCCGCCGCGCCCTTGAGGAAGCTGCGACGCTCGACCCGCCGCGCGGCCAGCTCCTGCTGCATGTCCCGCCATTCGCTCATCGTTTCCCAATCCCCTCATCGCGTGCGGCGGCGCCCCCCGAATCCGCCGGCGGGGCGCCGCCGATCGCGTTGGCTACGAAAGGCGACAGCCGTCGCGGCGTGAGTCGTCCCAGTTCGGGCCGGTGTCGTCGCCGCAGATGATCGGCACGGGATACGCGTACTGGCCGCCGACGCCGCCCGCCGGGCCGAACCAGCCGCCGCCGTTGGAGCCGGTGCAGGTCTCGGCCTGCGGACCGCTGCACGATGACGTGCTTCCCGTCTCGAAGTTCGACACGCCGATGTAGCCGCGCAGCGTCGGGCCGAGCACGCTCTGGCCGTCGGCAACCACGTAGACGCCGTTCTTGACCACCGAGTGCCACGCGTAACGATTCGATCCCTTGTTCGCGCCGTGGCCGGCCTCCAACGTGCCCACGCCTTGCATGCACACGCCCGCCGACTGATCGGCTTGCGCGGTCGTGCCGCCGCCGCCGTTGGTGTCGGCGTACAGGACCAGACCGGCGCCCGAGTTCACCACGTGCTCCTGCCGGCCGGGCGTGGTCGCGTAGCCGCAGCCCGCGCCGCCGTGGCTTGCGAAGACGGCGCCGGGCGAAAGCACCGCGCCGGCGATCAGCCCTGCCATGAGAAATCGCTTCATCGAATCTCCCTCTCTCCTCGGGGACGTGCCCGCTTCCAGACATTCCCGCTCCGTGCTCGATTCGCCGCAGACATGCCAGATTCCTCCCAATTCATCAAGTTCTCGCGATTCGTTCGCGTGCTGTTCACGCGTCGCCGGGAGCCTGCTCATCGGCGTGGCCGGGGTCGTGCAAGGATCGAGCGATCGTCGCCGCGGCGGCCGCGGCGACGGCTCCGGCCGCGAACGTCGCCGCCGCGGACCCGGTCGCGGGAAGTTCCTTTTCGTTGCGAACGCCGCCCACGACCGGCCCGGGCTTCGGCGCCGGCGTGGCAGTGCCGCCTCCCACACGGCCGGCCACGATCGCCTTCGCCGGACGCTCGAGCGTCAACGCATCGACTTCGCCCAGCCCGGGTCCCATGAACTCGCGGGCAGACAACTTCAGCGTCGTCGTCCCGCCGGCAGCGCCGGGATCGACGTCGAAGACCGCAAGGCTGTGGCCGTCGAAACGCCGCGCGCGCCAGTCGCCGGACTCGGTTTGACGGCCGCCTTCTTCGTCGAAGACCGCCGCGGTGGGATAGGTGGAGGCCGCGCGTGCCAGATTGCCCCCGCCGCCGACGCACAAATACGTGACGCCCATTCCCACCGGGTCGGCCGGCTGCGTCGGAGCGAGGATGGTGTAGTCGGCGCCCCGAATCGGATAGCTGCGCTCGTAGCAGTGATTGTGTCCGTTGAGCACAACGTCGACCTCGAACTCTTCGAAGATCGCCTGCCACCGCGCGCGGCATCCGCCGTCGGAGCCGTGCAGGACGTCGGTGCAATACATGCAGTTGTGGAACGACACCACGATCCAGTCCACCGTCGGGTTCGTGCGGCCCGTGTGCAGCGTGGACCGCAGCCAGCGGTCCTGCGCGCCCTTCAGGTACCCACGATTCTCGTCGTAGCCCGACTCGCTCGCCGCTTCATTGCCGTCGAGCACGACCATGAGCACATTCGCGTGCTGGAACGCATAGAACGTCCCGGTGCGTTCCGGCTTCCAGTCCAGGCCGTTGTCGGGAACACGGAAACGCGAACGGAACGGGTCGTAGCCTTGCGGCCCGAAGCCGTGCTCCATCTCGTGGTTGCCGAGCCCGACCATCCACGGCGTCACGGCGGCCGACGGCTGCGCATCCTCGCACCAGGTGTCCCACACGTCTTGCACTCCGGTCGCGTAGGAGATGTCTCCGGCAACCAGGTGAAAGCGCGGCTGCAGCGCGGCGACCGCGCCGACCGCCACCTTCGAGTACGGCGTTCCTTGCTGCGTCCGTCCGTGGTTCGTGCCGGGATCGATGCCGTGATCGCCAAACGCGGTGAACCGGAACGGCTCGATCCGGTCGGGCGCGGTCCGAAACGTGGCGTCCTCGGCGGCGGCGCCCTGATGGCGCACGCGATAGTGATAGGACGTATCCGGTTCGAGACCTCGGATCGTCGCGTGGTGCTGGATCGTGATGACGCCGCCGTAGTCGGCGGGGCGCAGATAGGTGACGCTCTCGGCCTCGACGACGGTGCCGTAGGCCGACGTCGGCCCGACATCCACGACGGGCTTGGCGACGCTCGCTTGCGTGAACCAGGACACGTTCATCTCGCGACGCGGATCGGTCCCATAGGACAGATGAACGCCACGTGGCGGTTCGGCGGCCCGTCCCGGCTTGGACCACAGGACCGGGCTGGCCAGGCCGGCAAGGCCCGCAAGACCCAGACCCTTCAGCACGGAACGGCGCGACACGCGCGCCGCGAGGTACTCGTGGACCTCCTCGCCCGTTCGCATCCCGCGCAGAATCCGCTCGGGAATCACGCTTTGGGCGAATTCGAAGCCCTCTCGATGTTTCATGCTTCCCCTTTTCGCCGCCGGATCGCTCCGACCCTTCAAATCGAACGTGAACGCTACCGAAGCGCCACGCGAACCATCGCCGACGCGACCAGAACTCCGGCTACGAGCACCGCCGCGCCCAGCGTCGCGCCCAGCAGACGCACATATGCCTCGTTTCCCGGTTCTCCGGCCGCGCTGCGTTGGGCGATCGCGACCGGCACGAAAGCCAGCGCGGCGGCGAACGCCCCCGGCGGAAACAGGGCGAAGACCAGCGTCTGGGCCGCGAGCACGATCGTCGTCGCGATCAGCGCGATGCGCCCCACGACCAGACCGATCTGCGGTTTGAGCGCGGCGACCGGGGTCATCTTTCCGACGGCCCGGTCGGATTCCCAGTGTAGGAAGTGATGGTGGTAGAGCACCATCGTGGTCAACAGGCCGGGCACCAACGAAGCCCACAACGCGGCCGCGTCGATCGCGGCGGCCTGCACGTAATACGAACCCGCGACCGGCAGGATCCCGAAGGCGACGAAGATGCCGATCTCGCCGAGTCCGCGACCGACGGTGCCGTAGCGCAGCGGCGGACCGACGTATTCGTAGGCGAGCACAAACCCGATCGCGCCCAGCCAGAGCACGTGCGGGCGGCCGCCGATCGCCAATGCGGCCGCGCACGCAAGTCCGGTGCCGAACAGGGCCGCGGCCAGCCCAAGCAGCCGTCGCCTGGACATCAGCCCGGCGCCCAACACCCCCGAGCCGGTTGCGAGCGACCTGAAGTCGGCTCGGGCACGCACCTCGGCGCCGGACTCCTCGTCGTAGATGTCGTTGATCACGTTCGCCCCGAGATGCATGCCGGCCGCCCCGACGGCGGTGAGCGCGAACCGCCACCACGACAGGGAGCCGGAGCGCTCCCACGCGACGGCCGCTCCGACCGCGACCGGCGCCAGCATCACGGGGAGCACCTTCGCTCGGGTGGCCCGCACGAAAAGCCTCACGCCGCGTTGGCCGGGGGCGCGCTGGTCGCTCATCGGCGCGAAAGGCTACGACCGGCGTGCTCGGGCCGCAATCCGCCGGGCGCGGCCACAGCACCGCGCCTACCATGAGCGAACCGATGAGCCTTCAGACTCCGATCCCCACGGGCGGACTGCTGCGCCGCAACCCCGGCTTTGCGCGGCTGTACCTATCGGCGATCGTGTCGTTCGCCGGCGACTGGTTCGCCGTCGTCGCGCTGCAGGGGCTCGTGCTGGAGACGACCGGGCGCCCGCTGCTGGCCGGACTGATGCTGGCGACCTCAACGCTTCCGTTCGCGATCGTATCGCCCTTCGCCGGCGTGATCGCCGATCGCGTGGACCGCAGGCATCTGATGATCGGCGCCGACCTCGCTCGCGCAGGAATCGCGCTCGGCTTCCTGTTCGCCCGGGACGCATCAACGATCTGGATCGCGTTCGTGTGCACCGCGCTGCTGTCGGCGTTCGCTCCGTTCTTCGAACCGGCGTCGTCGGCGGCGCTTCCGAACCTGGTCCGTCGCGAGGATCTCGCGCGGGCGAATGTTCTGATGGGCTCCGCCTGGGGGACGATGCTGGCCGTCGGCGCGGCGCTCGGCGGCGTGGTGGCTGCGACGCTTGGCCGCAACGCGGCGTTCTTGATGGATTCGTCGTCGTTCGTGATCTCGGCCGTGCTGCTTCGCTCGATCCGACAACCCTTCCAAGAGTCCATCCGCGAGCCGTCGCACGTCACGGTGCTGCAGGACATCGGACTCGCGATCGCGTTCGTGCGCCGCGAAGCACGCGTGCGCGCGGTGCTGACGGCCAAAGCCCTCTTCGGGTCCGCCGGCGGCACGATCGCGCTGCTGTCGACGATGGCGGTGCAGGTCTACGGACGCGGCGACACCGGGATCGGAATCCTGATGGGCGCGCGCGGCCTGGGCGCGTTCGCCGGGCCCTTCCTGTTCCGTCGCTTCGTCCTTCGCAACCGCGACGACCGGCTGCTGCTGTCGATCGGCGCTGCGTTTGCGATCTTTTCGGTCGGCTATGCGCTCTTCGCCGGCGCGCCCAACATCTGGCTCGCCGCAGCGGCGGTCTGCGGCGCGCACATCGGCGGCGGAGCCAACTGGACGATCAGCACCTACGCGCTGCAGCGATTCACTCCAGACGAAATGCGCGGCCGCATCTTTTCGTTCGACTACGCGCTGATCACCATGACGATGACGACCTCGCTCGCGCTGGCCGGGTTCGCCGCCGGCCGCTTCCACGTGCGCACGGTCGCGTTTGCGTTCGCAATGATCGGATTGACCGCGACCGTCGCGTGGACGGCGTGGGCGTGGCGGTTGATCGGTCCGCGCGCGCTGCGCCGTGGGCACCCCGCTCCGGCGCCCTGAGCAACCGCGCGTTCGACACGCCGCACCCGGTGCGCGACACTGCCCGCATGCCCAATCGCCTCGCGAGCGCCACCAGCCCCTATCTGCTTCAGCACGCGAACAACCCCGTCGACTGGTACGAGTGGGGGCCCGAGGCGCTCGACCGCGCCGGCCGCGAAGACAAGCCGATCTTCCTGTCGATCGGGTACGCGGCGTGCCATTGGTGTCACGTGATGGAGCGCGAGTCGTTCGAGGACGCCGAGACGGCCGCCTTCATGAACGATCATTTCGTGTGCATCAAGGTGGACCGGGAAGAGCGGCCCGACCTCGACCAGATCTACATGAGCGCCGTTCAGGCGATGACCGGACACGGCGGATGGCCGATGACGATGTTCCTCACGCCCGGCGGCGCGCCCTTCTACGGCGGCACCTACTTCCCGCCTGAGGACCGGCACGGCCTGCCGGCACTTCGTCGCGTGTTGATGGGCGTCGCCGAAGCATGGCGCTCGCAGCCCGACGAGGCGCGAACGCAGAGCATCAATCTTCTGGGTCACGTCACCCGGATGGCCGGCAACCTCCCCGCCGGAGGAGCGCCGGACGCGAACGTCCTGCGCGCCGCTTTCGATGCGATGAAGGCCGGCTTCGACGAGCAGTGGGGCGGCTTCGGCGGCGCACCGAAGTTCCCGCAGCCGATGACGCTCGAGTTCCTTCTGCGCGCAACCCGTCTGGGATTCGACGGGTCGCGCGAGATGCTGTCGCTGACGCTGACCCGGATGGCCCGCGGGGGTATCTTCGATCAGGTCGGCGGCGGATTCCACCGTTACTCGGTGGACGGCTTCTGGCTGGTTCCGCACTTCGAGAAGATGCTCTACGACAACGGCCAGATGCTCCGGCTGTATGCGCGCGCGGCGGTCGGGCTGGACGATCCGCTGGATCTGTATCGCGAGACGGCGATCGCAACCGGCGAATATCTGCTCCGCGAGATGCGACACGACGACGGCGGATTCTTCAGCAGCGGCGACGCCGATAGCGAAGGAGTCGAAGGAAAGTTCTTCGTCTGGGACGCCGATGACGTGATGCGCGTCGCCGGCGACGACGCCGAAATCGTCGCGGCCGCCTGGTCGCTGCAGCCCGGCGGAAACTTCGAAGGATCAAGCATCTTGTGGATTCCCGCCCCGCTTACGCAGGTCGCCGAGGTCACCGGCGCGACGCCCGAGCGCATTCGCGCGGCGATCGCGCGCGTCCGTGCTCGCTTGTTCGACCTTCGCGAGCAACGCGTGCGTCCCGCGACCGACGACAAGGTGCTCGCTTCATGGAACGGCCTGGCCATCTCAGGCCTGGCCGAAGCAGGCCGCCTGCTCGGCCGCGACGATTTCGTTGCCGCCGCCGTTCGCGCGGCCGATTTCGTCCTGTCCAACCTGCGCCGCGACGACGGCCGCCTGCTGCGATCGTGGCGCGACGGCCGCGTGAGCGGCCCCGGCTATCTGGACGACTACGCGCTGCTGGCCGGCGCGCTGCTGGACCTGTACGAGACCACCTTCGATGCACGTTTCTACCGCGAGGCGCGCACCGTGGCCGATCAGATGCTCGAACTGTTCGCCGATCCGGCCGGCGGGTTCTTCGACACCGGCTCGGACGCGGAGTCGCTCGTGTTGCGACCGCGCGACGTGTTCGACAACGCCGTCCCGTCGGGCAACTCGGCCGCGGCGACGCTGCTGCTTCGGCTGGCGGCGCTGACCGGCCAGGCGGGATACGAGGACCGCGCGCTGGAAGCGCTCCGCCGCGTCACCGGCATCGCCGGCCAAGCGCCGCTCGGATTCGGCGAGGCGCTCTGCGCGATCGACGCCGCAACCGCGGGCATCAAAGAGATCGCGATCGCCGGCACCGGTGGCGATGCGCGCGCGCTCGCCGACGTCGCCTGGCGACGGGTCGCGTTGCCGCGAGTGATCGCCGGCGGCGACGACGAATCCGTGCCGCTGATGCGCGAACGGCCGATGCGGTCCGGCCGCGCGACCGCATACGTTTGCGAACGCTTCGCCTGCAAAGAACCGGCCGGCGATCCGGCGACGCTCGCCGCGCAACTGAGCTAGGGCGCGACGACGCCGCGCAGATTCCGAAGCGCCGCGCGGTACGAGCGACGGGCGAGCCGCGAGATCTGGCGGAGCGCCAGCACGCCGCGCGCGCCGACCGGATCGAACGCCGCTCGGATCGTCACGCGCGTGCCGGCTACGCCGTCGCGTTCGACGGTGACGAGCACCGACGTAGAGATCAGCGGCGCAAGCACACGATCGCCGGCCGACTCGGAGACCACTTCCCAGCCGTATCGACTGCCCGGCTCCCACTCGATGACCCGCTGGCGAATGCGGCCCTCCACCCGACCCCAGTTCACGCGCACGATCTGCTCGCGGCCGAGTTCGTCCCCGTCGATGATCATTCCACCGAGCGCGCGCGGCCACCAGCGCTCGATTCGCTCGACGTCGGACACGACGCGCCAAACGTCGGCGGCCGCGGCGGGGAACGTGGCGGTCGCCGCCGCATCCCGGCGGCCTCGCCGGATCTTGGACATGATCCCCATGACGTTGCGGGATCGGGATTGGGGTTCGCTCATGGTTGGCCTCATGGTTGCATACGAGCCGGGAATCGTTCCGGCTCGCGCCCACTCCCGCCGGGCTTCATAAACGGTCAATCTGATTTTCTGATTCTGGTATACTCTCCCGGTGAAGAAGATCAGCGCCACCGATGCCGCTCGCGGCTTCGCCGACCTCATCAACCGCGTTCGCTACCAGGGCGAGCAGTACGAGGTCGTTCGAAACGGCGAAACCGTTGCCCGCATTCTGCCGACGGCACCCGCCCGGGCGATCACGGCATCCGAATTGACCGAACTGCTCCGAAATCTCCCGCCGCTCGACCCAGGCTTCGCCGACGACCTGGAAGCGGCGCGCGGGGATGTTTCGGGTTCCGGCCGGGAAGGAATTTCCTCATGGGAACGTTGATCGACGCGGATGCGCTCGTGCGCGCGGAAGCCGGATCGGTCCGGCTCGGCGACCTGCTGGGCGCCTCCGAACCGGTCGCGATCACCGCACCGACCGCAGCCGAGCTGCTCGAGACGGTCGAACGCACATCCGACCCGGCTCTGGCCGCTCACCGAGCCTCGTTCGTTGAACGTCTTCTCGATCGAGTGGACGTGGTACCGTTCGACGGCCCGGCCGCTCGGATGCGCGCGCGGTTGGATGCCGCGCGGCCACACGGCGCGGATGGCCGGGCGCTGGATGTTGCCGCGATCGCGATCTCCCGAGGCTGGGCGATCGTCACCGGGAACGGCCGCTACGACCGGATCCCCGGCCTGGCCGTACGAAAGATAGACGTGGGAACGGGCGACGGGACGAGCGTGGGAACGACCGCATGACCGCAAGGGAGAGCATGGCTAGAACCGACGACGACGACCTGCCGCGCAGCAGCAAGGTCGACGACGACATCGAGCTGGACGACGCCGAGTTGCTGGCGCAGGCCGCCGAAGACACCGAAGAAGACTCCGCCGAAGACGACGGCAAGGTTGTCGTTCGTCCCGAGGACGCCGACCGGCTCGGCGATCTCGACGCGCTCGGCACCTACCTGCGCGAGATCGGCCGCTATCCCCTGCTCAACGCCGCGCAGGAAGTCGAGCTTGCGAAGCGGATCGAGGGAGGCGCGAAGGCCGCCAAGCGGATCGCGAAGGGCGACGGGCTCACGCCGGCCAAGAAGCGCGAGCTGGAACGCGGACGCCGCGACGGCGAGGGCGCCAAGCACGACATGGTCCAGGCGAACCTTCGCCTGGTCGTGTCGATCGCTCGCCGCTACCGCGCGACCGGTATTCCGCTGCTGGATCTGGTGCAGGAAGGCAACATCGGCTTAATGCGCGCGGTCGACAAGTTCGACTGGCGCAAGGGCTTCAAATTCTCGACCTACGCGACATGGTGGATCCGCCAGGCGATCCAGCGCGGCATCGCCGACCGTGGCCGCGCGATCCGCCTGCCCGTCCACGTGCACGAGCTTCTGGTGCGTGTGCGCCGCGCCCGCGCCGAGCTGGAGGCGCAGTACGGCCGTGAAGCGACCGACGACGAAGTCGCCAAGTCGGCGCGGCTGCCGGTCGCGCGCGTGCGCGAGCTGCGCGGCCTTGCCGCGAACCTGCTCTCGTTGGAGACTCCCGTGGGGGAAGCCGGCGAAGCCACGCTCGGCGAGTTCGTTCCCGACGAAGCCGCCGCCGGACAGTTCGACGAGGTGCTGTCGGGGATCGGCCGCGAGGAGCTGGAGAAGGTGCTATCCACGCTGACCGAACGCGAGCGTACGATCCTCGCGTTGCGTTTCGGCCTAACCGGCGAAGAGCCGCTCACGCTCGAAGAAGTCGGCAAGCGGTTCGGCCTGACTCGCGAACGCATCCGCCAGCTCGAAGCGAAAGCCCTCGCGAAGCTGCGTCACCCCAGCCGCAGCGCCGCACTCCGCACCGAAACCTAGGCGAGGCACGAAGGCGACGAGAAGGTCCCGCTACTTGCCGGCGGGTTTTTTGAAGTCGGCGCCGTAGATCGGCACGCCGGTCGAGTCGAGGATCGACAAGCTCTCCAGATCGTCGATCTGCACCGAGGCGGTCGTGGCCCACGACGCGCGACCGGACTTGATCGTCAAGCCGGCGAGCGTGATCGCATCGCCGCTGACGGGCTCGAGCTGCACCTCGTACTGTCCGCTGCCTTCGCGGTCCTGCAGCACCAGGAACAGCCACGACGGCTTGCCGTCGTAGGCATAGACCTTGCCGACCACGGTGCCGTCGAGCGCGCGCAACTCGGCGGCGCGCAGCGTCTTACCGCCGAGCGCGTTGACCAACTTTGCGTACTGAGCGGCGAGCTGCCGGTCGTGTCCGCCGCCTGCGTAAACGGCCATCCCCGTTCCGGCCGACGCAACCCCGGCAAGCAGGGCGGCGACCAACGCCATCTTCCACGAGAGGCGCCGTCGCGGCTTGGACACGCGCGCCATCACGCGAGCCTCGAATCCGATCGGCGGTTCGATCTGCGGCGCCAGCAGCAGCATCGAGTCGGCGGCAATCGACATCTCTTCGACTTCGGTGCGGCAACCCGAACAGGAGCCGATATGGGCAAGCGCGTGCGCGCGCTCCTCGCCGCCTGCGACGCCGAGCGCGAGCTCGGCAGCGAGCGCCTGCATGTCCACGCACGTGAAATGGCTCACTCGATCTCCTGGTCCTTCAACAATGCCTCTTCCCGTTCCTTCGTCATCGCGGCGCGCAACTTGATCATCGCCGTGCGAATCCTGGTCTTGGCCGTACCCAGCGGAATCCCGTCGGCTTCGCTGATCTCACGAGCGGTGCGACCGTAGAACGCGGCGAGCACGATCGAGCGGCGCTGTTCTTCGGGGAGCAGGACGATCGCTTCGCGGAGCCGGGCGGCGTCGTCGGCGCGGACGGCCGCGTCGGACGGCTCGACCCCGGCGGCGGGAATCTGCATCGCCAGAATGGCGTCGGGCGCGGTCGGCTCGGCTCGCTGTGGGCGGACGGTGTCGATCGAGAGGTTCCGGCAGATCGACAGCAGCCACGCCGCCACCGGTCCGCGGCGAGGATCGTAGGCCTGGGCGTGGCGCCAGGCCCGCGCGAAGGTCTCTTGCGCGATGTCTTCGGCGAGGACGGCATCCCCGACGATGGACAGCGCAAGGCCGTAGACCCGCCGCTGGAAGCGCCGGATGAAGCCGGCGACGGCTTCGGGGTCGCCCGTGCCGAGGCCGGCCAGCAGACTTTCGTCCGAGACCGCCCACATACTCTGACTACGCCGCGGGGTCGGGAAAAGATTGCTCGCGGCCGCGCCACCATGGTACGCGGTCGATCAACCCCCGGCCTAGGGAGCTTCGTCGGGGGCGAGCTTGCGCAAGAGCATCGTGAGCGAGCCCACCTCGGCGCGGAGGAACTCAACCGAGGATCGCGTGGCGGCCAGCGCGGTCTCGGCGTGGACAAACCGCCCCGAGAGGTCTTCGACCTTGTCGCGCATCTCCTCGGGAATCGCGGCCGCAGCGAACCGGTGCACGAGCTCTTCGACGCGCTCTTCGAAGGTGGCGAGCTGATCGGCGATGGTCTGCCGCGCCGAGTCGATCCGGTCCGCGACCGACAGGTCGTAGGACTCGACCTTGCTCGCCACCAACTCGCGCATCTCGCGCAGCACCGTCGCGAGCCGCGACTCGAATTCGCTGACACGCTGGGCGTGATGGTCCAGCGACGATTCGGTTTCGGTCTTGAGCGACTCGACCATCGCGCCTTGCCGCGCCAGCTCGGCCGAGAGCGTCTCGAGCATCGGCTGCGTGCGTTTGGTGTGCTCGGCGACCGATGATTCGACGCGTTCCATCGCAGCCGACATTCGCGCGGTCATCGTCTCTTGCGCGACCAGCCGCTCGCCGAGCAACTTGACCTTCGCGGCGAGCGCGCCGACGGTGCGCGCTTCGGCTTTGGTCTGCGCGGGCGTCGGCTCCGCTATGGGCTCGGGTGCAGCGTCGTCGCGGGGAAGCTCGGGCGGGACGCCGGCACCGGAATCGGCATTGGGATCGGCATTGGGATCCTGGCCGCCTGACACCTGGAACGCGGGAACGAAATCCTGCTGGCTCACGCGTTGGAGCCTACCGCAGGCCGCGGCGAAAACCGGCGAAGCACGCGACGCGCCGACCGAATCCCGGCGATCAAACGGGCATGGCGGCAGGATCGGGCCGCACCGCCGTCGAAGGGAGCGGGAAAGACCGGATCCGCCGATCACACCGACCCACCGGGAGGCTGCCTTGCGTTTGCTTCGACTCATCACCGCCGCCGCGATCCTCGCCACCATGATCGTCCCGCTGCCGGGCCGCGCCGACCCCACCGTGACTCGCACCGCCGTCGAGATTCCCGTCGTCAACCCGACGACGCTTGAGGCGTTGACCGTGCGCGGGGGCCTCTTTCAGCGCAGCGACACCGCGACGTGCGGAAACAGCGTCATGATCCTTGTCCACGGCTTGTCCTACGGCGAGTTCGCCTGGGACCTCCCCGGCCACGGCCAGACTTATTCGGTCGCGCGGTCGCTGGCCGCAGCCGGCTACCCGACCCTGGCGGTCGACCTTCCCGGATACGAGTCCGCGCAGCCGGATACGCAGGAGAAGCCGAACGGCTACACGCTCACCGTCGAGGCCTACGCGCACATCGTCGGTCAGATCGAGACGGCACTTCGCTACGGCAACTACGGCGGGCCGGCGTTCTCCAGCGTGGGGCTGATGGGCCACTCCGCCGGAACCGAGATCACCGAGCTTGCCGCCGGGCTCGGCTTCGCTCGTCCCGACGTCTACATCCCCACCGGCTACCACCACGTTCCGTCGCAACGGATCGTGACCGACTTCTTTACCGGCGACTTCGCCCGAGCCGCGCAGAGCGACTACGAATATTTTGGCGGAACCGAGCAAGGACGCACCGAATACATGTACGCGCCGCTGCCGAGCGACAACGTCGACCCGGCGGTCGTGGCGGCCGACAACGCGCTGGCCAACCTGACGCCGTCCGGCGAGGTCTACTCGATCGGGCCGCAGCCGTCGAAGGCGGTCATGGGCTTGATCGATGCTCCCGTCCTGTTCGTGATCGGCGACTCGGATCTGCTGTTCCCGCTGGAGTTCGTCGACGCCGAGCTGAACCTGTTCGCGTCGGCTCCGTCGGTGACCGCCCTCGTCGTCGAAGACGCCGGGCACTCGTTCATGCTCCACCGGAACGCGCCCGCGACCAACGCCGCGGTCGCGGATTGGCTGTCCGATCAATCCGACGTACTCCCCGCTTGCTAGAAGAGCGGGAAGATCCCAGCGTGCGGCCCCAATCTCGGGCCGCACGCTTGATTTCGGACTCTGTTTACCGGGTGTTCACTCATCGGAAATTCATTCGCAATGTGTGTGCTTTAGCCTGAGGATCATGAAAAGCCCCATCGACGGCGCGCGAATCGCTCGTCGAAGTCCGTAAGGAGGACCCCGTGGATCGCCCCTTCCCCGCAGACGACGCGCGCACCAGGCAACTGCTGGACCGAGACTTCCTCTACGAGCATCCCGAATCGTTCCGCGCCGGCGTGCTCGCCGCGATCGAAATCCTGGCAGAGCAGGGCAGCGTCTCCGAGCACGACGCCGTCGCCGCCGCTCGCCGGGCCCGCGCTTAGCGGGCCGCGACACCCCCCGGAGCGTCCTCCCGGTCCTTCGGGGGGTGTCCGTATTTCCCGAAATGCCCGGTGACCCACATTTTTTCACCAACGATGGCTTGGAGATGAAACCGCAGGTCAAACGCCTGGTTCGCCGACCGAACCAAGCGCCCGACATTCCCGATTCGAAATTTTATCTACCGCTATGTGACAGATTCGAAGTAGTCTCGTTTCGACTCTATGACGGGGATATGAGGGACCCCGCCGCACGACCTGTCAGGGGGAGCCGGGTTGAGGGACCCGGACGGACGAGGGGAGGTCTGTCATGGCTCAAGACCTCGCGACGGAATTCGTCGCAGATCTGTATCGCCGCGAACGCTCCGGGATCGCGCGCTCGGTCGCGCGCATCGCCGGTGAATCGCATGCGGAAGACCTGGTTCACGACGCGTTCGTGGCCTACTTGACCAAGGCTCCATGGGCCGACAAGCCGGGGGCGTGGGTTTCGACGGTGGCGCGCAATCGGGCGCTCAACACGCTTCGCCGTCCGAAGCTGGTTCCGCTTTCCGGTGAGGAGCCCACCGCCGACCACGAGACGCCCGACTCAGAACGCGAAGCCGTTCGCCGCGTCATCGAAACCGCCTTGTCGGCGATTCATCCTCGTTCGCTGACCGCGCTTCGGATGAAGTTCTTCGAAGGCGCCGACTATCCGGCGATCGCCGATGCGCTCGGCGTCCGCGTGTCGCAGGCGCACGTGATCGTGCACCGCTCGCTGCGCAGGCTCGGCCGCGAGCTGATCCGTCAGATGGCCGATGCGCACGGCGCCCGCGAATGCGCACCGGCGCTCACCAAGCTCGCCGGACTCACCACCGACGCCGAAAGCCGCCATGCGGTCGGCGCCGACGACGGACACGACGAAGGCCCGTGTCCGCTGTGCGCCCCGGCATGGGACGAAATCCAAGCGCTTCGCATCGGCGGCTGGATCGCGCCGCTGATCGTGTTCAAGGACCAGTTGAAATCGATCGCAGGAAAGATTGCCGGCCGCATCACCGTCCAAGGCTCCCTCGCCTCGGAATCGGTGTCGCGGGCCACGACCGCCTTCGTCGCGATGGGAGTCGCGGCCGCTTCATTGGCTCCCGCTGCTGCGACGATCCCCTCGGAGTCGCAGCGGCCTTCGGCGCGGATCGAGGCCCCGTCGGCCGGCACCATCGTCACCGACGCGCCGCCCGGCTCCTCGACGGCGAGCGAGTCGGCCTCCGGGCCCGCCGCGAAGCCGCGCCGGGCGACCGAGTCGTCGGCCGAAACCACGTCGGTCGGTTCCGCCGGCCGCGTGACCCCGCCGAAGGACGACGAGCCCGGTCACGTCGGCAACGACGACGCCGGAATGCTCGTCTGCCTGGACGTCACACAACCATGCACGCCGCCGCCGCCGGGCAGGAGGGACTCCTGATCATGAGACGCCTCATCGTTGCTCTCACCGTCGCTGGGCTCTCGCTGGTCGTTCCCGCCGCCGGCCGTGCCGACAACTCGACCTGCCGAGTCCTGACCGACGCCACCGGCGATGTCGCCGGGCCGCTGGGGACGGCGCGCCCCACGCGGGATGCCGGCAAAGCGGTGGACCTGACGGCGATCGCGATGCGCGGCGCGGCATCGGGCGTCACCGTCGCGACCAGCCTCGCCGACCTGTCGGCGCCCCCGACGATCGGGACCGGCGGAGCCGTCTACACAACGTTCTGGAACGTGGGCGCCCACCGGTACTTCGCGCAGGCGCTTCGAGTCGGAACCGAATGGTCCTTCACCGCCGGCCGCGCCGCCGGGCTCGACGATCCCGTCCCGCAGCAGGGCACGCCCGTGTCGGGTCGCGTCTCGGGCAGCACGATCGGCATTCAGGTTCCGTCGCTGCTGGCCGGGTCGCCTCGGACCGGTTCGCTGCTGCAGCAGATCCGAACTCGCTCTCAAGAGACGCTCTGGCAGACGCCGGATTCGCTCGCCGGACAGACCTCGATCCAGCCGGTCGCCGCGATGGCCGACGCGGCCGGCGGCGCCGACGGCGGACGCTTCCTGCTGGGCGGCGGATGCCTGCCGGGCATCTCGGCCGCCGGCGAGCGCTGCCTGATCGCGGCGGACCTGCCGGCAGACGCCGGGACCGGCGCGGTTCCCAACGCCTTCAAGGGCACCGAGGTCGAGCGCGACACGCGCAACGCGCCGGTGGGAACGATCGACCCGGCGACCGAGATTCTGGCGCTGCAAGTCGGCTCGAACGCCTCGACGCTGATCGTCGAGATCGCCGTCGCGCGGCTCAACGGGGCGATCCCGGCCGGCGCCGACGCGCAGCGGTGGGAGGTTTCCTGGAACGACGGCCGCACCGTGACGGCGTTCGCCGAGCGACGCGCGAGCGGCGCGACGTTCGGCTACTCGATCGGTGCGCTGGAAGTCGCCGCGACCGGCTCGCTCGATCGGGTGTCGGGCATCGTGCGGATCTTGCTTCCTCGCTACGAGATCGGCGCGGCCGACCAGACGCGGCTGAACTCGATCGTGGCACGCTCGATGCTCGTGACCGGCGCGATCCGCGATCTGCGGGATACCGCGCCCAACAAGCAAGCATGGTCGGTGCAGTACGTCGCCGGCGCGTCCTGCGCCGATCAGGCGCGCGCCGCCTGCCCGGTCGCCCTGGACATCGACGGCGACGCCGGCCCGGTCGTGGACCACGACGGCCGGACTGTTCCGGCGTATCAGCCGGCGTCGGATCTGCTCGCGGTCGGAGCCGCCGCACCCGACGGATCGCTCGTGCTGTCGGTGCGCGTCGCCGATGCCGGCGCTCCCCCGCCGGACGGCTTCACCATGCAGGGATGGACGGTTTCGTGGACGTGGCGCGGGATCCGCTACATCGCGCAGGCGGAGCGCGCCACCGAGCGCGTCGTGTTCCGCACGAAGGCGCTCGGTCCTGCCGACCGATACGGCGTTCCGACCGGACCCGAGTTCATCGGCACCGACGAGGCGTCGGGCTCGATCGACGCGCAATCGGGCGTGATCCGGATCGTGATCCCGCGCGAATACGCGGGATCGCCCTACGACGGCGCATCGCTGACCGACATGGGAGCGCAAGCCTGGGTCCTGTCCGACGGCAAGGTCGCCGACGGCGCCTACGGTCCCGCCAAGCACGTGAAGGTCGACGACACGCCGGTCGCGCCCTACCGGATGGGACTCGGCTGCGGCGCCTAGTCTTGTGGGCCTGCGAGCGACGAGACCGCGGCCGGATCAGCCGGTCGCGGTCTTGTCTTTCTGGGCGGCTTCGACGGAGGCGCGCAGCGCTTCCATCAGGTCCACGACCGGCGCGGCCTCGCCCTCGTCGGGGGAGACGGCGATCTCTTTGCCTTCGATCTTCTGCGCGACGAGTGCCTCAAGCTTCTCCCGATAGGAGTCGCGGAACTCGTCGGGCTTGAACACATCGGTCATCGAGTCGATCAGCATGCGCGCCATCTGGACTTCTTGATCGCGGACGTCGGGCTCTTCCTTTAGCTCTTCGAAGTCGGGTTCGCGGATCTCGTCGGGCCAGAACATCGTCTCTAGAACGAACACGTCGTCTTTGACGCGCATCGTGGCCAGATGCTCCTTGTCGCGCCACTGGACCTTGACCAGCGCGACGAGGCCCTCTTCGCCGAGCGCCCTGCGAAGAAGCGCGTACGCTTTCGCGCCGGTCGCGCCGTCGGGTGACAGGTAGTAGGAGGACTTGAACAGGATCGGGTCGATTTCTTCCTGCCGGACGAATTTGAGCACTTCGATCGCGCGGCTTCCCGACAGGCCGCGGTCCAGATCGTCGTCGCTGAGGACGACGTAGTGATCTTTCTCGTATTCGTAGCCCTTGACGATTTGATCGGTCGGAACCTCTTCGCCGTCCACCGAGCAGACCCGCTTGTACTTGATGCGACCCTGATCCGACTCGTGGAGCTGGTTGAACTTCAGCGACTTCTCTTCGATGGCCGTGAAGACCCGAATCGGGATCGTCACCAACCCGAACGAGATCGCGCCCTTCCAGATCGTCCTCACGGCGTCCTCACCTCACAATTGAAGAGTTCCCGTTGTCGTCATGCTAGCCCGGCCGGCCGACACGGGCCACGGCACCGGCCATTGACACTCCCAATGCTACCCTCCCCCGCATGACCCGAATCCGCCGGTTCGCACTGCTCGCGGCCCTGGCGGCAGCCGTCGGGCTGATCGTGGGGACGCAGACCCGCGACCCCCTGGACGAGGCGCTTTCGGATCGTGGGCTCTCCCGGGCGTCGAGCGATCCACCGACGTCGCTGAGCTACGAGGCCAACCAACGCGCACTGTCGGAGCGTTTCTCTTCCGCGGCGTTTCGCGACGGCTACGGCGAACATCGGCTTTCCGAAGGACACCCGTTCGCCCGGCTCCGCATTCCGATGCTCGGCGTGGAGTTGGTGGTGATCGAAGGAGTGTCGGGCGCGTCGCTCCGCGCCGGTGCCGGCCACTATCCCGAAACCGCCTACCCGGGCCGGAAGGGCAACGTCGCGATCGCAGGACATCGCACCGGGTTCGGCGCGCCGTTTCGCCGCCTCAACGAACTTGCCCGCGGCGACGTCGCGATCCTGGAGTCTCCCGAAGGACGCTACACCTACGAGGTCGTCGCGCCGTTCGAGGGCCATGCGAACCCGTGGGTAACCGAGCCGCTGGACTGGACGGTCATCGCGCCGACAGAAACGGCCGCTCTGACGCTCACCACGAGCGATCCGCCGCACACATCGAGGAACCGGCTGATCGTCCGGCTCGCGCGACGGGCGGACTAGCGAGGCTCGTCGGGGCGCTGGACGATCCGGGCGCGGCCGGTCTGGCCGATACCGGCGAGGAACCACAGCGCGGTCGCACCGTACACCGCCGTCGATGCCACCAGGCCGCCGGCGATCGGAACTCGGAACGCGACCGGAACGGCCGCCCCGATCACCCATGCGATCTGAAACAGCGTCTCGAAGCGAGCGAACACGCGTCCGCGGGCGGCTTCCGGCGACTCGCGCTGCACGATCGAGTCGAACGCGAGCCGCGTCGCCGACCCCACGATGCCGACGGTGGCGGCCAGCACCATCGCCAGATCGAGCCCGAAGGAGCGGCCGGCAATGAGTGAGATGCCGCCGCCCAGGAACAACGCGGTCGCCGTGATCCACTCCTCGTTTCCGCTGCGTCGCAGCCGCGGCACGATCACGGCGCCGGCGAACCCGCCGAGCCCGGCGAAGGCGAGCACGAACGCGAAGCCGGCGTCGCTGATGCCGGCGCCGCGCAATCCGAACGCGAGCAGGAACAGCAGATAGCCGTTCAACCCTCGTACGAGCGCCTGCACCTCGGCGGCGTGACGGATCGTGCCGAAGTGCAGCACCGGCTCCATGCCCGGCCCGGGCGCCTCGCGCGGCGGCTTCGGCAGCGCGAGCGCCGCGAGCAAGCCGGCACTGTAGAACAAAGCCGCGAGTCCCAATACGGCCGCTTCATTGCCGAACTTGAGCGCGACGATGCCGGGCACGGCCGCGATCGCGCCGCCCACGACGGCCGCCTTCGCCAGCCGCGCGTTCGCCGCGACGAGGCGGCGAGGGTCCTCCACGAGCGAGGGAACCAGCGCGGCGCGCGCGACGCTTTGCGCGCGAGCCATGACCAGGATCGCGAACGCGAGCGGATACAACAGCAGCGTATCGACCGCGGCGGCCATCGCCATGCACACGCCGGCGCGGCCGATCATCGCGGCAATCACCGCGAGCCGGCGCGAGCCGGCGTGGCGGTCCATGAAGGGGCCGATCACCGGAGACAGCAGCGAGAACGGCGCCATCGTCAGCAGCAGGTACAAGCCGATCTTGGATCGGGCCTGATCGATGCTGACGTTGAAGAACAAGGTTCCCGATAGCGCCAGCGCCACCATGGTGTCGCCGGCCACGCCGGCAACGTGCGCGCCGACGAAGCGAGCGAAGACCCGCGGGTCGCGCCGGGCTGCGGTCACGCGCCGAGCGCCTCCGCCATGCCGGTCAGTTCGAATCCTCGCCGCGGCGCCGCGCGCGGCCGAGCTTGGCGGCTTCGTCGCGGCGGAGACCGGCTTCGACGGTGAGCTGGCCGGCCACCAGTTCCTCGCCGGCGATCAGACGCACGCGCAGTTCGCCGGGGACGGTGTAGCCCTGCTGGCGAGCCCACCACGCGAGCGTGTCCTTGAGCGTGGCAACCAACTCGCGTTTGCGGCCTTCGAAGCGGGCCAGGTCGCCGGCCGAGAGCGCGACGGTGTAGACGGTCTGCACGTAGACGGTGTCACGCCGCACGAAGCGGCCGACTTCCATCGCCCGTGCCAGCTCGGTCGCGATGTCTTGAGGAGCCGGCCGCGGACCGAGCGCCCAGAAGTCGGGGTCGTGCAGCATCGCGTCCCGTTTCTCCATAACGTTTACCGTTGGAACCGAACGACCTTGAAGCCTTCGCCTGCGGCGTAGCCGTGGGGGGCTCCGACCTCGCCGGCGCGCTGACGCACCCAGGTTTCGATCTCGTCGAAGTCCTCGATCTGCGAGGCGTGCAAGCCGAGCGCCTGTAGCTTGACGTCGATCGTCGAGGAGATGTCTTCGACGTAGTCGGGCTGCGCGCCCCAGTTCATCAGCATCAGCATCGCCGGCTTGTGCGGCTCCAGGCCTTCGTCGTCCACCAGCTCGGGGAACATCAGCCGCGTCGACGCGTCGGGGTTGATCGCGAACATCGCCAGGTCGCCGGCCGCGATGTGATCGGGATGGTTCGTGTAGAACTCGGTGTAGCGAAGCGTGGGATCCAGGCCGATGATCACGTCGGGCTGCCATCGCCGCACGACGCGCGCGACATCCCGGCGCGACGACTCGCTCACGGTCAGGTATCCGTCCTCGTAGCCGAGGAACTCCACACGCGCGACGCCGAGCACCTTCGCGGCCGCTTCCTGCTCGGCCCGGCGGATCTCGACGAGCTTGTCGCGCGTCATCGACGGATCCGACGAGCCGGATCCGCCGTTGGTGATCATCGCGTAGGTGACCTCGACGCCGGCGCGCGCCCATTTCGCGACGGTGCCGGACGCGCCGAACTCGGCGTCGTCGGGATGCGCGTAGATCACCATCGCGCGCGCGATGTCGAGCGTGTCGTCGAACTTCATTCGCTGGCCTCCCCGTCTCGGACTCTATCAGCCGTCACGTCCGGCCAACCGCCGAATCAGGGTCGCGTATTCCGCATCCACGCCGTTTGCCTCAAGGCCGCGCAGGATCCCGGCCAGATAGCGGTCCGACGGCGGCTCCGGCGAGGAGAATCTCGCCACGTAGACCAGCGCCTCCACCGGCTCGGGCGCATGAACGGTGATCGGATGCCGGTCGTAGGCGACTGGATAGGCTTCCCACTCGTCGAGCGCGGCCAGGTGATCGTCGTCGATCTCCCAGAGCACGCCGCGCACGTCGGATGCATCGTCGGCGACGATGGTCGCGACCCCGCCGTCGTAGCCGGCAAGATCGGTGACGAACGCGATCCGGAATCCGGGGAGCCGCGCGAGACCGATCACCCGTGCGCCGGGGCACCGTCCGTCCATCTGGACGAGATCCATGTTCGACCCGTACGCGAAGTACCGCACGGCGACCGTTAGGCTTCTTCGCCTTTCTCCAGCGGCGGCTCGAAGCCGCACTGGTCCATCAGCTCGGCGATGTCATCTTCGGCCCAGCCGCGCGAGGCAAGCTGATCGACCATGCGCAGCGGAGCGAGCGACGCTTGGCAGAACGGACAGTAGGACCACTCGGCCCAGGCCTTCGACGGCAGACGGCCGCGGCAATAGGCGCAGCGCGTTCGGTCGCCGGCCCAGGTCGCGCCCTCGGGCTTCGGCGGCTCGGGCGGCGGCTCCATCTCGTCGGCGTCGGATTCGGTTATGGCATCCAGATAGCCGCGAGCGTAGTCCCAGCCGACGTATTCGTCGGGGCTCGGCTCGAAGGCCGGCTCGTGCATCCGGGGCTCCCCCGTCTCGAGCATGTGCTCCAGCGACTCTTTGAGCATCTCCCACTCGTAGTAGTGGTCTTCGCCGCATTCGCTGCAAACGATCACCACACCCTTGTAGCCGCGGGGCTCGAAGACCGCTCGCATTGCTTCCAGATCCTCGAGGTCTTCGAGGATCGACTCTCGCTCTTCCGGATCGATGTCGCTCATGTGGCGCTCATGCTAACGCAGCGGGTCGCGGACCGGCCTTGAGCCTCCCGTGGCGGTTTCGGGAGTACCATTTCGGACTGACTTGGGCGATCCGTCCCCGCCGCTTGTCCGGTTCATCCCCCGCGGCGGGGCAGGGAGAGGACCGCTCGGGATCGAAAGATTCGATTGTTATGAGCGAAGACCAGGGCCGGAGCTCGAGCACCGCCTCGGGCGGCATTCCCCGCTGGCTCACCGGGATCAACCTCGCGGCGATCCTTGTGGCTCTGGCGGTCGTCGTGCCGATCCAAGTTCGCGCCTCGCACGCGCCGTCCCCGACCAACCTGTGTGTGTGCTTCCGCTTGTCGGCGACCGCACCGAAGCTGACCTGGAGCGACGCGGCGAGCGCCGCGACGATTCAGGGCTACATCCTGCAGCGGTCCAAGACGTCGGATTTCACGTCCAACGTCATCGAGATCCGGATCGCGCGCAACACCTTCGACTTCATCGACGAGACCATCGAATCGAACGTGCGCCTTTACTACCGGGTCGCCTCGTACGCGGGAAGCGACCGGAGCGGCTGGAGCAACAGCGTGACCGGACTGAACGGAACCGGAACCTACCCGGGCAAGCCCGCGACGCCGACGAACCTGTCCATCGAAGCGGCCGGCAGCGGTCTGCGGGTGTCGTGGTCGAATCCGGCGACGAACGAGACCGGCGTCTGGGTGCAGCGATCCGGCGACAACGCCGCGACGTGGGAGTACCGCGCGTCGCTCTCGGCGAACTCGTCGAGCTTCGTCGACAACGATCCGCCGGCCGGCGCGCCGATGTATCGCATCGCGACATTCAACTCGTCGGGCGCGTCGTTTTCGTACGCGGTGCAGTACGTGAACCAGAACGCGCCGGGCGTGCCGACGCTGGGCGGCATTCCGCAGCCGTCCGTGCCGCAA
>DASWHR010000135.1:0-1905 GCA_036398095.1 Actinomycetota bacterium
GTTGATGCCGAGCCTGAGCGTGTCGCGCGACTTCTGCGCATCGGCCGGTTGCGCGATCAGCGCGACCGCCGAGGCGACGCCGAGCGCGAGGGCGGTGGTCCTCAACATGGCTGTCTCCCGTCAAGTGAACGAAACCCGTGCAGGCGCGACACGACTGGGTGCCGCGCCCGCGACGTTCGCAAGTTATCCCGTCGGCGCCGCGCCCGGCAAGCGCGCGCCCTCGAGCCGACTATCGCCAAGCCCAATCGCCGAGCCGTCGGTCGATGGGCGACAGCGGATTCTCGTTGACGCGGACTTCCTTGGTGTGCGCCCAGACGAGCGGCAGCTGCGCAACCGGCAGGATGTAGTTCATCCGGTTCACGCGATCCAACACCTTCTCGTAGATGGTGATCCGCTTCTCCTCGTCGAACTCCGTCGCGCCGGCGGCCTGCAGCTTTTTCAGCTCGGCGTCGTTCCAGTAGTCGCGGTTGCCGCCGAAGAAGAAGTCCATGATGTTGTCCATGTCGGGCTGCGCCGAGGTCGGGTACTGGCCATTGAAGGCGGTGAACTTGCCTTCGCCGCGCAGCCGGACATAGAGGGCGAGCGGCAGCGGACGCACGCTCGCGCGGATGCCGACCTTGCGCACCTGACCGGCGATCGCCTCGCCGATTTCCTTGATCGGCGCGTGGACGTTGAGCTCGAGGTCGAAGCCGTCTGCGTAGCCGGCTTCGGCCAAGAGCTTCTTCGCGCCTTCGAGGTCGAAGGCGGGTGGCTTTGTGGTCGAAACGCAGCCGAACACGGCCTTGACGCAGATCGCGTCGATCACGACCTCGCCGATCATGTCGCCGCCGGGGATGACGGACATCGCCAATGCCTTGCGATCGACCGCCTTCATGAACGCCTGACGCACCCGCTGGTCGGTCATCAGCTTGCTGTCGGAGCGGCCCACCGCGTCGAGCGTGACGTACATGAGCAGTCCGGCCTGGCTCGCCGTGATCGCCGCGTTGGGATGGTTCTTGAGCTCGCGCGCGATGTCGGCGGGTACGTGCCGCATGAGGTCGAGCTCGCCGGTGAAGAACTTGGCGAGTTGCGTCTGGCGGTCGGGCAGGGGAATCCCGTGCACGCGCTTGATCGGCGCCGGATAGTTTCCGGACTTGTCGTAGTACTGATCGAACCGCTCGAGGAACAGGCCCTTCCCCGGGTCGATCGAGGTGACCTTGTAGGGACCGGTCGCGACCGGCGACACGCGGCCGTAATCCGCCTTGTTCTCGAGCTTCTTGTGCGCCCGCGAATCGTAGATGCGGTACCGGTAGGCGATGGTCTGCAAGTCGGTGGCGAACGCTTCCTTCGCGGCGATGCGGACCTTGTAGGGGCCGAGCTTCTCGACTTTGGCGACCCAGTCGTAGCGGTCCTTGAAGCGGATCTTCACGCTCGGATCGCGCAGGTAGTTGACCGTGTACACGACGTCGTCGGCGTCGAGCTTGTTGCCGTTGTGGAACACGACGTCGTCGCGCAGCTCGAACTCGATCGTCGTCGGATTGATGCGCGTCCAGCTCTTGGCGATCTGCGGCACGTAGCGGCGCTTGCGCTCGTCGTAGGCGACCAGCCCCTCGTACACCGTGCGGTAGAACTGCGCGGCCTCGTCGAGCGGGAAATGGTACGGGTCGAGAACGCTGAACATGTCGTTGATGCCGATGCGCAGCGTGTCCTGCGACTTCTGCGCCTCGGCAGGCGTGGCGGCGAGCAGTAACGCGGCGGCGGCTCCCAATGTTCCTGCGATCTTGCCAAGCATTGTCTGCCTCCTATGCGATGCCTTCCCGTGACGCGGCCCCGAAGGGACAAAAGGAACTCCGCGTTCGTTCGTTGGCGAATCCTAGCCTCGCGCCGCCGTCGATTACAAGGTTGCATCGGGCGGCCGACCGGATT
>DASWHR010000136.1:0-30676 GCA_036398095.1 Actinomycetota bacterium
CGGCGGGCGCGTCGTCGGATCCGGTGAACTCGATCGTGACATCGTCGGTCCAGGTGGCACCCGACGGGCCGGACGTGATCGTGGTCGACGGCGCGACCGAATCGGCGAACCACGCGTGCGACAGCTCCGCGGAGACGTTTCCGGCAAGGTCTCGGGCCCGGACCAGGAACGCGTGCGGACCGGTTGCGATCGCCGGATAGGCCGCCGGCGACGCACACCCCGCGAATGGGGCCGCGTCGAGGCTGCACTCGAAGGAAAGCGACGGGGCCCGGTCGTCGGTGGCGTCGAAGACGAAGACGGCCGAGCCGATCGGCCCCGGATCGGGCGGCGCCGACGTCACACGCGCCACCGGCGGGGTCGCGTCGATCGTCCAGGTGTGCGTCGCCGGAATCGGATCCACGTGACCGGCCGCGTCGAGAGCGCGAATCCGCGCTTCGTGCGGTCCTTCTTCCAACCCTGCCCACACCACCGGGCTCGCGCATGCGCTCCACGCGGCCCCGTCCAGACTGCATTCGAAACCGGCGGCGGTCGCGGTGCCGGTGAAGGTCAGCGTGGCCGCGCGATCCGCCGTCCATGCCGGCGGTGCGGAAACGACGGTCGTGTCCGGCCGCGCGACGACGAACTCGATCATGAGTCCGGCGTTGCCGGCGTGATACGGCCACGCTCGACCCGAGGCGAGCGCCGCGTCGCGCATGCGCGTGAACCCGGCGAGCGCACGCGTTTGCATCCCCGCTTCGGTGAACGCGTCGGCGAACGACGGCCACCATCCGATCGGCCGGATCTCGGGTCCCTCCGGCGGATTGAACAGTCCCGGCGCCGAAGGATCGTCCCACTCCGGATCGGCCTGATCGATGCGAGTCGCGATCGCGGCGGCGCGCTGGGCCGGAACCAATCCCGTGTTGATCATCCAGACCTGCGCCGTCACCGAGGGGTAGAACTCGCTCCAGTCCGCCGGGTGCCGGACCCCGCCGGCAGCGAGGGCGATGTCGTAGGCGCCCGAAGCCTCGTTCCAAAAGCCGGGCAAGGACACACGCATGCCGGCGATCCACTCATCGGCCAGGGCGCGAAGCGTCGCGTCCTGCGCGACGGTTGCGATCTCGGCGACGGCGAGCCAGGCGTCGTAGACCTCGGCGTTGTCCATCAGGTACATCAAATTCCATCCCGGCTTCGCGTAGGTGAGATAGCCGGGCGCGGCCGTCGCAAGCATCGCGTCGGTCGCGCGGCGAACCGCCGGCCAGATCGCCGACAGGCGCGCCGAATCGCCGGTCGCCGCGTAGGTCGCCCGCACCGCCGACAGAAACGTCGCCGCGTATGCGTCGGTCGAGTCGTACGATCCGGTGGAGGTCCAGACGCCGTCAACGAGTTGGTAGTCGGTGACGAAGCCATCGGCATCCATGTGCGCCGCATACCATTCCAGCCACGCCCACGCCGCCTGCCCATAGCGAGCGTCGCCCGTCGCCATCGTCGCCGACGCCAATCCGGATGCGGCCATGTTCGCGAAATAGGGCACGCACAGCGAGCGCGGCTCGTTCATCGCGATCAATCCCGCGTGCGGGCCGCCGGAGATCTGCAGCGTCAGGATCCAGTCGCCGTCGGACGCGACCGGATCGCCGGCCGCGGCGCCGGCGGGGCCGCCCGGCAGGAGCGCCGCGACCGCGATCAGCAACGCAAAGCCGCGCCGCAGCGCGGCCCTGGGAGCAGGCCGGTGTCTCATCGTGAGGAAAGTTCGCGGCCGGCGAGGCGTCGTCCCGTCGGCCGGGGCGGGACGAAGAAGGGGAATCGGAACTCGAGCGTTATGCTGCCGTCTCGATGAGCACGCCGCCGCAACCACCGACTCCTGCCCAGTTCGGCGAGGAAGGACGGCGGCTTTCCTACGGGTCCTACCTGAAAGTCGGCGAACTGCTTTCGCTCCAGCATCCACTGGCCGAGCCGGCCGCGCACGACGAGCATCTGTTCATCGTCGTCCACCAAGTCTACGAACTCTGGTTCCGCCAGCTTCTCCACGAGCTCGACACGATCCGCGGCCATCTGTTTGCCGGTCGCGCCGCCGACGCGCGGCATCTGTTCAACCGCGTTCACGAGATCGAACGTGTTCTGGTCCAACAAGTCGGCGTACTCGAGACGATGACCCCGACGGACTTCATGGAGTTCCGTCGCAACCTCGCGCCGGCGAGCGGCTTCCAATCCGCGCAGTTCCGCGAAGTCGAGTTCGTCTCGGGGTTGCGCGACGAGACCATGACGGCCCGGCTGGATCCCATGCCGGATGAGGCGGAACGCATGACGCGGCGCCTCGGCGAGCCGACGCTGTGGGACGCATACTGCGCGCTGTTGTCCTCACGCGGCCTGCCGATGCCGGACGGCGATGCCCAGGCGCGCCGCGAGAGCCTTCTGCGGATGACGCGCGAACGCGACCGCTACGTGGACGAGCACGCGATCGGAGAAGCGCTGCTGACCCACGATGAGCTGTTCGCGCTGTGGCGGCATCGCCACGTGCTCATGGTCGAGCGCCAGATCGGCACCAAGAGCGGCACCGGCGGATCGGCCGGCGCGCCGTATCTGCGCAGCACGCTCGGCAAGCGCTTCTACCCCGAGTTGTGGGACCTGCGCAGCTACCTGTAGGCATCCGCCGGAAATGTCCGGGTCTTGGAATCGGGCCGGGCGCACGCTGTCTCAAGCGCATCGACCGGGGGTACGATGCGATCACTGATGATCATCGACGGATTCGCGCATCAAGTTCCCGACATCGACCCCGGCGAGACCGAGGAATGGCTCGCCGCATTCGACGGGACGCTGGACGCGCGCGGCAAGGCACGGGCCCGCTACCTGCTGATCAAGCTGCTGGAGCGCGCACGGGAGCGGGGCGTGGGCTTTCCCGCGACCATCTCGACCCACTACGTCAACACCATCCCGGCCCACCTTGAGCCCGAGTTCCCCGGCGACGAGCACATGGAGCGGCGAATCCGCGCGTTCATCCGGTGGAACGCGGCGATCATGGTCGTGCGCGCCAACCTGATCAGCGCCGGCATCGGCGGGCATCTGGCCACGTACGCATCCAGCGCGGCGCTCTACGAGGTCGGCTTCAATCATTTCTTCCACGGCAAGGACGGCGACCGGTTCGGCGATCAAGTCTTCATCCAGGGACACGCATCGCCCGGCATCTACGCGCGCGCATTCCTCGAGGGCCGCCTCTCGCAAGCCCAGCTCGACAACTTCCGGCGCGAGATCGGCGGCGCAGGCTTGTCGTCGTATCCGCACCCGCGGCTCATGCCCGACTTCTGGGAATTCCCGACGGTGTCGATGGGACTCGGGCCGCTCTGCGCGATCTATCAGGCTCGCTTCAACCGGTACCTCGAGCACCGCGGCATCGTGGACACGAGCGCATCGAAAGTTTGGTGCTTCCTCGGTGACGGCGAAACCGACGAGCCGGAATCGCTCGGCGCGCTGTCGATCGCCGCGCGCGAGAAGCTCGACAACCTGATCTTCGTCGTCAACTGCAATCTGCAACGGCTCGACGGTCCGGTTCGCGGCAACGGCAAGATCATCCAAGAGCTGGAGGCCGTCTTCCGCGGTGCCGGCTGGAACGTGATCAAGGTGATCTGGGGCCGCAAGTGGGACGAGTTGCTCGCCAAGGACCACGAGGGCGTGCTCGTGGCGAAGATGGACTCGACCGTCGACGGCGAGTTCCAGCGGTACGCGACCGAATCCGGCGCCTACATCCGCGAACATTTCTTCGGACCCGACCCCCGGCTGCGCGCGATGGTCGAGCATCTGTCCGACGAAGACTTGCGGCTGCTGCCGCGCGGCGGCCACGACTACCGCAAGCTGTATTCCGCCTACAAGCATGCCGTCGAACACGAAGGGACCCCGACGGTCATCCTGGCCAAGACGATCAAGGGCTGGACGCTCGGCCCCGATGTCGAAGGCCGCAACGTCACGCATCAAGTCAAGAAGCTCACGCAAGAGCAACTGTTCGAGTTGCGGGAGCGGCTGTTCCTGCGGGACGAGGTGCCGGAAGCCGCGCTGCAAGAGGAGCTTCCCCCGTACTACCGTCCCCAGACGGGATCCGACGAATACAACTATCTGATGGAGCGCCGCCGCATGCTCGGCGGGCCGCTGCCGAAGCGAGGCGCGGCGCCCGGCGATTCCCGGACCCCGGCGCCGAACCCGGAGATCTTCGAGGACCTCACCAAAGGATCGGGCGCCCAAGAGGCGTCGACGACGATGGCGTTCGGCCGGCTACTCCGCGACATGTTGCGCGACAAAGGGTTCGGCCGCTTCGTCGTCCCGATCATCCCCGACGAGGCGCGAACGTTCGGGCTGGACGCATTGTTCCGTCAGGTCGGCATCTACGCGCCGCTCGGACAGCTCTACGAGCCGGTGGACGCGCATCTGCTGCTGTCCTACATGGAGAGCAAGCAGGGTCAGATCCTGGAGGAGGGAATCACCGAGGCCGGATCGATGGCCTCGTTCATCGCGGCCGGCACGTCGTATTCGACGTGGGGCGAGCCGATGATTCCGTTCTTCATCTTCTATTCGATGTTCGGGTTCCAGCGAGTCGGCGACATGGTTTGGCAGGCCGGCGACGCGCGCGCGCGCGGATTCATGCTCGGCGCGACCGCGGGACGCACAACGCTCAACGGCGAAGGCCTGCAGCACGAGGACGGGCACTCGCTCGTGCTGGCCTCAACGGTGCCGAACGTGATGGCCTACGACCCGGCGTTCGCCTACGAGGTCGCCACGATCATCGGCGAAGGAATCCGCCGCATGAGCGGCGACGAGGCCGAGGATCTCATCTACTACCTGACGCTCTACAACGAGAACTACGCGCAACCGCCGATGCCGGACGGCGCAGCCGACGGAGTCGTGCGGGGCCTGTATCGATTCGCGACCGCACCCAACGGCGGCAAGAGGCAGGCGACGATCCTGTTCTCGGGCTCGGCCTGGCGCGCCGCGATGGACGCGCAGAAGATCCTGGCCGACGACTGGGACGTGGCCGCCGACTGCTTCAGCGCCACCTCCTACAAGGCGCTGCGCGAGGATGCGCTCGCCGCCGAACGGTGGAACCGTCTGCATCCCGACGAAACGCCGCGCGTGCCCTATGTCACCACCACGCTCGCCGCCGGTGCGGCCGGTCCGGTCGTCGCGGTGAGCGATTTCATGAAAGTCGTTCCCGATCAGATCGCGCGCTGGGCGCCGCAGCCGTTCACGCCGCTCGGCACCGACGGCTACGGCCGCTCGGACACGCGCGAGGCGCTCCGGCGCCACTTCGAGGTCGACGCCTCCCACGTCGTGGTCGCGGTGCTGCACGCGCTGGCGCAAACCGGCGAGGCCAAGCCGCAAGAGGTCCTCGACGCCATCGCGCGCTACGACATCGATCCCGACGCGATCGACCCGCTCCACGCCTGAATTCGCCCGGGCCCGACGGCATCCTGATATCCTGGCCGCGATCCGAAGGGGAGTATCCTCACGGCACTGCCCGTCACCACGGCGCATGCATCGGCAGGCGCCCGGGTTTGCCGGCCCACCAGGGTGGAGAGACCTTCGGCTGAACAGCGACGTTCGAGCCGGAGGAGCCAGCGCATATGCACGTCGAACCCTGGATGTGGATCGCCTTCACCGCGTTCATCTTGGCCATGCTCTGCGTGGACCTTCTGATGAACCGCGACGCGCACGAGGTCTCGATGCGCGAAGCCGGCATTTGGAGCGGCGTCTGGGTGACGCTCGGCCTGGCGTTCGGTGGTCTGCTCTGGGCGTGGCAGGGCAGCGTCGTCGCCGGCGAGTACATCGCCGGTTATCTGATCGAAAAGAGCCTCTCGGTCGACAACATCTTCGTCTTCGCGCTGCTGTTTTCCTATTTTGCGGTCCCGCCGCGGTATCAGCATCGCGTCTTGTTCTGGGGCGTTTTCGGCGCGCTGATCTTTCGCATCTTGTTCATCGCCGGGGGCGCCGCGCTGCTCGACAAGTTCCATTGGATGATCTTCGTCTTCGGCGGCTTCCTGGTCGTGACCGGCATCCGCATGGCCATGCACAAGGAAACCGAAGTTCATCCCGAGAAGAATCCGGTCTTGAAGATGCTTCGCCGGATCATCCCGATCACCGGCTCGTATCACGGCAAAGGGTTCTTCACGCGCGTGAACGGAAAGCGGATGGCCACCCCGCTGCTGGCCGTCCTGGTCGTCGTCGAGACGACCGACATCATCTTCGCCATCGATTCGATTCCGGCGATCTTCGCCGTCACGCGCGACACGTTCATCGTCTTCACTTCGAACGCGTTCGCGATCCTCGGGCTGCGCGCGATGTACTTCCTGCTGGCCGGCCTGATCGCCAAATTCCGGTTCCTCAGCGTCGGGCTCGCGTCCGTGCTGGTCTTCGTCGGCATCAAGATGCTGATCAGCGAGTGGTACCACATCCCGATCGCGCTCTCCCTGGCGTTCATCGCCACCGCAATCACCGCATCGGTCATCGCGTCGATGAAGTTCCCTGCCGAGGAACCGGCCGTGCCCGTCGGAGAAGGCCTCGAGACGATCGCGACCGATACTTAGTGGTTCCAGCAACCACTTAGGAAATGCCGCGATAGCGGCGCACCGACGCCGGCACGAAGACCAGCAGCAGTCCCGCGATCCAGGCGAGCGACTTGATCGCCGGCGTCAGCACCGGGCCGGCCACGAGCAGCCCGCGCATCGTGTCCACGGTGACGCTGACCGGGTTGACGCTCGCCCACGCCTGCAGCCACCCGGGCATCGACGCGACCGGCACGAACGCGCTGCTCGCGAACACCAGCGGGAACACCCACACAAACGAAGCGGCCTGCGTCGATTCGACGTCGCGGACGGTCAGACCAATGAACGCCGAGATCCACGAGAACGCGTGACCGAAGAGCACGGCCAGAGCGACGGCCGCGAGCGCCCGGATCGGTCCGGTGTGGATGCGGAAGCCGACGAGCGTTCCGATCATCATCATCAGCGACACCACGAAGACGTTGCGGCACGCATCCGATATCGTGCGGCCGGCGAGCACCGCGCTCCGTGCCATCGGCAACGACCGGAAGCGGTCGATCATCCCGTAGCTTAGGTCCTGCGCCAACCCGACACCGGTCTGCGTCGAGCCGAACACCACGACTTGGCCGAAGACGCCCGGCATCAAGTAGTCCACGTAGTTCACACCGCCACCCGGCGTGATCGCGCCGCCGAACACGTACCGGAACAGCAGCACGAACATCACCGGCTGGACCGTGGAGAACACCAGCAGGGTCGGCACCCGCACGTAGCGAATCAGGTTGCGCTTGGCGACCAAGAGCGCATCGGTGATCTTGAGCGTCAGCCGGTCGTGCCGGACGTCGATCCAGTCCTCGTGGGTGCTCATGCCCGTCTCCTTCGGCCGCGACGGCCGCCGGCCGCGGCGCGTTCCTCTTCTGCCTTGGTGGCCTCGTGTCCGGTCAGGCGAAGGAAGACGTCGTCGAGCGTTGGGCGACGCACCGCGAAGTCGGCCAGCTCGATGCGTGCGCGCGACAGGCGCCGGACGACCTCGGCGATGATCTTGGCCCCCTTTTCGGCGATCGGGATCGTGACGCGACCGGCCTGCTCGTCCACGATCGGCTCGCCCGATCCCAAGTCGGCCACCTTGCCGGCCGCCGCCTTCGCTTTCGATGCGTCGGCGAGATGCAACTCCAGCACGTCGCCGCCGGCGCGCTTTTTGAGCTCGTCGCTGGTGCCGTCGGCGATGACGCGGCCGTCGTCGATCACGGTGATCCGGTGCGCGAGCCGGTCGGCCTCCTCCAGGTTCTGCGTTGTGAGCAGCAGCGTCATGCCTTCACCGACGAGCTCTTCGATCATCGCCCACAACTCGATCCGGCTCCGCGGATCCAAGCCCGTGGTCGGCTCGTCGAGGAACAGGACGCGCGGCCGGCCGGCAAGGCTCGCCGCCAGGTCCAGACGGCGGCGCATCCCACCCGAATAGGTCTTGACGATCCGGTCGGCGGCGAAGGTCAGCGAGAACCGTTCCAGCAGCTCGCCGGCCCGGCGCTCCGCTTCGATGCGCCCCATGTGAAAGAGACGCCCGACGAGCACGATGTTCTCGCGTCCGGTGAGCGTTTCGTCGACGGCGGCGTACTGACCGGCCAATCCGAAGATCCCGCGGAGCCGGCCGGCGTCGCGCACGACGTCGAAGCCGGCCACGGTGGCTCGTCCCGCGTCGGGCTGTAGCAACGTCGTCAGGATCCGAACGGCGGTGGTCTTGCCGGCGCCGTTCGGACCGAGCAACCCCACGACGCTCCCCGCCGGCACCAGCAGATCCACGCCCTTGAGCGCCTCGACCTCCCCGAACCGCTTCGTCAAGCCTTCCGCGACGATCGCCGCCTCGCTCACCCGGGTGCGTTCCTTCCTCTCGCCGGATTTCCGGCGCAGCCTAACGGATAGCCGTCCGGCGGTTCGTTCGCTTTTCCCTGTTCGCGTTCCTCCCGGGCGCGTCCGCGGGAGGATCGCATACCCTGCGCATCGAAATCGTTCCAGAACAGGCGCAATGCCGCGGACCGATCGGTTCGCGGAGAAACGACTTTCGAGGGGGCGTCCCATGCTCGGCAAGCGGATCCCGATCCTGCTGACGGCGATCGTCGCGGTCGCGGCGTCGGCAACGTGGGCGGCGCCGGCCGCGCGGCCCGCGGCCGATCCGCTCGACGTGCTGGCGGCAAACGCGGGGGGACGGATCGCGGTGCATTTCGCCGACGAGACCGGGGCGCCCGACTTCATCCGCGCCTATCCGGGCGCGCTGATCGCGCGCGACGGCGGGAAGGGCTCACCGGAGGTGCGGGCGCGTCGTTTCCTGTCGACCTACGGCGCCGCGATCGGCATGAGCCCGGCGGAACGCCGCGTGGCCGCGCCGGGCGCCACTCCGTCGGGCACCGCAAGCGCGCTTCGCCTGACCGGCGTCGAACGTGACGCCACCGGCCGCTTCGACGTGCGCTTCGCGCAGACGAATCGGGGGCGCGATGTCTACGCCGCGCAGGTGCTCGTGCATCTGAGTCCGCGCGGCGTCACCGGCGTCAACGGTCACTTTGTTTCCGCGATCGACGGCGCGCCGAACGCCGGCGTCACCGACACCGACGCGCGTGCGATCGCGCTCACCGCCGTCGCCAAGGAAGCCGACCGTTCGTCCCTGCGGGTGGCCTCGACGTCGCTTCGGTGGTTCCGGACCGGCTTGATCCAGGGGACGGCCGGCGCGACACGTCTGGCGTGGGCGGTCGAGATCGAAGGCGGGCCGTCCGGGCGCGAGCACGTCTGGGTGGACGCGCAGGATCGGGCCGTTCTGTTGCGCGAACCGCTCCAGGCGCACGCGAAGGACCGCGTCGTCTACTCGCCGATCTACGATCGCAAGAACCCCGATCGGTTCGTGGTGCGCTCCGAAGGCGACCCTCCGACATACATCCCCACGGCCGACAACCTCTACGAGTTCACCGGGCAGGTCTACGATTTCTTCGCCAACGGGTTCGGCCGCGACTCCTACGACGGCAAAGGCGAGACGATGCGCACCGTCGCGCTGGTGAACAACGTCTGTCCGAACGCGTACTGGAACGGCGCGACCACGAACTACTGTCCCGGCTTCGACTTGGATGACGTCGTCGCGCACGAGTGGGGTCATGCCTATACCGAATACACCCACGGCCTGATCTACATGTGCCAGTCGGGTGCGCTCAACGAGTCCTACAGCGACATCTGGGGCGAGGCGATCGACCTGACCAACGACATGGACGGAGTCGGCGGCGCCGTCAACGACACGCCCTATCCGGACGGGCAGCGCTGGCTGGTCGGAGAGGATCTGACCGAGCCCGTGCACGAGGTGTTGCTGCGCGACATGTGGGATCCGGAGCGGCTCGGGGATCCGGCGAAGGTATCGAGTGCCGTCTACGTCTGCGCCAACTCCTCCGACAACGGAGGCGTGCACACGAATTCGGGGATCCCCAACCACGCGTTCGCGATGCTCGTCGACGGCAAGACCTTCAACGGCCACACCGTTCGCGCGATCGGGATGACGAAGGCCGCGCACATCTATTGGCGCGCGATGGTCGCCTATCAGCATCCGACCATCAAGTTCGCCGGACACGAGCAGGCGCTGCTCGCGGCCTGCGGCGACTTGCAGGGCGTGAACCTGCGCAGTCCCTTCACCGGTGCGCCGTCGGGCGAGCGGATCGCGGCCGGCGACTGCGCGCAGGTCGCGACCGCGATGAAGGCCGTCGAGATGAGCAAGCCGCCGTCGCAATGCCAGTTCTCGCCGATCCTCGCCAAGGGCGAGCCGGTGCTGTGTCCCGGCGCGACCACGCTGTTCGCCGAACGATTCGAGGGCGGGCTCGGCGGCTGGGAGCTGTCGGGAGCCGGCACGACGGAGGACTGGCCGGGCACCGAGTGGGCCGCGACCGCGCAGACTCCGCAGGGACACGGGACGCGCGTGGCCTACGCGAAGGACGCCGATGTGGGTACCTGCGAGACCGGCAACGATGCTTCCGGCAGCTTCGCGATGACGTCCAAGCCGATCGCGATCCCGGCATCGGCCGAAAACGCGCGGCTGCGATTCACGCATTACGTTGCGACCGAATCGGACGACGGCGGCAACGTGATGGCGTCGGTGGACGGCGGCGAGTTCACGCCGCTTCCGGCGCCGGCGTATCTGTTCAATCCGCCGCCGGGAGCGATCCCGGCGCCGCTGCCGGGGAGCACCAACAACGACAATCCCAAGGCCGGCGAACTCGGCTGGTTCGGGACCGACGGCGGCGAGTCGAAAGGCTCGTGGGGCGTGAGCATCGCCGATCTGTCGGCGATCGCGCAGCCGGGGCAGACGATCCGCTTGCGGTTCGACTTCGGCCTGGATTGCGGCGGCGGCTATGACGGCTGGTACATCGACGACGTGCTCGTCTACGACTGCCCGGTGCTGCCGTCCCCGGCGGCAGTGACGGTTCCGGAGGCTCCGGTGACCGGGCCGTTCACCGTGTCGTGGACGCGACCGGCCGGCGCCACCGGGCCGGATACGCTCGAAGAGTCGGCCGTGTCGTGCGCGCCGCTGCTTGCCGACGACGCCGAATCGGGGCTGGCGTTGTGGGACACCGCCGTCGAAGGAACCGGCGCGCAGGCGTGGACGACCGATGCGAACAAGCCCGAGCACGACGGGACGGCGTTCGCCGTGCGCGGAACGGAAGGTATGAGCGGCACCACCTCGGACCTGATCGTGAAAGAGCCGATCGCGCTGCCGCGCAGCGGGACCGCAACCCTTGCCTTCCGCGACTGGTTCATACACGAAGGCGACGACTCGGTCCGCGTGGACGTCTCACGCGATGCGGGCAAGACCTGGAAGGCGGTCTACACCAACGGCCGCTCCGACTACGCGCCGCTCCAACTCGCGGCGTTCGCGACCGAGCCGCTGACGCCGCGAACAGCGGACCTGACGCCGTTCATGGGCTCATCGATCCTGCTTCGCTTCCGGTTCGCGCAAGGACCCGACAACCGCGCCGGTTCGATTCCGTTCGGATGGTACGTGGACGACATCGCGGTCGCAGCCGATTCGTGGACGCCGGTGGCGACCACGACCGCAACGTCCTATCGGGTCGCGCGTCACGCGGCCGGGGCGGCCTGCTTCCGCGTTCGCAGCACCTATCGGGTCGCGGGTGCGCCCGCACCGGGTCTCTGGAGCGCGCCGAGCGCAACGGTTACGGTCTCGAAGGCGTTCGGCTCGGTGGTGCAAGGCATTCGCCGGACCACGCCCGGCGGGCCGCTTCCGGCGACCGGCACCGGCGACGGATTCGCCGGCGGCGCCGGATTGCTCATCGCCGCCGCGGCACTCGCAATCTATCGCCGGCGGGCCGCGGCATAGCAGCGCAAGAATCGGGGCCGGGTGCGGGGAGCCCCGAGCGCGGCCCGCTTTGCGTGATAGCGTACGGTTTGCCGATGAGCCGTCTCCTTGCGCCGCCTCGTCTTCGCGCTGTTGTGTGCATCTTCACCGCCGCCGCCCTGATGGTGCTGGGTGCCGCCGTTCAGGCACCGGCGGCCGGACGCACTCTGCGCGTCGGCGGCTATCACTTCTTCCTCTGGGCAAATCAAGCGTCGTGCACGGTCGACAATCCGCTCGGCGTCGGAACCTTCGCCGGCTTCTCGCGCACCCAGTGCGCCTACGTCGATTTCGTGGTGGACGGCGGCGGCGCGACGACGGCGGACGGGGAGGCGCCCGAACTTACCCCGGCGCCGTCCTTCGACGTGACGTTCCTCGACGAGGCGAACACGTTGCTAGAGACGCAACCGGCCGAGCACATCGGCGGCGACGTCTGGCGATTCGCGATCGACCCACTCGGCTGGACCGACCCCGAGCCCGGCACGATCCGCTTCTCGCTCGACTCGACCAGCGGGGACGCGCTGACCGGACAACCCTCGTTTCAGTTCACCTACAACGCGCTCGGAACCCGCACGCTCCTGGACCGGCCCGTCTACGAGGCTGCGGCCGGCGGTCTGGCGGCCGAGGATCTCATCGTGCGCGGCGTCACGTGGGAGCGCTTCACCAAGGCCGCGTTCGTCGCCTCGGATCCTACCGATGGGCCGCCGAACCCCGATCTGGTGGCCGCCGACGTGACCGTCACGCTCACGCGCAAAGACGGCACCACCATCGACAAGACCGCAACGGCCGATGCGACCGGACAGTTCGACGTGACCTTCACGCCGGCCGAGATCGGGGACGTGTCGGCCACGGCCGCAACCGGCTACCGCTGGCCGATCGAGATCTCCACCGACGGCGTCTACCTGGATCCTGCGACCGACGAATGGAAGACCGCATCGATCGACACAGAATCGACCGCGCACGCGATCTTCCGGTCTCCGGCGACGGGACCCGAGATCCTCGACTCGTTCGTCTCCGAGCGGGGATGGGTCGAGCCGGGCGAGCAGTACGTGCACGAGATCCGCTACCGAAACCGGTCGGCAGTTCCGGCGAGCGGCGTAACCATCACCGAGGTGCTGCCGCCGGATGTGGTGTTCGTGTCGGCGACCCCGGCGCCGTCGAGCGTGTCGGGAAACACGCTCACATGGACGATCGGCACCGTCGCACCCGACGGGGCGGTCGAAGATTCGGGAATCGGCGAGAAGTACTCGCACCAGATCCTGGTGACCGCGCGCGCAAAGACCGGCGCGGAGAATCCTCGGATCATGTATCAGAACCTGTCGTCCACCGCGACGCTCACGCATGCCGGCGGAAGCCTGTCATCCACCTCGCACGGCCCGCAGGTTCGCGATCAGGAGACGGCCCGCCTCGGCGACCGGCCCTTCCCGGTCGTGCTCGTGGACTATGCGGATTTCAAGCATTCGCCGGCCGCGAACGGATGGTCGTTCCATTACCGGATCTCCTCGCACGAGAATCCGGCGAGCCTGTGGACGCACTATCAGAACATGAGCTACACGCAACTGCATCCGCGCGGCGACGTCGCCAGTTTCGACGCGCCCGACGCCGCGACCTACTCCGACGACGGTCCGTTCAAGTGGTCGAACCCGTATCTGAAGGGCAACACCTGCACGGGCGCGACGCTGGTGCCGCCGGACGCAACGTCATCGTCCAGCGTCGAGTTCGCGCCGCCGGGCGCGCGCGTGACCGACGGCTGGTATCAGCTTCCCGGGCAACGGCAGTACTACGGTCAGGACGGAACGGTCAGCGGCATCGCGCCGGTCGGCGACATCGACAGCGGCTGCGGCCCGACCGGAAAGATGGCCTACGACTCGGCCTCGGCCTCGGATCCGGATGTGGATTTCAACGACTTCGACTCGGACCGGAACTGCCTTGTGGACTTCTTCGAAATCGCCTTCCAAGGCCGCGGCGGGAACGGCGATTCGCAGGCGCACGGCTACGACAACGTCTGGCCGCACTCGGGGAACCTGCAGGACTCCTACATCGACGAAAACGGACAGGTCGGCTACGTGTCCAACGATCAATGCCGCGACCGGCTGGAGCGGCCGCTGTGGTTCACCGACTCGACTCGCTCGGCCATGACCACGACCGACAAGGGTGACGACCTGAAGGCCCATTCGCGCGTCGGCCCCTACAACGTCAACCCGGAGAACGGCACGACGAGCGTGTTCGCGCACGAATACGGCCATTCGCTGGGCCTGCCCGACCTGTATTCGGGAGATCGCACCACGGTCGATTACTGGGATCTGATGTCGACCGACGGGTTCCAGTACATGGGCGTGTGGTCGCGCCAGGACCTGGGATGGATCGTTCCGCGCCGCACGCCGGCGGCGATCTCGACCTCGATCGGGGACTCGAAGGTCGACACGCATCGGATCGACGCCGTCGGGTCCGACGGCGCGGCATATGCGCTGACCGGTCCGGAGGTGCACAACGGCGACGCCTACTACGTCGAGCTGCCGCACCGCGTGCTGTTCGAAAAGGTCCCGAGCGGCACGCACGCGTTCTATTCGACGGCCGGCAATGCGTTCGGATGTCCCGGCCGGACGATGGACGTGCGGCTGGACACGACCCGGCAGGCGGCCGAAAGCTCGACCCTCACGCTGACGCTGACGTCGTGGTTCGAGATCGAATGGGACTTCGACTACGGGTTCGTGATGATCTCGACCGACGGGGGAAGCACGTTCGCTTCCGTCGAGTCGCAAAGCGGCACGAGCACGCCGCAGGCGTACAACCCGAACAACAACGTCTGCCAGCAGACGTTCGGCAACGGGATCACCGGCACGTCCACCTCGATCAACTTCCCGAGCAACATCGCCGAGCGCACCAACGGCGACTATCCCGAGCCGGCGTTCATCGACGACACGTTCGACATCTCCGCGTGCGCGGGCGTGGCGTGCGTTATTCGGCTCGCGTACTCGACCGACACCGGGCTCGCGAAGCGAGGCTGGGTCGTGGACGATCTGAACGTCGCCGGCAGCGACGGGACGGTCTACTTCGACGACGACGTCGAGAAGGAGCGGATCGGCACCTACACGCTGAACAAATGGCTGCGATTCAAGGCGGGGCCGTCGCCGTTCGATCACGGCTACTACGTGGAGCTGCGCGACCGGACCGGCAACGACTACGACTCGGCCGGCCAGGGCGAGCGGCATCCGATCGACTTCATCCCCGGCATCTCGATCTGGTACACCGACGAAGCCCATGGATACGGCAACTCGGGCACCGACGATCCGCCGTCGCAGATCACCCTGGATCCGCGGTGGGAGTCGGAGCAGCAAGATCCGCGCTTGTCGGACGCGTCCTTCTTCCCGATGGCAGGACTGAACACGTTCACCGATACCGGATGGACGGACAACTACGTGTTCTTGGACGGCTCGCCGTTCGGCCTGAACTTCGGCTGCTTCGCGGCGCGCGTGAATTCGATCGCCGGCCTGGGATCGGGCAGCGCGACGGCCGGTCTGACGATGACGACCAACCCGAAGAACTGCATCAAGGTGCTCGGCATCTCGCAAGGCGCGCCGAAGCCCGCGCCGAAGGTCTTGCCGCCGACCGGCATCGGCGGCGGCGCCGGAATCGCGATCGGGATGGCGATGCTCATCGTCGCAGGGATCGCATCCCGCGCCATTCGCCGCCGCCCTCTCCTCGCCCGAACGCCGGATTGATGTTCCGCGGGGTGGACGCATCGAAACGAAACGAGGCCCGGGATCCCGGGCCTCGTTTGTTTTGGATTCGTTCGCTACAGCAGCGCCGGGAGCCACGCTTCGACGGCGCCCAAGCCGTGGGGCATGTCCACGCATGACGAGGCCGCGGACGCGCACGTCGGCGCCGGCCACGTCTTCCAGTCACTGACCACTCGCCCGTTCACACCGGCGAATCCTTCGATCAGGCCGACTTCGACCCGCGGGTCGCCCCCGGGCGGCGTGATCCCCGAATAGAACGGCAGCTTCGGCGTGTCGGGGTCGTTGTTGGTGCAGCCCCAGACCGTCTCGAGCAACTCCGGCGCCGTGGATTCATAGGTGTTGTGATCCCAGCAGTTGCCGGGACCGCTGCTCGCGCCCTGCGCGAGGTCGGCCAGGCCGCTGTCGGACACCGTGTTGCCCCAGATCGTGTTGCCGGCGGGCACGTAGAGGAACTGATCGGGCAGCGGCGCGAGCACGATCCCGGCCATCTCGTGACCCCGGATCTCGTTGCCGATGACATGATTCGAGCTGCCGCCCGCGATCGCGATCCCGACGCCGTAGAACAGGGCCGCGATCCCGACACCCGGGGCGTCGATCCGCGAGTTGTCGATGATCGTGTTGTTCTCGATCGTGACACCGCGCTGCGGCGGCCCCGCTTCGCCGTCGAGCGAGTTCGGCACGATGCCGAGCGCGTTGTCGTGCCAGGACGAGTCCTTCAGCAGCAGGTTCCCGCCGGCGTTCGTTCCGGAATAGCCGAGCGCGTTCTCGGCCGCTTCCACGTCGGTGATGACCGCGTCACACGGATAGCACTCGCCGATGTAGAAGCCGGAGTCGGCGTTGCCCGAGGCGTAGGAGTTGTCCATCTGCCCGCAGCGCGCGTCGTAGGCGTACACGCCGTAGCGCCCGTTGTTGTAGGCGGTCAGGTAGCGGCCCCAGTATCCGGTGACCGACAGCCACCAGAACGCGGTGTCGCGGTAGTTGCGGCCGGTCATGTTCTCCAACACGACCCGGTCGGCGTTGACGTCGAATCCGAAGTTCTTGGTGAACTCGCCGTCCAAGATGACCTGATCACGGTCGGTGCCGCGGATCCGCAGCCCGGGCGTTGCGACGACGACCTTCTCGTAGTAGATCCCGGGATGAATCAAGATGGTGTCGCCCTCGGATGCGTCGTCGACGGCGGATTGGATCGAGGCGTATCCACCGTTGCCGACCTCGAGCAGCGCGCCGCTGCCGGGCAAGGGCGTGCCGGCCGGGTACTCGCATGAGCCGGTCTTGAAGCCGGTACCGTTGCCGTACGCCTGCGATGCGATCGGCGCCGCCAGCGTCGCAAGCGCGATCGTCGTGGCGATCAATCGTCGAATCATTGTCTCCTCCTTGTCGTGCAGCGATCAAACGATGACGAGCGTGCCCGTCACCTTCGACGGATGAATCGTGCAGAAGAATCTGTATTCACCGGGCGTCAGAGCCTCGACTCCGCGGACCTGGGCTTCCCCCCGGAAACTCGCGTCGTCGCTTTCGAACAAACCCGTGGGCTCCCCATCGATTATGGGATCGCCCGAGTGGACGTTGTGTCCCTCGACGTCGAGGTTCAAAAGCGTCAGGTGAGATCCCTGCGGCAGGATCAGCGACTTGGTTTCGAGGACCTTTGTGCTGCCGTTGTAGACGTCCCCGCCGGGCAGATAGGCGCTGCCGCGCGCGACCATCAGGGCGTCGATGCCCGCCGCGCGCGCCGGACCGACCGCGAAAGCCATGCTGCAGAGAATGAGTGTGATCGCTTTCCGCACCGGCCCCTCCCTCGGGCTCCCGCAGCCCCGGCCGCGTTCGTGCTTGGTTGTGCAATGGTTTCGACACAGACCGGCGCAACCCTGCCGACAGCGAACTATTCTCGCAGATCGGCGCGCCCGGTGTTCCGAGTTGCCCGGCTTGGTCCCGGGACCAATCCGAAGGGAAGCGGCCCGGACGGGGCGAACTGCATGAGCAGGGCTTTCGGGGAGGAAATCGGATGAAACGACGGCTGGGACACGTCGCGGGGCTGCTCGCGCTGATCGGGTCCCTCGTTCCTGCCGTCGCGTCCCCGCCGGTGGTGCTTCCGCCGCCGTCTCCGGCCCCCCTGCATTGGGACGGCGCGGCGCTGCGCGATGCGAGCGGCCGCGAAGTCACGCTGCGCGGCCTCAACGTCGTCTTCAAGCGCGGCGGCTATCTCCCCGACCCGTCGGGCTCGACGATCACGGCCGACTCGATGAACGCCGCAGACGCGGACCTGATCGCCTCGTGGGGTTTCAACCTGGTGCGGCTCGGCCTGATCTGGAAGGCCGTCGAACCGGTCCGCGGCTCCTACGACGACCGCTACCTGGCGCGCGCACAGGCCATCGTGCGGACGCTGGCGAACCGCGGCATCTACACGCTGATCGACTTCCACCAGGACGTCTACAACGAGCGCTACGCGGGGGAGGGCGCGCCCGACTGGGCGGTGAACTCGCCGCTGCCGCCGACCAACACCGGAAACTGGGGCGCGAACTATTTCACGCCGGCGGTGATGAACGAATACGACTTGTTCTGGGCGAACGCCAACGGAGTTCGCGACGCGTATGCCGATGCGTGGATGCGAGTGGCGGCCGCGTTCGCCGGCGAGGCGGGCGTGCTCGGCTACGACCTGTTCAACGAACCGTGGCCGGGAACGCAATGGCCATCGTGTGCGAACCCGGCGGGCTGCCCGGTGTTCGACGACCTGATCTTGGACCAGTTCTATCAGCAGGTTTTGAATGCGATCCGCACCATCGATCCGGATCGGATGATCTATTTCTCGCCGGCGATCCCGACCAACTTCGGCGCCGGCACCGCGGTCGGGCCGCTCATCGACGGCGCCGGGCAGACCGGCCTGTCGTTCCACGTCTACTGCCTGGAAGGGTCGCTAGACGGCTCGTTCAGCGGTCAAGGCGGATCGTGCGCGACGCTGGAGAGCCGGGCGATGCAGACGCAGGCCGATTGGGCGCGCACGATCGGCGCGCATCCGCTGCTGAGCGAGTTCGGCGCGTCCGACGATCTGGACGACGTCGAGCGGCTGATCGAGCTGGCCGAGGCAAGCGACGCGAACAGCTACGCGTACTGGGCCTACAAGCAGTTCGACGATCCGACCGGATCACCGACCGAGAGCGTGCTGGATCCCGTCACGCTCGCGCCCAAGCTCGACAAGCTGCGCGTCATCGCGCGGCCCTACGCGCAGTCGGTGGCCGGCACCGACATCGAGCAGGACTGGATGCCGAACGAGATGCTCCGGACGCTCCGGGTGATCTACGACGCAACGGGCGGCGAGACCGTGATCGTGTGGCCGCGCGAGATCCAAGGGCCCTACGGCGCTTTCGTCGTGTGCGACCCGCCCGGCGGGTGCTCCCTGGAAACGCACGGCGATCGCATCATCGTGCATGCGACCGCCGGTGCCCACGTCATCGTCGGCGTCTCCCGCCTCGACTGACCTACTTGAAGGCGGCGAGGCGGTAGGTCTCGGCTTTCATCGCCTCGCGGAAGATGTCCTCGCCGAAAGCGTTCAGCATGCCCTCGACTTGGCTGACATGCTCTCCGATCGCGCGCAACTTCAGCTCGAGCACGTCGGGGGGCAGGGGAAAGTTGATCGACAGGTCCTCTTCCTTGTCGACCGGCGGTCCGCCTGCGAAGAAGACGTCGAACTTCTGGAAGACGGGAACCCATTGGTCGACCCAGGCTTGGGTGTTGGTCGCGTAATGCAATTTCGCTCCCGGCTTGCCGGCGGCGGCGAACGCGGCGGTCGTCCAGCGCGAGACCGACTTGTGATCGTCGTGGCCGGTCATTCCGTCGGGACCGAAGGTCAGGAACGTGTCCGGCTGCACCTCTTCGACGATGGCGGCGACGCGCTTGATCGCTTCGCTCTCGTCCACGTCGATGCAGCCGCCGTCGGCATAGTCCAGCCAGAGGTGCTCGTCGACGCCGAGAATCGCAAGGCACCGGTTGAGTTCTTCTTCGCGGATCGACCCGAGCGTCGCCGACGGCCAGCGCTCCTCGTCCCACGAGCCCTTCTCGCCGCGGGTGGCGGTCACGCACACGACCCGTTGCCCGCTGCGTCGCGCGGCTGCCATCAGGCCGGCCGACAGATACGTCTCGTCGTCGGGATGCGCCCACACGCCGAGGATCGTTCCCAGATCGTCTCCCACGCCCATCTCCCTTGCGTCGCGCTTCTACCGAATTCGTAGCACGATTTCGATCTGCCGTGCCTGCGTGCGCAGCGTCGGGGTCGCGTCGCGGCCGAGGGCTTCGATCGCCTTGGCGATCCACCAGGGCGCGCCGATCCGCGAAAAGACCTCCAGCGCATGCCAAGCCTGCGCGGCCACGCCCTGCTGCGGCGCCCCTTCCGCGACCAGCAAGCGCGCCCGCAGAAGCGCTTCGACGCCGGCGCCCAGCCCGCTTGCCCGGCCGCCGCTCATCGATTCGAGCGCGCGCTCGGCCGCGGCGAAGTCGCCCGCGGCGATCCAGCCGCTCACGATCGATTCCACCGCCGCCAGCCAGTGCGGCATCGCCGCGCCGCCGTCGAAGGCGCCGGGCAGATCCTCGAACCGCACCGGCACCGGTGACGTCAGGCGGAACGCGGCGAACTGCGCGGCGGCGGCCGCATCCAGAAGACGTGCATAGGGCGATCCGCCGTCGCGCCGGCGTTCGTATGCGTAGAAGGCGAGCGACAGTCGCACCTCGTCGCGGCGCGCGACCGCGATCGGGATCACGACGTGCCAGGCGCGAAGCACGGTCGAGGGATCGGAGGCGCGCCCGGCGGTGGTGACGGCGCGCATCGCGGTCGCGTGGGCAACGTCCCAGCGGCCGGTGACCATCGCGATCTCGGCGCGCACCGCCTCGGCCCAGGCCAGATCGGGCGGCATCGCTTGCGCGGCGGCCATCTCTCCCAGGCGCGCGGCCGGCGCGGCCGCGTCGGGCGCATGATCGTCGAGCAGCCGCATCACCTGCATGCGCAGCGCCTGCGCGACGCGCGGCCAGTCCTCCAGGTCGCGGGCCGCGCGTTCGACCGCCTGCCAGTCTTCGGCGGTGGCGTCGCCCAGCGCCGTCAGCGTCTGGGCGCGAAGTTCGAGCGCATCCAGAACCAGGCGGGCATCGCCGCTGGAGGTTGCATAAACGACCGCCTCGCCCGCCGCAGAGAGCACGTCTTCAAGCGAGGAGGCTTCGCTCAGCCCGGCGGCGGCGGAGTCGATGAGCGAGCGGGCGCGAACGGCGTCGGCAATCACGTGTCAAAGGTACTCGACGCGGGCGGCGCAGCCTAGGCGCGCAGGACGAGCGAGAAGATCGGCCGGGACAGCGGCGCCTGCGGGAGATGCGGTCCGTCTTCGACCGTGACCCGCGCCTCGCCAAACCGCCGGGGGTCGTGATCGAGTGCCAGCACGGCGCGTCCGTTCGACACCGGGAGGACTCCGGCCGGCACCGCAACGTCGCCCTGCATCAGCCAGACTGCGAAGACCCGGCCGTCCGGAAGCGCCGGCAAGCCGGCGGCCACGATGACCGCACGACCGTCGCCGGTCGCGGCCAGCGACACCGACCCGGCGACTCCTTTCGCGGTGAACGGTTGTCTCGTCAGGCCCGGTTCGGCCAGGATCGACAGGACCCGCTCGCCGTCCACTCGCTCGGCCCGTTCGGTTTCCAGCGCCGATCGCGCGTTCAGGGTGAGCATCCCGAAGCTCAGGGCAGCAGCCAGGGCGATGCCGGTCACGGCACGACCACCCCACCGGCGGCGCCGGATCCGCGCACGCTCTCGCGCACGAGCGCCGGGCGCGAAGCCATCGGCCGATCGGGGAAGGTCGTGGGATCGGACGGCCACGCGCGCCAGCCTAACGGCCGGCCGCCCAAACCCCGGTGAAGCCGGTCGACGATTACCCGGCGTGGGCGCCGATCAGCTCGAGCACATCCGAGCCGTATCGTTGGATCTTGGTCGGGCCGATGCCCGAGATGCGTCCGAGCTCGATGACGTTGCCGGGCCGCTCCTCGGCGATCCGCGCGAGCGTCTGGTCGTGGAAGACCACATAGGCAGGAACGCCGTTCTTCCGCGCCGCCTGCAGGCGCCAGTCCTTGAGCGCGGTGAACAGCGCGAGATGCTCGTCGCCGACGGCGACCTTGGGCCGCGACTCGCCCGGCGATCCTTCCGCCGGCCGGGCCCCACCCGAGGGCGATCCCGCGAGCCGGCCCGAGGTCGGCACCGACTGCGGGCGGATCTCGGCCAGGAACGGCGAACGCTTGGGCGAGCGGCGACGGTCCCCCGGCCGCTGCGCGGCCCACGACACGAACAGATACTTCTTTGCGCGCGTGATCCCCACGTAGAGCAGGCGGCGCTCTTCGGCGATCTCGGCGTCGGACTTCGACAATGCGAACGGAAGCTCTTTCTCTTCCATGCGCGGCAGGAAGACCGCTTCGAATTCGAGCCCCTTGGCGCGATGGTAGGTCAGGATTTGAACGCCGCGACCGTCGCGCTCGACCGCGAACCGCTTTGCGAGATCCTCCACGAATCGCTCGGCGGCGGTCTTGTTGGCCTTCTCCGGCGCTTCAGCCTGATCGGCGGCGTCGAACTCGTGCGCGAGCGCACGAAGCCGGCCGAGATCCGCCTGCCGGGTCGCCTCGCTCGCATCCAGATCGTCGGGGATCTGCTCGCGCCAGCCCAGGCCGCGCACGATCTGATCGATGATCTGCGTGACCGCCGCGTCCGGCGCGCGTTTGAGCTTGGCGATCACCGACCGCGCCGCCGGACGACGCAGGAACGAGCCGTCACGCACCTGATAGGGAAGACGATCCGCGGAAAACGCCTCTTCCACATCTTCGGAGCGGCCGTTGATTCGATACAGCACGGCCATGTCTTCCCACGACACGCCGGCGCTGCGCAGCGCGCGGCATTGACGCACGATCCATTCGACTTCGCCCGCACCCGTCGCGTGCTCGCGAAACACCGGCTCGGGCCCGTCCGCACCTGCGCGCGCCGTCAGCGATTTTGGCGAGCCGCCCAGCTTGGGCACCAGCCGGTTCGCAAGACCGAGCACCTGCGGCGTCGAGCGATAGTTCACCGTAAGGCGAAACACCTGGGCATCGTGGCGTTCGGGGAAGTTGAGCAGGTACCGCGGCGTCGCGCCGGTGAACCCGAAGATCGACTGGTAGTCGTCGCCGACCACGCACAGGTCGCGCCGCTCCCCCACCCACACGTCCAGCAGCGTCTGCTGCAGCAGGTTCACGTCCTGATACTCGTCCACGGTGAACGCGCGATACTTCGACCGGATCGCGTTCAGGGCGCGTTCGTCGGTGCGCATCAACTCGATCGTGCGGGCAAGGAGGTCTTCGAAGTCCATCAGCCCCGCATCGGCCTTGCGCCGCTCGTACGTCTTATAGAGGCCGCCCATGACCTCGACCGGGACCGGCGTGGCCCGGCCTTCGGCGGCGGCGAGCTCGATGTACCGGTCGGGGCCGATGCAGCGGTTCTTGGCCCACTCGATCTCGGTCGCGATGTCGCGAACCGAGGTGAACTTGTGCGGCGGGGGCAGCCGCTTGACCAGCGCGGCCAGCACCTGGCCCTTGGACGCCACGATTTCGGCGGTGTCGGTCGCGAACTGCTTGTAGAGCGCCAGCGCCTGCGCGTGGAACGTGCGCGCGCGCACGGCCGCGACGCCCAATCGTTGCAGCCGCGCCGCCATCTCGCGCGCGGCCTTGTCGGTGAAGGTGACGGCCAGGATCTCGGACGAGTCGAAGGTGCCGGTCGCGATCTGGTTGGCGATCCGGCGGGTGATCGTGGTCGTCTTGCCCGATCCGGCGCCGGCCAGAATGCACACCGGTCCGCGCACGGCCGACACGGCCGCCGCCTGCTGTTCGTTGAGCCCGTGAAAGATTCGGTCGGTCATCGACGCCGAGGCTAACAGCGGCCGCCGACAACAACGCGGAACCGAAGAAAAGCCGCAGGCAGCGGCCTGTGGATAACTATCCGCAGTCGGCTTGCTCGCCCGACGGAAGGTCGATCCGCGTACAGGTCGGTTCGGGACCCAGCCGGATCACGAAGATCGTCGCCTGCGAGGCTCCGTCCGACACGACGATCACGCATCCGCCGTCGCTTGCCGTCGAGGATTGCACGATCGCGCACGCAGTCGCGAACGGCGGCGTGGACTGCCCCGAGAGCCCCAGCAGGACCAGCGAGCCCGACGACGGGTCCACGACGGTGATGCCGGCGGCCGGGTTCGGCTCGGTCTGATTCTCGGCGCACACCACGACCGGCGCCGGCACGCACGTCGGCTCTGCGATCGCGACGGGCCCCCCACCCATGATCCCGGCCACGATCGCACCCAGCGCCGACCCGATCAGCAGTCTCCTCATCCGATCCTCCTCAAGCGTCGAACGGTCCCCCCTGTCGATAAGGACCGTACGGAGCCGGGATCGGTTTCTGACGCGCCCGGCGGGGGCGCTATGCTTTCCGAGTTCGTCCCTGCTCGCCTTCCGCCGCCCGGGCCGGAACCGAGGGCGATCCTGGCCCGTCGTCGAAACAGCCTGTGGACACATTCGATTGGCCCCAAGGCTTGTTGCGTTCTCTTGATTCGGACGCTGCCCAATGTTAACGTCAGCGCGCGAAGCCGGTCGGTGTATCTGTCTTCAATTTCGGGGGGGGCGCGCCATGCGACGCCGCATTCTTGCGCTAGCTTCTACACTCACTCTCATAGGCTACTCCCATGTCGTCGCCGCGCCGGCAGAGATACCATCGACTTCGTCGCCGCTGCTCGACGACAGATACATCGAGGTTGCTCGGCACTTTCCGGGCTTCGCTGGTGCCGTCGTCGTCGATGGCCGGCTGGACATTAGAACCACATCTCGACCGGCACCCGACTCAGCGTTTCGAGCAGCCGTGATTGAGGCGCTTGACGATTCGTCGTTGACCAACCTTGAGACGACGTATACGCAAGTCCGATACGATTTCCCGACCCTCAAGGATTGGCAAACGGCCGTTGACAGCTTTGTTTGGCGTAGCAACAGCGCAGTCTTCACCGACTCGGACGAAATGAAGAACCGAGTGGTCGTGGGTGTCGCTGATCTCACCGTGAGCGAGGACATTCGATCGGAAGCGGAATCCCGCGGCATTCCCGCGGACGCGTTGGCGATCGTCACCGCTCCCAAGCAAACGCCGCAAAGCAGCCTGCGCAACGCTCACCGTCCGATCGTGGCTGGGCTGCAGATCCAATACTCGAATGGCACCGTGGGACGCACATGCACAATGGGGTTTCTCGCAACGCGGGCGGGTGTATCCGGATTCGTGACGAATTCCCACTGTACTAACTCCCAGGGCGGAGTCGAGGCGACGCCGTATGGCCAAGCGACGTGTCCGATCCAGAACTGCGCCACCAGCACTTCGTTCGTCGGCTCGGAGATTGCCGACCCCTACTACACGTCCCTCCCCGGGTGCCCCCTCACTGAGCTGTGTCGCTACAGCGATTCTGCGTTCGTAGCAAAATCTCTGTCGGTCTTGTCTGAGCAAGGAAAGATCGCGTGGCCAGCGCAGAACACGTGTACGCCAGAACCTGGAGATTGCCCGTGGAATGGAACGAGCAAATTCAGAATCGTGAACACGGCGGGCCTCGCGATGGGGCAGACGCTATACAAAGTTGGCCGCTCGACAGGATTGAGATCCGGAGGGGTCACGTCGACGTGCGCCAACGTCAGGCAGAGCACCTCTATCGGAGGCTACATCTTTCTCTGCCAAGGACGCATCACGTGGAACCTCATTGCAGAAGGCGATAGCGGTTCACCCGTCTTCGCATGCTGCTCAGGAGGTGACGTGACCTTAAAGGGGCTAGCCTGGGGCACCGAGACTTTCAGTCCGATTGGCCAGGTGACCCGGGCAGAGGAACTTGGTCCAATGAGCGTCTGTTGGTCGGGCTGCTGAAAACTTCGGGGGGCGGCTAAACCTTTCACCTCGCTGTGGTGTCTACCTACGCGACATCGACATCCACGCGAAGAAGGGACGGCCATTCCGATGACCGACAGGTGGGCAGACGCTCTCAAGGATGCCGGACGGGACATCGAGTCGCGCGTTCAGACAGAGGAGTCCCTGTCGGCGTTGTCGGTTGCGGCAAGGGGGGTCGCGCGTCGAAAATTTGTCCGGTACGGCGGCCGAGTTGGACTGCTTGCCCTGTTGATAGTCGTCGGGCTTCAGGTGGTGCCCCGTGAGGGGAGGCTGGAGCAGACATCGGAACCGCCGAGAATTCTCCGCGTGCCGGTGCAGACATCGTCGTTTCAGTGCGGCGACACACCGACTCGAACGGAAGGCGTCGGTGGCGTGGAACTTTCACTTGACGTCTCAACCGATCGCGTGGCTGGAACGAACCGGGTTCGCATCACCCCCAGCGTCAAGAATACGACCCCGACTACCTTGATATTCACCAGCTCCCCCTCGCGGCGTGAATTCTGGGCCCAGCGCGACGGCCGGGTCGTCTGGACGTGGCGCGACTACTTCAAGGCAAACGGGGGCGACTTTACGTTGCCCATTGAAGATCGGATTCTTCAGCCTGAAGAAACGTATTCGGCCCCCGCTACCGCGTGGAACGGTACCGGATGCGACGGGCATCGGTTGGACGACGGGTTGGTTCCGCCGGGCGAGTATCAGATGTTTGGCTCGTGGAGTTTTCAGATCGATGAGGGCAAGGAAATCGTCCTGTGGTCTGACCCGGTGCGAGTCTTGGTCGAGTGAGCACATCCGCGTTGGAAGTGAATCCTGACACGCCACCGGTCGAGAGCCTCGATGACCAACTGCGAGTGCTGTACCCATGGGCCTTGACGACCGCGCGGCTCTTGACGAAAAGCGATCAAGAAGCGCGCGATGTTGTGCAGGACGCCATGATCCGCGCCCTGGAGCGGGCACCTGCGGTTCAAACGCTGGCCGAGCGACGGGCTTGGTTGCGCACCACGATCACGCGGCTCCATTTGAATTACATTCGACGCCGGCGAAACGAACTCCGGGCTTTACTCCGAAGCATCACGCGGGTAACAACGAATCCGATCGAAGTCGCAGATTCGAGTTTGCTCGTTCTACAGGCCCTGGCAGCAATTCCACCACGCCAACGCGCCTGCGTCGTCCTGCGGTACTACGAAGATCTCCCGGAAGCCGATATCGCACGGGCGTTGCGTGTGAGCGTTGGGACTGTCAAGGCCCACCTCTCGCAAGCACGCGCGAAGCTCCGCGGCCTTCTGGATTCGCCGGGAGTCTGAGCAGCCATCCTTGAAGACCCCCCATCGTGCGGACATGCCCCGACACGACGATATGCTGCGATCATGACGAAAGCCGCCTTCTTCGATCTGGACAAGACGCTGGTGCCGGGCTCGAGCCTGTTCCTGCTGGCTCGCGGCATGTATCAGCGCGACTACTACCGGGTCCGGGACATGGCCGGCTTCGCCTGGAACCAGGTCATGTTCCGCGTGGTCGGATCCGAGCGGCAACAAGGCATGGAGCAGTCGAAGCAGGCCGCGCTGGAGTTCGTCAAGGGACGCCACCGCGACGAGTTCGCCGCGCTGGGCCATGAGATCGTCGAGGAGCAGATCCTGCCGCGCGTCTACCCGGACATCGCGCAGGTGATTCGCCAGCACGCCGACTCGGGATTCGAGACCTATCTGGTGACGGCCGCGCCGATCGAGCTGGCCGGTGTGGTTGCGGCCGGACTCGGAATGACCGGCGCGCTGGGAACCCAATCCGAGTTCGACGACGCCGGGCGTTATACGGGCCGGCTCGTCGGCGACATTCTGCACGGACCCGAGAAGGCGAAGGCCATCCAGTTGCTCGCGCAAGAGCGCGGCATCGACCTATCCGATTCCCACGCCTATTCGGATTCGACCAACGATCTTCCGCTGCTCGAGTCGGTCGGCCACCCGCATGCCGTGAACCCGGACCACGGGCTGCGCCGCATCGCACGCACGCGCGGCTGGCCGGTGCACGAGTTGCGCGCGCGCCGCCGGACGCTGCTGATCGGCGTGCCGAGCGCCGTCGCGGCGATCGGATTGTTCGCCGGCGGGATCGCCGTCGGCGCCTGGCTCGCCAACCGCCGTCGTCCTCTTTCATAGACGCTGAAAGCGCCAAGTTTCCTCGCTCATAGCAGGGAACCAGAGATCGAGGTCGAAACTGGGCAACCGCGTTCTCCCTAGCGTCTACGCGGCGACCTCCCATGGTCGAGAGAGCACGCGTGCGGCCTCACGCACGGCCGGATGGCTCCCGTCGAGCGGGACGACCGATGCGACGGACACCTTCTCAAGTGACCAGATCCCGACGGTGCCCCAGCGAGCGTCCTTCACGCTCCACCAGCGAATCCCGTCGCTTCCGTCGCGCTCGTAGATCCGGCGCGCCCACGCTTGCGTCACGGCTCGATCGGAGCTCGCGACCACCGAGGGTCGAAGCTGCCGGGCGACGAGCACGCGCGGCTCGTCCAGATCCGTGATCGTCACCTCCGCCTCCAGCTCGACCAGCGCGCGTCGCGCGCCGGGCATCTTGGGGACGGCGAACATCTCCTCGCTCCACATCCACAGGTGCGCGAACATCTCCGCGATCGCACCGGCCGGATGATCGCTGACGTAGAGCACCGAGTAGAGATCCGGATTGTCGATCCGCGACCGGCGCGAGCGTCTGGAATACAGGGGATGACCCTCCTCTCCCGGTCGAGCCTCGGGAAACCACGGAAACACCCGGTACAGACGCAGGCTCAATCGAATCCCCCCTGATCCGCTACCTCAACGGCCGTCAGCACGTCGGCGTATCTGCCTTGCGTCAGCGCGTCGATGGGCCTGGCGTTCAACGTGTAGTTGAACGACTCGAGCCACACCATCGCCGTCGCAGGCGCAAACACCAGATGGAGGCGCTCCATGATGTGGTCGAGATCGGCGATTGCGCGGTGATGACTTTCGGACGGTGTCTCGTGGCCCGACCGCCACCGGGACGGCTGCGACTCGCTCACGCCGAGCACCCGCGCGAGTCGATTGCTGCCGAGCGTCCGAGCGAGCGCGTCCACGCGTTGGGCCGGCCCGTAGGGATATCCGTACGCCGGAGCGGCCTCGCCGACCCGTCCCTTCCCGCGGGGACGTCCTCGGCCACCTCCACCGGGCTTCGCCTTCCTCGTCGATGGCTTCTTGGGCGTTGAGTCTGGCATCGGGCTCTCCTCAACGGAATCCACTCTGCTACCCAATGATATACGCTTGGATGCGCGCATGCAAGTCCCCTTTCGTGTGACGACCACTAGCATGGGCGTCCGTGACGACGGTTGATGACGTTCGCGAGTTGGTGCGCGAAGCGCGCGCCGTCACGGTGCTGACCGGCGCGGGGATCTCGACCGAGTCGGGCATCCCCGACTTCCGCGGCCCGAACGGGGTGTGGACGCGCGATCCCGACGCCGAGAAGCTCTCCGACATCCGCTGGTATCTCTCCAGCCGCGAGATTCGCGTCAAGGCGTGGAAGGCTCGCATCGAGCACCCGGCGTGGACGGCGAAGCCGAACGCCGGGCACGTCGCGCTGGCCGCGCTGGAGCGCGCCGGCCGCTTGCACACGCTGATCACCCAAAACGTCGACGGGTTGCATCAGATGGCCGGCTCATCGCCGGAGCGGGTCGTCGAGATCCACGGCAGCGTCCGCGACGTTGAATGCCTGTCGTGCGGCGATCGCGCGCCGATGGAGGTCGCGCTGGAGCGCGTCCGCGGCGGCGAGGACGATCCGGCGTGCAAGCGCTGCGCCGGAATCTTGAAGTCGGCGACGATCAGCTTCGGCCAGTCGTTGCGCGACGATGCGGTCGCGCGCGCCCAGCGCGGGGCCCGCGAATGCGATCTGTTCCTGGCGGTCGGAACGTCGCTGACGGTCTACCCGGTCGCCGCGCTGCCCGACGTGGCGATGATGCACGGCGCCCCGCTGGTGATCGTCAACGCCGAACCGACGCCCTACGACGCGCAAGCGCACGCGGTGCTGCGGGATCCGATCGGCGCGATCCTGCCGACGCTGGTCGGTGCATGAGCATCACCGTCCGGTCCGTCGCCTCGCGGGACGAGATCGAAGCCGCCGACGGGGTCTTCGACGCAGTCTGGCACGCACCGCAACGCGAGCGCTTGTCGCGCGAGCTGCTGCGCGCGATGACCGCGCACACCAACCTGCTGCTCGGCGCGTTCGACGGCGACGCCTGCATCGGCGTGGTCACCGGATGGTGGGGACGCGACAACGACGGCTCCGTGTGGCTGTGGTCGGCGCGGCTCGGCGTGATCGAGTCGCATCGCCGCGGCGGCGTCGCGACGATGTTGAAACGCGAGCAGGCGCGCATCGCTCACGAACGCGGCGTGCGCGAGATCCGATGGACGTTCGATCCGATGCGAGCGCGCAACGCCACATTCAATCTGGCGACGCTCGGCGCGCGCGCGATCGCCTACATCGACGACGCTTACGGGCCGCGCGAGGACCGCTTCAACGCGGGCGAGCGCACCGACCGGCTGCTGGTCTCGTGGACGCCCAACGATCCCGTGCCGGCCGCCGCCCCGGCGCGGATGCGCGTGACCGTTCCGACCGACATCGACGACTACCTGTCGAAATCTCGCGAGCGTCGGGCGCAATGGCGGGCGAAGGTGCGCTCGCAGATGCGCGCCGCGTTCGATGCCGGCTCGATCGCCACCGGCTTTGACCCCCCGGCCACCTACCTGTTCGGAGGATCCTCATGATCACGCTCACCGCCGCCGAGCTCGTCCGCGTCGACCTCCCGCTCGTGCGCCCGTTCCGGACCTCGTTCGGCGTGCAACACTCGCGCGAGGCCGTCCTGATCCGGGTCGTCTGCGACGTCGCCGGCGTCGAGTCCGAGGGCTGGGGCGAGTGTGTCGCGGGCGCGGAGCCGCTGTATTCAGCCGAATGGGCGCTGGGGGCCTGGGTGCTGCTGCGCGACGTGCTGCTGCCGATGCTCGCCGAAGAGCCGCTCGCGACGATCGAAGATACGCCGGCGGCGATGAGCGCGGTGCGCGGCAACCGGATGGCCAAGGCCGCGGCCGAGATGGCGATCACCGACGCGGCGTTGCGCGCA
>DASWHR010000137.1:0-10512 GCA_036398095.1 Actinomycetota bacterium
GTCTGGGCGATCCCGGGCTTCGACGTGAACTGCGGCGTCGCGCGGCCGCGGGGGTGGCAGCGTCCGGCGACCCCACCTTCTCCGAAGCTGTTCATCGGGAGCGGGTCCCGGTGTCGCAACGGCACCGGCTCGCTCCCGTCCATCTCTCCGGCTCGGATCGCGTTAGAGAAGGCGATCCGAGCCGGACACCCCAGTGTCGGCGTTGGATGGCCGGTGGTGCAGCGTCCCGATTCGCTGTGCTTGCCGCTCGTCAGCCTTCGACCATGTCGCCGTCGATGCGGCCGACCTGCACCCCGAGGTCTTCTAGATACGCGACGCCGGCCGCGACCGCCTCGGGCTCGCCGACGACTTCGAGGATGACCCAGCCGACTTCGTCTTCGACGTTGGCGCGGCGAATGTTGGTGACGATGTCGAACTTTCGCCCGAGGTTGTAGATGACCGGCTCTTGGATGAGCCGTTCCGGGAAGGTCAGATGCAGCCGCTGCTTGCCCACAGGTCAGGTTCTACCCGCGGATGGGCTCGATCCGCAAAAGCGCGCGGTTCATCGAGCCGCTGGCGAAGCCCGCCAGATCCAGCGTGACGTAGACGAATCCTAAAGCCGCGAGGCCTTCGGCGAGCTGCTCGCGCGCCGGCGATGAGGCGAGCCGCGCGATCTCATCCGGCGGAACTTCGATGCGCGCGAGATCGCCGTGATCGCGGACGCGAAGCTCGCGCACGCCCATCGAGCGCAGCAGCGCCTCGGCGCGGGCGACACGATCCAGCCGCTCCGCCGTGACCTCGATCCCGTAGGCGATCCGCGACGCCAGGCACGCCGACGCCGGCTTGTCCCACGTCGGCAAGCCGCGGTCGCGCGACAGCGCGCGGATCTCGTCTTTTCCGAGCCCTGCCTCCAGCAGCGGCGCGCGGACGCCGCGTTCGCGCGCGGCGCGCTGCCCCGGACGAAAGTCGCCGGTGTCGTCGAGATTGGTGCCCACCAAGATCGTCTCGACGCCGAGCGACCCGCCGAGCTCGTCGAGCCGCTCGAACAGTTCGGTCTTGCAGTGGTAGCAGCGGTCGGGCGCATTCGCGCGGTACTCGTCGCGATCGATCTCGCGGGTGGCGATCTCGACGTGGCGCCAGCCTCGCTCGCGCGCGAGCAGCGCGGCCGCCTTGCGCTCGGCCGGGGCGAGCGATTCGCTCACCGCGGTCACCGCGACGCAACGCTCCGCGCCGAGCATCTCGTGCGCGACATCGGCAAGGAAAGCCGAATCCGCGCCGCCGCTGTAGGCGACGGCGCACGATTCGAACTCGGACAGGATCCGGCGGAGTCGCTCGAAGCCGTTCATCGAGATCCGATTCTAGGCGTCTCGCGCCACGGCGGTCTCGGCCAGCAGCAACAGGGCGCGCTCCGCCTCGTCGGGGAAGCCGGCGGCGCCCAGCGCGTTGGTCGCCGCCGCGTGCAGCTCGTCGATCAACGCCAGCGTCCCCGCCAGCCCGCCGGAGGTGCGCAGCACGTCCCGCAATCGCTCGACGTCGCCGGGCGACATCGACGGCGATCCCAGCGTGGCGTCCAGGAACGCGCGATCTTCGGGAGAGGCGAGCGCGCGCGCCTTGGCGACGAGCACGGTGCGCTTTCCTTCGCGCAGATCGCCTTCGGCGTCCTTGCCGGTCACCGACGGTTCACCGAACGCGCCGAGCACGTCGTCGCGGATCTGGAACGCCTCGCCGAGCGGCGCGCCGAACGCGGTCAGCGCGGCGATCGCCTCGCTCGAGGCCCCGGCGAGCGCCGCGCCGATGACGAGCGGCTTTTCGACCGTGTAGGCGCCGGACTTCAGCGCGGCGATGCGCCGCGCGGCCGGCTCGTCGGCCTCGCCGCGCGCCGCGGCCGACAGGTCGGCGAACTGTCCGGCGATCACCTCGAGGCGCATCGTGTTGAACGATTCGAACGCGGCGGCCAGCCGCGGCGCGTCGAAGCCCGACTCGATCAGCATCCGGTCGGCGAGCGCGAATGCCAGATCGCCGGTCAAGATGGCGGCCGACGCGCCGAAGCGTCCCTCGCCCATCGCGAGATGCGTCGCGGGCCGTCCGCGGCGAAGCGGCGAGCCGTCCATGATGTCGTCGTGAATCAGCGCGAAGGTGTGGAGCAGCTCCAGCGCGGCGCCGGCGCGCACGATCGCCTCCGAATCCTCGCCACCGGCGGCGCGATGACCCCAGTAGCAGAACAGCGGCCGAAGGCGTTTTCCGCCGGCGCCGACGACGCGGGCGAGCTCGTCGACCATCGGCAGCGCGGCGGGGTCGGCCGCCTGGACATCGTCGCGAACGCGGGCAAGGAAAATGCCCAGCACCGCGTCGATGCGCCGGCGAAGATCGCTCGGGGAAGGAGTCGTCACCCGCTCAGTGTCTCCGCCCGGACGGCTCGCGGGCAACTCAGGCGATGCTGACGCCGATCAGGCGTCCGATCGCGAACGTGGCGGTTGCCGCCGCAGCGCCGATCGCCAGCATCCGGGCGCCGCTTCGCAGCGGACGGCGTCCGGTGAAGACTCCCAGTGCGGATCCGACCGCAAACAGCGCCGCCCCGCTCGCGAGAACCGACGACAGAACCGCCGCCCGGCCGGCGGCGATCAGGTACGGGACCACGGGAACGAACGCGCCGACGGCGAACGCCAGGAACGAGGCGATCGCCGCCACCCATGGAGAGGCGAGATCGTCGGGCGAGAACCCCAGCTCCTCGCGCGTCATCGTCTGCAACGCCACCTCGGGCCGCGCCATGATCTCGCGCGCGACGGTGGCTGCCATCTCGGGCGGCAATCCCTTCGCTCGAAAGATCAGCGCCAGCTCTTCGCGCTCCTCGTCGGGGAAAGCCGCGAGCTCCTCGCGCTCGACTTCGACCTCGCGCTCGTAAAGCTCGGTCTGGGATCGGACCGAGATCCATTCGCCGGCCGCCATCGAAAACGCGCCGGCAAGCAGGCCCGCGACGCCGGCCAGCAACACGATCCGCTCGTTGCCGGTGCCGCCGGCGACGCCCAGCACCAGCGACACGTTCGACACGAGCCCGTCGTTCACACCGAAGACGCCGGCTCGAAGCGCGCCGCCGGATCCGACACGATGGCGGCCTTCGCGCTGCGCGATCCCGCCGGCCCGGTCTTGCGCGAGCGCGGCGACGGTCTCGCCGTGGCCACGTTCGTCCGCGGCCATTCCCTCGGCTGCGTCGACCGCGGCGTCGTACTTGAGCGCGTCGGCCGACTCGGCGCGCAGCACGATCGGCAAGACCGACGCGACGCCGAAGCGGCGCGCGACGAACCCGAGCACCTTCACGCGCATCCCCGTCCGCGGCTTCTTCGGCGTCACGCCGGCCGAACGCAGCAGCGAGCCCCAATGCTCGGCGTGGGTCTCCTCGAACCCGGCGAGGCGCTCGAACACCTCGCGCTGCGCGTCGCTTTCGGCGGCGACGGCGAGCGCGCGGTAGAGCGCCGCCCCGGCGTGCTCGTCCACGTAGTAGCGAGTCCAACGGCGAATCTGCTCCGGCTGTTTCGGTGATTCCGCGGGGGGCGGCGCCGCTGGCTCGGTCACGGCCCCATTCTGCCGGTTCGAACGGCGGCGCGCCCGTCGCTATCATGTGCCCCCGGGACCCCATGACCCGCTTTCGGAATCTCTCCCTCGCGACGGTCGCGACGACCTACCTGCTCATCGCAGCCGGCGGGCTCGTTCGCGCAACCGGCTCCGGATTGGGATGCCCGACATGGCCCGGCTGCTTCCCGGGGCGCTTCTTCCCGCCGCTGCAGAAGCACGCGATGATCGAGTGGACCCACCGCACGATCGTGGTGGTGCTGACCGTGATGATCGCCGCGATGGCGGTCTGGGCGCTGGGACGATTCCGGGCTCGACGCTCGATGATGATCCCGTCGATCGCCGCATTCGGTTTGGTGCTGTTCCAGGCGGCCCTCGGGGCGATCACCGTCCATCACGAACTCGATCCCCTCGTCGTGACCGCCCATTTCGCGACCGCGATGATCCTGGTTGGGACGCTCATCTACGCTGCAATCGCAACGTTTACGCTGCGTGAACGTCCGGGACTACGCGTGGCGAGTGACTTTGCGCATCTCGCGTTCGTCGCCGCTGCGGGAACGTTCGTCCTTCTTCTGGTCGGGGCCTACGTCCGCGGCCTGGGAGCCGGCCTGGCCTTCCCGGATTGGCCGCTGATGAACGGAAGCCTCCTCCCGGGGCCGGGACGGATCGAGACGCCGCACTTCGTCCACCGATTGCTTGCCTTGGCGGTCGGCGCGCTCGTCGTCGCGCTGGCCTGGCGCGCGAACCGGGCCGCGGCCCGCGCGTCCCACCCGGCCGCCGTGCGAGTCTTCAGCGCCGCCGCCGGCGGCCTGTACCTGACGCAGGCGCTGGTCGGAGCGCTCAACGTCTGGACCGAACTGTCGGCTGCGACGGTCGTGGCGCACGTCACCTTGTCGGCGCTCACCTGGGGCGCGGTGCTGGGCTTGGCGATCGTGGCGCGCGACCTCAGCAAGGCAAGCGAGCCCCAGATCGCGGTTCAGCCGGCCGATCCGGCCCGCTCCGGCTCCCTCGGCTCGTTCAATCGGGCAAAGGCCGTCGTCGCCGCCTACTTCCGGCTCACCAAACCGCGCATCGTCGTCCTTCTGCTCATCACGACCGTCCCGACGATGATGGTCGCCCGCGGCGGCTGGCCGGGGATCGGCCTGGTCGTCGCCACGCTCTTGGGGGGATCGCTCGCGGCCGGCGGCGCCAACGCCATCAACTGCTACGTCGACCGCGACATCGACGCCGCGATGGGACGCACCTCGCGGCGCCCATTGCCGGCGGGCGAGATGACCCCGACTCGCGCACTGGAGTTCGGGATCGGTCTGGGCATCGTGTCGTTCGCCTATCTATGGACGTTCGTGAACTTGCTGTCGGCCGCGCTGGCCCTGTCGGCGCTGCTGTTCTACGTCTTCGTCTACACGATCGGGCTGAAACGCTCGACCCCGCAGAACATCGTGATCGGCGGGGCGGCCGGCGCGGTGCCGGTCCTGGTCGGATGGGCCGCCGTCACCGGCACGCTCACCTGGGCGCCGGTCGTGATGTTCGCAATCGTGTTCTTCTGGACGCCGCCGCACTTCTGGGCGCTCGCCCTGCGCTTCAGCGACGACTACGCCAAGGCGGGCGTTCCGATGCTGCCGGTCGTGGCCGGGCGTCGCGAGACGCAGCGGCAAATCCTGCTCTATACCTTCGTCTTGGTGGGCGTGACCCTGATCCTTTCGCCCGTCGGCCGGATGGGCGTGGTGTATCTCGTCGCCGCCCTGCTGCTGGGCGCGTGGTTCATCCGCGGCGCGGCGATCCTGTGGCGGCGCGGCACCAACCAAGCGGCATGGTCGCTTTTCAAGCTCTCGATCAACTATCTCGCGCTCCTGTTCGCGGCGATGGCCGTCGACTCGGTCGTGCACCTTGCCGTCGCATGAGCCCGATCGCCGGTCGCCCGCCCTTCTCAAACGCACACAGACCGTGTTGGTGCCCGCCCGGCGCGTGTGGTACCTATTGGGCCGCCAAACAAGGGTTTCCCCTCTCGCATTCTCACGGAGTGACATGACGACGCGCGCGCGGAGAATCGCAAAGACACTGATGGCCGTCGCGGCCCTGGGTCTTCTCGCCGCGTGCAGCAGCGTCGGCCCTCAGGACTACCTCCATCCCGAAGGCCCGGTCGCCCGCGACACCGACAACCTGTTCAAGCCGGTCTTTTGGATCGCGACCGCGGTCTTCGTGCTGGTGGAAGGACTGATCGTCGTCGCGATCGTCAAGTTCCGCGATCGACGCGGCGGCGCCGAACCCGTTCAGGTTCACGGCAACACCAAGCTCGAGCTGGGCTGGACGATCGCGCCGGCGGTTCTGCTGGCCGCGATCTCGGTTCCGACGGTGGCGATGATCTTCGCGCAGGCCGAAGTTCCCACCGGCAACGACGTCGTCCATGTGCGCGTCACCGGCCACCAGTGGTGGTGGGAATACGAGTACACCGACGTGGACCCGCCGGTGAAGACCGCCACCGAGATGGTGATCCCCACCGGCGCGAAAGTCTTCGTCGAAGTCACCAGCGCCGACGTGGTCCACTCGTTCTGGGTGCCGAAGCTGGCCGGCAAGCAGGATGCGATTCCGAACCGCATCAGCCATCTGACCCTGATCGCCGAAAAGCCCGACGTCTACCACGGTCAGTGCGCCGAGTTCTGCGCGCTCTCGCACGCCAACATGCGCCTGCGCGTTCGCTCGCTGCCTCCGGCCGAGTACGAGCAGTGGCTCGCCGCCCAGCAGAAGCCGGCCGTGATCCCCACGGCCGGGGCCGCCGCAGCGGGCGCCCGCGCCTTCGCCGAGTTCGGAAGCGGCACGTGCATGTCGTGCCACACGATCCGCGGAATGGACGGCGCGACGGGCACGGTCGGGCCGGACCTGACGCATTTCGCCGACCGCATGACGTTCGCCGGGGCGATCTTCGACACCAACGAAGAGAACCTGATCAAGTGGCTCCGCGACCCGCCGGCCGTCAAGCCGGGGTCGATCATGCCCAACTATCACATCCCCGAAGACACGATTCGCGCCCTCGTCGAATTCTTGCTCAGCCTCAGGTAGGAGTCGTTGATGAGTTCCGTCGCAGTTCGAAGTCGCAGCCGGGGGCTGCTGGCGAGGCCGTCCCATCCGAAGGGGATCTGGGACTGGCTCACCACGATCGACCATAAGAAGATCGGGATCCTCTACGGCGTCACCGCATTCATCTTCTTCCTGGTCGGAGGCCTGGAAGCGCTGCTGATCCGGTTGCAACTGGCCAAGCCCGGCGCAACCGTGCTGTCCGCCGACGCCTACAACCAGATCTTCACGATGCACGGGCTGACGATGATCTTCCTGGTCGTCATGCCGCTGTCGGCCGCGTTCATCAACTACATGGTGCCGCTGCAGATCGGCGCGCGCGACGTCGCGTTCCCGCGCATGAACGCGTTCTCGTACTGGGTGTTCCTGTTCGGCGGGCTGTTCCTGTACTCGTCGTTTTTGCTCGGCGGCGGCCCCGACTCGGGCTGGTTCGCCTACGCGCCGGTGACGGGCTCGAAGTTCTCGGGCGGCCACCGCATGGACTTCTACGCGCTCGGCCTGATCATCACCGGCATCTCCTCGACGGTATCGGCCGTCAACCTGCTGGTGACGATCATCAACCTGCGGGCGCCCGGCATGAGCCTGATGCGGATGCCGATCTTCACGTGGATGTCGCTGGTCGTGCAGTTCCTGCTGGTGTTCGCCCTTCCGATCATCACCGTGGACCTGTTCCTCCTCTTCTTCGATCGAAGACTCGGGACGCTGTTCTTCGAAACGGCCGCCAACGCGGACCCCTTACTTTGGCAACACCTGTTCTGGCTGTTCGGCCATCCCGAGGTCTACATCCTCGTCCTTCCCGCCATGGGCATCGTGTCCGAGATCCTGCCGGTCTTCTCGCGCAAGCCTTTGTTCGGCTACCCGTTCGTGGTCTTCGCCGGCGCGGCGATCGGATTCATGGGATGGGGCGTGTGGGCCCATCACATGTTCGCGACCGGCATGGGACCCGTCGCCAACTCGGCGTTCGCGATCTCGACGATGTTCATCGCGGTGCCGACCGGCGTGAAGATCTTCAACTGGCTCGCTACGATCTGGAAAGGCCAGTTGCGCTTCACCGTCCCGATGCTGTTCTCGCTCGCCTTCGTGATGCAGTTCGTCGTGGGCGGACTGTCGGGCGTGAGTCATGCGCTCGTTCCGCACGACTATCAGCAGACCGACACCTACTACATCGTCGCGCACTTCCACTACGTTCTGATGGGCGGCGCGATCTTCGGGCTGTTCGCCGGCCTCTACTACTGGTGGCCGAAGATCACCGGCCGGTTCCTGAACGAGCGCGCCGGCAAGGTTCAGTTCTGGCTCATGGCGCTCGGGTTCAACCTGACCTTCGCACCGTTCCACATCCTCGGCCTCCAAGGCATGCCGCGACGCATCTACACCTACGCCGACGGCTACGGCTGGAACGTCTGGAACCTTGTGTCCACAGCCGGGTCGCTGCTTCTGGCCGTGTCCGTGCTCGCCTTCATATTCACCGTCTTCATCTCTCGCAAGGGCAAGGGAGCGAAGGCCGGCGGGGACCCGTGGGACGCGCGCACCATCGAGTGGACGACGCCGTCGCCGCCGCCCGAATACAACTTCGTCGAAATCCCCGAAGTCCACGCGCTCGACGACTTCTGGCACCGCAAGTACGTCGAGAACCCCGAGGGCCGGCCGGTGCCGGTCCCGGCGGGCGCGCAGGCGTCCTCCGAGCCGCACGGCACCGCGGAGGAACTCGGCATCCACATGCCGTCGCCGTCGTACATGCCGCTGCTCGCCGCGTTCGGGTTTCCGATGATCGGCTACGGCGTGATCTACAAGCCGTGGTGGGCGATTCCCGGCGCGATCGTGCTCATCATCGGACTGTTCGGCTGGGCGATGGAGCCCGCGACGGAGGACTCGCATGGCTGAGGCAACCGCGACCGCTCCCGCGCACGAGGAGCACTACACCTCCACCGGGCTGCCGCACGTCAAGCTCGCGATGTGGGGGTTCCTCGCATCCGAGTGCCTGCTGTTCGGCGCGCTGATCTCGACCTATCTGCTCTACCGCGGCCGCGGTATCTCGGGGCCGGCGCCCCACGACGTCTACGACATCCCGTTCACGTCGGTGTCGTCGTTCGTGCTGCTGATGTCCTCGCTCACGATGGTGCTGGCGCTGGCGGCCATCCAGCGCGGCGACCACCATCGCACGCGCGTCTGGCTGGTCTGCACGGCGCTGCTCGGCACGATCTTCCTGTCGGGGCAGGTCTACGAGTTCACCGTGTTCGTCAAAGAGGGCTTTACGGTCCGCTCGAGCGTCGCCGGCTCCGCGTTCTTCGTGCTGACGTCGTTCCACGGCGCGCACGTCACGCTCGGCGTTGTCATGCTGCTGTTCCTGACCGGGCTGTCGCTCCGCGGCAAGCTCCCGACCGAGCGTGCCGACGCGGTTGAATACGTCGGCCTGTACTGGCACTTCGTTGACGTCGTGTGGATCGTGATCTTCACGCTCGTCTACCTGATCCCGGCTCCGAACTAAAGGCATTGGCCAATGACGACGACGAGCGTTCACAAGGCAGCATCGGACCACGAGCACCCCGGGCCCTGGCGCTACATCCAGATCGCGACGCTCCTCGCCATCATCACGGCCGCCGAGGTGGCGCTCTACTACATGAAGCTGCCGGACGCGCTGCTGGTGCTGGCGCTGTTCGTGTTCTCGGCGATCAAGTTCTACCTGGTCGTTCGCTACTTCATGCACCTGAAGTTCGACGCGCCGATCTACCGGAAGCTGTTTCTGGTCGGCATCACGCTGGCGTTCGCCGTCTACACGGTCGTCCTCCTGACGTTCGGCCTGCTCAGGTAGCGGCGGCGTGGGCATCGCAGCGGCGTCTTCCCCCTGGGGCTACCACATGCACCCGGACGTGTGGGTACTCGTCGCCGCGCTGATCGGCGGCTACTGGTGGATGTGCCGCGGCGAGCGCGCCCGCAACGCCGGCAACCCGCTCGCCGAAGAACCCACCACGCGACGGCAGCGCGGCATCTTCGGGGCCGGCGTGCTGATGCTCTGGCTGGGCGCCGACTGGCCCATTCACGACGTCGCCGAGGGGTCTTTGTACTCGGCGCACATGATCCAGCACATGCTCTTCACGTTCGGCGCGGCGCCGCTGCTGTTGCTGGGGACGCCGGCCTGGATGCTGCGCCGCCTGATCCGTCCCGCGCCGCTCGGCCGCATCGTCCGGACGATGTCCCGTCCGCTTCCCGCGATCATCTTCTTCAACACGGCCCTGGTGTTCACCCACTGGCCGGCGATCGTCACGGCGAGCGTGGGAAGCGAATGGGTGCACCTTTCGCTGCACGTGCTGATCATGGCATCCGCGTTCGCGATGTGGATGCCGGTCGCCTCGCCGGTGATGGAGATCCCCCGCCTGACATACCCCGGCCAGATGATCTACCTGTTCCTGCAATCGTTGGTGCCGACCGTTCCGGCCTCGTTCCTGACGTTCGGGACCACGCCGCTGTACGCGGTCTACGTGGACATGCCGAAGCTTTGGGGCATCTCGCCGATGACCGATCAGCTCAGCGCCGGACTGATCATGAAGATCGCGGGCGGCTTCATCCTGTGGGGCGTCATTGCCGCCTTGTTCTTCAAGTGGTACACCATCGAGCATTCGGAGGGGATCGACGTGCTGGCGATGAGCAAGCTGGACCGTGAGCTGAACCGGGGGACGATCCGATGAGCGACTTTCGCAAGCGGATCCTGGAGCCGCTGCTGATCCCCGTCGCCGCGTTCGCCTTCGTCGGCGGGATCGCTTTCGGCCTGTCGCGGATCCTGCTCGTCACGACCGCCAACGGCGCGTCGATGGTCGCGCTCGTCGCCGCGCTCGCCGTGCTGACCGTGGCCGGCGTCATCGCCTCTCGCGGCTTCCACGTCCCCGAGAAGTTCGCCGC
>DASWHR010000138.1:0-56711 GCA_036398095.1 Actinomycetota bacterium
CCACGAGCCCTCGGGACACCCCCTGACCCGGGGGCTCACTCTTCCCCGCGATCCGGCCGCCCGCATGGGCGCCGGATCGCGCGGCTATCCGGGCGCGCTGGGACCCGTCGGCCGGATGATCGTCGGCAGCGGCAGCGGGCCATCACCACGCGACGGCGTCGGTGACGGCTCCTCGCTCGGCTCCTCGCTCGGCTCCTCGCTCGGCTTCACGACCACGCGCGGCCGCGGCGACTCCGACGCCCTGCGAAACTCGCGGTCTTCGGGCTTGTACTTGTCCAGCAGAGTCTCCATCGTCCGCTTCCAGATCTGAAGCGGAAACGACGAACCCACCACATTGATGCCGTGGACGCCCCGCATCGGAACGCGTCCTTCAGGATGCCCCACCCAGACCGCGGCGACCGCGCTGCCCGCGCCGCCCACGAACCAGGCGTCGGCAAAATCCTCGGTCGTGCCGGTCTTGCCCCAGGTCACGTAGTCGGGAATCCTCGCCTTGCGGCCGGTCCCTACGCGGACAACTTCCTTCAGCGCGTCCATGACGCCCGACGCGACGTCGGAGGTGACGGCGCGCCGCCCGCTGCGATCCCCGGCCTTGCGGTTGCGGTACAACACCGCGCCGTCGCGATTCTTGACCTCGGTCAGAGCCGTCGTCTTCAAGAACGTGCCTTCACGGGCGAAGGTCGCGTAGCCGGTCGCGAGGTCAAGCGCGGACACTTCGGACGTGCCGAGTGCCAGCGACTCGACCGCCCGAAGCGACGCGGAGACACCCGTCGCTTTGGCGATCTTGGCGACGTTGGCCGCTCCGACGTCGCGGATCAGTTGCGCGAACACCGTGTTGACACTGTAGGCGGTCGCGCGCTTGAGCGTCGGCCGCCCATAGCCGCGCCGGTCGTAGTTGCCGACACGCCAGATCTGACCGTTGTCCAGCTTCAATCGCAGCGAACCGGGCCCCGAATACCGGTCGTCGAGCGACTTCCCCTGCTTCAGCCCGGCCGCCAGCACGAACGGCTTGAACGCGGAACCGGCCTGCCGCACGCCTTGAACCGCCAGGTTTAGGTCGCCCAGCTTCTTGCCGCGCCCCCCGACCATGGCACGCACCGCTCCGGTCGCGACATCGATCACCACGACGGCGGCCTCAGGATCACCGGGCCGGTCCAGAATCTCGGCGATCGCATCTTCGGCCGCGCGCTGGACGTCCAGATCCAGCGATGTCGTCACCCGAAGTCCGCCGCGATAGACCACATCTTCACCGAATTCGGCTTCCAGAACCTTGCGGGCCCAGTCGACGAACGACGGGGCGATCGCCACCTGCTTGACCGGCGGCGCGATATCGAGCGGCGCGACGGCCGCCGCGGACTCTTCTTCCGTCGTGATCATCCCGTGCACGCGCATCCGCCCCAGCACGTAGTTGCGACGCGCCTTCGCCGCCGGTCCGTTCTTTCGCGGATCGAACCGGCCGGGCGAGGCGGTGATGCCGGCCAGCAGCGCCGCCTCTTCCAACGTCGCCTGCCCGATGTCGTGGCCGAAATAAAGCCGCGAGGCAGCCATCACGCCGTAGGCGCCGTTTCCCAGATAGATCGAATTCAAGTACGCGGCGAGGATCTTCTCTTTGGAGAATCGACGATCCACCCGAATCGCGGTGACCGCCTCGCGGAGCTTGCGCCACAGAGTCCGTTCGTTGCCGACGAATGTGTTCTTGACGTACTGCTGCGTGATCGTGCTCGCTCCTTCCCGGTCGCCGCGCACGTTCGCGACAACCGCCCGGCCGATCGCGATGGGGTCAACGCCGAGGTGACTCCAGAACCGTTCGTCTTCGGCGGCGACGAAGGCGTCCTGAACGACGTCCGGAATCTCGTCGATGCCGACCACCACTCGATTCTGCTCGGGCCGCAATTCGGCCAGCGGTCGCCCGTCCACGTCCAGCAGTGTCGCGTTCTGCAAGGGCGGCGCGGCCGACAGCGACGCGGGCCCGAAGTAGATCACCGACGATCCGACGGCAAATGTCGTCAGCCCGGTGAGCAGAATCAACTTCCATTTGCGCATCGAGCGGATGCGGCGAAGAACGCGGATGGGCAGGCGACGAGGGACCTCGTTCGGCTCGGGTCGGCGCTTGGGCGGATCGGGGTCGCCCGGAGCAAGCGCGCCTTCCGCAAGCGCCGTCGAAGTGGTAGACGCCCTGACCCGGCGCTCGTCCATGACCCGATTGTAGCCCCGGCCCGGCACCACGTTCCCTACAATGGCCGCGCTCTGCCGATTCCCCGTAAAGGAGCCTCCTTGCCCGGACCGACGATCATGTGCTCCACCGGACCCTTCTACATGCTCCCGCTGGGTCAGGCGTTCGAAGCGATCAGCCGCGCCGGATTCGACGGGGTCGAGCTGATGGTCACCTCCGAGCCGGAGACGCAGACCCCGGAGCGGGTCAAGGCGATCGCCGAGGATTTCGGCCTCACCGTGCCTGCGATCCATGCCCCGTTCCTCCTCCTGACCCGGCGAGTGTTCAGCAGCGACCCGCTCGAAAAGATCAAGCGCTCCACGGACCTGGCGCAGAGCATCGGATCCGATCTGGTCGTCGTCCACCCCCCGTACCGATGGCAGAACGCCTACGCGCGCTGGTGCGCCGACGAGTTGCAGGACTACAATCGCCGCGAAGGCGTGACGATTGCGATGGAGAACATGTTTCCCATCTGGATCCGCGGCCGCGGGGTCGCCTTCCACCGAACGACCGGCATCGAGGACATGCGCAAGTACTCGAAGGTCGTGCTCGACACATCCCATCTTGCCGTCACCGGCATCGATATCGTCACCGCGTACGAAGAGCTCGCCGATCGAGTCGTGCACATTCACCTCTCCAACAACCTCGGGACCGGCCGGGATTCACACTCGCCGCTGACGCAAGGCGTGCTTCCGATCGGCTCGTTCTTGGAGCGGCTCGGCCGCGCAGGCTATGCCGGAACGATCACGCTCGAGCTGGACGTGCGACCGTGGGCGGGGCAGCCGGCCAAGCTCCGATCGGTGCTCAAGGAGCAGCGCGACTACATCGCACAGCGGCTCGGCGCGCCGGCCGAGTCCTGAAGAACGGTTTGTTGGACACGGGTTAACGGCTTGATGTCGGTTATGCACCACTGATTCCGTTCCGAGCGCTCAAGAGGGGGGCGAGCATGGACGACTCATCAAAGGACAAGTCGTCGAAACGGAGAAAAGCAATGACGGTCCGAGTGATGATTGTGGACGACACCGACCACGTCCGCGAAATGCTCGCCTCGATGCTCGAACTGGACGGGTTCGACGTCGTCGGCAAGGCCTCCAGTGGGCCGGAAGCCGTCGCACTGGTCGACGCGACGACCCCGCACGTGGTCGTGATGGACTACAAGATGCCCGGACAAGACGGCTTGACCACAACCCGGCTGATCCGCTCCACGCACCCGAACATGCCGGTCATCCTCTACACGGCCTATCTTGACGATCTGCTGCAGGCGGAAGCTCAGCAGGCCGGCGTGTCGGTCTGCGTCGGCAAGGTCGAAGGGCTGGAGACCCTCGAGCGAGAGATCAGCGCGCTCTGCTTGGGAGTCATCGAAGGCCAAAGCGCATAGTCGCGACCTAGAGATTCGAACCCCGGCGACGGCGAACCTGCAAGAAGGCGAGCCGCTTGGCTCGCCTTCTCGATAGTGGAGAAGCCTTTGGATCCCGACCTTCGAATCCTGCGGGGGCTGCGCAGTTGCCTCGTCCTTCATCCCTCGCCCGAGCCAATTCCGATGCCGGCTTCATTCCTCGGACGGCAACACTTTGTGCACTGCCCTCATCTCCTTAACTACGCGGCCGGGAAAAGGTTTCCTGCGGCGCTGCTTTCGACTGGGTGCAAAGTTCCGTTTTCGGCGTTTTCACGGAAAGGATGTGTCGCAGACCGCGGGTCCCGTCGTTGTGACTCCCGAAGTGCGAGATGCGTGCACGTGCGCTACCGTCGGACGCGACATGCGTGGATGGACGGCGGCGACGCTCGTGGTGCTTCTCGTAACTCTGCTCACCGCAGTAGCGGTGCAGTTGATTACGAATCGTCTGTAGCACGAAAGAGCGACGACAATGCCTCCTTTCTCACGGGTCAACTCTGCCCTCGCCTCGGTCGATAACACCGGCGAGGAGATCATCGTGGCCGAACCCGCCGTTGCAGAAAACCCGACCATCGCAACCGGCGCAGCCGGCGATGAAGACGTCATTGCGCTCGTGGACCGAGCCCGGGACGGGGACCATGAAGCATTCGCGTCCCTTTACGACCGGTATGTCGAGCGCGTGTACCGATTCATCGTCTATCGCGTCGGTGGCGACGCCGCCCTCGCTGAGGACATCACCAGCGAGGTATTCCTGCGCGCCCTGCGCAAGATCAAGGGATTCACGTGGCAGGGACGCGACGTCGGCGCCTGGTTCCTCACGATCGCCCGAAATCTGGTGCTCGACCACTTCAAGAGCGGCCGTCACCGCCTAGAGTCCGTCGGATTCGAGGCGCCGCAAGCAGGCGGCGTCGGCGACGAAGTCGTGGACGCCGAAGACGAAGCCCTGTCGCGCATCTCACACGGAGACCTGTACAAGGCCATCTCGCGACTCGGAAACGAGCAGCAAGAGGTGATCTACTGGCGGTTTCTGCAGGGCTATTCGGTCAACGAAGCAGCCGCCGCCATGGGCAAAAGCGACGGAGCAATCAAAGCGTTGCAGTACCGCGCCGTGAAGGCGCTCTACAAGCTGGTCGTCGTCGAGGATGGGATGGAACGATGACTAGTCAGAACGAATTACGTGAAAGATCACCCGCCGGACGCCCGTGTCCAAAGCGGGCATTGACTCGTTGCGCTCAGTGAGGGACGTTTCACGCAGAGGGATGGATCAATGAGCAACCACCGAATCGACGAAGAAGCTTTCGCCAAGATGCTCGAGAGCGCGCAGGCGCCGCGTGACATCGAGGCGAAGCGCATGCGTGCGCTCGTTTCCGCGATCGAGAAGGCCCGTCCATCCGCCACCTCGATGAACCCGGCCTTCGCCACCGCGCTTCGCGAACGGCTCACCTCCGCAGCCCAGATCCTCGAAGAGGCCGAGCAGGCCGCGCGCGTCTCCTGGCGGGTGCGCGCCGGCATTTGGATGCGGGCCAAGAACGACTCGTGGCGTCGCTCATTTCGCGTCGTCGCCGCGACCGGCATGGCCGTGCTGATGCTCGGCGGAACGTCGGCCGCGTTTGCGAGCGCACACAACGCGCTTCCGGGCCAATGGAACTACGGTTTGAAGCGATTCTCCGAGTCCGCCCACCTGTCGGTAACCCGCGGCGCCGAGGCGCGCGGCGACGCCAAACTCGACGCGGCCCGCACCCGGCTCGATGAAGTACGCCGGCTCGCGGCCGCCGGAAACGATGACGCCGCCCTCTACGTTGCGACGCTGGGCGACATGGACGCCGCCACGATCGACGCATCCGAGCTGCTGGTGCAAGCCAGCCGCGACGGCGCCGGCATCGGGCCGCTGCTCCGGCTGGCTTCATTCACCTCGGCGCAACGCGCCCGATTGGAATCGGTCGTCGTGCAGGTCCCGCCGGGGGCTCGGCCCGCGGCGCGCGACTCGCTGGCGACCCTGGTGCTGCTGAGCGACCGAGTGGCCGGGATCATCGACGGATGCCCATGCCCGGGCAACCCGCTCGAGATCGCCCCCGCCGGATCCACGACGGGGCTGCCCTGCTCGTGCGAGCAACCGGGGACCAGGACGCCCGGCGGCGGCACCGACGAGCCGCAGGCCGGTCTGGAGCCCACTCCCGAGCCGAGCGGGGGGCAGCAAACGCCGCCACCCGGCTCCGAAGACCCGGGAACCGATGTCGTGTCGGGAACAGAGCTCGACGACCCGGTCAACGACGCCGTCGATGACATCAACGACGTCCTGGACGGGCTGGGCCTCCCGACGATCGGCCCCTCCCCCCTTCCCACCCCGACCCTCGGGCTGTAGCCGAGGCGTTTCAACGGCGGGTTGCGACTGGGGCACCTGACAACGGATGCCCGTTTCCTTCCCATATAAGAAGATTGCTTGGAGACGACGCGAGCATCCTGGGGTTTCGCGGCCGACCACCATCGCAAAAGGACGCCGATTAGCCCCATGTCCGGTTTGTCGGCCAAGAACACCGTACGGCTGGCCAAAGGCAAGAAAACCAGGCATACTCCGTCACCTAGCACGGGTTTCATCGTTGTGGTCTGTGTAGGACAGGAACGTTCGTCGCAGTGAGTGGCGCCCGCGTCCGGCTGGGGACTCGGGATCCACGAGGTCAGACAGTGTGGGTGGTGGGTGTGTGCGGACGCACTTCAATGCCCAGAATTGTCCCGCAGGGACGGCACTCTCTGACCTCGAAACAGTAGGCGCTGACGGCGGGCGAACCTGAATCGGGTTCGTGGTTGGGCCTCTATATTAGGAGGGGGCGAAATGCGCAACGGGGTTAGCTGGACTCGCCGTGCGGCGGCAGTCCTATCACTGTCGGTGGCGGCGGTTGTCATTGCCGGGCCGGGTGCAGGCGCAGCAAGCGTCGACACCTACAACGCCCAGGCAAGCGGAACAACGCTCAGTCTGTCTGTTTCACTTCCGCTCGGTGACGTGGTTGCCGGAATCCTCGGAAACGCGGGGGTCAAGGGCAGCACGATCAGCGAACGGATTTCGTTCTCGAACGCGACGGCGGACGTAACCGCGACGCAGTCGAAGGGTTCCGCGCTGGGCCAGGTGTTCTTCGGAACGCTCGACCCGACGATCCTTCAGGTGTCGCGACTCGTCGGCTACTCCAAGGACAAGCTGCCCGAGGTTTCCTCGAGCGTGACCAGCGCGTCGCAAGACGGCGCTGTGGACGCGAAGAAGGACGCCATCGCGGCAGTCGACATCGGCCCGATCCACATCGGCGTCGGTGAGGTCGAGTCCTCGGCCTCGCGCGCGGGCAAGCTGGTTTCCACGAAGTCGGTAGCTCGACTCGCCGGCATCAAGGTCGACCTTGCGTCGGTCTTGAGCGAAGGTGCGGTCGCCGACCTTCTCAAGCCGGTTACCGACCTGCTGGACGGCACGGGCAGCCAGCCCGGTCTGATCGACCAGCTCAACGGCCTGCTCGGCGGCGTCGAGCAGACGCTCAAGGGCGCCGGCTTGGACGTGGACCTCACCATTCCCGAGGTCAAGACGCTTCTGTCGAAGCCGCTCGTCAACGTCGGCATCATCGAGTCCATCTCCCAGACGGGCATCGATGGCGCCTCGCGTCTGGCTCGCGGCGTGACTCGTCTGGCGAACGTCGACCTGCTGGGTGGATTCATCCACCTGGACGCGATCAACATCGAGTCGTTCGCGTCGATCGACGGCACGGTTGCCGGCGCGAGGGCGTCGGGCATCCAGCGCATCGTCGGCCTCAAGATCGGCGACAACATCGTCAACCTGAACACCGGCTCGCTGCAGGTGCTCGGCAAGACGATCCAGATGCCGGTCGAACTGACGAAGTTGCTCAACGTCACGGTGGACGCGCTCGGCCTGCAGGTTCAGGTCGCGCAGAAGCCCGAGATCGTCCGCACCGCCACGCACGCTCGTGCCGCGACTTCGTCGCTGCACTTGGGTCTGGCTCCGAAGCTCCTGACGGGCGCGCCGCTGTTCTCGGTGCAGCTCGACGGTCCGGCTTCGGTCGCGGATGTCCGCGGCGGCAGCGTCCTGGGTGTGCGGGAAGTTCGCATCCCGACGACGGGTGTCAGCGACACCGCAATGCTGGTCGTCGGTGCGTTGATGGTCGGTCTTGCGATCGGCGCTCGCAAGTTCGCGCTGAACAAGTAACCGGCTCGTCGAATCATCCGAAGGGCGGTCCGAATGGACCGCCCTTCGTCGTTGTGCGCCCCGCCCGAAGGCGCGGGACTCTGCGCGACCCCGTGGTAGGCTCGGCGCGACCTGCCGGATGCTCATGCCAGGAGGGCGGACAACGATGAACAAAGGAAAGACGAAACTGGCGGTCGCGGGGCTGGCGGCGGCCCTCGCTGCCTTTGCGTTTGCGCCGGCCGCGCGAGCGGGAACGACGATCTCGCTGACGTCGATCAGCCCCGCGATCGGCGTGTGGGGGACGACGTTCAGCATGAACGGCCAGACGGCCGACAACATCCAGGTTCGGGTCCAGCGGATGTACGTCGGCGCGAACCAGTGGCAAGACGTCACTACCACGACCAGCGACGACGACGGCAAGTTTCAGGCCGTCGACCAGCCACTCGCACACGCGTGGTACCGCGCGTTCGTGACGTCGGACCTGTCGACGAGCAACTGGGTCAAGGCGCAGGTGCGCCCGGGCGTGCACATCTCGGTCGGACGCAGCGGCGAGCAAGCGATCTTCAGCGGCCGCGTCCTGCCGGGTCATTCGGGGACGCGCGTGATCCTTCAGATGTTCGACGGCATCAACAAGCGGTGGAACAACGTTCGGTCCGCGCTGCTGAACTCGTCGTCGTTCTACCGAATCTCGTTCAAGGCGACGGACAATGGCCGCCGCCTGTTCCGCGTCGCGTGGCCGACGCAGGACAGCAATCATCTCTGGAACGTCTCGGCGTGGGTCTGGGTGACCTGGACCGCCTGAATAGATTCTGCGATCGTCCGGTGCGCCCTCGTTTCGCGGGGGCGCACTGATTTTCTAGAAGAATGCGTTCTTGCGCTGGATAAGGTTCTTGAACAGCGTTTGCTGGATGACTTCGCGAACCTGATCGGTCAGGTTGAACACGAACATCGGATCGTTCGCCGCCTCGGTGCCGAAGCTCTCGGTGTGGATCGGTTCGCCGTATTCGATCATCCATTTCGACGGCAGCGGGATCGCGCCCAGCGGACCAAGAAGCGGGAACGTGGGGGTGATCGGGAAGTACGGGAGCCCGAACAAGCGCGCGAGCGGCTTGAGGTTGGCCACGATCGGAAAGATCTCCTCCGCGCCGACGATCGCGACCGGAACGATCGGAACACCGGCGCGGAGCGCGACCTCGACAAACCCGCCTCGCCCGAATCGCTGCAAGCGATAGCGTTCTCGGAACGGCTTGCCGACCCCCTTGAACCCCTCGGGAAACACGCCGAGCGCTTCGCCGGTTCGCAGCAGACGCAACGCGTCCTCTTCGCAGGCGAGCGTATTGCCGCTCTTTCGAGCCAGCTCGCCCACAACGGGAAGCGCCAGCGCCAGGTCGGCGGCCAGCAGCCGCACATGCCGCCCGGTCTGGTCGAAGATCCCGAGCTTCATCATCAGCGCGTCCAGCGGCAACGTTCCGGAGTGGTTCGACACCAAAAGGACCGGTCCGTCGGCGGGGATGTTTTCCACGCCGATCTGATCGACTCGCCACCATGAACGGTACAGCGGCCGGAGCATCGGGAGCAGAACGTGCTCGGTGAGATCGCGATCGAATCCCATATCGTCGATCGGATAGTCGCCGGTCATGCGGCGGCGCGCGAATGCGAGCATCTCCTCGAGCCACTTTTGAATTGCGTTCGGCTCGAGCGCGGCGGTGGGGTGGCGGTCGCGCGCGGATGCTTCCGGCGCGTGGCGCGCGCAGTACCCGCCGGCGCCGGCACGGTTCCGGCAGGGACGGCCGTCGGCGGTCTGAGCCGCGCAGCGTGCGGCCTCGCCCTGATGGAGAGGAATTACGCGCGCGTCTGCCATGCGGCACCCGTCTTTCTGCGCGCCAGGAACCGGTACAGATCGCGTTCCCACTGCGCCGCCTGCTCCGGCGTGAACAGCTTCGCGAGCTTGCGGCGGACCACGAAATCGCCGAATGCCTCCCGGCTGCCGTATTGCGGCGTGTAGCCGAAGACGTTCTTGAGTCTCGACACGTCACCGACGCGGCCGTAGAGCAGCAGCCGCACCTGCTCTTGCGAGAAGTCCACCATTCCGGAGCGCTTCACGGCCGAGGCGACGAGGTTGATGAACGGCAACGGCACCGGAAGCGGGACCTTGCCGGCCAGCCGGATCGCCTGCGACAGGTAGAGCACGCCGTCGCCGGCGGCGTTGAACGTGCCGGGATGATCTTCGATCGTGGCACGGCGGAGGATCTCGATCGCGTCGTCTTCGTGGAGGAACTGCAGCCTGGGATCGAAACCGAACGCGGTGGGGACGGCGGGCAGACCGAAGTAGCGCGTCAGCGGCGTGTCGATCTGCGGGCCGATGAAGTTGGCGAAACGCAGAATGGTCAGCGACACGTCGGTGCGTCGCCGCCCGAACGAGCGGGCGTAATTTTCGACTTCTACCGAGTCCTTCCCGTATCCCGTGCGGGGATGCGATCGGGGCGACATCTCTTCGCTGAACACGCTCGGATCCGACGGCTCGCTGCCGTAGATCGCCGTCGAAGACTTCATCACGACCTTGCGAAGTTTCTCGGCTTTCTGGCACGCGGCGAACAATTGCATCGTGCCGATGACGTTGATCTCTTTCATGTTCGTGCGGCCGCCGACACGCCCCGGCGTTGCGATCACGCTGGTATGAACGACTGTGTCCACTTCGGTGGCCTGCAGGACTTTGACGATCAGCGGGTTGCGGATATCGGCGCGAACGTATTCAGTTCGCGTCAGATCAACCTGGGGCTCGTCGATGTCCACGCCGATAATCTCTTCGATGTCGGGATCCTGCTCCAGGCGTTGCGCCAAGCGGCCTCCCAAGAACCGAGAGACGCCGGTGATGAGCACCCGCTGCTTCATGGACGTGAGACTATCGGCGCCGGCGGCGCAGTGCCAGCGAGCACGTCACGCCCCGCCGGCGACCCGCGGCGCGCGAGCAAGAATCACTGGGTCACCCCGGCGTGCTTCCAAGAAGCGCGCCGCATGGCCCTTGTTCACGATGATCGTGATGTGCCGGTACGAGTCTTCGAGCAGCGCCAGCTTTCCCTGGGGGACTTCCGCGAACGCTTGCCGGTACGGGATCGCATAGGCGCGCCCGCCGACGCGCAGCTCCAAGTCGTCGCCGAGCATGATCCCGGCCCCTTCGAGATCCTGCCGGTGAACGTTGAGCTGAAGATTGCCGAAATGGTCGGCTTGGACGACCAAGCCGTGAACATGATCGTCGTCGACGCGACTTTCGGGGATCTCCAGCGTCACGAGATCCTCGACATCCACGGGGGGCCCGACCTCTTCCGGAGGCATGCCGAGCGCCAGCCGCGCCGCGACCGGCGAGAACACGTCGCGGCCGTGAAAGGTATTCGACGGGGTGCGCAGGAACAGATCGCCGTTGGTGATCTCGTGCGCCTGGACGACGCCGCCCAGCTTCTGCGCGGCGATCCAGAGCAGTCCGTTGTCGGGTCCGATCAGCGGCGGCCCGTCCTTGGTGCCGATCACCACGCAGCGCCGATGCGTTCCGACGCCGGGATCGACGACCGCCAAGTGAACGGCCGGAGGCATGAACGGGACGGCCTGGGCGAGCACGTTCGCTCCGGCGGTGACGTCCTGCGGCGGAATCCCGTGCGAGATATCGATGATTTCCACATCGGGCGCGAACCGTTTGATGACGCCATGGCACACGCCGACGAACTCATCTTCGAGCCCGTAGTCGGTCAGGAACGTGATGAAGCGAAACGCCAGCGCCACGGGGTAGGAGGATACCGCCGCTCCGGCCGGCGGTGACGAGGGGCGCTGCATGCGGAAGGGGACCCCGTCGGAGTCCCCTTCCGCGACGCGGTGCGCTCGCTCAGGTCTTCTGGCGGCGCGCCCAGCGGGTCTTCTTCAAAAGCTTCTTGTGTTTGTGCTTGCGCATCTTCTTGCGGCGCTTCTTGATGATGGAACCCATGCTTATCCCTTCGGTAGCCGGGGCCAGGAACCCCCGGCCTTCCGTTTCACGAGCGCACGGAATTCTACCGGTCGGCTCTCCGCTTCTCAATCCCGATCCGGAATGAAGAAAAGGGGGGTTCCGCGGCGGCGGAACCCCCCCAATTCCTGCTTCTACACGATCACAACCGAACGCGACGCGGAGATCGTGATGCCGTCGGCGCCGATGTGGCGGACTTCGATCAGCGCCGGCCCGGACGCAAGGCCGCTCACGTCGAGCGTCGCGGTGAACGGGGTGTCGGCATTGGTCGCCGTCCCGGCGTCCACCCATCCGCCTCCGGCGATTCGCACCTGAATCAGATCGACCGGCGCGACATCGATCGTCAGCGTCGCCGCCGCGGTCTCGCCGGCGGCATCGACGGTCAACGTGGCCGTGTACTGGCCGGGACCGTAGGTGTGTGCGATCGATCCGGCTTCGGTTCGCTCTTCGACCGGCGATCCGTCGCCGAAGTCGATCGTGTACTGATCGATGGGTTCGGCGCCGGCCGTCGCCGAGAACGACAGCACCGTATCGAGCGAGCCGCTCCCGGTGAGCTTCGTCGCCGAGAACGACGGCGTGATCACCACGCCGGTGCCCTGCGTTCCGGTGACGCGCACGTCGTCCACCTGCCACCCGGTCAAATTGCCGGACAGCGAAAAGTCGTCCGAGGTGAAGGAGAAGCGAACCCGGATCGTCCGGCCGACGAACGCGTTCAGATCCGCCAGCGTCGTTCCCCAGTCGAGTGACTCGCCGCCGCTCACGAGATCGCCTGAGTGCTCGCCGAGCTTGGTCCACTGGCTCGATCCGTCTTCGGCCGCGTAGACGGTCAGGAAGTCGAAGCCCAGCTCCGACTGTCCCGCATGCATGTAGCTCAGCTCGGCGGTGGTGGCGCCGGTGAGATCGATCGGCGGCGAGATGAGATCGGTGTCGGCCAGATCCGTGTACATCAGGCCCGACAACGTCGGCGACGAGATCCACAGGTTCGCGGCATACGCCTTGTCACCCTCGCCCGGACCCGCCCACGACAGCTCGGTGGTCTCGTCGAAGAGCGCCCACTCGGTCAGCAGGCCGTGCGCGAGCCCGTTGTTCGCGATCGTCCACCCCTTGGGGTCGCCCTGCTCGTGCGACTCGAAACCGTCGGCGAAGAACAGATCGGGGCCGGGCGTCGAGGACGCGGCCACCACCGGCCCGTCGAGCCCTTCGACGCGCGCCGAGCCGCCGACGGGCGGCGCGCCTGCGATGCTGAACGCGAGCGCGCCGGTCTTGTAGGTCTGCGCGTTGGTGAGCGTGACGAATCCTTCGAACAAGTACTCGCCCGGCGCTGCATCGGCCGGAACGGCCCACTCGCTGGTCGTCTGGGTGTTGGTCCCGTCGGCCGTCGCGTCGGCGGTGAACGGACCGAATGCCGTCTCGCCGTTCTGCGTCACCACGTGCGATGCCGACACCACCGCGGCCGGCGAGACCGTGATATCCCCATCCGACGAGGTGATCGTCCGCACCGCGAGATCCACGAGCGAACCGGCGACGACGATGTGGCCTCCAAGGACGAAGGGATCGACCGCACCGCCCTGATAGATCCGAGGGTTGCCGGTCACGGGCGACACCGGACCGGTCTCGGGAAGCAGCGGAATCGTCTGGTCGGTAACGGGGCCGGCGAGGAACTCGCCCTCGACCGTGACCGATCCCGATACGGAGTCGTTGGGCTCCGGCGTGTCGATGCGCAGGCGGCGGGGTTCGGCCAGGTTCAGTTCGGCCGGCGCGGCGTCGAGGTTCGCGTACGCCGTGCGGAGCGCCTCGTCGATCGAAACCGACGTGCTCCGAAGCGCGACGGCGACGGCTTCGGCCGCGTCCACCACGCCGGTACCGATCGCGAATCCGTCGGCATCGACGGTGCGACCCGGGGGCATCGTCGCGGTTTCGCGCAGGATGCGGCGAACCTCGGCCGGGGTCAGCGCCGGGTTGGCCTCCAACACGAGCGCGACGACGCCGGTGATGAACGGCGACGCCATCGACGTGCCGGTGATCGACGCGTACGGCCCGACCACGACGCCGCTCTCTTCGACGGTGACGGGCGTGGCGGCGGGCAGCGACGCGACAACCGGTTCGTCATAGCCTTCGAGTCCGGCGATCAGCGCGTCCTGGGCCGTCCCGAAGTACGTGACCGGCCCCGCGGTCGCGGCGGTCGAGATGATCTCGGTTCCCGGCGCAGCAAGATCGGGCCAGGTGTGCGGCAGGCTCTTCCTGCCGCGCGATGAGCTGGAGTCGAGCCACCCGGTGCCGTCGTAGTAGTTCGCGACCGAGATGATGCCGTCGCTGGGGATGTTCGCCCAGACGCTCGTTTGGATCGTCGCGCCGTCGCCCCCATCGTTTCCGGCGGAGAACACGACCACGAGGCCGTCGTCGACGAGCCGGAGCGCGGCTTGCGTGACGGCGCGATCCAGGTTGTAGTCGCCGGCGCCGCCCCACGAGTTGTTGACGACGCGGATGTTCAATTCGGGATCGTCGTGGTGCAGATGGATGTAGTCGAAGGCGGCGAGGCCGGTGGTGACCACCAGCGTCTCGCCGGCGCCGAAGCCGATCAGGTTCGCGCCCGGCGCCGCGCCCCGGTACTTGCCCTCGCTCGACGCGCCGTTTCCGGCGGCGATGCCGGCCACATGCGTTCCGTGTCCGCTGGTCGTGTCCGAGTCCGGCACATCGATCGCAAGCGTGTTCGCTTCGACGAAGTCGCCGAAGCCGAGATTTTCGATCAGCTCGGCGCTGTCGCGTCCGACGATCTTGTAGTTGGCAACCGTTTTGGCCTCGCGGCCGGCGACGGCGAGCGGCTCCCACAACAGGTCCGCGTGCGTGGCGTCGACGCCCGAGTCCACGATCGCGACCCCGACCCCGCGGCCGGTGATCCCGCCGGTGTGCACACCCGACGCATTTGCGTAGGTCGCGTCCCACACCGGCTTCGCGCGGCCGGCTTGCGTCGCGCGGTCGAGGGTGTAGGGGATCACGGCGTCGTGCTCGATGTGGGCGACCCGCGGGTTGGCGGCGATCGCACGGATCGCCGTCGCGGAACCGACGGCCGACACAGCCGGGATCACCTGGTAGCGCACGAACGGCGCCGCAAAGCCGGCGGCCCGCATCGCGGCTGCGTCGGCCGCACCCGGCTCGCTGCGAAAGCGGATCACGACCGCGATCGCATCGGGGGTCGCCCGCATGGGCGCGGTCAGGTTCTCGTCGATCGCCGCGCGGGTCGGCGCCGTGGCCGCGGCGGACCGCGGCGATGCGGCGGCGGGCAGGCCGGCAAGAAGCGCGAGCGCAGCGACGGCCGCGAGCACCCGTATCCGGGCAGGCCGGAACGTCTCAATCATCATCCGATTTTTCTCCCTCTTCCGAAGCGAGCGGATCCCTGGGATCCGTCGGATGGATAATTCCCCGTCAAGCGGCCTAAACCCTCCCTCGGCCGGCCCTGCTGTGCCCTCCCGGGGGGTTTTTGTTGGGTCAGTCGGAGACGAAAAGGTCGCGCAGATCGACACGGCTGGTCATGAAGTCGGCCGACACCCGGGTCGAGCCGATCCGAAGGGCCTTGGCGCCCTCGTCGACCGTGGATTGCAGAAGCAGATGCCCGTCGCGGTACTCCAGGATTCCCAGGCCGGCGCAGTGGCCGGTCCCGTCCTCGAGGCCGACCAGCATTCCGTCCAAAAGCGCCGGATCCACGTCCGGAGGAATGTTTGGGATGAAGATGCCCATCTTGACCTTCCAGCGATGCACGTCCGGCTCGAAGGCCGCTCGCAGGCGCTCCTGGCGGTGAGTGATACGCTCGTCGGCGTTGTTCGGCCGGACCTCGGCCGGAACCGGAAGCGTCTCGACGGTCAAGGAAAAGGCGCGGCGGATCGCGCCGAGGATGGGCTCGAGCTCTTCCCCTCGCTGGAAGCCGACGACGATGTCGGGCCGGAGCACCTCGATCTTGTGGTATTTCAGGATCTGGCCGAGCGTCCCGCCGATCAAGCCGGTGGTGTCCACCAGGATGATGTCGGCGCCGTGCGCACGTGCCTGTTCGGCCATCTTCGACGCGCCGACGACGATCGGCAGCAGGTGACCCTGCGGCGTGACCGAGCCGACGAAATACATCGCATCGGGATGGGCGAGAGCCTCGGGCTTGAGATCGTCCTCGTGTTCGAGATACTTCATCCCGATGGTCGCCGGAGGGCCGATCGTGGTCTGGCCGACATCGGTGTCCAGGTAGGCGACCTTCCGCCCCACGCGGACCGCGACTTCGGCGACCATCTTGCAGAAGGTGGTCTTGCCCGAATCTGTGCCGCCGAGCGCGACGGCCATGCCGCCGCCGCCCACGATGCGAGCGATGACGCTCTCGTATGCGTCCAGGACGTTCCCCCCGCCGGATTATCGATCGGAATGCGAAAGAAGCCTTCGGCTCAGCGAAAGGAAGGCAGGCATCAGCGCAGGCCGGATGCCGTGTCGCGTGTCCCGGCGGTCAGACGGCTCGGACGTAGCTCGAATCGAGATACTTGTCGACGTCCTCTTCCCGGACACGGAACGATTTCCCGACGCGGACGGCGGGAAGCTTGCCGCTCCGGATCAGCCGGTACACGGTCATCTTCGAAACACGCATGCGCTCAGCGACCTCCAATGCAGTCAGGAAACGGGGGCCGCTGGACGAGATTGGACTCGCCAACCGTTCTCCTTCCGCTGAGTCGACCCATTATAGACCGGCGAGGATCGGGGAAGGAACCGGCTTTGGCGCTATTGTCCGCGATCGTGTGGTCGCGGCGCCAATGCGCCCGGCGGTTCCCGGCCCCGCATACCGCGTGTCCGGCCGTTTTCCCCTTTATCGGCATGGTCCGGGCCCAGCCGTAGCGGAGTCGGGACCGGCGATCAGGCGCCGGCGGCGGCGGCCAGATAGGCCGTCATCGCGGCGTAGCGCTCCGGCTCGCGGTTGTCGTCGAGCGGGACGACGACCTCGGTCAGGCCGCGTCGCTTGGCGACCGACAGGGCGGGGTCGTTGACGTCGGCGAAGGCGAGCGTCTCGATGCCGGCGACGATCGCCGCGCCGGCCAGCCCGTGATCGGAGATGACCAGATCGGGCGGGTCGATGCCTTCCAGAATCATCTCCATCGGCCACGAGTCGTGGGTGTGATACAGGTGCGCGCCGTCTGAAAGCGCAGCGACGCCGTCCAGGTAGCGGATGCGGTTGCCGCGGCGGCGGGCCATCTCCCAGGCGGACGAGACCTGCCCATGGAAGGTCTCGCGCAGCCGTTCGTTCGATCGGGGTGTCACCAGCTTGCACCCGTTTGCGACGAGCGTGCGGGCGATCTCCATGTACACCGGCATCAGGCCGGTCGGATGGCCGGTGGCGAGCAAGATTCGTTCACCGCCGCCGCGCGCGGCTCGCAGCCGCTCGCCCACAGCGGCAAGCTGGTCGAGCGTCAGGTCCACATCGATCACGCCAGGCCCGGTCCGGACCGTCAGATCGTTCGAACAGCCGCACACGGCCGCAACGTCGTCGATGACCTGCTGCGCGGTCAGATCCCCGAAGTCGAAGCCCAAGAACTTGTCGCGGTCGCCCGCAGCGAGCTTCTCGGCGTTGCCCACGACCGACTCGCGAGGCGTGAGCGTGTCGCCGGCGATCTGCTCGGCCAGCAGATGCTCGCGCAATGCGCTGCGTTCCGATGGGGTCACGGACGGAAGTCTACCCGCCTTTTTCCCGGCCCGAACCAGGCCTTCGCTGGCATGATGGGCGATCGTGCGAGACCGGGACTCGATCGTCGGCGGCGGGCTGGTCGCGCTCGCATCGTTGCAGTTCGGGATCGTCGTCGTGGTGGGAACGCAACTGTTGCGCGGCGGGCTGAGCGTGCCGGCCATGCTCGCGATCCGCTTCGCGATCGCGGCGAGCATCTTGGCGGCGGTCGCTCGGGCGCGCCGCGAGCCGTTGATTCCGGCGCCGGGCGAACGGTTCTGGCTCGCGTTGCTGGGTCTTGCCGGCTACTCGATCGAGGCGACGCTGTTCTTCGCCGGCATCCGGTTCGGAACTGCGACCGCGGTCACATTGCTGTTCTTCACGTATCCGGTTCTGGTTACGCTCGCATCGATGGCGCTCGGCAAGGGCGCGCCCGGACGACTCGTCGCCGGCGCGCTGACCGCAGCCGTAGCCGGCGCCGCGATCGTCGTCGCCGGCGGCGGCTCAGTCGCGATCCGGCCGGCCGGCATCGCGTTCGCGCTGGGTTCGGCCGTGATGTTCGCGGCGTATCTGATCGGCGTCGATCACGCGATGCGCGACACGCGACCGCTGACCGCGTCGGCGTGGGTGGCCGCGTGGGCCTCGATCGGCCTGTTCGCCTCGCTCACGTTCATGCCGGGCCGCCACTGGCCCGATGCCAACGTCGAGTGGGTGCGCGTGCTGATCATGGGTGCGGGCACCGGAGGCGCGTTCGTGTGCCTGATGGCCGGCCTGCGGATGCTCGGCCCGGTGCGCACCTCGATCGTCGCCGCGCTCGAACCACTGTCATCGGCCGTGCTGGCCACGATCGTGCTCAACGAGCCGCTGCGCATCTACACGGCGATCGGCGGAGCGCTGATCCTCGCCGGAGCCACCGCCGCGAGCCTCGCCCGCCCCGCACCCGTCTCGGAGGCGGAGATTCCTTAGGCGCTTGCGTCTTCGGTTGTTCGGTTCGGGAAGAACGCATGCGCGTCTTCGGCAAGGAGATGCGTTGTGCCGGTGATCTGAAACACCCGTTGGACGATAGCGGGGGCCCGAGCGATGCCGAAGGTACGCCGGCTTCCTCTCGCTCGTTCCGCCGCACCGAGGAAGGCACGGAGGCCACTGACATCCATAAACGTGACCGCCTCGAGATCGACGACGATCGCGGTATTGCCGTTGCTCTCGGCCGCTCGAAGCCAACCCTCGAGGGCCGGCGCGGTCGCGATATCGATCTCGCCGCTCAGACCTAAGTACGCGACGTGGCCGCGCTGCTCGCTGACGGCGCTCAGAAGTTCATGTTTCATCCCCACACTCTCCCCTCCTCTTGTGCGCGCTTGTTGATTGGCAATGCGGCCGACGTGAGCCACGCCTCCGCCCAGACCGTGAACATCAGGACGGCCGTGATCGCCAAAAACAGGCCGGTTATCTGCAGTGCGGGGACCATGGGCTTGTCGCTCCCTTCAAATTCCGCCTCTGAGGCGAGCCTGCCGAGCCCAATGGGGGTCGGCTCGGCATCGGCTCGCCTGGATGGATCGTGCAGGACGCTCAGCTCGCGACGTGATCGCGGGTCTCACGGATCACGCGGCCTTGCTCATGGCCGTCCTGAGTGACGATCTCCTCGCGACGGCTGCTCGACTGGTCGCGACGGCCGAACGGGGCGAAGCTGCTCCAGAACAGCATTGACAGCACGAGTCCGATGCCGCCCACGATCATCAGGATCACGCCGCCAACGTGAATGTTGAAGCCCTGCTGGTTCTGCGGACCCGTGACCGCGTAACGCAAGATCGCGCCGACGGTTCCGACGAGGATGCTAACGAAGATACCCATGTCTCATTTCTCCTTCTCGTCTTGTCAGTTCACATTGTGTCCGTCGCGCGTCACCGCACCGTCACGGCTCGATCCGCTGCGTTTTGGTTCCGTTGCCGGGCCCGGCATGTCCGTTCCCGTCGGGCGAACCCGGCGCGACGAAGTCCTCCACCCACTGTTGAACCGCGGCGCAGATTGCATCGGCCGACGCCACCGCGGAGACCGACTGATCGCCGGCCGTCGAGTCCAGGGTTTGGGTGATCCGAGCGCGCAGCCCCTGCTCATGGTTCGCCTCGATCCACAGGCGCACGATCAGTACGCCGGTGCGGTCGGGCGATGTGGGCATCATGCAGCGCATGGTGCGCGGGCTCCGTCACGCAGGCGTTACCGATGCAACCCTTCGGCCAGAGCCTGCATCTCGGCGGACGGCTCCAGATCAAGCTCGTCGCGCAACAAGGTGCGGAACGAGTCCCCTTGCTCGAGGGCCGCCGCCGCGTTTCCCTCGGCGATATGGGCGGCAATCAGGGTCCGTCGGGAGCTCTCACGCAGCGGTTCCCCGGAGACCGCCAGCAAGCCGGCTTGCACCGCGTGCCCGAACCGGCCCATCTCGCTCAACCTCCGGCACAGGGCCTCCAGGGCGCGCAGGCGAAGCTGAGCATGGTGCTCGCGTTTAGCGAGCACCCAGTCCTCGGACCAATCGGGCAGCAGATCCTCCGATAGCAACGCTTCATCCAGGTCGCTTTCGGTCGGTTCGCGCGCGGGATCGAGGATCCGATGCGCGAGCGCTTGGCTCGCACGCACGTCCACGGCAACGGTTGGGGAGAGTCGAAGATGCCCGTCCACGACCTCCACCAGAGGATGCGTTGGGCGGCCGAGCCTCCACAGCGCGGAGCGAAGGCTACCCGCGGCGCGACGGTCGGTCGTCTCGCCCCACAGCGACCCCGCGACATGCTGGCGAAGGAGCGAGCCGTCGTGCAACGCGAGGAACGCGACCAGCCGCTGTGCGCTCATCGGCAAACGCACCACCTGGGTGTCGATACGCAGGCTGAATGAGCCGAGCAGCCGGAGCTGAATGACGCCGAGAGGCAAGGACCTGGATGGGGACCCGATCATCGGCGGGCCACCCGCATATCTGACCGGGTGGTTGCTGCGGCCGAGCTCGGAGAAGCGCTCGTTGAGGGCGTGGGCGAGCACATCGCGCTCGTGAGCAGACGGGACCACACCGCGTCGCAGGTAGGATCGCAGTTCCTCGGGGGTGCTCATCCCGCCAAGCTCGAAATAGCGGAGCCACAAGTCTGGATCCGACAGGTCGGCGTCGCGGCGGGTCGTTTCGGAGATGTTCTTTGCGTAGCCGATCATGGCCGACCGATCCCAACTGGTGGGGAGGAGATAAACGGCCCCGGAGAAACAAACAATGCCTTCACCTCGAAGATTCGATTGGGGCTTGGCGCCCCGTGAAACCCTCGCGGTAGAAGGCAAGAGTCATTCTAGTCGTTCCGGGAAGCCATAACAAGGCCCGTGTCATGCACCCGGTTCGGGTTGACGAGCCATCACTTTCTCAGGGTAGATTTCCGGTGACGATGCCGTCGGATGACCGATCGTCACCGAGCGTGTTACAACCCTGAGGGGGAGGTTGAGTCCGTTGACGAGCAACGAGCTTGATCCGGGGCGAAGCGACCTTGCGGCGAGCTTCGCGGAGATCTCTCGAGCGCTGTATTCGGCGCACACGGTCCAGGAAACGCTGCATCGCATCGTAACGTTCTCGGTGGACACGATCGACGGCTGCTCCGGCGCAGGAATCTCCTTCGTCCAGGGCGACCAGATCGTCACACCGGTGTGGACCGAACCCAAAGTGCTCGAGGTCGACCTGATGCAATACACGACCGGGCAAGGGCCGTGCCTGGACGCCATCGCGCGGGGAGAGAGCTTCTACGCCGAGGATCTCCTGACCGATCCCCGCTGGCCGGACTTCGGTCCGAGAGCCGCCCAAGCCGGAATGCGCAGCCTGTTGTCGTTCTGCCTGTTCGGTGAAGCGCCGATGGGAGCGCTCAACCTCTACGCGCGGCTCCCCAGCGCGTTCGGCGCAACCGACCGGGCCACGGGTGTGATCTTCGCCACGCATGCCGGCGTCGCGCTTGCGGCAGCCCAGGACGTTGAAGACGCGGCGCAAGCCCTCGCCGTTGAGATCGAACGGCTCGACAACCTCCACGGGGCGCTCGCCTCCCGCCAAGTCATTGGGCGCGCGGAAGGCATCCTCATGCAACGCGAGCGCGTCACCGCCGATCAAGCGTTCGACTTGCTGCGCCGCGCGTCCCAACACCTCAACATCAAGTTGCGCGAGGTCGCTCAACACGTCGTCGACACGGGCGACCTGCCTCACTCGTCCGGCGAGGACGCCTAGGCTCGCAAGGAGTTCTCTAGAGCCGCCACTCGCCGGTGTCGGGGGCGGTGCGCGCGTCGAGCGTGAAGCGGATCGCTTTCGGGGCCGCACCGAGCGGGACGGAGAACGCGACGAAGCCTCGGTCGAAGTCGCCTTCGCGGATGACGATCTGCCCCCCGAAGCCGGGTGGGACGGGATCGTTGCGCCAGCCCGCGTAGACGCGGCCGTCACCGTCGATGAGACGGGCGGCGTCGGCAGGGGTCTCGGAGTAGGCGGGCCCCTCAGGGTTGCTGATCTCGATCCGGATCGCCACCCAACGCGTGCCCGACGGCGGGCCGACGCGACCGCGAGCCGGATCGGCCATCTCGAGCGCGTTGACGTCCGCCGTCGCACCGCCGCCGCGCGCAAGCGTAAGGCGCGACCCCAGCGTCGTCGTCTGCGTTGCCGGCGGCGCAGTCACGCCGGGAGCCGCCGACGGCGACGCCGGCAGGAACGCGGGCGGCGTTGATCCTGTCGCAACGACGGACGGCACGAGCGATCCCGGCAGACCAGCGCCGGGATCGCCGGCATTGCCACACGCAGCCAGAACGAGCAACACAACAAGAATCCAGGGCCGGTTCACATGAAGAAGCGTACCCTCCGCGGCCCCGACGCAGCATCAGCACGCGGCGTTTCGGCGCAGGTCGTCGCACGCAAGCGATCCGCCGTCGAGCCAATAGTTGCTCGGCGAGTAGACCGACAGATGTGTCCATACGCGCTCGCCGGCGATCCGGTGTGGCACGTTGCCGGCGGCCACGTCCCACGCGCCCGCCCCGATCGCGCCGTCGTCGGCGCTGGTGTCGAAGATCTGAAGCGTCAGCCGCCGGGTCGCGTCGGCGTTCTGCGCGGCATCGACGGGACCCTTCAGATACCGATCGAACCAGGCCAGCGTGTAGTGCATCGCGACGCGTTCCCCCTTGCGGGAGGCGGGAAGGATGTAGGGAACAAAGGTCCATTCCAGGTGCGTCGATCCGAGCAGCGCAACCTGCATCGCGTCCACGCCGGCGTCTCGCCACGCGAGAAACGCGCCGTCCTTGTGGGCCGGGGGTGCAAATGTCGGCGCGACGTTGAAGAAGTAGTCGGCGTTCTGCCCCATCGCAGGAACGCGCGGCACGACGCCGGACGCGGCCGACAGATTGTCCCATGCGACGATCGCATCGACGCGCATGTCGTGTCCCTGCACCAGCGAGATCGCGCTCGCGCCCAGCGAATGCCCGGCCAGACCCACGCGCGAGACATCGATGATCGAAGCCAGCGGATTCGCCTTCAGCGTCGCGGTGCCCGGTCGCCACCAGCGATACGGATCATCGTCGCTCGAGAACAGGAAATCCAGCGCGTCGACCGTCCCTTTGACGAAGTTCGACGGCTGCTGGAAGGGCACGCCGGGACAGGACGGATTCTGCTCGGGATTCTCCCACGGGGCCCCAGGCGGAATCGGCTCGCTCGAGGTGGGCGCGCACCAGGTGTTCCCGGCGGAGTCATGGCCGAAGGTTTCCGACTCGCCTTGGCCTTGCACGTCGAAGGTCAGCACCACGTAACCGGCTTCGGCCAGACCCTGGGCGGCCCACAGATACAGGTTCTGGTAGCCCTGGATGCTTCCGGTCGTGATGACCACGGCCGGATAGGGCGCGTTCATCGGCTCGCCGGTGACGGGATCTGGCGCGCCCGGATTCGGCGCCCACAGGCTTGCTCGAAGACGCGCCCCATAGCGGTTCAGGAACGCGAACTCGTATCGCACGCCGCGGCCTTGTTCCTCCCACGTGGTGCGATACGGGTCGGCGGTCGTGCCGCCCGGAACGAGTTGCGCGGCCGTGACGATCGGCCGGCCGGGATGCTCGCCCTGGCGCCGCACGTTGGTAAAGAACGTCTCGGGGGTCTGGGTCCAGAAGGTGGCGGCGAATGCGGGATTGGCGTACTCGTCATCCAGGCGCTCGGTCGCGTGCCGCTGGTTTTCGGCGTCGCGGATCATCCAGTCGAGCGTGTTCGGCGCCGGATCGGGTGGCGGCGTCTCGCCGGGGTCGGCGGCGCGCCCACCGGACGCGGTTAGCATCGATGCAAGGACGGCGACGAGTGCGACGATGCGGCCCATGAGCGTTCCCTCCCGGTAGCGGCTTGTCTGCCGATTCTCCGCGGCGGCGCGCGACTCCTGCCTACGCGAGGCCGTGGAAGCCGAAGACGGCGCGCTTGGTCGCTGCGGTCGCAGCGCGCGTGCCGTCGCGGGCCTCTTCCATGCGACCGGGCGAGGCGACCACCTGCGGATCGTCGATCATCGCGGGCAACCCCTGGGCCCCGAGCGACCGGGCGACGTCGATCCATTGCGCCGGAATCGCAGGATCGAGTTCCACGCCGGCGAGCTCGGCGGCATACAGCGTCCACGCGCGGGGCACGACCGTGTAGATCTGGTAGCCGCCGCCGCCCACGGCCAGCCACCGGCCGCCGGCGAGGCGATGCGCCAAATCGTGGAAGGCCGCCGCCACATGCCGGTACGTTCGCGTGGTGAGCGCAAGGTGCGCGAGCGGATCGGTCGCGTGGGTGTCGCATCCCAGTTGCGTCACCAGAATGGAAGGGCGGAACGCTTCCACCAGCGGGGGAACGATCTCATCGAAGGCTTCGCGGTAGGCGTCGTCGCCGGTCATCGGCGGGAGCGCGACGTTGACGCTGGTGCCGTCGGCCCCGGTTTCGCTGGGAAACCCGGTGCCCGGAAACAAGAACTCTCCCGATTCGTGCAGCGAGATCGTCATGACGCGCGGGTCGTCGTAGAAGGCGGCTTGCACGCCGTCGCCGTGGTGGACGTCCACATCCACGTACGCGATCCGTTCGTGGCCGCTTCGCAAAAGCCATTCAATTGCGATCGCCGGATCGTCGTAGATGCAAAAACCGCTCGCGCGGTCGCGCATCGCGTGATGCAGGCCCCCGGCCGGATTGAAAACATGCTCGACCGCCCCGTCGTGGACGAGCCGCGCGCCCGTGAGCGACGCCCCGGCGACGAGCGCGCTCGCCTCGTGCATGCCGCGAAACGCGGGATTGTCGCCCATCCCGATTCCCCAGCCGTAGTTCGCGAACGCTCGTTCCGCGGTCGCGCTGATCTGCTCGACGGCATCGATATAGGAGGGATCATGGATCATCTCCAGTTGCTCGCGGGTCGCGGGAACGGGCGTGTGGACGGCCACGTTCGGCAGGTCCAGGATGCCGTATGCGCGCGACAACTCGACGGTCAACTTGACCCGCACCGGCTTGAGCGGATGCTGCGGCCCAAAGTCGTAGGCGGCGAGCTGATCGTCCCAGACGATCGCAACGCGTTCGCTCACAGCGTTAGTCGATCCCCTGCGACTTCTGCAGCTTGCCCGAGTAATCCACGCTGACCGACTTCCACTCGGTGAACTCGTCGAGCGCAACCGGGCCGGCTTCGCGGTGGCCGTTCCCGGTGGACTTCATCCCGCCGAACGGAAGCTGCACCTCGGCGCCGATCGTGGGCGCGTTGATGTAGACGACGCCGAACTCCAGCCGGTCGATCGCTTCGAACGTGGTGGTGATGTCGCGGGTGTAGATCGAGCACGACAGGCCGTACTGGGTCGAGTTGGCGACCTCGATGGCCTCGTCGAGCGAGCCGATCTGGATCATGCCGGTGACCGGGCCGAAGATCTCCTCTTGCGCGATGCGCATGTCCCAGGTCATTTCGCGAAAGATCGTCGGCGCGATGAAGTTTCCCTTCGAATAGGGCCCGTCCTCGAGCGGCTGTCCGCCGGTGAGGAGCTTGGCGCCCTCCCCCTGTCCCACGCCGATGTACTCAAGGATGCGGTCGCGCTGCTTCCGGTTGATCACGGCGGCAAGATCCGTCTGCGGGTCGGTGCCGGGACCGACCCGGTAGGTGCTCACCTTCGCCACGAGCTTTTCGGCGAACTCGTCGAGCACCGATTCGTGCACGGCCATGCGGCTGGTCGCGGTGCAGCGCTGCCCGCTGGTCGCGAACGCGCCCCACGCGCCGGCTTCGACGGCCACGTCGATGTCTGCGTCGGGCATGACGATCAGGCAGTTCTTCGAACCCAGCTCGAGCGAGCAGCGCTTCATCAGCTCGCCGCAGCGCGCATTGATCATGCGCCCGACTTCCAGCGACCCCGTAAACGAGATGCAGCGCACATCGGGATGCTCCACCAGCGCGGCGCCGGCGGTCTCGCCCATGCCGGTCACCAGGTTGAGCACACCCTTCGGCAGGCCGGCTTCTTCGAACATGCGGACCAGCTCGACCGCGCACGCGGGCGTGTCCTCGGCGGGCTTGAACACGACGGTGTTCCCTGCGATGAGCGCGGGGAACAGCTTCCATGTCGGGATCGCGATCGGGAAGTTCCAGGGGGTGATCAGCCCGGCGACGCCGATCGGATGCCGGACGGTCATCGAAAACTTGTTGGGCAGCTCGCTGCGCGTAGTCACGCCGAACATGCGGCGACCTTCGCCGACCATGTAGTAGGCGAAGTCGATGGCTTCCTGAACGTCGGCGCGCGACTCGCGCAGCGTCTTGCCCATCTCGCGCGACATCACAACGGCCAGTTCTTCCTTTCGCTGTTCCAGCATCAGCCCGACGCGCAGGACGTAGTCCGCGCGCGCCGGCGCAGGCGTTCGCAACCAAGCCGGGTAGGCAGCCTTCGCCGCCGCCGCGGCCGCGTCGATGTCGGCCTTGCCTCCGGCCGCATAGACACCGATGAGGTCGCCGGTATCCGCCGGGTTCCGGTTCTCGAACGTCTCGCCGCCGCTCGCGGATACCCATTCGCCGTCGATGAACAGACGATTCGTGTCGCCGCTCATGCTGAAGGTCACCTCTTTCGTCGTCACGCTCGTTGTCGTGATCCTACTTCGCCGGGTCCGAGCGCGGCCGCCCCGGCGTCATCGCAGGAACTTCGACATCCGAAGCACGTCCACCGTCCCGTCCGGGAAGGCGACCACGCGCCGCTCGACGCCTTCGGCTTCGTAGCCGAGCGACTCGTACAGGCCGCGGGCTCCTTCGTTCGACTCGAAGACGCCCAGCACCAGCCGCCAGACCCCGTGCGCGCGCGCCCAGTCCTCGAGCGCTTCCAGCATGGCGCGGCCGACGCCGCCGCCGCGATACGCCGCGGCGACGGTGATGCCGAATTCCGCGCCGTGCGACGTGACCGGCCGATCGCCGCGAACGGCGCCCAAGAGTCCCACGACACGGCCGTCAACTTCGGCGACGAGCGATATCCCGCGATCGCCCTGCCCGAGCATGCGCTTTCGCCATTCGCGCACCCCCCAGACTTCGTCGGTCATCGTCATGATCGTGCGGGGACGCATCGTCGTTGCTTCCTTGACGATCGCGACGCACGCGGCGGCGTCGCTTCGCTGCGCCGGTCGCACCAGCCCGCTGCGCCCGTCGCGGGTGGTGAAGGTTCGCCGCGGCGCCTTGCTACTCGTGTCCGCTCGCAAGCTCGGTCGCCCTCCGGCATGCCGCGTGGATCGCATTCAGAAAAGCCGCGCGCACGCCGGCATTCTCCAGTTCACGCACCGCGTTGATCGTCGTGCCGCCGGGACTGGTCACCATCTCGCGAAGCTCGACGGGATGCATCTTCTGTTCCCGAAGCATCTTCGCCGAACCGAACATGGTCTGTACGATCAGTTCGGTTGCGACGTCGCGGGACAGGCCGAGCAGGATGCAGGCATCGATCATCGCCTCAGCGAGCAGCGCAAAGTACGCGGGTCCCGAGCCCGACGTGGCGGTGACCGCATCCAGGTGCTTCTCCGCCAGGCGCACGACGCGCCCGACGTGCGCCCAAATCTCCTCGGCGACGGCAAGGTGCTTCTCGGTCGCGCAGGCGCCGGCCGAAACTGCCGTCATCGCTTCGTCCACCACGGCGGGAACGTTCGACATGGCGCGCACGACCGGAATGCCTTCCGGAAGCCGCCTTTCGATCGAGCCGGTCGTGATGCCGGCCGCGACGCTGATCAGAAGATGATCGGGCGTCGCCGCCGGCATGATCTGAGTCAGCAACGCATCCATGTCCTGCGGCTTGACGGCGATCAGCGCAATCTCGCAATCGCGAACCGCTTGCGCGTTGTCGAACGTCGCGACGACGCCGTAGGCGGTCTGCAGCTCGGCGGCGCGCTCTTGCCGCCGAACCGTGACGATCACTTCTTGTGGCGTGCGCCATCCCGAGCGCAACAAGCCCGACAGCAGCGATTCCGCCATCTTCCCGCCACCCAAGATCGCAAGCGGTCCGTTCACGAGTCCCCTTTCGTCGTGCGTGTCGATTCTAGGCCGCGATGCTGCCGATAGCACAAGACATTTCAGCTCCGGATCAAAGCGGACAGGAAGAAGCCGATGTTGGCGGGACGCTCGGCCAGGCGGCGGATCAGATAGGGATACCAGTCGGATCCGAACGGGACGTAGACGCGGACGCGGGAGCCGCCGTCCAGGAGACGCCGCTGAAGATCGCGGCGGATCCCGTAGAGCATCTGGAATTCGAAGGTGTCGCTCGCCCGGCCGGATTGGCGAGCGAGGCGCAGCGCGTAGCGGACCAGGCGCTCGTCGTGGGTGGCGATCATCGGATAGAACCCGTCGCGCAACAGCCGCGCGAGCATCTGGGCGTACGCCCGGTCGACATCGACCTTCCGCGGATAGCCGATCTCGGGCGGCTCTTTGTAGGCCCCCTTCACCAGGCGCACGGGAACCGATATCAGGCGGTCGAGGTCGGCGGGCGTTCGGTAGAGCGCGGATTGCAGCGCGATGCCGGCGCGGCCGCCGAATTCGCCGTCAAGACGCAGGCACATTTCGACGGTGCGATCCGTGTAGCGGTGATCTTCCATGTCGAGCGTGAGCGATGAGCCCTGCGCGGCGGCCGCCGCGCACAGCTTCGACACGTTCGCGTGCGCAAGGCCCGCGTCGACATCCAGGCCCATCTGGGTCGGTTTGAGCGTGACGGTTGCGTTCAATCCCTCGGCGGCGACCCGTTCGATCGCCTCTCGATAGACGGCGGCGGCAGCGTCGGCCGCGTCGGCCGAGGTCACGTTCTCACCCAGATGATCGAGCGCGACCGAGAATCCCTCCGCGCACAAGGCGCGCGTGACTGCCAGCCCTTGATCGAGGTTTTCGCCGGCGACGAATCGAAGGGCGACGGCACGCCCCGGGCCGCTGGTCGCCATTCGGCGCACGATCGGCCGGCCCGCAACGCCGAGAATCAGATTGCGGAGCATTCCGATGCGTCCATGCCCGTCACGGGCACATTCTATGCACGCGCGTTCCGGCGCTCAGCGCACGCGGGCGATGGTCCGCGCGATCGCCCCCGCTATGACGAGGAGCAGGAGGGCGGCGAGCCAAAGACTCGCGACCCCGGTTGTCGGAAGCGGTGTATCGCCGGGATCGGGATCGAGATCGAGATCGGGATCGGGATCGGGATCGGGAAGAGGATTCGGATTGATCGGCCCGGCCGCGTTGTAGCGCGCGTCGCCGGTGAAGACCGCCGCGTCGACGATGATCTGCGGCGACTCGGCCACGGGTGCGGCGGCGGACTCCGCGGCGCTCGCCGGCGCCGGCCCCGGGGCGGACGCTGCCGGCGCGTCCAAGACGCTGCCGAGCGTGGCACCGGACGGCAAGGAGATCGGCACGGGCGGGATCGCAACGTGCAGCCCCGTCACTGTCACGCTGGCGTACCAGGTGTTGGCCTGGTCCCGCCCGGCCGACGATTCGATACCGAGGATCTCGATCTCGGGCTCGGGGAACGCCCCGATGCCCAGCGCGGTCAAGGCATCCGATACTTCGGTCTTCGCGCTCGCGATCGCGCTCTGCAACGTCTCGCCAACCGAGGTGATTCCGGCGAGCGCGATGCTGCGGTTGCCCACGGTCACCGCGCCGATCGTTCCGATCCCCTCGGCCAGCGGGACGTCCGGTTCGGCGAGCGCGTTCAGTCCAATCGTGAGCGAGTCGAGTCCGAGCAACGACACGTCGAGCAGATCGTCGAGCAACGACCGGAGCACGGCGCAGGCGTCGGAGAGCGTCGCCGCCATCGGGCTGAGAATTCCTGCGAGCGACGGGACGGTGCCGGTGACGCCGGCGACGGCCGCCTGCACGGTCTCGCACGTTCCCGCGGCCGCCTCTCCGATGCCGCCATCGACGGCCGCTAGGCGCGCTTCGATCTCGGCGAGCAGCGCGTCGCGGCTCGAGCCGCTCAGCAGCAGTCCCACAAGGCCGCTCAAGTCGATTCCGTAGCCGGCGGCGAGATCCACCAAGGGTTGCGTCACGATGGTGAGTCCGGCAAGCGTGGCTTGCATGGTCTGCAGATCGGCGGTCAGCATGGCGCTCCGGTCGGCCAGCTCGGCCTGAATGGCGGCGACGGCGCCTTGCACCCCGGCCAGCGTTTCACACGTCTGTGAGGTGTCCACTCCGAGCTCCGCCCCGGCCGTCTCGACCCCGGCGCACGTCAGCGACGCCGGATCGACGCCAAGACGCTCGAGAAGCTTTCGGATGGACAAGACCTTCACGTCCCCCAAGCTCAACGTTCGCTCGACGCGTGCCTCGGTGGTGCCGACGGTGGACGTCGTCGAGGTCTGAGCGGCGGCGGCGGTGACAAGTCCGTCGAGCAGGCTGAGGTCGGCGATGGTCATGACGGTCGATGAGGACGCGCGGTTGGATTCGATAACGGCTTCGACGGATGCGTCGGTGATCGTGGCGGACGCCAGCCCGTCGATCGTCTTGGTGCCGGTTCCGAGCGCGTCGGAGCCGCTTTCGGCTTCCGTCGTCGCCGTCCACGAACCGCCCCCGAGCGTCGTTGTGCCGGCGGTCAGAAAGTCCAACGCGGCCTCTGCGGACGGGCTCGCGCCCCACGCGCTCACGGCGCGATCGACGCCGGCCTTGGTGATAGCCGTCCCGTAGGCCAGGGACGCGAGCGTGTTCTCGGCGGTGGCGGAACCCGACGGGCCCCCGGAGGCGGCCGGTGCCGCGGACGCCGGCCCCAATAGTTGCACGGCAGATATAACCGTCGCGATCACCGCGACGACCACACGCTGAACCTGCGATTTGCGCCTCGCTCGCATATCACCCTTGATGTCGGGCCAAGGGCTCGGTGACCGAGATAGTTCGTGCAGGTGATTCCGCGTAGTCATCGCGGGAGGAAGCTGCCGATTTGCGCCGGGTTGCTATCAGAGTCCTGAGAGGTGGGAAAGAGAAGAAAGAAGAGCCCGAGGAACCCTACCGGCCTGCCGAGTGTTCCGGCCCTTGCGGACCTTCCCACTCGCGGCCCTCAGACTCCTCGGACCCTAAGTGTCCCGAGCAACCCTCCGCGTACCGTCTTGGTGTCCTGGTGGTAGCGCCAACAGACGTTCGACTTTGGGTCACTTACCCTTCTGGTAGTTTACCCGCCCGACCAGCAAGTTCGCTTTCCCTACCGGCCGACCAGTGTACCCCCACTCGGTTGGGCTCCTTACGGCCAGCCCGCCCGCCGGTACCCCATTCGGTTCCCTGATTCGGCCGCTCCGGCCGCCCGGGACAAGCGAGAAACTACCACGCCGCACGGACTGTTCAAGGGCGGGAAAATGCCTGTTCAGCCGGCAAAGCCGCAGGTCAACAACAATGAGACGAATCTGACGAGAAGAAAAATTTCTTCGAACAGCCCAATTGGGTCCGGCCAAAGCGGGAAGATCCCAGGTCGCAGCCGGCGCTACGGTTCGGCGTCGCCACCCTGCTTCGCGCGCCAGGCCATGTCGTAGGCGAGGTACTCCGCAAAACCGAGCGAAAGCGCGGGCATGAACATCGCGTCCGCGGTGGACAGGACCTCGCCGATGAGCCGGTCCAAGTCCTCCTCGCCGGCGGTCGAGGCGTGTCCGAGCAGGAACACGTCTCCGTCGGCATCGAGGGCGAACCACACGCTTCGGGATCGCGCGTTGCGGGACAGCAGCAAACGGTAGGCCTGTTCGTGGTTCTCGCGCGGCGCGCGAAGAAAGAACGACTCCAACCGAAGTCCGTCGGCTCGGATCGTTAGCGCCACGGGGATCCGGTGCTTGTGCTCGCCGGCGAGCACCATCGAAAATCCGTCCCCGACGCGGACGAACTCGATACCGCGGTCGCGCAGGAATCCTTCGATGATCGCGGATACGTCGGCGGTCACAGACCGCTCCGCGCGGAGAACTCCTCGCTCGTGACGCTCATGACGATGTGGTCGACGAAGTGTCCTTCGATGAAGGAGCGATCGCGAAGCCGCGCCTCTTCGACGAACCCGACGGCCTTGTACAGATGGATCGCGCGCTCGTTGTGCGCGAGCGTCCACAACTGCACCAACCGCAGGTTCAAAGTTTCGAAGGCGTAGCGCAGGATCAAATCCAGCGCCGCACGTCCATAGCCGGAGCCCCACGCGGAGCGCTCGCCGATGTAGACATAGAGCGAAGCGGTACGGTCGCGCGCGCGAAACTGGTTCAGACCGATCCGGCCGATCGGCGCTCCGCCGGCTTCGATGACGAACGGCACCCCCTCGTCGGCGGCGTTCTGCTCCGATGCGGCGATGTCGGCGGCCGAGAACGGTCGCTCGTAGTCCATCAGGGCGAAGACCTCGGGGTCGTTCTGCCAGCGTTGGATCGCGGGATAGTCGGCGGGTTCGACCCGGCGGATGGTGACGGCAGGATCGCTCATGCCGTCATTGTACGGGCGATCGGGCGGGCTCAATACCCCACTTCGTGACGGGCCTAGGTGACGGGGGTTGTCGCGACCGCACCTGCCGGGCTAAGGATCTCTTCGTAGACGTCGAGCATCCCGGCGGCGGCGCGACGCCAGTCCAGGCCGCGCGCGTGCCGGGCGGCGGCCGCGCCCATCATCGATCGTCGCGGCGCGTCATCGAGCAGCGCTTCGATCGCGCGGGCGTAGTCGCCCGGATCGGGTCCGGACACCAGCAGGCCGGTGGTGCCGTCTCGCACGGCCGCCCGCAGCCCGCCGGCATCCGACGCGACAACCGGCGTGCCGCATGCCTGGGCTTCCAGCGCAACCAGTCCGAACGACTCGGTCGTGGACGGCATGATCACGACATCGGCGGCGCGGTAGTAGTCGGGAAGCATCGAATGCTGAACCGGATCGCGCACTTCAACCGCCCCGGCGATGCCGAGCGAGGCCGCAAGCTCGCGAAGGGAAGCGGGCGAGGTGCCGCCGCGCCCGCTGGGTCCGCCGACGACGACCAGCGTCACCTCGCGCGCCAGATCGGGACGGCGGCGAGCGAGGTCCGCGATCGCGCGCACGGCAAGATCGGGGCGCTTGAGCGGCTGCAGCCGCCCGACGAACAACGCGATGCGGCGGTCTTCCAGCCCGAGAGCCGCCTTGGCCGCGCCCGGGACACCGGGACGGAACCGGTCGGTGTCCACGCCTGGAGAGACGATGCGGATGCGATCCGGGCACGCGCCGTAGAGAGATGTGAGATCGGCGGCCTCGATCTCGGTCGGCGCGAACAGTCGATCCGCCGTTTGAACGATCTTCTCTTCGCCGCGGATCCGGAGAGGCGATTCGGGAGAATCGCCGGGGCCGAGCGCTCGATTCTTGACGGCGCCGAGCGTGTGAAACGAATGCACGAGTGGCACGCCGAGCCGGTCGCGCGCCAGACGCCCCGCCCATCCCGAAAGCCAATAGTGACTGTGCACCAGATCGTAGATCGGCTCGTCGACGCCCATCCGGTGCGCCTCGTCGGCCTCGAACCGCAGCAGCCCGCACAAGAACGACCACAGATACCTCGGAAGGTCTTCCTTGTCGACCGGCTCGTGCGGTCCGGCATCCAGGTGCACCACACGCACGCCCGGGTCGACATTATCGATGTGCTGCTCGGGGCCGGCGGCCCGGGTGAACAAATCCACCTGGACGCCGAGTTCGGCCATCCGCGAGGCCATCGAGCGCACGGCGACGTTCATGCCGCCCGAGTCCCCGGTTCCCGGCTGATCCAGCGGGCAGGTGTGCATGCTGATAACGGCGACGCGCTCGACGCGCCGCTGCGACTCACCTCGCTTCGCCATGCACTCCCTCCTGGCCCGCCAACGCTTCGCCGGCGTCATTCATTCCCGCGCGGCCGTTCCCCGTTGGCGTGGAAAGCGCTATGCCGGATCGGTCGTGAGTCGCACAACCGGCCGATCGACCGCACCGAATCGGTACTTGTAGTCCTCAGCTCCACGCAGGAAGTCGAACGTTTCGCATCCTTCTTCCGCGGCGAGCTTGATGGTCTCCGCGACCAGCACCATACCCGGTGAGAGATCTCGCTTGGCATGGTCGTAGGACGAGTTGTACAGCTCCCATCGCCGGCCGTCGGAGAATCCGTACAGCATCGCAACCGGCGTCCCGTCCATGTCGAGGCTCGTGAGCCGAAGCCGCCCCGCGCGCTGCATCGTCCAAGCGAGGCGCCGGAAATACGACTCCATGTCGTCGTGCATAAACTTGCCCTTGGGCCCGTCCGACGATCGGTGGAGGGCGAAGAAAGCGTCGAGGTCCGCATCGAGCGAGGTCGCCGTCGAGGACCGAAGCGTGATCTCGGCAGCTTCGGACAGTCGCCGGGCTTTGCGGCGAATCTCGTGCCGATGCTTTCCGGTGAGATGCGCGAGATACGCCTCGAAGGAGCCGTGCGTCGCCGCGACCGGACAAATATCTTCCGGCTCCTCCAACGGAACCAACCCTGCCGCTTTCGCGGCCGCGGCGAGCGCTTCCGGCCAGCCCGAATCGGCAGGCAGTCCGGACAGCGACAGCCGGGTGAAGCCGTCCATCGCGGCCGCGAACTCCACGACGATCGATGCAATCGCATCGCGATGCTCGGGACGCGACACCGGCGCAAGATAGTCGCTGATCGAGGGATCGCCGACGAAATGAACGGAGCCGTCGGGCTCCATCGACAGCGGCGCGATGCCGATCAGATCGCCGTCGTCGTCGCGGATCTCCAGAAGCGCCAGCGCGCGGAGCGCACCGAACTCTTCCCACCACACGTGCGCGTATTCGGGGGTCTGAAACACGCTCGCGGTCGGGTCGGCCGACAGCAACTCGTGCCATGGGGGCCCGAGCGTATCGATTTCGCCGAGTTCGACGTGGACGGTGACCGGCATCGGTGACGCAGCGTAGCGCAGCGCATCGATGATCGTCCCCTCGGTCCGGTCCACTGCGATGCTGGAACGCGAAGAGCCCGGCGAAATATGCCGGGCTCCTGCGAATTCGTTCGCCGACGCGTTAGACGAGCTGGTCGGACGGCTGAGCCACGCCGCTTTGAGCATCGTCCACCGCGACGGTCGGGGTCTTCGAAGTGCCGTTTCCCGCCGCCTTCGGCTTCGTGGTGCGCTTCTTGGCGCCGGTCGCGTTCTTCTTCGCCGCCGACGCGCCGTTGCGCGACAGCAGCTTCTCGCCGCGCGCGGCGAACTCCTGAAAGCGCTCGTTCGCGCCCTTGGCCGAGTCTGCGGCGAACTCGCGTGCCGTCTTCGTTGCCTTCCCGGCCACATCGGCCACCGTCTTGGTCGCCTTCCCGGCGGCCTCGACCGCGACCTTCGGGAGCCGTCCCGCCTGCTTGGGCAAGGACCCGGCCGTCTTGAGAACGCCGGCGGCCTTCGCGGGGAGTTCGGCGGCGCGCTGCGTCGCCCTCTTCGTCAGATCGGTCGCCTTCGCGGGCAGCGTCGTCGCCGCCGACGGCAGCGCGGACGTCTTCTTCGTGAAGGCCTTGGTGCTCTCGGTCAACTTGCCGGGAACGTCGGCCGCGCGCTTGGGGAGCGTCTTGGCGCGATCGAATGCGACGCCTGCGGCGCCGGCGGCTGCGTAGACGGTCTTGCGGGCGATGCTCATGATGTCCCTCCTTCGGAGGCGGATTATGAGGCGGGGGAACGAAGGGGAGCCGGGTGAGGGCTTTGGAGCACGTCCAAATCTCCGCCCCCCCGCCTTGGCTGTTAGGTCTTTCTGCGCGTCTTCTTCTTTGCGGTCGCGGACGACTTCTTGGCCAGCTTCTTCTTTGCAGGTGCGGCCCTCTTCTTCGCGGGCCGCGCTTTGCCTGCCGGGCGCGACTTCGCCGCCGCGGCAACCTTGCGCTTCTTCGGCTGCGATCCCTCGCGCGGGCGTTGCGTCGGCGGCGGCGGCGCCTTGAACGACTGGTACAGCTCGATCATGATCTGCTTTTGCTTCTCCGACACCGTCGGGTCGCTGCGGATGACGCCGACGACATCGGCATCGTCGGGGCGCTCGTCGAGGATCCCGGCCTTGATGTAGAGCGTCTCGGCAGAGATCGACAGCGCCTTCGCGATCGCTTGGAGGATGTCGGCGCTGGGGCGTCGAAGCCCTCGCTCGATCTGCGACAGGTAGGGATTGGAAACGCCGGCCAACGACGAGAGCTTGCGCAGCGACAACGAAGCCGTGCGCCGCTGATCGCGGATGAACTTTCCAAGCTCTCGAACCTTCATTTGGATCGCCGCTCCTCCGATGGCCCCATGGTGGCGCCTGCTGCAGGCCCGATGGCCACCGTAGCGCAGGCGTATAACGATTGCAAGCGCCCTGCATACCGCCTGCAAGCAGCGGTTTCTACCTGGAAGCCCCACGGATACGAACGCTTCCGCGGGGCTCCCCGCCGCCCAACACCGGCGGCTCGGCAAAGCGAGCAAGCGTCGCCGGATTCGCGCCGGCCGTCAACCCGGCACGAGCGAGGACGGCGATCGTCGCGGGAGCAACGCCCCGCGCCCCGCCGTCGCGCGCTTTGATCGCGCCCGCGACACCGGCCACCGGAGAGGCGAAGCACATCAACCCCTCCGCTCCGCCCTTGAGCACCAGGTCCGATGGGGTCTGTTCCATCACGGCCGTGTCGACGCGTTCGGAGCCCGCGACCAAGAAGGGATGCCGCCGCATCGCATAATGCACTCGCGGCGTGCGCGCAATGCCACGGCCGAAGGCCGTCGCGATCCGCGCCAGCGTCGTCGCCGGCGTCGGAGCGCCGCACCCGTCCACGCCCACGGCGACGATCTCGCCGGCAAGTTCGCGCACGCGCTCGATGATGGCGATCTGCAGGGGATGCGCCGGATCCAAATAGGTCTCGATCGGCCGGCCGCTCGCGATGCACGCGGCCAGAAACGCGGCGTGCTTGCCAGAGCAGTCGCGAAGGATTCGCGCCGGCTTGCCCGCCCGCGCCGCGACCGACGCGAGCAGCGGCAGCGCCGGCGGACATCGCAAGGCGTCCTCGCCGACGCCGGCCGAGTCCAGGATCGACCGGACGGCCTCCAGATGCGCCGGCTCTGCGTTGTGCGAGGCGCAGGCGATGGCGATCTGCGCATCGTCGCGCGGTTCCCATCCTTGCTCGATGCACACGGCCGCTTGGACGGGCTTGAGCGACGATCGGAAGTACGCCACCCGCTCCGGGTCTCCGGCTGAGTCGATGACGCTGCCCGCGGCATCGACGACGACCGCGTCGAGCAGGTGCACGCTTTCGACGACGCCGTCGCGGACGACGTCGGCGACGATCGGATCGGTCGGGCCGCCCACGGCGGCGTCATGGTAGTGCAAGGTCAATGAAGTTTCTGGATGCTTCCGACTTCGTTGACCTTGCACTAGCTCGCCGGCGCGTCCCAATCCATGTCGAGAAAGGAGCGGGCGCAGTCGGGATCGAACTGCGTCCCGGCGCCGTCGCGAATCTCCTCCAGCGCGTGCTCCAACGACAGCGCCTTCCGGTACGGCCGGTCCGAGGTCATCGCATCGAATGAATCCGCGATCGCGAAGATCCGGGCCGCAAGCGGGATCTGCTCGCCGCGCAAACCGCGCGGATATCCGTTGCCGTCCCAGCGCTCGTGATGACCTTCGATGATGTCGGCGGCGCGCTGCAAGGCGCGAACCGGTTGGACGATGCGTCCACCGATCATCGGATGGGTTTTCATCACTTCGAACTCTTCGGCCGTCAGCGGACCGGGCTTGCCCAGGATTCGTTCGGGAATCCCGACCTTGCCGATGTCGTGAAGCAGGAAGCCGTGTTGAACCTCGGGCCGCTCGGCGAGCGCCGGATCAATCCGCCGCGCCAGCGCTTTCGCGTACTTGAACGACCGCTCCAGATGCGAGTGGACGTGCGGGTCCTTCGCTTCGATCACGAAGGCCAGCATCCGCACCGTCGCCCCGTAACTCTCCTCCAGCTCGACGAGCGTCGCCTCCAGCCGGTCGGTCTTTTCGCGCTCACGCCGGTAAAGCGTGCTCAGATCGTGGGCGAGCGAGAGCATCTGGTCGCGCAGGCGCCATTCGTCGGGTGAGGAGGTGTCGGCATCCGGCAGGCGATGCGCCTCAACGGACGGCACGGGCCACCGCCTGATGAACCGCGCCGAGAAGATCGAGCGCCGAGAACGGCTTGGTCAGATACACGTCCGCACCGCTGTCGTGGCCCTCATCGCGGGCGGCCGGCGTATCGAGCGCCGTCAGCATCACCACGACCGTCCCGCGTAACTCGGGGACGTCGCGCATGCGCCGGCAGACTTCGAAGCCACTCATGCCGGGCATCATCACGTCCAGCACGACGACATCAGGATGCGATGCGCACGCGATATCGAAAGCCTCCCGGCCGTTGCGGGCGACGATCAACTCGCAATCGTCATCGGACAACACCGCGGAAACGAGCTCGCGAATCATCGGGTCGTCGTCGACGACAAGGACACGCGCCGGACCGGCCGCACTCATGGTCTCTTTATCCCGGGTTTTGGGGGTGTGCGTCCATAGGCACAATGGGTCAGATGCGATGACCCGCCGCGTCGATCAGGTGGCGAGAACGTCCGCGGGATCGGCTTCGCCGGACTTGTACCGGCGACCGATCTCGGCATTGAGCGCATCCAGGACTCGCTGGACGGTGTGACGCGCCTCGGAGACCTCTCGCTCGGCTTCGGAAAGCGACCCGATGATCCGCTCGATCTCATCGGCCGGAAGGTTCCCGATGTTGGCGAGCGTTCCGTCGGAGATCAATCGCTCGACGCGCCGCTTGGGTTGGTCGACGTCGAGAGTTGGGTCTTTGCCGGGGTAGGCGCCGCGCGTGCTCGGCTCGTCGTCGCCGGCCAGAATCGAGGGCAAGCGCTCCAGCAGCGATGCGCCGCCGCCGGTCCGTCGCTCGAGTTCGGCGCGAAGGATGTCCATGCGGCCGTGAAGCAATCGCCGCTCGAACGAGAGCGCGGTTTCTTCTTCGCGACACTCGTCGCGCATGACCCGTACCTCGGGCATGGGACGCCCCTCGACTCCCTCCAAGTACGGGTCCGAGATAATTCGGTCGATTCGCCGTTTGCCGGTCATATCCCCACCATTGTCGGGCGGTCTGCGCGCTCACTGTAGCACCAGGGCCCCCATTCGCGGCCGGTGTCCCCGGCATCGACCCGGCATCGACCCGGCATCGACCCGGCATCGACCCGGCATCGACATCGGACCGTCGCCGGCCCTTCACCGAAGGCGTCCATGTGCCGACATACAAACGGGACTCATGAGACGGAAAGCGACGCGCATCGAAGAGATCATCGCCTCAGCCGCGCGCTCAGGCGAGCGTATCCACGTCCGGGTGGGCAACGGAACGCCGGTCGCCGAGCTGTGGCTGGAAGGCGGCACGCTGATCGCCGCAACCGCCGAGGGCGAAGAGCATCGCATGGGCGCACGCCTGCTCAGCACCGGCCACCTCGCAAGCACCGAACTCGAACGCTCGCGATCCGATGCGATCAAGCACGGCGCGTCCCTCGCACTCGCCCTGTCCGACCGTGTCCGCCGCGACGTGATCGCAGCACTCGCGCGCGACGAGGCGCGGTACGCGCTCGCCGCGGCTTTGGCCGCAGGCGCGGATGAGGTCACCATCGGCGACGGGTCCTCGCCCGAGGGCCGCTTCCCGCTTGCCGTCGACGCAACCGCCTTGCTGTCAGAAACGAACAACTTCCTCGCCGACGTTCGCGACGCGCAGACACACGCGCCGGCGTCGGCGTTGCCCATCGCAGCCGATGCGCCCTCGCCGGACCTGGCTCTGGGACCAGATGAGTGGGCGCTGCTGTCACGCGCCGACGGAACGGCCACGATCGCGCGACTTGCCGAAGAGTGCGGGTTCCCTCAGCCGGAAGCCTCGCTGATCGTGTGGCGTCTGGCGGCCATGGGTCTGGTCACGATCGAAGCCGGACTGGCCGACGAGGCGAGCCTGATGGCCGAACTGGAAGCCGCAGAGGATCTCGCCGCAATCAGCGCAGCGTTCGAGCACGCGGCCGCGGCGCCGGCGCCGGAGCCAATCGAGGAACTTCCCATCGTCGAACCGGAGGCGCTGCCCGAACCCGACGCAGAAATCATCCCGCCGCCGCGACCGGCCGACCTGGCGATAACAAACGGCGACCGAACGGTCGACACGCAATCCCTGCTGCGCGAACTGGCCTCGCTCGCGCGCGCCCCGGTCGACCGCAACCGCTAGCCGGGGATCTCTGCCCGGGCGCGATCGCGCAGATCCTTCTTCAGGATCTTCCCGACCGGGTTCTTCGGAAGCGTATCCACGAATCGCACGTGCTTGGGCGTCTTGTATTTCGCGAGGTTCTCGCGACACATGTCGACGATCTGATCTTCGGTCACCGATTCACCGGGACGCAGGACGACGTACGCGACGACCTCCTCTCCCATCGCCGCGTCGGGATAGCCCACCACCGCGCATTCCTGGACGGCCGGATTGCCGTAGATGATCTCTTCGATGTCGCGCGGATAGATATTGAAACCGCCGCGGATGATCAGATCCTTCTTGCGCTCGGTGATGTAGAGATACCCGTCAGTATCGAGGTGCCCCATGTCGCCGGTGTGGAACCATCCGCCGCGCATGACGCCTTCGGTCACATCGGGAAGCTTGTAGTAGCCCTTCATGACGTTGGGACCTTTGACGCACACCTCGCCGGTCTCACCGATTGCGACGGGGTTGTCGTCGTCGTCGAGAATCGCCACGTCCACGTTCGGGATGGGCTTGCCGCACGATCCCGGTCGCAGCGGCTCCTCGATCCGCATGACGCTCACGGTCGGGCTGGTCTCGGTCAAGCCGTAGCCTTCCAGGACGCGGGCGCCGGTGCGCTTTTCGAATTCGGCCGCAACGTCCACGGGCAGGGGCGCCGCGCCGCATACGACCCAGCGCATGCTGGACCAATCGACCTCGTCGAACTGCGGGTGAGCGAGCATGTAGGTCAGCATGGTCGGAACGACGCCGCTCGAGTTCGCGCGATGGCGGGTCACCGCCTCGAAAAACGCCTCGGCCGTGAACCAACGCAGCAGGACGCCTTTGACCTTGAACAGGCTTGCCGTGATCGACGATGCGAGCCCGAACAGGTGCGCCTGTGGCAGGGCCTGGACGGAGACGTCGCCGTCGCGAAGATCGACCGCCCGCGCCGAGTTCTCGGAGTTGAACAGCAGATTGCCGTGGCTGAGCATCACGCCTTTGGGATGCCCGGTCGTTCCCGACGTGTACATGATGACGGCCAGATCGTCGGAGCCGCGATCCTCCACCGGATGAGGCCGGCCCGGTCCGTCGACCATCTGCGCGTACGAAAGGCATCCGTCGGGGACGGCGTCGCCGACGACGATGGTGCGGGGCGGCTTCGCCAATCCGTCGCACGCCGCGGCGACGTTCGGCTGGAATTCCGGACTGGTGATGATGAACGTCGCTTCGGAGTCTTCGAGAATGTGCCGGATCTCGGGTACGGCGAGCAGGAACACCATCGGCATCACGATCGCCCCCATCCGCAAGAGCGCGCCGTAGGCGACGCCGACCTCGGGCAGGTTCGGCAACATGACCCCGACCCGATCGCCTTGGCGCACGCCGGCGTCCTTGAGCGCGGTCGCGAACCGAGCCGCCGCATCCAGCATCTCGACATTCGAAAACTCTCGGTCTTCGAACCAGAGCTGGGTGTAGGTGCCGAACGTTTCCACGTTGCGTTCCGCGAGGCCGGCTACGTTCATGTGGCGATCTCCCTCTCCTCATCCGCCCGATGCGGGGTGTTCGTCCGATTCGTACCCAAGCATTTCCACGATAGCGGAAGAAATCCGTCTTCCGACTGAAACGGGAACGGGGGACATGTCGTTCATGCCCAGCGGAGCCGGACGCGAGCTCCATCGGGATGCGACAGCCAGGGTACGCGTCACCAGGGAGGTGTTCTCGTGAGAGAACCAGGGTTCGGACCGAAACGGGGCCGAGTGGCGTCGCTCGCCGCATCCGCAATCATCACGGCGATGCTCGCGGCGCCCGGCGTGGCTCCGGCGGCGCCGTTCAGCCATGTCGTCGCCGGCACCGGCGTCGACGGAGTCGGGAACCGCCTCACGCTCTTCGGCTTCGACGAGGCCTACGCGGGCGGCACCGGCGGCGCGATCGTCCGGCTCGCCAACTCGCCCGGCCCGGCGGCCGTGGTGGTCTTCACCTGCTCGGTCGTGGCGTTCAGTCCGTCGCATTTCCTTTACGCGTCGGGCCGCGGCACGGACGGCAAGACCTACTACATCGGGGTGTTCGACGACACCGCGCCGTTCGCGCGCGGCCCGTACGACGTGATCTCGACGCGCACGACGGCCGGCAGCGGCCCGTGCGGGACGCCGGGCACGTACCCGAGCGGATGGTTCCCGGTATCGACCGGCAACTTCATCGTCGGACCGTAAGCGTATCGACCGCGGGGGCCGTTCTCGATCGACCGGATGAGGGCGGCCCCCGCCCCCTTTCCTACCCAAGACCGTAGGTCTTGGCGATGATCTCTTTCATGATTTCGGTGGTGCCGCCGCCGATCGGGCCGAGCCGCGCGTCGCGCCAGGCGCGCTGCGCCGGAAACTCCATCATGTAGCCGTATCCGCCGTGAACCTGCACGGCTTCGTCGGCCACCTTGAAGTCGATTTCGCACGCAAGCCATTTCGCCATGGACACTTCGCGGAGGGCGTCCTCTCCGGCCAGCCACTTGCGAAGCGCGTGATATGTCAGCGCGCGCGCCGCGGCGATATCGGTTTCCAGGTCGGCGAACCGGTGCTTCCAGATCTGGTAGGACGCGACCGGACGGTCGAACGTCTTCCGCTCGCGCGCATAGCTCACCGCAAGCTCGAAGATTCGCTCGGCCGACGCGACGGCGCCGAGCGCCATGCCCAGGCGCTCCCATTGGAAGTTCTTCATGATCGAGATGAAGCCCGTTCCTTCTTCGCCGAGCATGTTCTCGGCCGGGACGCGGCAGTCGTCGAAGAACAATTCGCCGGTGTGGCTGGTGACCCACCCGACGGTCTTCATGCGCCGGGACGTGAAGCCCGGCGCGTCCTTTTCGATGACGAACAGCGAAACGCCTTTGTATCCTTCGCCGCCGGTTCGCACCGCGGTCACGATGTAGTCGGCCTTGGATCCGTTCGTGATGAACGCCTTCTGGCCGTTGACGATCCAGTGGTCGCCGTCGCGGACGGCCTTGGTCGTCATGCTCGCGACATCGCTGCCGGCTCCCGGCTCGGTCACGCCGAGCGCGCCGATCGCTCGTCCGGCGATGGACGGGGCAAGCCAGCGTTTTCGCTGCTCGTCGTTTCCGAACCGCGCGACGTAGTAGGAGCCGAGATCCTTGTGCGCGCCGAGCCCCGCCGCGATCCCGCCGGATCCGCAACGGGCAAGCTCTTCGGTGACGACGACGTCGGCGATGAAGTCGGGTCCGCTGCCGCCGTCCGACTCGTCGTACTTCAATCCGAAGTAGCCCATCTCGCCGAAACGCTCGTAGAGCGAGCGCGGGAAGTCCTGTTCGCGCTCCCATTGCTCGACGTGCGGCGCGATCTCGCGCGAGACGAAATCGCGAACCGAAGCGCGGAACGCTTCGTGCTCTGGTGTGAAAATGTCGTATCGGCGTTCCATGCGAGTCTCTTCGGGCGGACTAGTCGCCGCTCGTCGAATCCTCCTGATTCGTTTCGGGCTCAGGCGACGGCTGAGCCACAGGTGGCGGCGGCGGTGGAGGCGGCGGCGTCTGCGGTGCCGGTATCGGGGCGACCGGCGGCCTGAAGGGCGGCGGCGACGGCTGGGCCTGCGGCGGCGGCGGCTGCGGCGGCGGAACCGGCATCGGACGCGGCGAGGCCGGAGGAGCGGCCGGCGGCGGCGCGACGGGACGCGCAGGAGCCGCTTGCGGCGGCGGAGGCGCGGGCTGCGACGGGGCCGGTGGCGTGGCGGCTCCCGGCGCGGGCTTTGGCTTGGCCGAACGCTTCGGGGCAGACGCCTTTCGCGTCGACCGCTTCGGCGCCGGCGCGCTCGGCGGCGATTCTTGCAGGCGTCCGACGGGCGATGCGGTTCCCCCGGCAGGGCGCGGCGGGACCGGGACGGCGCGGCCGGGCGGAGGCGGCGGCGCTTGCCGTTGAGCCGGCATCTGTTGACGCGGCGGCGGCTGCTGAGGCGGCGTCTGGCGTGGCACCGGTGCTGCCGGAATCGGCGCGGGGCCGGCGCGATCGGCGGGCGGAACGCTGCGCGCGACCCTATCGGCCGAGCGCTTCGCGCCCGACGAGCCGACGAGCAGAATGAAGCCGCCGAGCACGAACGCGAGCGCGCCGGTCACCGCCCGGTTGTACCCGCGGTCCTTCGCGCGATCCAGCGCCGAGCGCTCCGCTTCTTCCGCGGCCCGGTCGAGCGCGTCGGACGAGCCGGGAGGCGTCGTTCCCTGCACCGTGCCGAGTTCGAGGAGTGGTCCGTACACGCTACGGAAAGCGTCGGCGACGTCGCCCTGGTCGGCTTCGACGCGGCCGTACTTGGGCTCGTAGATGTGGAACGCGCCGACGGCGCCGATGACCAATCCCCACACCATCACGATCAAGCCGACCAGCGCCGCGAGCGACAGGAACATCGGTCGCACCCAGCGGGCGTCATCACTCATCGATTCCCCTCCTGTGTCGAAGCCGTGGCGCCGGGCTCGGCGAACGCGTGCTCGCTGCTCGCATACCCGGAAAGCTTGGCGATGATCTCGCGCATGATCTCGTCGGTGCCGCCGCCGATGCGAATCAGCCGCGTATCCCGCCATGCGCGCTGCACCGGCAGGTCCATCGTGTACCCGGCGCCGGCGAAGATCTGCATCGCTTCGTTGGCGACGCGCGATGCGACGATGCCGCCGTAGAGCTTCGCCATCGAGATTTCCTTCACCGGATACTCGCCGCGACCGAACTTGTAGGCGGCGTCATAGATCAGTTGCCGCGCTGCTTCGATTTCGGTCGCCATCGTCGCGATCTTGTGGGACACCGCTTGGAATGCGCCGATCGGCTTGCCGAACGCGCGGCGCTCCTTTGCATAGGCAATGCATCGTTCGAGCAGCAACTGTGATCCGGCGATCGTGCCGGCGGCACCGACGAGCCGCTCGCCCTGCAACTCCCACATGATTTGCGGGAAGCCTTCGCCTTCGACGCCCAGCAGCGCGTCGGCGGGAAGACGAACATCGTCGATGGCGATCTCGGCCGTATCCGACGAATGCATGCCGAGCTTGTCGAGCCGGCGCGCGACGCTCCAGCCCGGCGTGTCGGTGGGCACGAGAAACAGCGAGAAGCCGCGGTAGTCGCGCTCGCCCTTCTTGCCCGGGGGCACTGCGATCGTCTCGCCGGGCGTGCGCGCGACCAGCGTGCAGAAGTGAGCGCGGACGCCGTTGGTGATGAAGATCTTGCGGCCGTTCACGATCCAGTCGCCGGACGGCTCGCGTCGCGCCACGGTCTGAATGTTGGCGACGTCGCTGCCCGCGTCCGGCTCGGTGATGCCCAGGCACGCGATCTTGGTGCCGTTGATCGCGGGGACCAGGTACTCCTGCTTTTGCGCTTCGGTTCCGAACTTGTAGATCGGCGGCGTGGCCATGTCGGTCTGGACGGCGACCGCCATCCCGACGCCGCCCGATCCGACGCGCGCCATCTCCTCTTTCAGAACCAGACCCGACAGGTAGTCGCCACCTTGGCCGCCGTACTCGACGGGATAGTGAAGCCCCAGGAATCCGGCAGCCCCGAGCTTTTCGAAGACCCAGTCGGGGAAGTGGCCCTTCGCCTCCCACTCGTCGGCGTGGGGAGCAAGCTCGCGTTCGACGAACGCGCGGATCGAGGTTCGAAGGGCGTCGTGCTCAGGGGTGAAGAAGGATGAGGTCACGCCGGGGTCGGGCACGCCAGCCCCGTTAGCGGCCGACGGACCCGCGGTGGCTGACGCCGCGGCTTTCCCGGTCATGGCGGCTCGGATCATATGCCGCGAACCTCCCGGGCGCGAGGACGCGCCCGCCGCGCTCAGGCCGGTCCGGTCAGCCGAGCCTCCCGATCGTCGCGTCCGTCGCGGACGAGGCGATATGCACGGTTTGCCGGTTATGGACTCGGGTTGTTCCACGTCGTAGCGTCGCGTCCGCGCTGCGCAGCGCACCACCTTCCCGCCGGCAGAGCCTTCCCGGAAGGAGCGATTCGATGATTCGACGTGTGATCGTGGCCGCAGTCGCGGCAGCGTCCCTGGCGAGCGGGGCCGCAGCGGCGGGACCCACCGGATTTCTGGGCAAGGTCGAAGGTGACACCATCTGGAGCGACCGGCATCAGGGATATCCGGCTACCCCGTCGGGCGAGGCGAAGCTTCGTGCCACCTTCGGGGCCCCCTGCAACGCGAACGCGAACGCGAACAGCTACCTCATGGTGGCCCAGGACGACGGCAAGCCGTACCGCGTCAACTTCCACAAGAAGTTGGGCGGGATGTCGTCGTCGAACCTCGACAACGACATCCCCGGCCACATGCACAAGACCGGCCAGGACGCGAAGCTCAAACGTGGGATCTGGGGCTACACCTGCCGGATGAAGCGCGGCTCGACGAGCAAGTACAGCGTCCACGCATGGGGAGTGGCGGTGGACATCAATTCCGCGTACGAAACCCCCGGCTCGCCGTGCCGGACGATCCCCGACGGACTCGGATGGATCTGGACCTCGCACAACTGGAAGTGGGGCAAGTCGTGGAGCGACTGCATGCACTTTCAGTACGTCAGCAGCTACTAGGAGGACACCATGAGATTCCTTGTCATCATTGCCGCAGCCGGCCTGGTCGCCGGATCGGCTTTCGGGATCGTGGCGCGGTCGGCGACCGCCGGGAACCCACGGGGCGTCGAAACGACCGCCCGGCACGACACGGGGAGCGGAGAGCGGTTGCTGCTCGTCGTCGCCGGCGAGTACGCGACGCGCGCCGAGGCAGAGGCCGCCAACGCGCGGATCGTGATCGGAGACGTGGCGGGGTTCGTCGTCGCGCCGGCCGCCGACTTCGAAGGCCTGCCGGCCGGGCGTTATCTGGTCCTGTCGGCATTCCGCACCGTGAAGGGCGCGGCCGAGTTCGAGGAGTTGCTGCGCGTCGCCGGAAACACGGCGACCCAGCGGATCCTTGCGGTCTATCGAGGCTCGTCCTGGATCGGGCTGGGGCAGGAACCGAATCCCGACGGAACCGGTCCGCTGCTCGGGCCGCTCGCGCCAGGACATCCCGACCGGCTCTAGGCGGAAAGGATCGTTGCCGGCGCGCCACCGACGGTGAGCGCGCCGGCTTCGACCTTTACGATCGCCAGCGCCAGCGACCCGGCCACCGAGGTGATGCGGCCGGCTTCGCCGCCGGTCGCGTCGAGCACTGCTTCCCCCGGCGCGGGGCTCGCACCGGCGACGTCGAGCGCGACCATGCGTCGCCGCACGTGACCAAGATTGCGGATCTTGGCGACCGACTCTTGCCCCGGATAGCAGCCCTTCGCAAAGGCGACGCCGCCGCGATCGGGCAGCGGCGTCTCGAGCACGTGCGTCGCGTCGTCGACGTCAACGCCGAACGCGGGACGCGCATCGCGGATACGAAGCGGCTCCAGATCGGCGGGGGCGACCCGCTTCGCGTGACCCGACAGCATGCCGGTCCATGCGGCCACAACCGCCGGTTCGGCGAGCACGTCCACGCCGGCGCCGCCCCATCGGGTTCGCACCAGGATCGCGCCGTCGCGTTCGATGTGGTCGTACTCGTTTTCTCCCGCGGAAAGATCGGATGGCACGTCGCCGACGTATCGAAGCAGAAGCCGCTGTTCGCGCTGCATTTCGGTACCGCCCAGCGGCGCGATGCGAACGAGCCCGTCTTCCACGCCCGTCGCCGCGCTCGGCTCGCACTCGATGATCGCCGCCCCGTCGCCGGTCGCCAAGACGCGCACGATCGTTCGGATGCGGCCTTTGACCGTGAGCAGCGCCGCGACGATGCCGCGGCCGGTGGTAACGCCGTCCAAGTCGGCGGTCAGCACGTCGTCGAGAAACTTCATCCCTGCCGGACCCGCGACTCGCCACACGGGCCGCTCGCCCAGATCCGCAAACACCGGTTCGCTCATAGCCATACCTTGACCGCCGGCCGCGGCCGACGCAACCGGCGCACATCCGATAGCTTGAAGGCTCAACGAGCCGGGAGGTGCCATGCCCTCGATCCGCGTCGGCGATGCCGACATCTATTACGAGTCGCACGGCGAAGGCGAGCCGGTCGTGTGGATCATGGGGCTCGGCCTGGATTCGCGCATGATGCTGATGTTCACGGCGGCTTTCCCGCAGTACCGCAACATCGTGATCGACAATCGCGGCACCGGCCGATCGTCGGTCCCGCCCGGCCCATATTCGATGGACCAGATGTCCGTTGACGTGTTGGCCGTGATGGACGATCTGGGAGTCGAGCAGGTGCGCGTGATCGGAATGTCGCTCGGCGGAGCGATCGCCCAGCACGTCGCGGTTGCCGCTCCGAATCGCATTCGTTCGTTGACCTTGTGCTGTACCTGGGCGGGCCCGAACGAATGGATCCGCCGGTTGAACGAACTGGCACTGCTGGAAGCCGAAGCGGTCGGCTACGACGCCATCCTCAAGCACACGCTCCTGCTGCTATTCTCGCCGAAGTTCGTCATCGAGCGGCCCGAGATGGTGCAGATGTTCGAGGACATGGGCAAGCAGATGGTCGCGCCGATGGAGCCGTTCTTCAGCCAGATCGAAGCGGCGATGAGCCACGACGTGCGGGAGCCGCTCGCATCGCTTCGCGTGCCGACCCTGATCATGGCCGGACGCCGCGACACGTTCGTCCCGCCCGAACTCAGCGAAGAGCTGCAGAAACTGATCCCCGGCTCGACGCTCAAGGTCTACGAGGGCGGGCACGCGTTCATGCTGGAGGACGCAGCCGCTTTCAACGCGGATCTAACGGCCTGGCTGGCCGAGTAGCGCCTATTCGCCGAGCAACGTGCGGGCGATGATCAGTTTCTGGATCTCGCTGGTGCCGCCGCCGATCGTTGCGAGTTTTGCGTCGCGGATCGAGCGCTCGACCGGGAACTCCTTGATGTAGCCGTAGCCGCCGAAGATCTGAACGGCTTCCAGCGCGTTCTGGACGGCCGCTTCGGCGACGAAGTACTTCGCGATCGAGGCTTCCTGCATGTGCGGTTTGCCCTCTTGCTTGAGCCACGCCGCGTGGTAGAGCAGCCATCGCGACGCGTTGATGTTGACGCGCATCCGGGCGAGCTTGTCCTGGATCATCTCGAACTGCGAGATGGATTTGCCGAACGCTTTGCGTTCTTTCGCGTACTCGACGCATCCGGCGAGCTGCGCCTCCATGCCGCCGATCGCGGATGCGACCATGACCGTGCGCTCCCAGTCGAAGCACTCGAATGCGACCTTCCACAGCGCGCTTCCCTCCGGGCCGAGCATGCTGGCATGCGGCACATAGCAGTCGCGGAAATACAGCTCCGAAGTCGGCGAGGAGCGGTTTCCCATCTTGTCGAGTTCCTTGCCGACTTCGAACCCTTCGGTCGGCGGTTCGACGATGAAGCAGGACATGCGGCTGCCGCTGGCCGCGTCGGGATCGGTGACCGCGACGACGCTGATCACGTCGGCGACCGGCCCGTTGGTGATGAAGGTCTTCGATCCGTTCAGGATCCAGCCGTCGCCGTCGCGGCGCGCGGTGGTCTTGATGCCGGCCGCGTCCGAGCCTGCGTCGGGCTCGGTGATCGCGAACGCGCCGATCCACTCGCCGCTGCACAGCTTCGGAAGGTAGGCACGCTTCTGCTCGTCGGTGCCGTGCAGCCAGATCGGCGCCGCCCCGATGCACACGTGCGCGCCGAGCGAGAGCAGCAGCCCCGAGTCGCGGCCGCCCTCTTCGAGCGCTTCGAACGCGAGGTTGGTCGTGACGATGTCGGCTCCGGAGCCGCCGTATTCCTCGGGAATGGGGAGACCGCAGAGACCGAATTCGCCGACGGCGTTCCACACGTCGCGGTCGAAGCGGCCGTCGCGGTCGCGCTGGTCGGAGCCGGGCGCGACGACCTTCTGGGCGAACTCTTTGACCGACTGCTTGAACGCGAGTTGCTCGTCGGTGAAGCCGAAGTCGAGCGGCATCGCTAGCGCCGCGAGGAGCGCAGCCGCTGCAGGAAGGCCTTCGCTCCGCGCGGCTCGACGATCCGAACGACGACGACCATGCCGATCACGCCGGCCAGCCCCAGCATGCCGACGAGCAACACGATGAACGAAATCTCCAGTAGCGCGACGGCCACGATGTTCGGTCCTCCCCGGTCGAAGTCGGTCGCCGATTAGGCTATCAGCCCGGCCTCGGCTACACCCTTGAGGTTGCTAAGCGTCTGTCGCATCCCAGCTCGAATCGTGGCCACACGGTCCGTGCTGTCGAAGAAGTTCGTCAGATCCTCAGCGCCGACCCTTGGCTCAACGACTCGGAATGCATGCTCCACGAGCGTCCCGCGGTCATGGGGCGAGAGACGAAACCACCACGTCACGTGCGGCACGGATTCGGGTTCACCATCAATGATGGGCGGCGGCGCCGAACTCCAAGAGAACTCGCGCGGAGGATCGAAGACAAGCACTTCGGATCGCGCCACGAACGGCTCGTCGAGCTTCGGCACACGAATGTCCGCATCCCAGGTGGACCCCACGGTGACCGGGCCATCAACGCGAATGGAAAGGATCTCACCGCTCCCGGCCAGCTCAGCGTGACGCGCGACATCGGTGACGATTGTCCAGACCGCATCAACCGAAGCAGCGACGACGACGTGTTCCGTCCCTTCCCACACAGTCTCTTCCTTTGTGAGCCGTCGACTTGTAGGTTCAATATCGATAGATCGCCGCGACTCCGGTCTCGGTCGGCATCCGTTCAGTGGGGACGACGACAACGTGTCCGCCCATCTTCATGGCCAGCACCCCTAGGTCGTCGAGCACGTCATCAACCTCCGGGTGCGCCAAGTCGTCAAACTCGACGTCGCTGGTCGAGGCATTGATCTGCACCTCCCCACGCGTTCCCGCTGGGTTCCCGACGGCCATGCCGCCGAAGGTTTGGCGGGTTCGGCGACTTGGAGCCATCATAGAAGATTGGTAAGCCCCGCTCTACTCTTCAGTCGATGCATGAAGCCCCAAAGTTCGCGGTCGACGCCACGGCCCAGTATCCGAGTTGAAGACATCCAGTCCAGAACAGGAGGCGGCCGGCATTGAAGATGAGCGGCTGGTCCGACCGTCGGTTGACCACTCGGGCCGTCAAGGCTGCAGCGAGCGTCATGAGCGCGACGAGGAGCAGCGCCGACCCCGACCACTCGCCACAACTGCCCTTCGTCCAAGGCATCGAACGCCAAATGCCGTCGTGGAATCTGTCCGCGTTCGAAAAACCGATTGCAACTGCGCTCGCGACATTCAACAAGAGGGAAACCACCAGGAGCCCGAGCAGGAATGGCGGCGCGCCTCCTGCCGGCCCGGCGGCCGACGGACCCTTAACGTCCATCGTACCCGGACACATCGAGTTGCCCTAGGCCGTACCCCTCAACGGCGCCGTTTGACGCGCCGCATTCAACCGCATCGGTCTGGAGCGTCGCAACGAGGCGGTAGCGCGCCGGAGCGACACGACTTCCCTGCTCGTCACGCCCGTCCCACGTGACTTCATAGATGCGACGACCCTCCCGCAGCACTGTTTCATCCCGCCGCAGAACACGCGCAGTCTGGCCACTGGGACCCTCCGCCTTCTCAACAGCGAATTCAGTCAGGCATATGACCCGGTCCGATTCATGCGTCATCGAAATGACGAGCCGGACCTCTTCGCCGACGGGCAAGACCCATTCGTTCCCGGGAAGGTTTTCACCATCGTGGCGAACAGCGAAGCTCGCAGCCAGAGACGGAGGAGGTCCCTTTGTGATCGGGGTGTCCATGGCAGACGCTCCGCCAGCTGGGTTCACCGACTCGTCCGACGCGGTGGAACCAGCGTCTCTCCCGAAACAAGCCGTCAGCGCCAAAAGTGCGGCGACCCCCACATGAACCGTGGCTCGCGACATTGCTGGTCCCTTCGCCCGGCTAACCCGATCTAACTTCTAATGGACCGGCCGAGAGAACTTCAACGATTTCGCCCGAGTCATCACGTCGGAGCACCGCGAGAATGAAGTCCCAGACATCGTCTGGACGCTCATGAGTCATCTCATCGACTGGGTCAAATGCCGCCGCAAACAGCCGATCGTAATCCTCGGAGTCCGGAGATGCGTGCTGAAGAGCAATCCAGTTCTCGACGAGGGAGACATCAAGTCCCATATTTCCACCCACGCGCATACCTACAACTCCGTGCGTTCGCTGCGACGCGAAGCAAATGATCGCCCACCTCCGAATAGGTGTGCGAGGCAGGCGAATCTTCGCACACCCAAATCGCAGCACCAAATGGACGAGCCGTCCGCAGTTACAATTCCAGGTCAAAGGAGTAACGGAGATCCCCCTGACACTTGCAGATGCCCAGGCCCACAAGCGGCGAACCCGCCGACTGCTGATCCAGACTGCGTTCATCCTTGCAGCAGTCCTGATCGGGGCAGGCACGAACACCACCCGACTTGTCGAAATCGCGATCGTCGTAGGAATCTTTCAACAAGTCCGGCTCACGGTGTTTCTCATGGACGACCTCAGGGCCCGCGGAGCGAACCCCGCTTGGGCCATCGCCCCCGGATTCTCATTACTCGTCTGGTTCGTGTGGCGACACTGGCATCCCATCCAAACGACCCGAGGACCTGTCCAGTAGCGCCTGCCGGCTGCGACCGAAATCGCGAAGTCCAATGCAAGATCCCGCACGACCACGAAGCGGGCATGCGGTAACGCCTAGTCAAGAGTCCGCTGCAATCGGTTGTTAGACGCCAACGCCTGTGTTCTCAACTCTTACGTTCCATGGGATTCTCTCGGGAAGTCTGCTGTCCGAGTTGTTGGGCGAGCCCGACGAGGATTCCTTCAGGACCCCGGATGTAGCAGAGCCGGTAGATGTCTTCGTAATTGACGACTTCATCGACCACCGTCGCACCGAGCCTGCTGAGCCGGGCGAGGGTGTCGTCGATGTCCTCGACGGTGAACATGACGCGCAGGTATCCCAACGAGTTCACGGGGGCTGTGCGGTGATCGGACGCGATAGCGGGGGCGTCGAAGCGTGAGAGCTCAATACGGCCGTGGCCGTCGGGGGTGCGCATCATGGCTATCTCGACGCGCTGGCCGCGCACTCCGGTGACGCGGCCGGCCCATTCGCCATTGATGGGCATGCGGCCTTCGAGGGCAAGGCCGAGTTCGGTGAAGAACTCAACGGCGGCATCGATGTCTTCCACCACGATGCCGACGTTGTCCATACGCTTGACTGTCATGACTGATGTCTCCTTGGCGTCTAACGGTTTGGGATCTCAGCAGCGAGCATTCGCCTCGCTCCATGAAACCTACGCTCCGAACGCAACGGCGAATGATCGTCTGCTGCAGCGACGAGTTAGGCGGCTCGCGCCCAAGTCAGCCGATGAAGCGGCCCCAGAAAGGGATGCGCTCCGCCACAGACCAGTATCCTCAGGCGCGTCCCTCACCCCCGATCGGCCGGCGAGCCGACCTCCGAGCTCCCTGCTCCACCAATCCGAAACGCACGCCGCGCACTCGGCGTCAACAACAGGACAACGATAGCCAGAGTGGTACTAACGACTTGGAACCGACCACCAGCCGCGCTCAATAGCCAGCTCCCACCCCCCAAGACGAGCCCACCGAAGTACCCCCAGGGAGCCAACCGCCACAACCCGACACCGACGCCGACATAACCAACCGCCCACGCGAATCCCGGCACTTGAATACTCAGAACACCAACCAGCGCGTTGATCCCGCAGAAAACGATCGCCGCAATGACCGTGCCGGGAACACTTGGCGAAGCACGCTCGCCCTCAAACATCAGACCACCGCCCGAGTCATGCGTCCGTCTCACCGTCCAGAAGAAGACTGAGTCTCTCGAGGAAGTCCTCAGGGTAGATGGTTTCGTGCGTAGCCTCCAGCTCCCGTCGCGGCCACCAACGATGCTCCACGATATTTTCGGGAGAAGAGTTGTGCACCGGCGGAACGATCAAACGTCGGGCGCGCTCGCGGTCGGTTCCGGCCGCACGTTGAACGGGCGGTGACCTGTTGCGCTAGGACCTCGCCGCAAGGACGACAAGGATGACTCCCCCGATCAAAGTGATGCCGAGAATAGCGTAGAAGATTATTCGTCCACGTGGAGACAGTGGGGCATCGCGTGTCGGGCGTGGGTCTTCGCCATAACGCAAGTGGCGGGTGTAGGGCGATCCACCCTTCCCGCCCCCTGTCGGATCGATCCCCATCGCACGTCTCCTCCTTCAGGATGTCCGTTCAACTCTTGCTTGCACGGCCCTGGTTAACACCAACAGCCGCGAAGCAGCGGCCGTTGCACGCGCGAGTGATGCGGATCTTCGATCAAGGCCACGGGAAGATCGGGACTCCGACGCCCGGCTCGTATACGCGCGTGTAGCTGATCGTCGCCGAGTAACGCTCGGTGATCGGTCCGGCGAACGAACCCGTGATGGTTGCCGCACGGTTGATCGTGATCGCGATCGAGCCGCCAGGGGCCGGTGTGGTGATCGGCGCGGTCGAGACGCTGAAGCCGGCTAGACCGTGAGACGTCAGTTGTATCGTCCCCGCGCAGCCCGGCACAGTAGAGGTGAGCGTCGCGCTGCTTGCGAACTCATCGACGGTGAGTGACCAGCCGGGTGTGTTTTCCGAAAGCGAGCAGGTGACGTCCCCATCCTTCTCGAGCGTGAGCCAGGACCCGCCACGGCCGTTGGGCTCGGCCGTCAGGTACGGTGGCTCGTCTTGGAGCGAGATGGCCGGACCGACCACGTTCTGGGCTCCGGCCTCGATCCGAGATCGGTCGTCGAGGGAGATCTCGATGCCGTACACGTACCCGTACTCCAACCCCATGATCACGAGTTCGTGCGCCGAGGCCGGACCCGATCCGATGACGGCAAGCAGCAGGACGATGAATGCGGTTCGCAAGCGCAGACGCATGGCGATCCTCCTCGAAGCAACTGATTCCTACCCGAAGGTTCGCCGCCCGGGCAGCCATACCCTGCCGAAGGCCAGATTAGAAGACTTGATCGACTGATTCGGGGTGGGGGCGACCGGCCCATTCGGGGCCGAGCAATGCTTTCATGATGGCGTCTTCGCTTGGGACGCCGCTCGCGCGCCACACGATCTTGAGGTCGTCGTCGGTGACGAACATGGTCGGGATGCGCTTGACGTTGTAGCGGTCGGCCAAGTCCAGTCGCTCGCCGGCATCGACCTTGATGATCTTCAGATCGCACACGGTTTCGGCGATCTTCTCCAAGCGCTCTTCGACAACTTTGCAGGGCGCGCAATGGTCGGCGTAGAACTCGACGATCGCGGCGCAAGGCTTGTCCAACTGCGAGATGCCAAGCGATGCGCGGTCGAAGCGCCCGTCGGCTTCGGTGAAACGGCCTTCGCGGCGTCGCCACCACCACGTGAACGCGGCCACGGCGGCGATCAGCGCGAGCGCAATCAGAATACGAATCATCTCAGCCGGCCTTGGCGGTCATGCGCTTGCCGATCAGGTACATCTCGCACCCGACGCAGATGCCGGTGATCCCCAGCAGCGCCTGCAACGCGACGACCATCAGGATCGGGATCCACGCCGCCGAACCCCACGCGAACGAGGAGAAGCCGAGCGTTCCGATCGCCATGAAGATCATGCCCATGGTCTGCGCGAATCGCGGCGGCGCTTCCTCTTCCGGCACCACGGCCACGTTCAGCTTGAAGATCTTCTTCAGGGCTCGATAGGTCACGCCCATCGGCGAGGAGCGCAAGCCGAAGATCACGCCGATCGCGAAGACGGCGGTCATGACCGGCGCGACCGGACGCCAGTCGGCGATGTAGGCGATCAGCAGACCGACGGCAGACAGCGCTGCGCCGAACCGGTGGCCGTTGCGGTCGATCATTCGTTGCGACACGATCGTCACACCTCTTCCTAGCTCACAAGCGGGCCGCGGACGCGCACGACTTCACGGCATGACGGGTCGCCCCACGCAACGCTGGTGACCATCTCGACGATCGCGTCGGCGCCGAGTGCGCGCATCACGCCGGTCTTCAAGGACTTGTCGAGCGAGCAGGCAAGTTCGGGATGCGCGGCGGCGATGCCCTTGAACGGACAGTCCACGTCTTCGAACTCGACCCAGTCGTCGCCGCGGTCGGCGATGCGCACGCCGCCGGACACCTCGCCAAGCGCGCGCAGCAACGCGGCAATCTGATCGTCGAAGGTCAACGGCGTGTCGCCTTCGCGGGCGCGACGCCCCAGGCGCTCGCCGGTCTGCTCGGCGATGCGGCGCGCAGGCTCAGGCTGATGGCCGGTCTCTTCGATCAACGCGGCGAGCATCTCGGCGACGAGCGTCGTGCCTTCTTCGACGTGTGCGGGAACCGCCTCATAGGCCTTCGCGGGACGGCCACCCGCCGGGTTGCGCCGCCACGAGTGCTGCGCCAATCCGGCTTCGACGAGCATGTCGAGATGCCCACGGGCCACGTTCGGATGCACGCCGGCGCGTTCGGCGACCTCCTTGGCGGTCAGCGGGCCGATCTCGCGAAGCCGGTCGAGGATCGCGGCGCGGGTCGGCGCCGATAACGCTCGCGCGACTCGCGAATCGGATTGTCCCAAAGCCATCGGGTCTGCTCCTCACCACTCCCAGGGTTTCTACGGTTCCTACCATAGAAACCCCCGGGCACTCCGGTCAATTCCCGGTTCCGAAACATTCGCATCGGATATTTCAGGACGAGCCCGACAAGTCGAGCGTGGCGT
>DASWHR010000139.1:0-14135 GCA_036398095.1 Actinomycetota bacterium
CCGCTCGCGCAGGCGCTCATCAAGATCGACGCCGCCGCGAAGACGATGCCGCCGATGCAGGTCAACCCGGCGGTGTCCCACGTCTTTCTGCAGAGCCCGTTTCGCGGGCAGAACATGACCAAGCTCTTCATGAGACACCCCCCGCTGCAAGAGCGCATCGATCAGCTCCGCTCGCTTGGCGCGCAGGTCTAACCAAGCGTCTCTTCGCCAAGCGGCTCTTCGACGGAAACAGCCGGCTTTCGGGCCGGTTGTTCCGTTTTGCGCCCCCTGTGCGTAGCCCAACGATTCGATGGCTCGTTGCACTGGGAAATGGCGGCAGGAATTCGTCGCCGGCGGGCCGAATCACTCGCCAAACCCAGGGAATGCAATCGGCCGCGTCCGGCCCGCACCGGATCCCCGTTCGGCCGTCCGATCATATGAAGCCAGCCAGTTCGCTCCGCGCGCGGACGGTCCTCATCGCGGCGACCGTCGTAGCGCTGCTTGCCCTTGTCGCGCCGGCCAGAGCCGACGATCCGATCCCGCCGATTCTTCCGACCGGCTCACCGTCGCCGTCACCGTCGCCGTCGTCGTCGGCCAAGCCGAAGCCGAAGCCGTCGGCGTCTCCGCGCCCGTCGTCGTCGCCGAACGCGCGGCCGCAAGCCCGAGCGAACGGCCCGGCTCCCGATCCGTATCGCGGCGCCGTCGCCCAAGCCGTCGACTACTGGCGGAACCTTCCGAAGACGCCCGCCCGGACCACGACTGCGCTGCTGGCGCTGCTGCAACGCCAACTTCCGCCGGGCCGGCTGCTCGATCAAGCCACCCTGGTACGAGGCGTGTGGCGGTTCCCGGTCGCCGGCTACACCTGGTATCAGGACGACTGGGCCGCGCCGCGCTACGAGCCGTTCTTCCACATGCACGAAGGAAACGATCTGTTCGCGCAGGAAGGGACGCTGGTGGTGGCGTCGGCGGACGGCGTGATTTCGAAGCTGATGAACGGCTCGATCGGCGGCGTGTCGATATGGCTGACCGAGCCGGGCGGGACGTATTACTACTACGGCCACCTCAACAGCTACGCGCCGGGCCTGACCGAAGGGATGCGCGTCAAGGTCGGCCAAGTGATCGGCACCGTGGGACGCACCGGCGTCGCGGTCGACACGTATCCGCATGTTCACTTCGAGATCCATCCGCGCGGAGGCGGGCCGGTGAATCCGAAGCCGTTCCTGGACCGATGGCTGTTCGAAGCCGAAGAGCGTGCCCAAGCCGCGCTTCGCCGGCAGGCCGCGCTGACCGCGGCCGCGCGCATCGGCGCGGCCCGATGGGGTTCGCTGCTGGGCTTGCTGGCTCAGCCGCCTGCCGCCCCGGCCGCCTGGTGGGCGTCGGCGATGGACGCGACGGCCGCCGGGTTCGCCGACCTCGCGCTCGATCGGATCGCCGTCGAAGTCGATTGGTCGGCCACGCCGGCGGCCGGGGACGGCGACGTCCACGAACATTCGTCGCCGCTTACGCCGGCGCTGGTCGACGGCGGCATCCTCGCGCGCGCGGCTGCGCGGACCTTCGACGCCCTGTAACGAACCCCGCTACGCGCCGTCGAGCGGCTTCCAGACCATCAGCACGGCGATCGCGAGCGTCAACACTCCGAACACCGGACCCATCGCCTTGGCCGCCCTCATGTCCTTCAAGAATTCGTCCGATCCGCCGCGTCCCGCTTTGAGCGCGTCGATCATGCGGTTCTGCCGCTTCCATTCCGGGCCGTAAGACAGCACCATGAGGATCAGATAGAACACGATCCCCATCACCAGCCACTCGTGCTTGAAGAAGTTCGCGTCGCGACCGGTCTTGAAAATCAGCAGTGCGCCCGTGACCGGTTGTGTGATCGCCGCGACCGGCGTCACGATCTTGAGATTGATCTCTTTCATCGCTTCCATCGCGAACAGCGTCCGGTCGCCCCCTTGGGTCGCGATCTTGCCGAGCACGCTGAACGCGAACGTCGGACCGATCCCGGCGATCGCGCCGACGATATGAATGACGAGCAAAATGGTCGTGTACGTATCCATGCTGTTCCCCCTTCGCCGCGCTCGCCCTACACTATCCTCGCGGCGCCCCGAATCTTTGGATGCGCGCGGCGAGTGCCTCGGCGTACCGATCCGCGGAACCCGGCGTGATTCCGAAGAAGAGATAGGGCTCCAAGACCTCGAGCTCGATGAGCACGAACTCGTCTCCGTCGCGGACGCCGTCCACGCGCGCGTACAGAAGATCGCCGGGGGCGTGAGGCAGCACGGCCGCGGCCTGCTCGACCAGTCCGGCCGGTGGCTCGGCGATCGCCTCGGTCGTCCCGCCGTGCCGCTCCTGCACGCGATAGTCGCCGCTCGCGGGCCGCTTCAAGAGCGTGGATGAGTACGTGCCGCCGAAGAAGATCACCGACCATTCGCCCTCGTCGACGATCTGCGTCAGGAACGGTTGCACCATGACGTCGTGGCCGGCGATCAGGTCCCGGAGCATCGCGTCGTGCTCGGCCAGGTCCGCGCGACGCACCGGCGCCGTCTTCCACGCGCCGCCGGAAATCGCCGGCTTCACCACCGCGTGATCCCATCCGCGCTCGGCAAGAACCTGCGCCAACTCCGCGTCCGATCCGCGTTCCACCCAGTGAGTTTCGACGGTGGGAATGCCGGCGGCCGCGAGGTCGCGTAGATATCCCTTCTGCATGTTCCATCGCAAGACGGCGGGAGGGTTCCACAGCGGCGGACCGGTCGCGGCCCGCTCGTCGAGCCAGGCCGCGAACTCGTCGGGACGCTCGAAATAGTCCCAGGTGGAACGGATCGCCAGCGCGTCGAATGCGTCCCATCCGCCTTCCGAATCCCATTGCACCGGTCGCGCATCGATGCCTCGGTCGCGCAGTGATTTCGCCAGCAGACGGTCGTCCGGCGTCAGGTCGGGAAACTGCGCGCAGGTCACCAAACCGACGGTCGCCGTCGCGGCTGCCTCCGATGTGCCCGCCATGGTCGAAACGCGTAGCCTATCGGTCATGCCGAAGCCCCGCTCCGGCCTTGCCGACCGCATCGACGAAAGGACAGGCACGAAGACGATGAAGGCTCCGAGCTTTGCGTCCGGCATGGCCGCGGCTGCGCTGGCGGCAGGAATCTCGTTCGTTGCGGTCGGCGCGACTAGGCTCGACAATCAAACGACCAAGGCGATGTTGACCGAACGCGGCCTGCCGACCCAGCACGAGCTGATCGAGCAGGCGCGGCATTCGGATATCTGTGTCGAAAAAGTGAACGGCACGACACTCCGCGTCACCGGCCCCGGCGGGTCCGAGGACGCGAAGGCCCGCAATCCGGTGCTGTTCGAACAGATCGCGTTGGCCGCTGATCTGATCAACTGGTCCGAGATCCGCTGCTGAGCATGTCCTGGTTCCGCCGCAAGACCCCGAAGCCGGCGCGCCCGGCTCCCGGTCCGGTGTCACCGCCGGTCCGGCACGAGCGAGCGGCTCGCACCTTTGATTGGCGGTCCTACGACGCCGTGGCGAAGGATTACGCGCGGATTCACGGGGCGCACACCGCGGTGGTCGCCGCCGACGTCCTGCAGCGCGTCGGCGCCGGACCGGGCAAGCGCATCCTGGATGTGGGAACCGGAACTGGGGATGCGCTCGCCGCGGCCGAGCAGTCCGGTTCGGGTGGCGTCGTCGTCGGCGTCGACTCGGCGCCCGGCATGCTGCGCTTCGCGCGTCCCGGACATCTGATTGCCGCCGCCGAAGTGATCAACCTTCCATTCCGCGACGCGACCTTTGACGGCGCCATGGCGAACTTCGCGCTTCCGTACTTCACGAAGCTCGATACGTCGCTGTTCGATGTTCGCCGCGTCCTCAAGCCCGGCGGAATCCTGGGCGTGGCGGTCTGGGGCGCCGACGAAGACGATCTGACCAAGACCTGGCGCCTGCTCGTCGAAGAAGCCATCGGCCGCGACATCTTGAAAGCCGGCCTGAAGGACGAGGCCCCCTGGGCCGAGAGGCTCTCGGACAGGCAGCGTCTAGAAACCGCACTGCGCGACGCCGGATTCCGTCCCGTCACCGTCGAAGCAATGCGCTACAAGTTCCAGACCACGCGCGACGACTACATCATCGGCCACGAGATCGAAGCCGCCGGCCGCTACACCAAGGTGATGCTCGGTGAACGACTCTGGCCCGGCTTTCAGCAGCGCGTGCGCGCGGCCTACGAAGAGAAGTTCCCCGAGCAGCTTGTCGACTTCCGCGACGTCTTGATCGCCGTCGCGAGCAAGCCCTCGCGCTGACCCCGCCGTGCAGGCGCGCTGCCGACGGCAGGACAATCTCGAACTCAAGGCGCATTTCCGGCCGTCCGAAACATAAGTCGTGCCGATTACTTGGACGCTTGGGGTGCTGGCGGTCGCGATACCGCTGTTGGTCGTGTGGATGCACGTGGGTGGCCCTCGTCACCATGCGCTGATGGCATTCGCGCGACCGCTCAACCTCGAGTTCCACCGAAAGGATTCGGAACGGCTTGACGCATATCCCTTTGCCATCTTCGATCGCAGCAGGAACGGCCGCATCGCGTATGTTCTCTCCGGCGAGATCCTGGGCGTCCCGGTTCGGATCTTCGACTTCATGTGTCAGGGCACCGGCCGTGGTTTCGCGTTCAAGCACGGGACGCACGGACCACGACGAATCTCGGGCGTGATTATTCCGCTCGACGTCGATTGCGAGCATCTCATCCTCACCCGCGAAGGCCTGCGATCGTCGGTGGCGCGCGCCGCCTCGGTGCGTGACATCCAGTTCGAGCACGACGCGTTCAACCGCGGCTTCCACGTCCAGTGTCCGAACAAGGCGTTCGCCACGGCGCTGCTCGACGCGCGGATGATCGATTGGCTTACGAAACTGGGTGACACCTGGTGCTTCGAAGTGCACGGGCGCATGTTGCTCGTCTATGCGGTTGCGATGCCGGCGAATCGATTTCCGGACTTGGCCAAGGCAGCGCTGGGGTTCCGCCAGCGCATCCCGCGGGTCGTCGGAAACGATGACTGGTTCGCAGCGCCGTCCTGGAAGACGTCTAGCGGTAGTTCGTGAACTGCAAAGGGATGTCGAAGTCGGCGTCTTTCAGATGTTGGATCGCGTCCTGGAGCAGGTCGCGGCTCTTGCCGGATACGCGGACCTGCTCGCCTTGGATCGCGGCCTGCACCTTCAAGCCGCTCTGCTTCAGCGACTTCACGATGGCTTTGGCTTTCTCTTCCGCAATCCCCTGGTTGATCTTGATCTCTTGCTTGTAGGTGTTGCCGCCGGCTTCCTTGATCGGGGACAACCCCAGCGCCTTCAGCGATATCCCACGTTTCACGCACTTTTCCTGGAACACGTCCAAGGCCGCCTGGACGCGTTGCTCGGCGCTCGACACGATCTGGATCTCCAGGTCGCCCTGCCAGGTAATGTCGGTACCCGTGCCTTTGAAGTCGTAGCGTTGCGACAGTTCCTTTCGCGCCTGGTTCAGCGCGTTGTCGACCTCTTGCCGGTCGACTTCCGAAACGACATCGAATGAAGCGTCCTTCGCCATGTGATACAACCTCCGGGGTCCCGGGCCGTTGCCGAACCCGGGTACACTAATACGCTTCACGGGCGGGTACCCAAGTGGCCAAAGGGGACGGACTGTAAATTCGTTGGCTCAGCCTTCAGAGGTTCGAATCCTCTCCCGCCCACTCCTCGAGCCCGCTTCGGCGGGCTCGAAGCATTCGAGGAACCATGGGGCCGAGCAGGCGGTACAATGCCCCCTCGCGCGCTGGCGTAGCTCAGACGGCAGAGCACGGCCATGGTAAGGCCGGGGTCAGGGGTTCGATTCCCCTCGCCAGCTCCACTCCACTGTCGCGGCCCGGTTTCTCACTGGGGCCGTGGCACGAGGCGGGGTAGCTCAGTGGTAGAGCATGCGGCTCATAATCGCAGTGTCGGCGGTTCGATCCCGCCCCCCGCTACGAACCGCTCCGGTATACTTCCGGGCCGCTCTTCGATTGCGAAAGGGAAACGACGGTGGCCAAAAGCGACAAGCGTCCGGGCATCACGCTCGCCTGCGAGCAGTGCAAACGGCGCAACTACCAGACCACGAAGAACAAGGTGAACACGCGCGACCGCCTGCAGCTCAAGAAGTACTGCCCGTGGTGCAGCTCGCACACCGATCATCGCGAGACCCGCTAGCTCGTCGTCGCGGCGCCCGCGCTCGCACGCGCGGGCGTTTCGTTTTGTCCTCTTCGGCTATCCTTGCCGGAATGGATTCCCGCCCCGAGGTCGCCGCCGCGCTCGAGCGCGAGCAGCGCGACGCCCTGACGCTGTGGCGCTCCCTAGGAGCATCCGACTGGACGCGCCCGTCCCTGTGCAAAGGCTGGACGGTCAAGGACGTGGCGGTCCACTGCGTCCGCGGCGAGACCGAGATCTTCCGGCCGATGCTGCGCCGGGCCTTGGCCGGCGACGCGACCGCGCCCGCCGGCTTCGACCTGGTTGCGATCAACGACCGCCAGATCGCCGACGGACGCGCCGTCCCGCCCGCGCAACTGATCGACGAAGCCGACGCGGCGATCGAGGAAACGCAGCGGATGCTCAAGGAGATGAGCGACGAGGAGTGGGTCGCCCCGTCGTGGAATCCGATTGCGCCCGGCACGGCCGGCTTCTACGTCAAGGGCCGCATCTGGGAATGGTGGACTCACAACCAGGATGTGCGGATTCCGTTGAAGCGGCCCGGCGGCCGCGGGCCCGAGCGAACCACCCCGGTCGTTGAAGTCGTGCGCGACGGGATTCCCGGCGTGTTCCTGCCCGGCAAGGCCCGCGACGTTCACGTCTCGTACGCGTTTCAGGTCGGGCCGACGGGGTTCACGATCCGCATCGACGACGGCGCGATCGCGATCGATCCCGTCTTCGATCCGAAGGCGACCTCGCGTGTGAAGGCCGACCCGGCCACGTTCGTGCTCGTCGGCACCCGGCGCATCTCGCAGGCGAAGGCCGTGCTGACCGGCAAGTTCCGCCCGTCCGGAAACCCGATCGCGGGCCTGAAGTTCCTCTCCTACTTCCGCGCCGCCTGACCGGCGCGCCCCGCTGCGAAGCTTGAGTTCTTGAAGTTAAAGAACCGCCAGCTCTAAGAATTCAACCGCCGCTCGGATGTCGGGGCGCCTAGAACGGAGAATGATGCCGCTCGCTTCGTCGATCGAGAGACGGAACCTAGTCTCAGGCTCGTTCTGTCTGAGTCCTGAGCACTCCACGTCCCAACAGGGCCTCCCACAAACCGTCTCCCGACCTACGATGATTCCGCCGGCCTCTTCGAGATAGGCCATTCTTCGAGGCTCGATGAGATCAACGATCCAAGCGTGATCCCCGATCGGAACGTCACCGTGCTCAATTCTCCCCCCCAGAATCCGGACAGCGGAGCCAGGGACTACCATCTCGCGACTTACTCCGTCGTCAAAGAACCAGCTTGTTTCGCCGTCGTAGATGACCCTGGTCCGCCGTCGCTCATGTCCTTCCAGTAGCTCAACGACAACTGCTGCCAATGGCGGTTTGGGCCGGTCGATCATGCGCGACCGAATCTGTCCCCATGAGATCTGGTACCTGACCACCGCAGTAACTCACAGGAGCAAGAGTTGATCAATAAACAGCGCGAGAAGAATCGATCCTTTGGAGCGATCAACTGCTCGCACTCGTCCCCGCCCTTCCGCCGCGCTCCGATGGGGGCCGCATCGCCGTCCGAAACACTCGGGAATCTGGTTCCGATTCGCGAGCCCGCACGCCTTGCCGTTCAGCCGTGCCCGCATCCCCTCGGGCGGGCGTGGTCAGAAGGGTATATACGCCCGCGATATGAGATTCGTCAAGAGATCGACTTGACTCACGGGAAATGTCCTCAAAACGGTTTCGTTGTGGTTTGCGTCTGAGTGAAAGACGTGCTGGACCGATGGCGCGCTGGTGACCCCTTGTCGGCAGTGTCGGATGACTTTGGCGTGCCGCAAGAGGATATTGAGGACGTGCTCCGTGCAGCCGTCCCCGAAGCAGCCTGAGTTCTTCGTCGATCGCGGCCTTGGTCGGAAACAAGTTCACACGATGTTCTCCGTCTACGGCGCCCGCGAGCAAGCGGTGCCCGACTCCGATTGGCTCCACGAACCGGCCGATGGCCGCGACGAGCGCCGCCCTACTGATCGGATCCATCAGGGCCGAGGAAGCGAAGGTCGCGCCCTGGTGGTGTCTGAAGAAGGCGACGACACCCATCTCGTGCTGGAGTTGGGGGACGTAGAGGTTCAGATACATCCGGTCGATGCCTTCGATCTCCAGGGTCACATGCTCGGACAGGATCTCAGCAACGCTGCAGGCGGAAACTCATCTCGTAGGATCCGGTTGTCGGGGGCCCTTGCGGGCCAACTGACCGCTTTGCGGTCCATACGGCGAGGGCTTGCCCTCTCCACTAGATCCCGCAGCCGGAGCCTACGCACTCAACTGGAGGAAGCCAGATCGTGAAAACTACAACTCGTCGGTCTGAGGCGAAGCCTCGTTAGCGGTTTGCGTGCGATCCCTCGGCGCGAAGATACTGGGCCGGTAAACCTACCGACGAGTAACAAGGGGAGGGGACCGACTGTGGGCCGCCTTGACGATCGCGTCGCCATCATCACCGGAGGGGGTCGCGGCATCGGCCGCGCGACCGCGCTCCGTTTCGCCGCTGAAGGCGCGGCCGTCGTCGTCAACGACGTCGATGCCGATCCAGCTGAAGAGACTGCCGAGATCATTCGCAAGGAGGGCGGCAAGGCCCTCGTGTCGCTGCACAACACCGTCGAGGCCGCCAACGCCGAGGCGATGGTCAAAGCCGCGCTCGACGAGTTCGGAAAGCTCGACATCCTGGTCAACAACGCGGGGATCACGCGCGACAAGACCTTCCACAACATGACGCCCGACATCTGGGACCTCGGCATCAAGGTGAACCTCTACACCGCCTACCATTCCTCGTTCTATGCCGTGCAGCACATGCGCTCCGCCGCGAAGAAGGAGCTGGAAGAAAAGGGCGCCGTCGCCTACAACCGCAAGATCACGTTCACGTCGTCGTCGGTCGCGCTGACCGGCAACCCGGGTCAGGCGAACTACACCGCCGCCAAGGGCGCGCTGATCTCGCTCACCAAAACGCTCGCGCGCGAACTGGGTCCGTTCAAGATCAACTGCAACGCGGTCGCGCCCGGCTTCATCGAGACGCGCCTGACGGCCGCGAAGGAAGAGGGAACCGACCTCGGCATTCCCGACCAGCTCCGAACCATGGCGCTGATGATGATCGCGCTGGGCCGCGCCGGTCAGCCCGAGGATCTCGCCAACGTCCACCTGTTCCTGTGCTCGCAGGACAGCGACTTCGTGTCGGGCGTGACCGTGCCGGTGACCGGCGCGCAGCTCGGCGCATAGAGAAGGAGGCGACATCATGCCGCTCAACACCGCGCTGATCGGGAAGGAATATCCGGCCTCGCCGGTCTACGAAGTCGGCCGCGAAAAGATCCGCGACTTCGCCCAGGCGATCGGCGATCCGAACCCGCTCTACACCGACGAAGCCGCGGCGAAGGCCGCCGGCTATGCCGACATCATCGCTCCGCCGACGTTCCTGACGGTCATCGGCTTCAAGTTCGGGCCGTCGATCGTGCTCGACCCCGAGTTGGGTTTGGACTACACGCGGGTCGTGCACGGCGAGCAAGAATTCGAATTGAAGCGTCCGATCGTTCCCGGCGACCGGCTGATCGGAAAGCCCAAGATCAGCGACATCGCGGCCAAGGGCAAAAACGAGTTTCTCACCTACGAAGCGGTCATCACGACCGAAGGCGGCGAGGAAGTCGCCGTCGCCCGCTCCACCATCGTCTCGCGCGGAACCGCGCCGCAGGAGGGCTGAGCGATATGACGGCCAAGGTCAACTATGCAGACGTGTCCGAAGGCGAAGAGCTGAAGCCCTGGATCTACAACGTGCAGCGCATCAATCTGGTCATGTATTGCGGCGCGTCCGGCGACTTCAACGTCATCCATTGGAACGAAGAGATCGCGAAGATGGTCGGGTTGCCGAACGTGATCAGCCATGGCATGTTCACGATGGCCAAGGTCGGCCAGTACGTGACCGACTGGGCCGGCGACCCCGGCGCGGTCGTGCGCTTCAAGACCCGCTTCACCAAGCCGGTCGTGGTCGACAATCAGGCCGGCAACAACGTCACGGTGACCGGCACGGTCAAGCAGAAGCTCGACGGAAACCGCGTGCTGCTCGAGCTGAGCGCCACCACGCAAGAAGGCGACAATTGCGCCGCCGCCGAAGCCGAGGTCGTGCTGGCCTAGCCGCGTTGGGGAAAGACGGCGGCGACGTCGATCGCGAGCCCGGGGATGGGTTCGAACGTGAGCGTGTCGCCGGGCTCGAAGATCTCCGGCTTCCCATACGCCCCGTCGGCCAGGCGATAGACCTCGATCCGGTCCGCGTCCGGATCGGCGATCCAGTATTCGGGTACTCCGTATCGCGCGTACAGGTCGCGCTTGCGAACGCGGTCGAGCCGCGGCTCCGACAGGACTTCGATCACGAGCGCCGGGATTCCGCGCACATAGACGTCTTCGACGATCCCGGCTTGGTCATCTGTGACGAACAAGATGTCCGGCTCCACGATGTCGTGCTCGCCCAAGACCAGATTCACATCCCACAAGATCCGGTCTTGCGCCGGGCCCAAGAGTTGCCGCTGAAATGCAAAATGAAGCCGTCCGCCGACCATCTGATGGCGTATGCGCGGGGACGGGCTCACGACGAGTGTCCCGTCGATGATCTCGCGGCGCATGCCGTCATCGGGCATGGCCGCCAGATCCGCGTAGGTAAGCAGCGCGCCTTCCGGCATGGAACGAATCGTAGCATCACCTCCTGCACCCTCCGCCGGGCATCCTGAGACATGCGGCGACCTGGGTCCAGACTCGGCACAACGCGCAGAAAGACCTCCTGCGGTCAAACGGGAGCCCCCGGCGGGCCGGGGGCTCGGTGCGATTCCCGTTACTGCTTTTGCGCGCTTTCGAAGATGCCGATCACGTTGCCGGCGGGGTCTTTGAACGACGCCCACGATCCGACGTTGGCGTCGATCAGCTTCTTGTCCTGCACGACGCCACCGCCCAGCTCGGCCGCTTGCGCGAGCGTCTTTTCGATCGAGTCCACCGTGACGAAGAACACCACGGTGCCGAGAGCTGGGATCTCCTTGGAGAAACCGCCCCCGACGCGCCCGCTCGGGTCCTGGAACATCAGATAGAACTCGCCCATCGAGTGGTCGAACGTCCATCCGAACACCTGCTCGTAGAACGACTGCGTGGCTGCGTTGTCCGTGGTGTGCAGCTCGACATGCTGAATCTCGCCGTGCGCCATCTGGAACCCCTCCCTCCACCGGTCCACCCGGTGCCCGCGAAATTGTCGCACAGGTCGCCGACACGGCGCCCGGATAGGATCGAAGACGTGACCGCCTTGCCCGATGACGTCGCCCGTCTGCTCGTTGAACGCGACGAGGCGCGCGCCGCCAAGAACTGGCCGGCCGCCGACGCGCTCCGCGACCGGATCGCCGCGCTCGGCTTCACGGTGCGCGACACGCCTTCGGGCGGCGTGGCGGAACCGAAGCCGGCCTTCGAACTCGTTGACCCGGCCGGTCTGCCCGACATCCTCGCCGTCCCGGCCGAATGCGCGGTCACCATCCACGTCCTCTACGAAGGCTTTCGCGACGACCTGACGCGCTTCGTCGACTCGCTTGCGCGGCACTGCGCCCGGCACGACTACGAGATCGTCGTCACCGAGTGCGGGCATCCCGACGGCGAGTGGATCCAGTCGCTCGCCGGCACTCGGGTGCGTGTGCTGCACTTCGCGTCCGATCCGGGATGGGCCGCCGGACGCAACGCAGCTCTTGGCACCTCGCGCGGCGAGATCGTCGCTGTAGCCGACCTGTCGGTCGAGGCGAACGGAGACCTGATCGGTCCCGTGCTCGAGGCCTTCGACGACCCCGACGTCGGGATCGCCGGGCCGTGGGGCCTGCGCACGGACGACATGCGTGCGTTCGAAGAGATCGAAGGAAGCGGCACTCCGGTGGACGCGGTTCAAGGCTACTTTCTCGCCACGCGGCGGGCGCTTCTGCGCTCGTGCCGTTTCGATCCGAAGTTCTCGTGGTACCGGCACGCCGACATCGACTTGTCATTTCAGTTGCGCGCGCTCGGTCGCAAGGCCGTCGCCACGTCCGCACCCGCGCTCCGGCACGCGCATCGCGCATGGGAGGCGCTCGACGAAGACGAGCGCTCGAAACGGTCGAAGCGCAACTTCTATCGCTTTCTGGACCGGTTCAAGGACCGAACGGACCTGATCGTCGCCCGATAGGGCGCCCGAAAGGGCCGGAAAGCCATTGCGCCGGGTGTAACCTCGCAGGCAGGGAGCGCGTCCGACCTGGCGGAACGTGGTGGAGATCTCTCCGGACCTCGTGGAAGCCTGCCGTCGAGGAGACGTCAAGGCGTTCGAAGCGTTGGTCCGGGCGACCGAGCGGCAGGTGTACACGGTCGTCTACCGCATCGTCGGCAACCACGACGACGCCGCCGACGTCGCGCAAGAGGTCTACCTCAAGGTCTGGAAGGCCATCCGCCACTTCCGGGGCGACGCGGCCGTCACCTCGTGGCTCTATCGAGTCGCGACCAACGCGGCCATCGCCTCGCTTCGCAAGCGCAAGCGGCTGGCCGACCCCGTCGAGCCCGACCGGCTCGCCGAGATCGAAGCGCCGGCAGTCACGCCGGCCGTCGAGACCGGCGACGTCGAGGCGGCGCTGGCGCGGCTGCCGGCCGCGTACCGGACCGTGCTGGTGATGAGAGAGACCTACGGCATGAGCATCGAGGAGATCGCGAGGCAGATGAAAAGCTCGACCGGAGCGGCGAAGGTGCGGCTGCACCGGGCGCGTCTGCGTCTGGCCGACGAGTTGGAGCGCGCCGGCGTTGTCGTGCCGTTGCGCAGGGAGAAGAAGACGTCATGAACTGCGAGCGAGTCCGGCCCTACCTGACGGCCCACGCCGCCGGCGAACTGCCCGCCCACACCGAATCGTGGGTCGCACCCCACGTCGAAGGCTGTGCGATCTGCACCTCGCTCGCGCAGCGCCACGCGACGATCGGCGCCTCGCTGCGCGCCCTGCCCGAGGCGGCCCTGGAGCCGCCGCCCGGCTTCGCGGCCGCCGTCGCCCGCCGCGCCGGCCAGGAGGAGCGCCGCAAGCCGATTCCGATTCCTCCCATGATCCCGGCCGAGATGATCAAGGTCTTGACCGACAATCGGGACGCGATCGTCGGCTCGGCCGGGGTGCTGCTGGCCGGAGCCGGCGCCGCTTGGCTTGCTTGGCGGGCCCTGAAGTCCCGCTCGCCCCGCGCCCAGGGCGCCTGAGCGTCGCTTTACACCCTTCAAGCACGGCCCGTATACTGGCCGCTTGTTGGCGGAAGGGGGAACCCCAGCCGCGGAGGGCCGTAGCTCAATTTGGCAGAGCGCTGGTCTCCAAAACCAGAGGTTGGGGGTTCGATTCCCTCCGGCCCTGCCAGCACAATTAACCCGCAGGAAGCGTTGCCGCGGACCCGGGTCCGCGGCGTCGTTGTGAACGGGCCGCAGGTGCGGCCGAAGGGATAGAGACGACCGTGGTCAATCGAGCAACGAAGCGACTGCTCGCCAAGCAGGAGAAGAAGGATCAGGGTGCCAAGGCGCCGCGCAACCGCGAAGAGGCGGTCGCGGAGCGACGCACGACCCTTGAACGCAAGAAGCGGACGCCTCCACGTCAGTTCCTGCGCGAGGTTCGCGGTGAGCTGAAGAAAGTCGCCTGGCCGTCCCGTCGCGAAGTCGCCACGTACACGGTCGTGGTGCTCGTGTCGGTCATCTTCATCACGGCGATCGTCTTCGCGCTCGACTACGGCTTCAACCAAGCAATCTTCCAGACTTTCTCCAAGTAGGTCTTTCGACCGGGAATCAGAAATCGATGGACGACTCCTCTGTGAACGGCGTGCGCGCCGACCGCCCGAACGACGACGAGCCGCAGGCTCCGACCGGGAACGGGCACGGCGTGCACGACGACGCGCCCGAAACCGTCGAGCCGCAAGCCGGCCCGGCCGAGATCGACGTGACCGATGATCCGGTCGCCGGCAGCGACGTCGCCGACGC
>DASWHR010000140.1:0-13112 GCA_036398095.1 Actinomycetota bacterium
TTGTAGTTCGCGTCGCCCGAGTATTCGGCTCGCCAGCACCACACGCCGTGCGGGTCGGTCGAAATCGTCGGCCAGCTCGACGTGGCCTGCCCGGCCCCGTTCAGCACGATCGTCTCCCACGCAAAGCCGCCGGACGGGCAGCCCGCACCCGTCACGTCGGCCGGGAAGCAGACGAAGAAGCGGACGGTGCCCGTCGGCATCGGCAGCGGAGCCACCGGCGAGACCGTTGCGAGATCGGTCACCGACGCCGGATGGTCGACCCAGTCCGGGCTGGCCGTCGTCGTCATGCCGGGCGTCTGCTTCACGGTCGTGAAGCATTCGGTCGTCCCGTTCGTGTGGGTCGCCGTCGCGTAGTAGAAGTCGCCGGAGTACACGGCTCGCCAGCAGAACAGTCCGACGAACGCGGTGCCAGTTGTGGGATCGGAGGACGCTGTTCCGCCGGCCGAGACGGTCTTGATCGGTCCGATCTGCGCGCCGAGACCCGAAGCGCAGCCGGCGGCCGTCGACTCTCCCGGCTTGCAAAGGAAGAACGTCACTGTTCCGGTCGGCACGGGGCCGCCGCCCGTCAGCGTCGCGCCGTCGCTCGCCGTGACGCCGGGGGCAACCCCGCCGCCCGTCGGGCTCGACGTCGTCGACATCCCGCCCGTTTGCTTGGCGACGGTGAAGCATTCGGTCGTCCCGTTCGTGTGTTCGGACGGCGCATAGTAGGTGTCGCCGTTGTATACGGCTCGCCAGCAGTACTTTCCTTCGATTCGCGTATCAACGAAGCCCGTGGACGGATCCGACGTGGCCGAGCCGCCGGCGAGCGTCTTAGCGGCGCCGACGAGCGTGCCGCCCCTGAACGGGGGTTCGCCGCATCCGTTGGCCGTTTCGAGCGGGATGCACAGATAGAAGTAAACCGTTCCCGTCGGCACAGGACCGCCACCCGTCACGGTCGCCGTGTCCGTCGCCGCCGTTCCGGGCGGCACGTTGCCGCCGGTCGGTGTCGAGGTCGTCGTCATCGTGGACGGCTGCCGCACGACGGTGAAGCACTCGGACTGCGCGTCGGTGTGTGAGGACGGCGCGTAGTAGAAGTCGCCCGAGTAGTCGGCTCGCCAACAGTACGTGCCTTCGGGTCTCGTATCTACGGAACCCGTCGACGAATCCGACGTGGCCGTGCCGCCCACGAGCGGCTTAGCGCCGCCGACCTGCGTGCCCCCCGACGGACAACCTGCCGCTGTAACCTCCGTCACGCCGCACAGGAAGAACGTTACCGAGCCGGTCGGAATCGGACCCGCGCCGCTGACCGTCGCCTTGTCGGTCGCCGCCGTTCCCGGTGGAACGTTGCCGCCGACCGGTGTCGACGATGTCGTTGTCGAACTCGGCTGACGGGCGATCGTGAAGCATTCCGTGCTCGCATTCGTGTGCGACACGGGCTGGTAGTAGAAGTCACCCGAGTACTCCGCTCTCCAGCAGTATTTTCCTTCAGGCTTGGTGTCCACATAGGCAGTCGAGGACTCCGATGTCGCGATACCGGCGACCAGAACCCTGGCCGGACCCGCCTGTGTGCCGCCGGCCGGGCAGCCGGCGGCCGTGATCTCGGTCGGGCGGCACAGGAAGAAGGTCACGGTACCCGTCGGAACCGGACCCGAGCCGCTCACGGTCGCCTTGTCGGTTGCCGGCGTCCCCGGCGCGATGTTGCCCCCCGTCGGCGTCGAGTCGGTCGTCATCGCCGAGGTCTTCTTTGCGACCGTGAAGCATTCGGTCGTCGCGTTCGTGTGGACTCCTGGGACGTAGACCGCGTTGCCCGCGTACGCCACGCGCCAGCAGTACGTGCCTTCCGGTTTGGTATCGACGAACCCCGTCGAGGAGTCCGACGTCGCCGTGCCTGTGGCGCTCAACGTCTTTGCAACCCCGACCTGCGTGCCGCCCGACGGACATCCGGCCGGCGTGACCTGTGCCGGGGTGCAGAGGAAGAACGTGACGGTACCGCTCGGGATCGAGCTTGGGCCGCTCACGACGACATCATCGACCGCCGAGGTTCCCGGGGCAACGCCCGGACCTGTGGGACGAGAGTCGGTGCGGATCTGAGGCGCCTGCATGACCGTTGTGAAGCATTCGGTCGTCGAGTTCGTATGATTTGCTGGCAGGTAGTAGCCGTCGCCCAGGTACTCGGCCCGCCAGCAGTGGGTGCCGATGGCGAAGGTGTCGCCCGATGGGGCCGACGTTGCCGAGCCACCGACGAGCGTCTTCGTGGACTTGAGCAGACCGCCGGCGCGGCAGTCTCCGCCGTTTGCGGTGACCGTCGCCGGCAGACACAGGAAGAAGCGCACCGAGCCGGTTGGAACCGGTCCGGCACCCGTGACGGTCGCCGTGTCGGTCACCAGCGAGCCGGGAACGATCCCGCCACCGGTGGGCTGCGATAGCGACGTGATCTGCACCGGCTGACGTTCGATGACGAAGCATTCGGTCGTGCGGTTCGTGTGGCTGGATTGCGCGTAGAACGCGTCTCCCGAATAGACGGCGCGCCAGCAGTATTCTCCCAGCCCGGTCGTTGCCGAAGACGCATCAGAGAGCGCGGTACCCCCGGCGCCCAATGTCTTCAGCGTGCCTACCTGTGTGCCGGTGGGGCAGCCCGCCGCCGTCACCTGAGAGGGGGTGCAGAGGAAGAACGTGACTGAGCCGGTCGGCACCGGACCGGCGCCGGAGACGGTTGCGGAGTCGGTCACCGAGGTCCCGGGCGGCAGGGTGCCGGCGGGAATCGTCTGCGTCGTCACGGTGGACGACTGCTTGCAAGCCATCGTTGAAACCCAGCCGATGCGGATCTCCAATGAGGGGCTGTTGATCTTGATACGGAGTGCGATGTTCGTGTCGCGCTGGCAGTCCCCACCGCTGCTCCATTGCTCGTTGAGCGCAAGGAAGCCGAACGAGCCGAGCGGGACGACCGTGTTCGGCGCCGCCGCCGGGTTGAGGACGAGGGGAACTCCGGCGACGGCCGCAACGATCGAGGTCAGTGTTGCCCCTCTGAGTCCGGTCGTTGTGGACGACGACGCGGAGCCGCGCAGCAGGTCGCCCGACACCCGAACCGGCACGCCGATCGACGTGAGGTCCACCGCATAGGCGGCAACGTCGGCCGAGCCCATCGCGTTCGGGACCGGAGAGCCGCTCGCATCGCAGGACGAGTTGACGGCGGAGGCTTTTACGACGCCCAGATCTTGGCTCACTGCGTGCTTCTCGTCGTGGGCCGGGCCTGCAGGCGAGTTGGCCTGGCTCCGCGAAATCGTGTTCGCGAGCAGGCCTCGCGTGTGAATGCCCACGGCAACGCAGGACGAGGCGTTCACCACCGCGGTGGCACACAGCGGGTCGGTGCTTCCAGCGGCACATGGGTCTGGCTCGACCGCCACGGCGTCCCGGACGGGAAGCGCCAAGGAGGCGAGTAGTGCAAGGAAAATGATGGGTCGATAAGAACGACGGCGAATCAACATATGCAGCCCCCTCCGATCGTCGGCGGCATGCTCGACGGGGTGCCCGGAGATCCGGGGTCGAAACGGGTCCCCGCCGGAGCAAACTCTCGTTAGATCACCCCATATAATAGCAAAGCTACCTTATAGCGGTAAAGGGGTATAAGCGGAGCAGATCCAGAACGACCCGTCGTTCCAGACGGGCCCGACCGCGAAGTGGTGATGATTGAACCTCGTATAACGCCCTTGATCATCACCACATTTGTTGTGCGGTGGCGTTAGTTAGCGGCGGCGTTCTTCGCGCTTCTTCTTTGCCTGAGGCAGCACGCCCCGGTATGTCAGCAGCCGGTCTAGAACTGCGCCGATCAGGATGCACAGCAGGAACACCCAAATCAGGCGGATGTTGGCCGATGCGAAGACAAAGTGCACGCGCACCTGGCCGGTGTTTTGGCCGACGAAGATCCCCGCCAGCAACGCCAGCACACCGAATGCGACCAGCTTCGCATCGGACTTGGTGAACTTTCGTTCCGGTTGTGGCTCGCCTCGCTGTTCCAGTTCACTCATGCCGGGTATTCTCACACGAAATGAGCTCTCAGTCTTCGCTTGGGGAACCTTCAGCGGCCTCTCAGGGGCGTCCACCTAGACTCCCGTCCGAGAACCCGGAAGGAGCGCAGATGGAACCCACAACGAGCCCCGCCGACACGACGACCGGCAGCGACGCGTCGCCCGCCGAACCGTTCGACGGCGCGTGGAGCGACGAGCGCTCGCCGTTCGAGACGGCCCCGCCGACCGAGCCGCCGTGGCGACGCGACCCGGCCGGGCCCGACGAGGTGCCCGGCGACACGTCCCTGCTGCCTGCGTGGCCGGCGCCGCTTCCCGGGCTCCCTTCGACTTCGCAAACCCCTCCCGAGGAGACGGCCCGGAGCCGCCCGGGTCGTCTCCTCACCGTGTTTCTCGCCGCGCTGATGGGCGCCGTGCTCGGCGTGGGCTCTACCGTCGTTGTGCTCGATCGCGCGAACGTCGGCGGTCTGGGCGGCGCGGAAGTTCGCGTCGTCGATCCGCCGGTCAAAGGCGGCGGCAACGCGGGGCTGGACGGCGTGGCGGCCGTTGCCGAAGCCGTTCTGCCCAGCATCGTGCGCATCGACACGCGCGTGAGCGGCGTGTTCGGATCGCAATCCGGCACCGGATCGGGCGTGATCTACCGAACCGACGGGTACATCATCACGAACGCCCACGTCGTCGAAGGCGCAACCAGCGTGGAAGTGACGCTGGCGAGCGGCGACACGCTGCAGGGCAGCGTGGTCGGGACCGCATCGCCGATCGACGACATCGCGGTCGTGAAGGTCAACCGCACCAACTTGCCGGCGGCGACGCTCGGATCGGTGCTCACCACCAACGTGGGCGACACCGCGATCGCGATCGGCTCGCCGTTCGGGCTGTCCGGCACCGTGACCGCCGGCATCGTCAGCGCGATCCGCGCCAACCTGTCGCTGGGCAACCAGCAGTTCGTCGACGTCATTCAGACCGACGCGCCGATCAACCCGGGGAACTCCGGGGGGGCGCTGGTCAACGCGCGTGGCGAGGTGATCGGCATCAACACCGCGATCCTCGGCGGCGAAGGCAATGTCGGCATCGGTTTTGCGATCCCGATCGACATTGCGCGGAAAGAGGTCGACGACATCATCCGGATCGGCCGGGCGACGCGCGCGTTTCTGGGTGTCGAGCCGGCGACGGTTCCCGGCCGGAAGGGCGCACGCATTCAAGCGGTCGTGGACGGCGGGCCGGCGCAGGCGGCCGGATTGCGCGCCGGCGACGTCGTCGTCGAGATTCAGGGGACGCCGATCGGCTCGGCCGAAGAATTGGTGGCGGTCGTCGCTCGCTTCGACGTCGGTCAGACCGTGACCATCACGTTCGAGCGCGACGGAAACCGCCAAACGGTGCGCGCGAGGCTCACCGACCGGCCCCGATAGCGGCCCGGTAACCGCCACCGTTCGGTCCCGCGTCTGGCCTTCTTTTCCGGCGGCGAGGATGCGATGTGGTGATGATTTCGGTCGTTCTACAACGTCAATCATCACCACATGCGCCGGTGCGGAGCGTCCGGTTCGGTTCTCGCCCATAATGGGCGTCGTCGATCGGGAATCCGGAGGTTCTTCTGCTACCCAATGTTGGAATCGGTGAGTTGGTCGTCATCGTCATCGTGGCGCTGATGGTTTTCGGCCCGAAACGGCTTCCCGAGATTATGCGCTCGGCCGGGAAGGCGTTCCGCGCCTTCCAGACCGAGTCGCAGCGCGCCGTCGCCGAGCTTCGCGAAGCCGTGGACACGAGCGATATCCAGAGGGATTTGTCGAAGATCGTCATGGACGAGCCCGACGAGGTCGCGCGCAAAGCCGAGGAACGCGCCGCCGCCGCGGCCGCCGCGGTGGCCGTTGCGCCGCCTCCCGCCGAAGCCGCGCCCGCGAAGAAGAAGGCGGCGCCCGCGAAGAAGAAGGCGGCCGCGCCTGCAAAGAAGAAGAAGGCGCCTGCGAAGAAGAAGGCCGTTGCGCACACGACGGACCCGCAGAAGGTGGCCGCCTACCCCGTGACGGAGGACACGTGAGCCGGCGGAAGCGCCCCGGGCTCGCCAAACCGCTGGTCCGGCTCGGCGCGGCCGCCGCGCTCGGCTACTTGTCGCGCGAGCGTTTCGCCGACGCCGACAAGAAAGCCTTCAACCAAATCCGCGCCAGACGCAGCGAAACGCTCGACCGCGTCCTTCCCGTGGCCACCGATTTGGGCTCGGTCTATGCGGTCGCGGGGGTTGCCGCATCGCTCGCGCTGCTCGGTCGCGGGCGACTTGCCGTCCGCGCCGCCGGCGCGGCCCTGACTGCGTGGACGGTCGCGCAAGGCGCCAAGAAGGTCTTCGGTCGCACGCGGCCCTACGACGACGACGCCGTCGACGTGCTCGTGCGACGTCCGGCCGGCACGTCGTATCCGAGCGGCCATCCCGCGGTCGCCGCCGCGCTCGCGCGCGTCCTGGCGCCGGAGGCCGGCAAAGCCATCAAGCCGCTGATCGAGCGGCTACCTGCCTTCGTCGGCGCGTCGCGCATCTACGTCGGCGTGCATTATCCGTCGGACGTGCTCGGCGGCCGGCTCGTCGGCGATGCGGTCGCCGACGTCTGGCGACGCTACCTTCCGTAGCGAAGCTACTTCGACAGCAGGGGCAGCCGCTTGCCCTTGATCGAAGGCTTGTTCGCCGCGATCTTGCGAGCGATGTCGATGAGCGCCTGCGCGGCCGGCGATTCCGGCTTGAGCGCCACGATCGGCGCGCCGATGTCGGCGCCCTCGCGAAGCGACTCCTGAATCGGGATCTCGCCGAGCAACTCGGTGTCGAGCGTCTTGGCGAGCTGCTCGCCTCCGCCTTCGCCGAAGATCCGATGCTTGGTATCGCAGTTCGGGCAGATGAAGTAGCTCATGTTTTCGACGACGCCGATGATCTTGAGCGGCACTTGCTCGGTCATGCGGCCGGCGCGCGCCGCGACTTTCTGCGCCGCCTCTTGCGGCGTCGTCACGATCAGCATGTCGGCGCCCGGCAAGAACTGCGCGAGCGAGATGCTCACGTCGCCGGTGCCCGGTGGCAAGTCGAGCAGCACGAAGTCCAGATCGCCCCAGTAAACGTCGGCGAGGAACTGGTTGATCGCCTTGTGCAGCATCGGTCCGCGCCAGATCACCGGCTGATCGTCGGGGATGAAGAAGCCCATCGAGATGACCTTCACGCCGTGCGATTCCAGCGGCAGGATCATCCCGTCGAATGCGGTCGGGCGACCGGAGACGCCCATCATGCGCGGGATCGAAAAGCCCCAGACGTCGCAGTCGATGACGCCGACGCTGTGGCCCTCCTGCGCGAGCGCGACCGCGAGGTTGGCGGTGACGCTGGACTTGCCGACGCCGCCCTTGCCCGAAGACACCAGGATCGCCTTGGTGCGGTGGTCCTGACCCCAGAAGGGAATCTCTTTGATCGTGCCTCCCTGGCCGTCGCCCTGCCCCGAGCGGAGGCGCTGCACCATCGCTTGGCGCTGATCGTCGGTCATTACGCCCAGTTCGACGTGAACCTTGGCGACGCCCGGCAGGGGAGCGACGGCAGCGGTGACATCTTTGGTGATCTTGTCCTTCAGCGGACAGCCGGCAACCGTGAGCAGCACCTCGACCACGACGACGTCGCCGTCCACCGTCACGTTCTTGACCATGTCCAATTCCGTGATCGGACGACCGATCTCGGGATCGTTGACGGTGGACAGCGCCTGCAGTACTTCTTCCTTGGTTGCCACGATTTGTCCGCCCTTCGATGTCGATCTCGGTATCGTTTACAGGCTAGCACGGCGCGCGAGGCGAAATTTTTCCGCTTCCGAGGGCGTTTTCTCCATCGCACAACGTTCAGGCTCGCGCCATAATGGAAGCGAAACGAGACCTCGGTGCCCCCGGGGGCGGAGACCAAGCCGACCAGCTCCCCCACCGCTTCTCGGGGGCCCCCTTTTGGCCACCCATCGGCTCACTCACTCCTTCGAGGGAGCGTTTCCCGCGAACGCGCTACCATGGCGCGGGGCGACTCCTCGTCCCGTCCCGTGCAGGCATCATCGAGGAGGCGGTCGACCGTGGACGTCGTCGGAATCGGTCTCGCGGGGGGCCGCGGCGAACGCGCGCGGCCGCTCACCGTGAAGGCTCCCGGCTATCTGCGCGCGAAGGCGGCCATGTCGTTCCTGGGCCAGCGGCTCGTGCGCATGATCATCGGCATTCTGCGTGAGCAGGGCGTGACCGACTACTACATGGTCGCTCACGGCAAAGAGAACCGTTACCAGATCAAGACGCTCATCGACCACGGCGAGCCGCTCGGCGTCAGCGTGAAGTACGCGCGCGTTCGCTTCGACGCACTCAATACGGGCTCGGCCGATACCACCATCCGCAACATCCGCTACTGGGATCTTCACGGCACCGGATTGGTCTTCCCGACCGACTCGGTCATCGATTTCAATTTCAAAGAGATGGTGGAGGCCCACCGGGCGTCGGGCGCGATCATCACGATCGGCGCGATGGTCCGCGAGCCGATGGAGGTCGCCGGCAAGTACGGCGTGATGCTCACCGACCCGCAACACACCATCCTGGAATTCGTCGAGAAGCCCACGCTGCAAGAGATCCACGAGGCGTTCCCCGTCCCGAGCGAGGATGCGTTCAACCGATTGCCGCTGCTCACCAACTCGGGCTTCTACCTTGTCGATCTCGACGCGCTCAGCGAAATCGGCGACCACCCGGACGTGCTCCAGATGGCCGAGAGTCGCTTGGACTTCGGGCTCGACCTGTTGCCGTGGATCGTCGGCAAGGGCTTCAAGGTGAATGCGCATCCGATCGGGCGGATCGGGGATCTGGGCAACATTCCCGACTACATCGAAACGATGGTGGACGCGCTCGACGGACGATTCGCCTCGGTCGAGCGGCAGCTCGGTGAGCCGCTGGATGAAGAGCGAAACATCTGGATCGACCGGACCTCGCTGCACATGCGCGACACGATCAACGGCACGACGCTCGAAGAGAAGCTCAACCGCGGCGAAGTCGCGCTCGGGCCGGGCGTTCGCGTCGGCAAGTACAGCGAGATCCGCGCGGGAACCCGTATCTCCTACAGCAACATCGACGACGGAGTCGAGGTGCACGAAGGATCGATCATCACGCGAAGCTCGATCCGGGACGGCGCCATCATCAGCCGCGGGGCACGGATCACCGACACCTATGTCGGCTCGATGTCGGAGGTTCGCTCCAGCCCGGAGAATCCGACGGTGCTTGAAGAATTCGTCGGCCTGGGCGACGAAGTGGTCTTGCAGCCGGGCACGCGCATGAGCGACGGCATCACGATCTGGCCGCGCCTGCGGATCCCGGCGGCCGCCGCGATTCCGCCGGGCGTCGAGATCCGCGACGCCGACGACGTCATGCGCTACCTGTAGCCACCCAGCAAGACGCCGGCGCCCGAATCGGCGCCGGCGTCTTGTCGTTCACTCCGTCTCGATGGCCTGTCAGACGGCCTGTGCCATCTTGATCGGAGGAGCGAGGATTTCCTGGTCCGCGGGAACCCGCGTGCGGTGCCAGAAACCCAGGACGGTCAGGAGTCCCATCAACGCGGCAGTCGCGAAGGCTGCGACGCTTGCCAGGAGCGCGATCTGTCCCAGCTTCCAGAAGGCGTACGCGTTGAGCAGCAGGCCGCGCAGAGTTTCGCCACGGAACAGGGTCTGGACCGCGGCCGACAGTTCGGCGTTGTCCGGGTTGGCCCGGCTCTGGGTGCTGGTCTCGGCGTAGGTCTTGCCCTCGTTCACGTCTTCGAGGTGCACGGCGATGTAGTGGTTGGCGTACGCCTCGGCTTGGGCGCCGGTCACCACTTGCTGGCCCGCGTACTGCTTGATAAACGGCCCGATGCGCGGGTCCTCCATTTGGGGGTTGTCCGCCTTCGGGAAGAAGATGTTCTGTGCCTTGAGGTTGTCTTCGACGTTGCTGTTCGCGAAGTCGTAGCCCACGAACAACAGAGCGCCGGCAACCAGCAGCACCAAGGTCATGACCAGGCCGCCCGTGGCCATGAGCGTGTCGAATGTCCGGCGACGCATGATTCCTCCTTCTTGTCGGTTCCGGCCCCTCGCTCGGCCGGATCGATACCCAGGTTAGAGGGAATCAAAGGGCTCGCCAGGGGTCGAACGGCCCGGCCCGAGTTGGGATTCGTAGGGACGTTCGGACCTAATTGAGGCGGGCGCGCATCGTGATCGCCTCGCCGGTGAGCGTATGGCGCGCCTCCGGATCGGGCGTTATCCGCGCGAGCAGGTCCAGCTCGCGGGCGGCTTCCTCGAACCGGCCTTGCTCGCCGATCGCCAGCGCCAGGTCGCGGCGCTCGTCGGCCGGGCAGCCGGGAACCGACAGGCGGCAGCGGACGACCCATTCGACGTTGTGCCACTGCGTTCGCTGCGTGTAGACGTTCTTCAGATTCGCCAGCACGCGCGACAGGATCTCGAGCGTAGAGATCGGCTTGAGCCATGCAGGATCGAACGGGACTTCGGGACCGACGATCTCGTGGAACCGGGCGCGGCAGCCTGCGGCGTCGAGCGTCTCCCCGCCGGCAAACGCATCCACGTACAGCCGCGGCTCGATTTCGTGACGGACCACGAAATGCGCCGGCATCCCAACGCCGGCGAGCGGCACGCCGACGCGGCGTCCGACTTCGATCGTCAGGATCGACAGCGTGATCGGCAATCCGACGCGGCGATCCAGAACGTCGCTCAGAAGCGAGTTGCGCGGATCGTCGTAGCGTTCGGTGTTGCCGTGGAAGCCAAGCTCTTCGAACAGGTAGCGGCGCAGCCCGTCGAATCCGGGGGGGCATCGCACCGCGAGCGCGTCGATCCTGCGCAACTGCGTCGCGACGTCTAAGTCCGGGTAGACGTTCGCGGCGATCAGGAAGCAGGCTTCGGCCATGTCGATCGAAGCTTCGGGCCGGTTGACGGCCAAGGCGAAACGTCCCGGGGCGTCCATGCTCGCTCGCATCCTACGTCGGCTACCATGCCTCCCGAAATGAAGGGTGAGACATGAAGATCGGGCTGGCGCTGCCGCACTACGACTTCTCCTATCCCTCCGGCGGCCCCCACAAAGCCGATCCGGCCGCGACCGTCGAGTGGGCGCGGCGCGCCGAGCGGCTCGGCTACGACTCGGTGTGGGTCTCGGACCACTTCTTTCTCGAACTCACTCGATACGGCGGCCCGCCGGGACGGCACGGCTCGCTCGAGCCGCTCGCGACGCTGTCGGCCGTGGCCGCCGCAACCGGCCGGATCCGGCTCGGCACCTTGGTGCTCAGCGAGGCGTTCCGGCCGCCGGTGATGCTGGCCAAGACGGCCGCGACGCTCGACCAGGCGAGTGGCGGACGCCTGGAGCTGGGCATCGGCGCCGGCTGGTACGAAGACGAGTATCGCGCCTACGGCTACCCGTTCGGAACGGCGGGCGAGCGGATGCAGCGACTCGAGGAAGCCGTGCGGATCGTCGGCGGTCTCCTGGCCGGCGGCGCGCCGTTCACCTTTTCGGGGGAGCATTATCAGGTCCGGGACGCCACGATCGATCCGCCGCCGGTGCAGCAACCGCGGCCGCCGCTGCTGATCGGGAGCAAAGGCGGGCCGCGTGCCGCGCGCATCGTCGCCGAGGCCGCCGACGGTTGGAACACCGTCTGGAAATGGACGCCCGACGCGTATGCCGGCAAGGTCGCCACGCTCCGCGCCGCCTGCGAGAAGGCCGGCCGCGATCCGGCGACGGTCCGTCAGACGCTCGGCCTGTACACGATCGTCGGCAAGGATCTGCCGGCGACCTGGGAGGCGCTTCGCGGATGGGCGCCGGGCACGATGCTCGACGACGAGTCGCTGGAGTCTTTCGCGGAAGGCGCGCTCGTCGGATCGGCCGAGCAATGCGCCGAGCGGATGGCCGAATTTGCGGCTCTCGGCGTCACCGAGCTGATCGTTGCGCCCGCGCCGCTTCCGTTCGCGATCCCGCTGCCCGAGCAAGTCGAGATCATCGCGGGCACGCTCCTTCCGCTGCTGCGCGACCTGTGATCTGCGGCCGCGGCTAGAATCGGCGCCGACATGACCCGCCCTCTTCGCCGTTTCGTCGCGCTCGCGCTGCTGGCGTTGTCGGTGGGCGCGTGCGAGATGACCGTCGACGTCGCAACGAGGGTGGGCGACGACGGAACCGGTTCGTTTCGCATCGTCTTTGCGTTCGACGAGGAATTCATCGACGTGGTGCGCTCCACCGATGAGGGCGCCGCGACGCTCGACGAGCTGGCCGACACCGGCGCCCAGTTCGCCGGATCCGGATGGATCGTCCGTCAGACGCAGCCGGACGGCGGGCTGCGCATCGACATCTCGCGAACGTTCAAGGATCCGGAAGAACTCGAAGCGGCGATCCGCGACGTCGCCGATCGATCCGGCGACCGGGCGCTCGCCTTCCCGACGGTCTTCCGCGATGTTCGCCTTGACCATTCGTCGAGCTTCTTTCGCGCGTCCGCCGGCGTGACCGGGACCGTCGATCTCACGCCCGAGCGACTCGTTCCCGGCGCGGAGGCCGGCGAACAGTTGCGCGAGGCGCTCAAGCGGGCCGCGCGCGACGTGTTCCGGTTCCGGGTCCGGCTCGACCTGCCCGGACGTGTCGGCGAATACCGAGGCGACCCGGAAAGTGTCGCCGGCGGAACCATCGTCTGGGCGATCCCGTTCGGCGAGACGCTCGAGTTCGCGGCCTCGTCGAGTGGCTACAAGACCTCGTCGCTGCTGATCGTGGGCGGCCCGGTTGTCGCGTTGATCGTGGCCGCCGCGACGGTGCTGCTGCTGCGGCGTCGCCGCGACCGCAACGCCCCCATCCCCGGCTGGGAGGTCGCCGAAAAGTCCGAAGCCACCCCGACCCACGGAGGATCCGCATGACGACAGGACGGCTTGCCGCGTTCCCACCCGGTGTCAAGAACGAGATGGAGATCCGCGAGATTCCGGTTCCCGATCCGGCGCGCGGCGAGATCCTGATCCGCGTCACGCGCGCCAACGTCTGCGGATCCGACTTGCACTTCTGGCGCGGCGACATCGATCTGTCGCGCTTCATGAGCGAGCCGACGGTGCTCGGCCACGAGATGTGCGGCCGCATCGCCGCGGT
>DASWHR010000141.1:0-68631 GCA_036398095.1 Actinomycetota bacterium
ACCAGCGTCACCGGCCTCACCGGAGCCACCGCCATCACCGCCGGCGACTTCCACACCTGCGCGCTGCTCTCCGACGCAACCGTCAAATGCTGGGGCCACAACGGCTCGGGGCAGATCGGAGACGGCACCACCACCAACCGCACCACCCCCACCAGCGTCACCGGCCTCACCGGAGCCACCGCCATCACCGCCGGCAGCTTCCACACCTGCGCGCTGCTCTCCAACGCAACCGTCAAATGCTGGGGCCACAACTTCTACGGACAGATCGGAGACGGCACCACCTCGAACCGGGTCGTCCCGGTGGAGGTCTACACGCTGTCCTGACCGGCGGCCGGCCTCCCGGAGTTCGCTCAGCCGCCGGTAAGCCAGCGCCAAAACGATTTGTACCAGGGTGGTTTGGCGGTTTCGGTCTTGCGGCCGGCGGCCGGGTCGTCGGCGGCCGGGGGTGTGGGGGCGGCGCCGGTGATGGCGAAGGCGACCTCGCCGGGGCGGACCATGTGCAGATGCTCGCGGGCGAGTCGCTCGACTTCGGCGTCGCTGGAAAGGCGGTTCTTGGCGGCTTTGAGCTCTTCGGTCTTGGCGTCGATGCGCTTCTCCGAGGCGACCAGCTCGGCCAGATGCTGCTTCGAGGCGGTGTATTGCCGGAGCGGATACAGCACCGACAGCGCGACCGCGGTCGCGACCAGCGCATAGACGAGTTTTCGGCTCTTGCGCGGCTCGGCGGGGGAAGAAGCCTTGGCCATGCGAGTGATTCTAGAGCGTGCCGGGTGATTGGGCCGCGAGCGCGGAACGGCCGGCGTATGCGGCGTTGTCGCCGAGCATTTCCTCGATCCGGAGCAATTGGTTGTATTTCGCCACGCGCTCGCTTCGCGCGGGGGCGCCCGTCTTGATCATGCCCGCGCCGGTCGCGACGGCGATGTCGGCGATCGATGCGTCCTCGGATTCGCCGCTTCGATGGCTCACCATGGTGGTGTAGCCGTTGGCCTTGGCAAGCTCGATCACATCGAGCGTCTCGGTGAGCGTGCCGATCTGGTTGACCTTGATCAGGATGCTGTTCGCGGTGCCCTTGTCGATGCCCATCTTCAGGCGGATCGGGTTGGTGACGAACACGTCGTCGCCGACGAGTTGCACAGTGCCACCGAGCCGCTGCGTCGCGAGCGCCCAGCCATCCCAGTCGTCTTCCCCGAAGGGATCTTCGATCGACACGATCGGATAGCGGCCGGTCCACGCGTCGAGCGTGCCGGCCCATTCGGCGGCGCTGCGCGTGACTCCTTCGCCTGCGAAGACGTAAGCGCCGTCTTCGTAGAGCTCGGTGGCGGCGACGTCGAGTGCGAGCGCGATCTCGTCGCCCGGTTCAAGGCCGGCCTTTTCGATCGCGGTCACGAGCGCGGCGAGCGCATCTTCGTTGGATTTCAAGTCGGGCGCGAAGCCGCCTTCGTCGCCGACGCCGGTGCTTAGGCCCTGGCTCTTGAGAACGCTCTTGAGCGCGTGGTAGACCTCGGCGCCCCAACGGAGCGCTTCGGCAAAGCTTGCCGCGCCGACGGGTGCGATCATGAACTCTTGCACGTCCACGGTGTTGTCGGCGTGCGCGCCGCCGTTGAGCACATTCATGAACGGCACCGGCAGCAGATGCGCGTTCGCGCCGCCGAGGTGGCGGAACAGTGGCATGCCGTTCGCGTCGGCGGCCGCGTGCGCGACGGCCAAGCTGACGCCGAGCATCGCGTTCGCGCCGAGCCGTCGCTTGTTTTCGGTGCCGTCGGCGTCGAGCAGCAAACGGTCGATGCCGCGCTGGTCGGTCGCGTCGCGGCCGATCAACTCGGGCGCGATCTGATGGTTGACGTTGTCCACGGCGGTGCGGACGCCCTTGCCGCCGAAGCGCTTGTCGTCTTTGTCGCGCAGCTCGAGCGCCTCGTGCGCGCCGGTGGAGGCGCCGGACGGGACGATCGCGCGGCCGAATCCGCCGCCCGCGGTGGCGACGTCAACTTCAATCGTGGGATTTCCGCGAGAGTCCAGCACTTCGCGGGCGTGAACATGCGTGATCTGGCTCATACCTTGAATTCTAGCCGGGCCGCGCCTCGTTCTGTCTGCGATTCGGCACACTATAGGAGTCTGATTGCAAGAAGAACGGCCGAAGGCCGCTTAGGACCAGGCGGTGACGACGCGGGACAAGCCGTAGGCAAACACGATCAGCGTGACGGCCATGCCGGGCGCGTACAGGTGGTCGATCCATCGGCGCAGCACCAGACCCGCGGCGGCGAAGACGGCGGCGACCTGCAGGATGCGCGCGCCGCGCGCGAGAAGGCTGAACCAGGCGAATGCCCCGACACCGGTGCCGGCGTCGTCGGCTTGCAGCGCAAACACCTTGTAGGGGATGCCGCTCCAGGGCTGCGTCAGGATCCCGGCGGCGCCGCTCTGATTCATGCGCTGCACCGCCGATGCTTGCATTCGTGCGGTGACGAGCGGCGCATGGTCGAGCATGCCGGCGGCGCCGAGCGCACCGAGGCCGTATGCGGCGAGCCCCCCGCACAGCGAGCCGGCGATGGCCGCCGCGGCGATGGGCAGGATGCGTCGCGGCGCGGCGAGCACGAGCGTGGCGACGGCGATGTCGGGAACGATCGGCCACGCGATCGCTTCGGCTGCGCCCCACACGAACGCCAGCGCGAGCGCCGCCCACGACTGCGCGAACACGCGGACGCACGCATGCAGCGTGCGACGCGGCTCGCAGACGGCCTCGGCTTCGGCTGCCGCGCGCGTCACCGCGGCTTCGGCGCGATCCGTGGTCTTGCGCGGATCCGCGCCGGCCTCGACCTGCATCGGCTCGCCGAAAACCACGGCGACGGGGCGGCGACGCGGCAGGCGGCGGCCTTTGCCGAGCACGTCGCGCGTGCCGGCCAGGCCGACCGGCACGATCGTCGCGCCGTCGCGCGCGGCCAGATGAGCGACACCGGACTTGAACGCGCCGATGCGGCCGTCGGTCGTGCGCGTTCCTTCGGGGAAGAGCAGCACCGAGCGGCCGGCTCGCATCAGCGCATACGCGCGGTCCAGGCCTTCGCGGCCGCGGCGCGGAAACGGAAACGCGCCGACGATCGCGGTGGTGAGCGCTCCGAAGAAGCGGTTTGCGAAGAAATAGTCGGCTGCGGCGGCGGGCGCCAGGCGGTCGCGGTGGGGCCGAGGCAGCGCACGGATGATCAGTGGCGTGTCGGCGTGGCCGGCGTGGTTGGCGACGAAGATGACCTGGCCGTGCGGAACTCGCTCGCGGCCGATGACGCGCCGGCGCGCGCAGAAGACACGCACGAGCGGAAACAACACCAGCGCGCGAAGGATGGGCGTGAGCGGCGGTGGACGTAGCGCGGGCAGCGCGGGCGCCCCGTATTTGAGCGTCATCCCCAGATCACCAGAACGGTATAGGTGACGGGCAGGACGACCAGCAGCGAGTCGATCCGGTCGAGCAGACCGCCGAAACCGGGCAGCCACGTGCCGGCCTCCTTGACGCCGAACTGTCGCTTGATGAGCGACTCGAGCAGGTCGCCCCAGACGCTGGCCAGCGCGACGGCGAGCGGCAGCGTCCAGCGCACGACCGGGCTGAGCGCCGCGGGGACTGCAAAGCTCATCAGCAGGAAGCCCAGGTATGCGCCGGCGACGTTGCCGGCGACGCCTTCCCAGGTCTTGTTCGGGCTGAGCCGCGGCGCGAGGCGATGCCGGCCGCAGAGCTTTCCGGCAGTGAACGCACAGACGTCGCTGGCGGCAACCGACGCGCCGAGCGCCAGCAGGATCGCCGCTCCCCCGTCCACATGCTGCTGGATCAAGATGAAGTAGGCGAGCAGCCACGGGATGTAGGCAAAGCCCAGCGCCGCGTACGCCAGATGCCGCACGCCGTCTTTGACGTCTTGGCTCAGCAGCGGCGGGATCGTGGCGGCGACCAGAAGGATCGGCGGCATGGCTCGCCATATGGTCAGCGAGGTCGCCGCGATGGGCGCGCTTGCGATACCGGCCGCATACATGGCGTAGCGGTATCGCTTCGGAAGGCTCACGATGCGCGCGTACTCGCGCAGGCCGACGATGGTGAGCGCCTCGACGAACGCGACGGCGGCCCAGCGGCCGCCCATGACGGCGAGCCCGAAGATCGGCGCGGTGATCGCCCAGGTGCGCCAGCGCACGAACAGCACGCGCCGCGTCATCTCTTTCCAGTGACGTCGCTCGGCGATCGCGATCAGCCCGAGCGTGCCGCCGAGCGCGAGGCTCATGCGCGTCGCGCCTTCGACCGCGAGCCCGTCAAGCATCGAGACGTTCCTTGATCCGCACGACGCGCGCGGCCGCGGTGATCGCCGCGCCGGCACCGATCGCGATGCAGGCGACCGTCCACGCGGCGGGCTGCGCGGGCGCGATCAGCGCGGCGACGCCGACGACGAGCATCCGGTCGGCTTTGCCCATCGGACCGCCGTAGTCGCGCTCGCCGGTGGCGGCGTGGGACACGATGCCGGCACACGACGACACTAGCGCCGCGGCGAGCGCGCCCAGCGCGAGCGCCGGATGGACGATGAGCGCCAGCGGGGCGACAAAGAGCGTGTCGGCGGCACGGTCGCAGATCTCGTTGAGCGCGGCGCCCCACGGGCGGGCGGTGCCGGTGCGGCGCGCGACCGAACCGTCGAGCGCGTTGAGCGCGATGCGGATCAGCGCGAGCGGGGCGACGGCGAGCCACAGCAGCGGCGCGGCCAACGCGGCGCCCGCCCAGATCGCCAGCGCGGCGACGCCGGCGGCGGCGACCGCCGCGTAGGTGAGCGCGTCGGCGGAGACCCGCATCGTGACGAGCAGATCCTCGGTGCCGCGCAGGCGGCGAACGAACCAGGGCTTGATCGCATACAGACCGTTCATGCCCCGATGATCGGCGCCGGGCGGCGCGGCCGGTAGACGGCTTCGGCCTTATCCGGGATGCGTACCCAACTCATTTCGAGTCTGGGTACTTCCGGCAGGCCGACCCGAATGCCGGCCGGAATGCCGAACTCGGCGGCTCTGAGACATTTTGGCAAATTGGCAGACTGGCGATTCGCCAACAACTCGGATACGATGACCTCTCGACAAAGGAGCGCGAGACGATGCGACTCGTAAGCATGAGCGACACCGGACGGCTCACCCTCCCTGCGGAGACCCGGCGGGAGTTGGGGCTCGATGGGGAGGCGGAGTTCGAGGTCGAGGTGGACCGGGAGAACGACGCGCTGATCCTGCGGCCCGCCGTGGTCCTTCGCCGCGAGGACGCTTGGGCGTACACGGCCAAGCACCGGCGTCTGCTCGCCCGGGCCCACGCCGACTCCCGAGCCGGTCGCGTGGGGAAGCTGACCGAAGCCCAGCTCGCCGCGCGCACCAAGCGCGGCAGGTAACGAGTTCCGATGGTCTCCGAGTATCGGACCATCGATTTCACGGATACCTTCCTCGTCACATTCGCCGCCAAGGACCTCAACGCCTCGGACAGAAGCGCGATCCTGAAGGCGCTTCGGCTGCTCGATGAGGACGAGCGCCATCCGTCGCTTCGCGTCCACAAGCTTGCCGGCGACCGCGCCGGTTCCTGGTCGGCGTCGGCGTCCCGAACGCTTCGCGTGACGTTCGAGCGGCTCGAAGGCGGGGGCAAGCGCATGCTGACCTACTCGAAGCACTACGACCGATGACGTGCCGCCGCTACCCGATGCAGCCCAGCGCCGCGACCCAGGGGAACGGCTTGTTGCACGCGCTGTTGGACAACCCTCCTTGCCCGGCGATGTTCAGCGCCGCGACCCGGTAGGCGTAGTTCTGCAGCACCGTGCGTCCCGAGTCGGTGAAGACCGTCGTCAAACCGACCTGGGCGATGAACGTCTCGGGTCCGCCGGCGTCGCTGCGGTAGATCTTGAAGCCGCTGACCGGCGCGCCGCCGTTGCTCGCCGGCAGCGCCCAGTTCAGCCGGATCTGGCCGACGCCGCCGCCCGGGCTCGCCGTCAGGTTCTGCGGCGGCGACGGCACGTCGAATGTCGTCGCCGACTGCTCGATCGAGGGCGGCCCTTCTCCGGCCGAGTTGATCGCCGCGATCCGGTAGTAGCGCGTCGCGGCGCTCGGCAAGCCCGCGTGCGTGAACTGCAACGGCGACGGCGCGACCTGCGCGAGCGGCGTCGTGGAGCCCCCCGGCGCCTCGCCGACGTAGATCCGGTAGCCGGTCAGCGGCAGCCCGCCGGTCGAGGCCGGCGGCGTCCACGACAGCCGGATCTGCCCGGCTCCGGGCCCGGCGGTCGCGGATAGCGACGCCGGCGCGGACGGAACCGACTGCGTGGTCGCCGAGCGCACCGGCGCCGGCTCGCCTTCACCGTTCGCATTGAGCGCGCTCACCTTGTAGAACCGCGTCACGCCGCTGGCCAACCCCGACTCGGTGTAGGCAAGCGTCGACGCGGGCACGGTCGCGATCACGGCAAGCGAACCCGACGTGGGTCCGCCGTAGACGCGATACGACGCCACCGGCGAGCCGCCGTCGGACACCGGCGGTCCCCAATCGAGCGTGATCGACGATGCGCCCGGCGTCAGCGTGAACGAGGTCGGCGGGCCCGGCAGGATGCTGGTCGTGGCGCTCGCCTCGTTGGATTGCGGCCCTTCGCCGCTGGCGTTGACCGCGCTCACCGCGTAGAAGCGCGTGACCCCGCTGCCCAGGCCCGACTCGGTGTCGGTGAGCGTCGTGCCGGACACGGTCGCGATCACGGCGAGCGAACCGGATGAGGATCCGCCGAAGACGCGATACGAGGTGACCGGCGAGCCGCCGGAAGACGCCGGCGCTTGCCAGTCCAGCCGGATCTGCCCGGACTGGCCGGTCGCGATCAAGTTCTGCGGCGCCGACGGCGGCGTCGGCGGATCGCTCAGCTCGACCACGACGTTGGGGCGCGACAGCATCGTCGTGCCCGGCGAGCGAATTCGCATGCCGAACGTTTCGGTTGGCTCGGGCATGCCGTCATCGATCAGCGTCACCGCGATCGACTCGGTCGTCTCCCCGGGGTCGAAGCTCAAGGTGCCCGTGGCGGCGACGTAGTCGGACCCTGCCTGGGCCGTGCCGTCGACGGTCGAATAGCCGATCGTGTCGCTGCCCGACGTGTTGGTCCGCGTCACCGTGACCGTGACCGTCCCGTCGTTCTCCAGCGCCGGGTACACGGTCGCGTCGAACCCGGCTGAGCCGCACCCGCAGCTCCCGTTCACGCGCGCGTTGTTGCGCGGAGCGGGCGCGGCGAAGAAGAAGTCGGCTGCCGAATTGTTGGTGTCGTCGGGCTGGTCGAGCACGGATGGGTTGCCGCGCGCGATGGTTCGCTTCATGGCAGACGAGTCGATCAACCCTTCCGATGCGTTGAACGGTGTCCCGGCGTCGCCGCCGCCGTAGGAGCCCCACGACACGCAGTCGATCGTCCCCGCGAAACAGACCTTGCCGCCGGCCTTCGGAATCACCGGGGTCATCGCCAGGTCGGCGGACACGCCGAACAGCGTCTGCGCGTCGGCGGTCGCGACCAGGATCGTGTCTTGGTTGACGCCGTTCAAAACGTTGGAACCGAACGTGAACGTTCCGACCACGCTACCGTTCTCGTCGGAGACCTCGACGCTTTGACCGCTCACGAAATTCTGCGAACCCGACCACATTTGCAGCATGATGTACTGCGCGTCGGGGTCGGCTGCCGTTCCGGCGAACACCTCCCGGATCATCATCAGATGAAACGAGGCCTTCGCGGGCGTCGCTACCCCCGCCAGCACCAAAGCAACCGTCGCCGCAACCGTGGCTCTCCGCATGTCTCCCCCTGATCCTTGGAGGAATGCTTCGCCGGAGATGCCCCGCTTCCCTGCTCCGCTACTGCGGGCAGCCGGTTTCGTCGGGGAGCAGGGGACGAAGAATCAGTTCGTATTGACGGCCTTCGCTCGTCCACGGCGTCCGCGCGTTGGACTCTTTGAACGCGGGCAACGCCCGGTCCAGTTCGGCGCCCTCGATCACGCCGCAGCGGTAGCGGTCGCCGTAGGCGGCACCCCAGGATGCGACCGGGGTATCAAGCGGCCATGCTTTCGGCGGTTGCGTGAGACCGTCGTCGGATTGGGTGTAGCCGCTCGCGTAGACGCGGAGCCGTTCGACCTCGGCGGGCTTGTCCTCGCCGAACGATCCGTTCGGGAGCCACGAGGACACGTCCGAGAGCTTGTCGCGCAGCTTCGCAAGCTTTGTCCGCGCCTCGCGCTCATCGGCCGTTTGACCGGGCGGGGCGTTGCCGCCTTCGGCCTCGAAGCCGAGCGCGTAGGCGCGGATCGTGTGGGTCTTGCCGTCGTCGTCGACGAAGGTGAAGACGGTGGTGCCGGCGTCGGCGACCAAGTCGTAGCGATACTCCTTGTCGGGTCCGTCCAAGCCGGCGGCCTTCGCTTCGGCAATGATCGCGTCGATCCCGTCCGATTCGATCGGGCGGACGAGCAGCGGCGGCATCGCGGGCCCGGGATAGATCGCGATCTGCGCGCCGAGCGTGAACACGCGCCCGTCGCCCGTCAACGTGAATTCGGGGATCCGCTGCAGCGTGTATTCCTGCGGGATGAAGCCGCCTTCGGTGGACATGCGAAGGATCAGCGAGTTCGGCTCGCGAGCGCCGCCGGTTCCGGGTGAGTTCACGTCCGCCTTTCCACACGAGAGCGCAACCATCGCCAGCGCAACCAGTCCGGCCGCCATCTTCAACCGTGTCATGTCTTGTCGAGGCCCTTGCGGATGGCGTAGCGCATCAGGTCATAGCGGCCCGACAAGTGCAGCTTGGACAGGATGTTCTGAACGTGGTTCTGGACGGTCTTGACGCTGATGAAGAGCTTTTCGGCGATGTCCTTATAGACGTAGCCCTTGGCGACGTAGGTGAGGACTTCGGTTTCGCGCGGGGTCAGGCCGGGCTCGCCGCCGGCGGAGGCCGCACCGCCCGAGGCCATGCGGCGGAACTCGCCGAGCACGAGACCGGCCAGCGAAGCGGTGAAGACTGGCTCGCCTTCGGCGATACGGCGGATCGCTTCGCGGAGCTCGTCGCCGGTTGCGCTCTTGAGCAGATAGCCGCCCGCGCCGGCTTTGACGGCCTCGAGGACATCGGCTTCTTCGCCGCTGGCGCTCAGGATCAGCACGCGCACGTGCGGAGAGTCTGCGTGGATGATGCGGGTCGCTTCGGCGCCGCCCGTGACGGGCATGTTGAGATCCATCAGCACGACATCGGGCATGGTCTCGCGCACGACGTCCACGGCCTCGCCACCGTCACCGGCCTGGCCGACGACCTCGATCGCCGGGTCTTTGGACAGGTCCGCGGCGACGCCGTCGCGCCAGACGGGATGGTCGTCGGCGACGACGACGCGGATGGGCTCGCTCAACGGGGCACGCTCATCTCGATCTCGGTTCCGCGGCCGGGTGCGGTGGTGATGGTGAACCGGCCTCCCAGGTCTTCGATCCGGCCGCGCATGCTGCGCAGACCGTATCCGCTCGCCGCGGCGATGTCGAAGCCGGCACCGTCGTCGCGGACGGTGATCTCGGTCGCGTCGGTGCGCTCGTCGACGAAGACGGTGACGCGCGCGGCCGGGCCGGCATGCTCGACGGCGTTGTCCACCGCCTGCTTGGCGGCGGCGACGATCTCGTCCACGGTCACGCGCGGCAGATAGGCGGCGCCGGCGCTGGAGACGTTGACCGCGATGGTCCCCGCGTACGAAAGGCCGAGCGCCTCCAGATGATCGCGAAGGCTGGCGGTGCCGTGCGGCGGTTCGACGTCGGCGCGAACGATGAGCGAACGCAGCGCCTGCTCTTGCGCGCCGGCCAGATCGGCAAGCCGAGCGACTTCGGTCGCCTCGACCGGGCCGGATTGCGCCAGCTCTTTGCCGCGCTTGTGAACCATCGCGAGCGACTGCAGCACGCTGTCGTGGATCTGCCGTCCGAGCGCTTCGCGTTCGGCGAGGCGCGCGGCGCGCTGGGCTTCGCGCATCCGCTCTTCGAGCGCGACTTTCAATTCGCTGCGCGCCCGGTCGATCAGGCGCGAGACGAGTCCGACGGCGCCGCCGGCGAGCACGTAGGTGACGATGCCGTTCGCGAGCGTCTGCCACTGCGCGGTGGTGAGGCCCGAGAGCGCGATGCCGTTCGCGGGGCGGCTCGCGATCAGCGCGAGGCCGGCGGCGGCGCCGGCCGTCAGGCCGGCGCCGAGGCCGTGCGCGACGGCCCAGGAAAGAACCGCCGCGGCCGGGTAGGCGGTGGCGAAGAACGGCCGTCCCTCGACGACGGCGCCGACTGGCACGACCGCGCCGGACAGCACGATCAGCGCCAGCGACAGGCCGAGGTCGAACCACATCGTCGCGCGGTCGGGCTCGCGCAACACGCGCGCGGAGACGATCGCGGTCCAGGCGACGGCCGCGCCGAAGGCGAGCCAGGCGAGAGCGGGTCGCCGGAATTCGTTCGCGGTCGCGGCGAGCGTGCCCATCCACGCGAGGGCGGCCCAGCGGAATGCGAGCACGCCGAGCGGAAGCGTTGCGCGCGCCCGCTCGGCTTCGTCTATCCGCGCTTCGCTTCGTTCCACAGCGCGATCAGCTCCTGCTCGGAGAGGTCTCGAAGCGTGACGCCGCGGGCTTTGGCGGCGTCTTCGATGTGGCCGACGCGACCTTTGAAGCGGCGAGCGGCGCGACGCAACGCGGATTCGGCGTCGACGTCGATGTGGCGGCTGAGCGCGACGACGGCGAGGAGCAGGTCCCCGAGCTCGTGCTCTTTCTCGTCGTCGGTGATCGCGTTTTCAAGCTCGCGCAGTTCTTCTTCGACTTTCGCCAGTGGCCCGGTTGCGTCGTCCCAGTCGAAGCCGGCTTTGCCGGCGCGGCGCTGCAGCTTCGCGGCCCAGGCGAGCGCCGGAAGCGACTCGGGGATGTCGTCGTGCACGCCGTCGCGTTGCTTTTCTTTCTCTTTGATCGCGTCCCAGTTGGCGACGACCTCATCGGCGCCTTCGACGGTGACGTCCCCGAAGACATGCGGGTGCCGGTTGACGAGCTTCTTGATGAGCGCGTCGGCCACGTCGTCGACGTCGAACGTGGCCGCGTCGGCTGCCATCTGCGCGTGGAAGACGACCTGGAGCAGAACGTCGCCGAGCTCTTCGGCGATGTCGGCGGACGTGCCTTCTTCGATGGCGTGCAGCAGTTCATAGGCTTCGTCGAGAAGATGCTTGGCCAGCGTCTGATGCGTCTGCTGCGCGTCCCAGGGGCAACCGCCGGGGGCGCGGAGGCGGGCCATCACGCGGACCAGGTCGAGCAGGCGGTGACCGCGTGGGGCGCGGCCGATCACGACTTCGATTTCGAGACCGCCGCCTTGCAAGGCGCGTTCCATCACGGCGCGCACGACCGGGTCCGAGTCGGCGGGCAGGATGAAGGCGATCTCGCCCTCTTCCGCGTCGGTCGCTGCGGCGGCTAGACGGTCGGCGAGGGCGGCCAGGCGCGGGTCGGCGGCTTCGTGCGCGTGCGTGATCAGCGCCAGGCGGGGCATGCGGTGCGTGGACGCCGGTTCCGGGGCCGGTTGGGGGATCTCGGCGACCGGCAGGCCCTCGGCGGCCAGGCGGGCGCCGAACGGGTCGCCGGCCTCGCACAGAACCGGCCGGCCGGTCACGGCCTGCCAGACCTCCAACGAGCACATCTCGGGAGCGCCGGATCCGGGCTGAACGAGCAGGATTCGAGCCATCGGCCTGCAGCGTACCGCGCGGGTATCCCTTGCCCTTCCCACACTCCTGTGCAACCAAGTTGCAAGAGGATGCCGCCGGGGCCGGCGCGGGGCCGGCGCGGGGCCGGCGCGGGGGCGGCGCAAGCCTCTGCAACTTGGTTGCACAGGAGTCTCAGAGGGTTTTGGGTTGCACAGGAGTCTCAGAGGGTTCAGGACATCGAATCGGTCGGTGTGGCGGCAAAAGGAAAACTTCTCGTAAACGCTGCCGGCGGCGGGGCGAAGTTGCATGACAGATCCGCCGGGCCGTGCCACACTGTGCCTACGCGAGAGAGGAGGTGGTCCAAACTTGCCGTTACCGCATAGGACCCGCGAGGTGGCTGAACGCTAACGGGTGAACCTCGGGAACCGCCGCGCAACTCGCTAGCGGAAACCCGTCAGTCCACCGAGCCGCGGGATGTCCGGAGTGGTCCACCGGGCCGCCTCCATGTACCGCAGTAATCCCGCGGAGGTATTCGAGGGGAGAGCCGAAGGGCTCTCCCCTCTTCCTATTGGCGCCTCGGGTTAGGCGAAGGGAGACCGGGGCAGGTTCTCGGGCTCGACGGCCATGAACGTCGCGGTCGCCGTGGCGAGCAGCCGCCCGTCCTCGGTCTGAAGCGTGCCCTCCCCGTGGCCGGCGCGGCGGCCGGCATGCAGCGACCGACCGCGGGCGACGATGGTCCCCTCGCTGGCCATTCCGATGTACTGGATGCTCATGCTCAGCGTCACGTGCGGCGACCCCAGCGGCCGCTCCGACCGCAACGCCAAACCGATGACGGCGTCGAGCATGGTGGCGATCACGCCACCGTGAATGATTCCTCCCGGATTGAGATGATGCGGCTGCAGGTCCAGACGCATCTCGCACTCGCCGCCGGCGGCGGACACGAAACGCATCCCGAACCAGTTCGCGAACGCCGACGCACCGATACGTTCCCGGATCGCTTTTTCGACCTCGCTCATGGTGCCGCGAGGATACCCGCTCGCGTCACCGATCGGAGGGCCGCGCGTTAGATCGGCGGAGGGTCCGCATCCTCCGACGGGTGTGCGAGAGGGTGTGATCCACCGCGAGCGCAGCCGCCGCACCTTGCGGCCCAGCCGCTTGCGGGGTGATGGAGCTTCGGAAAGACCTGGACCACAAGTCCGGGTCTTTTCGCTTTCCCAGTCTTTTCGCTTTCCCCTGGGGGATCAGGCGGCCGAGTTGATGAACCGCTTGATCTTGCGGTGCGTGGCGGCGGGATACTCGAACTGCGGCACGTGGCCGCAATCGGTGAGCACCTCGACGGTCGCGTTCGGCAGGGCCTCCGCGACATGGCTCGAGTAGAACGCCGGCACGAGCGGGTCGGCGTCACCCCACAGGAACAGGCTCGGCGCCTCGACGCTCGCGAGTCGCGTCCAGAAGCCGGCGTCACCGCGCGGCTCGTCGGTGACGATGTGCCGCAGCGCGTCGAACAACGCGTATCGAGCCTGACGGTCGCGGTAGACGCGCAGGAACTCGTCGGCGGCCGCGTCGTACCAGGATCGGCGCAGGCGGTCCGGCGAAACGAAAAGACTTCGGATCCCCGCGACGACGGCGCGATGCGGCAGGGGCTGCGGCAGGAACGCGAGTTCGGGACGCATGCGGCGCATGATCGCCGGCATCCAGCGGCGATTCAGGAACGCGACGGCCGGACACAGCAGCGACAGGCTGCGCACGCGGCTCGGGTCGGTCATCGCCACCTCGAGCGAGATGCGTCCGCCGAGCGAGTTGCCGATCAGATGCGCGCGCTCGATCTGCATCGAGTCCATCAAGTCCAGCACGAACCGGGCGAAGGTGTCGGCCGAGTAGCGCACGCGCGGCTTCGCGGAGTCTCCGTGGCCGAGCAGATCCGGCACGATCACGCGATGCGACGGTGCGAGCGCGAGCATCGTCGGCACGAACGATACCTTCGTCGCGCCGAGCCCGTGCAGCAGGATCACCGGATCGCCCTTGCCGGCTTCGACGACCGAAACCTCGTGGCCGCCGGCAACGACGACATGATCGCGCGGCGCGGTGACCGGGCGGCGCACGAGCGGATCGAACAGCGACTCGGCACGGAGCGCCAGGTTCAAGTTGCCCCGGACGCTGATGAGCCCGTCGAGGAACGCGCCGGCGCCGCTGATCGCGCCGGACTGGATGCCGACGAGCGTCGCGGTGTCGGCGCGAACGTAGGTGTCGGCGCGCGCGGGGGCGCCGGCGCCGACGGTCATGCGGCCGCCGCGGAAATGCATCGTCCAGATCTCGTCGGGACTCTCGAGCACGACGACGGCGTCCAGGCCGCGGATCCGCTCGGGGATCACGCGTCCGGTCAGCTCAAGCAGAATCGCTCCGAGGTCGCTACTCACCTGGCTCCTAGAGGTCCCGTGGCTCGCCATACCCGCAAGTTCGCCGGAGCAAGCAGGCGTCCTGCGAGACGTTCCGCTTGTTCCACCTTAGAACAACGATACGGCGGGCCGTGGGATTCGCGAAGGCCCGATGGCGGGCGTTCGCTCGCTCGGGGCGCTATTCCCGGGTGGGGACTTTGACGCCCGCGCGGGCCAGGTCCCGCAGGGACACGATCCCGACGAGCCGCTGGTCGTCGTCGACGACGGGAAGGTGGCGGAAGCCGTGCTCAAGCATCGTCTGCGTGGCTTCTTCGATGGTCATGTCCGCGCCGGCCGACACGGGATTGGGCGTCATGTAGTCGCGCACGTGGGCGACTTCGGAGTCGGCGCCGTCGGCGACGGCCGTCACGATGTCGCGCTCGGTCATGATCCCGACGAGCCGGTCCTTTTCGGTCACCGCCAACGAGGAGATCTTGCGCTCGCGCATCGACTGCGCGGCCTCTTGTAGCGTTGCGGCCATTTCGACCTCGAGCACGTCGGTGCGCATGATCTCGCGAATCGTCGTCATGGTCCCTCCCATTCATGGTAAGCCTGGAGATCATCGAGGAGGAGGCGCCCCGAGCGCAAGCCCGTCCGGTTCGTATACTTCCGACCGACATGTGCGCCGCAGTGAGAACGATAGTCGCATGACCGGCCGGGTGATCGCACTCTTAGGATCCGGCGAGTATCTGCCGTGGGCCGGTGAGGTGGACCGTTGGATGCTCGAGCGCGCGAGCGGCGACGGCAGCGTCGCGTTGCTTGCGACGGCGGCTGCACCTGAAGGCGACGCGATGGCCGACAAGTGGTCGGCAATGGGCTTGGAGCATTACCGGTCGCTGGGCGTGCCGGCGCGCGTCGTGCCGCTGAGCACGCGCGAGGACGCGGCGTCCGGCGAGATCGTCGCGGCGATCGAGAGCGTATCGATGGTGTTCTTTTCGGGCGGCAACCCGGCGTATCTGGCGGCGACGCTTCGCGACACGCCGTTTTGGACGCGGCTGATGCAGCGCGTGGACGGAGGCATGGCCGTCGCGGGATGCAGCGCCGGCGCGTGCATCTTCGGCGAGGTCGCTCCCGACCCGACGCGCATGGATTCGATGGAAGCGGCGTTCTCCCCCGCCGGGCTCGCCGTGTTTCCCGGCGTGGTGTTCGGCGCGCACTGGGACGTGCTCGACACCTACGCGCCGGATCTGCGCGGGACCTCGATCCGTGCGATGCCGCCCGGATGCCACATGGTCGGCATCGACGAGAACACCGCGATGGCCTCAGGCGACGACGTCTGGACGGTGTTCGGGTCCGGCGGCGTGCACGTGTATCAGACCGAGACCGCCGTCACCTACACGGCCGGACAGACGCTGCGTCTGCCATGATCGTGATCCGTCCGGCGGCGCCGGGCGATGCGGCGACGCTGACCGCGCTGGCGATGCGCTCGAAGGCGCACTGGGGATACGACGACGCGTTCATGGAAGCCTGCCGTCCTTCGCTGGCGATCCACGCGACGTGCGTGCAGCCAACGTTCGTCGCGACCGACGGCGGCACGGTCGCCGGGTTCTACCAGTTGGACGGCAACGAGGTCGGAGCGTTCTTCGTGGATCCGCCGTTCATCGGACGCGGTGTCGGCCGTGCGTTATGGGAGCACGTGCTGTCCGAAGCGCGAACGCGGGGACTGTCATCGGTCGAGGTCCTGTCGGATCCGAACGCAGAAGGCTTCTATCTGGCGATGGGGGCCGAGCGCGTCGGCGAGGCGCCATCCGACGTGTTCGGCCCCGATCGCATGCTGCCGCTGCTGCGCGCGACTATCGGATGAGGATCGAGTGCTCGCCGGCGGCGGGCAGCTCGATCGTAAGCGTCACGCCGTCGTAGGACGCGAGCGTCGCACCTTCGACCGTGGGCGGGTGCGTCCAGGTTCCGGTCAGCCGCAGCGTCGTCGCGCCGTCCGTGATGAGCGTCGCACCGATCGGCTGCAACGTGGACAGGCTCATCCGCGCCAGATCCAGCCGTGCGCCGGACAGGTTCGACAGCGATCCCGAGAACACGTTGGCGTGTCCGAGCGTGCCGTTGTCGAGCCAGCGCTGACCGTGCATCGTGTACGGGCCGAAGACGCCCGCGCCCGCTTCGGGGATCAGAATCCGCTGCGGAAGATCGCGGCCCGAGGTGGTGACGTCGATCGTGCCGATATTGGCCGGCTCGATGCCGGGCGCGCGGACCGTCAAGTCGCTCGCCCAGTAGGCGCTGTTGAACTCGAATCCCAGATCGACTCCGTCGGGAACGCTGACCGTGCTGATCGCATGGTTGAGCGCGGGCGAAACCTTGTAGGTGACGCGCTCGGGGTTGCGGTCGCGACGGTGCGACCACATGTAGGACTGCATCTCGCGCCAGTCGTCCCAGATCGGCGCGGAGTAATGCTCGTAGGCGTGATACAGGTAGGTGCGGTACCGGAAGCCGAGGTCGTGCAGACGCTGGCCGGCCGCGATGGCGCCGGTGACGGGGACGAGCTCGTCGGCGGTGCCGTGCAGGATCGCGTACGGAAGGTTGCGCGCGTTCTCGAGCAGCGGATAGAGGAACTCGGCTTCGATGTCGGCGCCCTCCTGCGAACCGGTCGGATCACCCGCGCCCGTCCACAAGCCGGGGACGAGCAGTCCGTCCTGCGGGTTGGAGGCAGCCCACCGATCGGGGAAGACAAGGCCGAGCAGCCACGACGCCCAACCGCCCATCGAATGGCCGCCGAGATACGTGCGGTCCTCGTCGATCGCCCATCGCGCGTGCGCGTCATTCCAAGCGTCGAGGTAGTCGACCATGCCGCGGCCGGTGTACCAGGACGACTCGCCGCGCGCGCTGGGCGTGACCACGATCGCGTCGCCGCCGTCGCCGAAGTCGCGCAGGATGCCCGGCTCCCACGCGGCTGCGTCGTGCGCGTGACCGCCGCGGTAGTGCATCCAGAACATCGCCGGATGGATGTTGCCGTCCCGATAGGACTTCGGAAGGAAGATGCCGTAGTGCTGATAAGGCCCTTGGAAGTAGGAGTTGATGGTCTCTTCCCGGTTGACCGGCGAGCCGTCGTTGACGTAGATCGCCTCGTAGTAGCCGGGCCGCATCGTGAACGTCTCGGTCGCGCCGGCCTGGAGTTTGTTCAGGTCGATCTGGGCCTTGAACTGATCGATGTTTCCGTCGCGCAGCGCGAACGCTTGCCGTTCGTCCATCCAGATGCGCGCCGGTTCGCTGCGGAACGCGACGTTGATCAGCCCGGATTTCGCGTCACCCGGGCCGTTGTCGATGAACGGCGGGCCGTCCCCGCCCGAGTCGCCGGTGGCGACCGCGAGCCCGATGATGGCGGGAAGCGCGGGCGTGAACAGGTCGCGGCGCAGCCCGATCTCGAACACGTTGTCGAACCCGGACGGGCCGGTCGCGACGAAGACGCATTCGGGTACACACGGCTGCGGCGAGCCGAGGAAGTCGCCACGGTAGTAGCGAGCACTCAGATCGTTCGGGCCGAAGAGCAGCGCCCACTCGGCTCCGGTGGTCAGGCCGCCGGCCGAACCGGGAAGCGTGTAGGACCCGCCCGGCTCCGAATCGATCAAGATCAACACAGCGGTGCGCGGCGTCGCGGTCATCGCGAGTGTGCGGACCATGAAGTACACGTGATCGGCGTCGGCGGCGACGCGCACTTCTTCGATGTCGGCTTGTTCGCGGACGCCGGACGGTGCGGTGGTGTCGCCGTAGTGAAGTTCCGCGCCCGCGGGGCGGTCGGCGCCGAACTGCGCGCCGGCGGCTTGCTGCAACGCGTCGATGCGGTAGGTGCGCGGCTCGATCGCCTTGACGCCGTCGAGCGTCGCCTTGCGGTCGGCGTCGAAGCCGTCGTCGGCGCCCCACGCGTCGCCCAGATAGTCCTGATACACGTACTCGCCCCGCGAATAGATCGCCGTGCCGCCGAGGCGCGTCGACTCTCCGCTCCAGTCGCTCGCGTCACCGTCGACGACCTTGGGCGTCGGCGCCTGGTTGCGTGCGCCGGACGTCACGATCGAGCCGGTGACGGTTTCCTCGCCCAGAACTGGGGTGCGCGGCGTGGCAGGCGGGACGGCCGCGTGGCCGGCGGCGGCCACAGCCGAGCAGACGGCGACGAGGAGTGCGGCGAGCTTGTGTGCGGTCACGGTTCCTCCCTGGACGAGACGCGGCGAGACGCTTCGGCACGCTTCCCGAGCACCTTTCGAGGCGCGATTCGCGAATTCCTGCCGGAAGGTCGGAATCGCGGCTCAGAGCAAGTGGCGGCGGATCTTGCCGCCGGGCGTGCGCGGGATCCGGGGAACGGCCACGACCTGGCGGGGCGCCGCGTAGCGCGGCAGGTGCGCGGCGACGAACTCGCGAATCTCGTCCAGCGTCGGCGCGTCGCCATCGCCGACGACGAACGCGACGGCTTTGGAGCCGAACCGCTCGTCGGGACGCGCGGCGACGGCGACGTCGGCGATTCCCGGATGGCGCAGCAGGATGTCTTCGACCTGCGCCGGGAAGATCTTCTCGCCGCCGCTGACGATCACGTCGCCGGCTCGCTCGGCGCGGATCAGGCGGCCGTCTTCGATCACCGCCTGGTCGCCGGTTCGCAGCCAGCCGTCGGCGGTGAACGGCTGCTCGCCGCCCGGGAGATAGCCACGCATGATCGTCGGGCCGGCGAGTTCGAGCATGCCGTCGCCGGTGAGCCGCATGCGGGTGCCATCGAGCGGAACGCCGTCGTAGACGACGCCGCCGCACGATTCGGTCTGGCCGTAGGTTTCGACGATCGGCGCACCGGCTTCGCGCGCGCGATCGCGGAGCGGCTGCGGCAGCGCCTGACCGCCGATCAGGATGCCTTTGAAGTGCGCCAGATCCGCGTCGGCGTCGAGCAGGCGCGCGAGCATCGCGGGAACGAGCGAGGTGAACGTTGCATCCGTGGCGGCCACGGCGGGCGGATCGAAGGCGGCGTGGATAGTGACCGGCGCGTCGAGCAGCACCGCGCGCAGCGCGACGAGCAATCCGCCGATGTGGCCGAACGGCAGGCAGGCAAGCCAGCGGTCTGCCGGTTCGGCACCCAGGCGCGCCACGCTTGCGGTGACGGCGGCGCGGACGGCGTCGTGGGTCAGGACCGCGACGCGGGGGTTGCGACTCATGCCGCCGGTGGTTCCACCGGTGGCGACCGCGACGGCCGCGTCCTCGCCGGCCGGACTCGACTCGGACCGGGGCCACCAGGATCCGTCAAAGATCGCGGCCGGCCGGGCGAGCGCGAGCAACCGCTGCACCGCTGCGGGCGGCAGCCGGTGATCGACCGGCAGCACGGCCGCGCCGGCGTCCCAGACCAGGCGGAGAAGGTCGGGCCAGATCGGGCCGGGCGCAACGGCGATCGCCGCCAGATCGCCCGGCCTCAGCACGGGCCGGCGACGGGATTTTCCCGGCGTTTCCACGTCGGATAGGCTAGCCGAAGGTACGAGTAAACGCTCTAGGAGTCACTGCTTATGGAGTCGAGCATGGATTGGGTTCGCTCGGGGGACTACGAAGACATCGGCTACGAGACCGTGGACGGGATCGCCAAGATCACGATCCGCCGTCCGGAGGTCCGAAACGCGTTCCGTCCGCAGACGCTGTTCGAGTTGCGGCATGCCTTCGACGTTGCGCGCGACGACGCCACCATCGGCGCGATCATCCTGACCGGACAGGGCCCGGACGCGTTTTGCTCGGGCGGCGATCAGCGCGTCCGCGGCGACGACGGCTACGTGGACGCGAAAGGCGTCGGCCGGCTGAACGTGCTCGACCTGCAGGTGCAGATCCGCCGTCTGCCCAAGCCGGTGATCGCGATGGTCGCCGGCTACGCGATCGGCGGCGGCCACGTGCTGCACTTGGTGTGCGACATGACGATCGCGGCCGACAACGCGCGCTTCGGCCAGACCGGACCCAAGGTCGGCTCGTTCGACGGCGGATACGGCGCGGGGCTGCTGGCGCGCACGATCGGGCTGAAGCGCGCCAAGGAAGTCTGGTTTCTGTGCGAGGAGTACGACGCCGAGACCGCGCTGCAATGGGGTTTGGTCAACCGTGTCGTGCCGCTCGACGATCTGGAAGTCGCAACGGTCGCGATCTGCCGGCGCATCCTTGAGATGAGTCCGCTGGCGCTGCGCATGATCAAGGCCGGATTCAACGCCGACACCGACGGGCTGGCCGGAATCCAGCAACTGGCCGGCGATGCGACGCTGCTCTTCTACATGAGCGAAGAAGCCCAAGAGGGCCGCGACGCGTTCGTGCAGAAACGTAAACCGGACTTCTCGAAGTTTCCGAAGCGGCCGTGAGCGATGCCCTGCACGAGGCGCCGGCCGGCGTGCGGCTGTGGGTGGCGGGTGCGCGGCCGCGAACGCTGGGCGCGTCGGTCGCGCCGGTGATGGCCGGCGTCGCGGCGGCGCCGGCGATCACCTGGTGGCGCGCGCTGGGCGCGCTGATCGTTGCGGTCGCCTTCCAGGTCGGCGTCAACTATGCGAACGACTATTCCGACGGAGTGCGGGGCGTGGACGCGCGCCGCGTCGGGCCGCTGCGACTGACGGCATCGGGCCTCGCGGCGCCGCGCGCGGTTCGGGCCGCTGCGATCGCATCATTCACCGTCGCGGGGCTCGCGGGCTTGGCGCTCGCGATTTCGGTCGATCTGCGTTTGCTGATCGTCGGTGCGGCCGCCTTGGGTGCGGCGTCGCTGTATTCGGGCGGACCGAAGCCGTACGCGGGGCTGGGCCTGGGAGAGGTGTTCGTGTTCGTGTTCTTCGGGCCGGTGGCCGTCGCGGGAACGACATACGTGACGTGGGGCGCGGGCGTCCTGGGCGCGATCCCGCCGGTCGCGTGGTGGGCGGGCGCGGCGATCGGATTGCTCGCGGTCGCGATCCTGCTCGCCAACAACATTCGCGACATCCCGACCGACGCGGCCGCCGGCAAGCGAACGCTGGCGGTGCGACTGGGCGATGCGGAATCGCGCGCGCTGTTTCGCGGCATCGTCGCGTCGTCCTTCGCGGTGATGATCGTCGCCGTCGCGCTGAGTGATGCACCGCGGTGGACGCTGCTGTGTCTGGCGGCGCTGCCGGTCGCGATCCGCCCGATGCGCGCGGTCGGATCGGCGCGAGGCCCGGCGATGGTGCCGGTCCTGCTGGGCACGGCGACGCTGAACCTGATCTTCGGCGCGCTGCTCGCCGCCGGACTCACGATCGAGCGGGTGACGGCGTGACCGGCAACGCCGAGATCGCGCTGGCCTGCGCATCGCTGCTGGCCGACGAACTTGCCCGCGGCGGCGTCGAAGACGTATGCGTTTCGCCCGGCGCGCGATCCACGCCGCTGGCGCTGGCGGTCGCGCGCCATCCGCGATTGCGCGTCCACGTGATCTTGGACGAACGGTCGGCGGCGTTCTTCGGCTTGGGGATCGCGAAGGCGACGCGCCGCGCCGTCGCGCTGGTGTGCACGTCGGGGACGGCGGCGGTGAACTGGCATCCGGCGATCGTCGAGGCGCGCTATTCGCAGACGCCGCTGATCGCGCTTTCGGCCGACCGGCCACCCGAACTGCACGACACCGGCGCGAACCAGACGATCGATCAGCGCGGACTGTTCGCATCGGCGCCGCTGTGGTTCTTCGAGATGCCGGTCCCCGCGATCGAAGACGACAGCGAGCGCGTCTGGCGATCGGTCGCGGCGCGCGCCGTCGCGGTCGCGGCGGGACCGCCGGCCGGGCCGGTGCATCTGAATCTTCCATTCCGCGAGCCGCTGGCGCCCTCGGCCGAGATCCCGGATCTCGGCTCGGGCCGCGAAGGCGGTGCGCCGTGGGAGCGTCACTCCCCCGCCGCGCTCGCGGCCGATGCGCACCCGATCGAAGACCTGGCCCGGTTGATCGAAGCGGCCCGGGACGGACTGATCGTGTGCGGCGGACTCGAAGACGACGCGCCATCGATCCTGGACCTTGCCGAGCGGATCGCGTGGCCGCTCGTCGCGGAGCCGCAATCGGGCCTTCGCCGGGACGGCGCGCTGTCGGCGCCGCAATTGATCCTTGACCGGATCGACCCGTCGGTCGTGCTGTCTGTCGGCGCGCCGCCGACGTCGCGCGCGACGCGCGCGTTGCTCGGCCGCGCCGGCCGCGTCGTGACGGTGGATCCCTCGCGATGGAACGACCCGGATCGCCGCTCGTCGTGGACGCTTCGCGCCGACGCGGCGCTGCTCGCCGACGCGCTGATCGCCACGATCAAGCCGCGCGAGGATCGCGCGTGGATCGAGCGATGGCGCGCGGCGGATGCGGCCGCGCGTGATGCGGCCGACACGCTGATGGACTCGTGGGACGAGCCGTTCGAAGGGCGCGTGGCGCGCGACGTCGCGCGGGCGGTGCCGGCCGGCGGGCTGCTGGCAATCGGATCGTCGTTGCCGGTGCGCGACTTGGATACGTTCATGGCCCCGCGCGAGGACGTGTGGGTGATCGGCAATCGCGGCGCGAGCGGCATCGACGGGTTCGTGTCAACGGTCCTGGGGATCGCGCAGACGGGCGAGCCGACGGTCGGGCTGATGGGCGACCTGACCTTCCTGCACGACGCCGGATCGCTCGCCTGGCTCGCCTCGCGCGCGAAGCCGGCGGTGCTGGTGGTCGAAGACAACGGCGGAGGCGCGATCTTCGACCTGCTGCCGCAAGGATCGATCCGCGAAGCCGACGATCTGTTCGTCACGCCGCACGAGCTTTCCATCGAAGCGATCGCGCGCGCCGCCGGGTGCCGCACCCGCCGCGTCACGCGCGCCGCCGACGTCGCCGAGGCGGTCGCCGAGGCGGTGGCGGCCGGCGAGACGACCGTCGTGCACGTCGAGTGCGCCCGCACGGCCGGCCCGCCCCGCCGCGCGGAGATCGCCGCAGCCGTCGCACACGTGACGAAGTAGCCGAGCCGGACAGTTGCGCAACAAGTTTGTTGCGCGCTATGCTCTCCCTATGCCCGATCCCATTCAGCGAAAGATCAAGGCCTTGGTGGATTCGCTCGGCGGTTCCGTGGTCGCAGAACTGCTCGGGGTCGATCGTTCGCAACCCTCGCGCTGGAAGAGTGGCAAGAGCCAGCCGTCGGCCCAGATGCGCGGGCGGATCCTCGACCTCGAATACGTGCTCTCTCGGCTGGAGGAGATCTTCGAACCGGCGGTCGCGGTGGACTGGCTCTACGGGATCAACGCGTTTCTCGGGCATCAGCGACCGATTGACGTGATGCGCATCCGGGGGGTCACGGAAGTCATCGGAGCCGTCGACGCCGAAGCAGGTTTGGCGTTTGCCTGATCTCTACCGCGTCTTTCCCTATGATCCGGACGCGGCCCCACACGAGCCGGGCGGGGCGCTCCATGCTCCCCGAGATCGTCAGGGCAACGGACGCGCGGACAACCCAGGCCGCTACAGCGTCGTGTACTTCGCTGCGACACCTGCCGCAGCGGCCGCAGAACGCTTTCAATCCTTTGCCGGACGCCGCGTGACGCCTGCCCACCTGCGTGGCGGCCGATCGGGACTGCCCTTGGCACTAGCGAACGTCTCAGTTCGACGCGACGACGCTCGCAATCTGGACGACCCGGCTGCGCTCCAAGAACACGCCTTGATTCCCTCGGACGTCGCGACGCGCGATCGCCATGTCACGCAGGCCTGGGCATTGCGCTTGTGGGAGGCGGGCTTCCCCGGTGTGCGCTACTGGTCGGCCATCGAGGCCAAGTGGCCGGTGATCGCGCGGTGGTCGCTCGATGACGTGCGCGTGGAGCAGGTCGAGCCGCTCACCGTCTTCCACGCCGCGCTGCGGGAAGCGGCGGCCCTGCTCGGCATCGAGATCGGACGCAGTCGCTAGGAGGGTGCTGAAAAAGACCGACCCGTGCCTGGTCGGACTTCAATCAGCCCAGGTCGGAGGGTTAACGTCGGGCGGGCATGCATGCAGACACTCACTTTTTCAGCACCCTCCTAGTGCTGGAGCGCCGCGCGCAGCACGTCGAGCTTGGCCTCGGTTTCGGCGAGTTCGGCGTCGGGATCGGAGCCGGCGACGATGCCGGCGCCGGCGTACAACCGCATTGTTGCGCCGCGAACGTGGCCGCAGCGAAGCTGAATCGCCCATTCGCCGTCACCGGCCGCGTCGATCCAGCCGACGAGCCCGGCGTAGAAGCCGCGATCGACCGGCTCCAGGTCGCCGATCATCGCGCGCGCCGCTCCGGGCGGCGTGCCGCACACGGCCGGCGTGGGATGCAGCGCCGCCGCCAGCGCGAGCGCCCCGGGCGCCGGAGCGCGAAGACGGCCGTGGATGCGCGTGCGGAGATGCCACAGGCGGCTGGTTGACAGCAGGGACGGCTCGCCGTCGACGTCGAGCGAGTCGCACACGGGCGCGAGCGCGGCGCGGATGGCATCGACGACGTAGGCGTGCTCGGCGTGATCCTTGCCGGATGCGAGCAGCGCGCGCGCCGCGGCTGCGTCGGAGTCCTGATCGTCGCCGCGGCGCGCCGAGCCGGCCAGCGGCTCGGTCCGGACGTCGAGACCGTCGCGCGCGATCAGAAGCTCGGGCGTCGCACCGATCATCTCGCCGTAGGCGAAGGTGTAGGCGCTGGGATCGGCCGCGCGCAGCGACGCGAGCAGCGATCGAACGTCGGGCGCGTCGGCGAAGCACAGCAACAGCGTCCGCGCGAGCACGACTTTGTCGAGCGCGCCGGCGCGAATCGCGTCCCGCGCGGCGCGCACGGCGGCGACGTACTCGCGGCGCGGCGGCTCGGATACGGTCGAGACGACCGGCGGCGTCGATCGGAAGGTGCGGTCCGGCCGGGGAAGGTCGGCGCCCTGCGCGACGATCGCGGTCGTGCGACCGCCGCGGCGCACGATCGCGACGCGCGGAACGATCAGCGTCGCCGGCTCCCCGCCCCCGAAAGGCAGCGCGCCCACAACGACCGGCCGGGCGCCGCGGCCGGCGACCTCGATCGAAGCCAAGGCGGCGGCAACGCGCTCCGACGCGTCGGCGACCTGTCGGTTCGACGGCGGGATCGTGATCGTGGCGGCGGCGCCGGCCGCGGCGATGCCGTCGCCGTTGCGCTCGAAGAAGAAACCCCCGGGCCGCCAGTACGGAAGCAGATCGGCGGCGGGAACGTCGACCGCGCACAGGCGCAGGCGCCCCGGCGCGCGAACCGCCGGCGTCATGCGCGCGTTCCGATCAAGATCTGGACGATGCCGCCGCCGGGAGTGAGGCGGCCGACGTCGCGGAAGCCGGCGCGCACGAGCATGGCGAGCATCTCGTCGGGCGTGGGAAGGTAGGCGACCGAACGCGGCAGATACGCATACGCCGCGCGGTTCGACAGCAGCCCGCCGATCATCGGCACGATCCTCTTGAAGTAGACGGCATGTCCGGCGCGCAACACCGGATTGCGCGGCTCCGCGGTCTCGAGGATCGCGACGCGTCCGCCGGGGCGAAGCGCGCGCGCCATCTCGGCGAACAGCACCGACAGATCCGAGACGTTGCGCAGCGCGAATCCGCACGTGATCCCGGCGGCCGCGCCGTCGCGGACGGGAAGGCGAAGCGCGTCGGCTTGAGCGAGCCGCGTCAGGCCACGCTCCTTCGCGCGGACGAGCATCTCGCCGGCGAAATCCATGCCGATCGCGTGCCATCCGCGGCGCTGGACCTCGAAACAGAAATCGCCGGTTCCGCAGGCGAGGTCGAGCACGACCGCGCCGGGCTCGACACCGAGCGTGCCGGCGGCGCGGCGGCGCCAGCCGCGATCCATCCCGAAAGTCATCACGCGATTGACGGTGTCGTAGCGCGCGGCGATCGCGTCGAACATGGCTCGCACCGCGCGGGCTTTTTCTTCGCCGGCCGGCAGCGGCGCTACTCGGCGGGCCATGCCGCCTCCAGATATCCGGCGGGGCGGCGGCGCGCCTGCTCGCGCGTGGCGGCGATCTCGGCCGCGTCGCCGGTTCGCTCGATGTGCTCTTCCGCGACTTGCAGCAGCACGCGGCGGAAATGCTGTGCGACCAGCGCCGTTACGGCCGGGAGCAGATCGCCGAATGCGGCGACGAGCTTTGCGGCGGCTTCTTCGTCGGAGGACGCGGCGCGTTTGATCGGGGTACGCACGTATTCGTCGAACAGGCGGACCGCTTCTTCGGCGATGGATCGGGTCGCGTCGTGCTGCGCGCGGGCGAGCGCGATCAGCTCGCCAAGCGGCAGGCCGGCCGACAGCAGCCGCAAGCCGGTGCGAACCAGTTCGGCGTCGGAGGCCGCGTAGCGCGTTTGGCCGTCGATCGAGCGGCCGATCGGCAGGCCTTCCCGTTCGATCGAGGCGAGCAGCGGCGCCGGGACGCCCGATCGCTCGGCCAGCTCGTCGAGCGTGATGAACTCTTCGGGGTCGCCGTCGGTCTGCGCCGACGCGACGGCGGCGGCCAGATCCTGATCGGGTTTGGCGAGCCGGCCGGAGACCACTCGCGCCACGGCCTGCAAGGTCAAGCCCTTCCCCTGCAGGGCGCGGATGCGCCGGATCCGCTCGGCGTGATCCTTGGAGTACAGGGCGACGCGGCCGCTGCGACGCGGCGGCGGCAACAACCCTTTCGCCTGGTAGAAGCGGATCGTGTCGACACTCACGTCGCACGCCGCCGCCAGTTGCTCGACCCGATACTCCACGACCAGGGACTCTACGAGTAATCACTCACAGCGTCCACTCGCTGCGAGGAGAGTCCTAGAGGGCGGCGATCTCGCTCATCGCGGTTTCGACGAACTCGTCCAAACGGGGCTTGCCTTCGCTGGGCCAGCCGACCGTGAGATACGTGAAGCCGGCTTCGGCTTTGGCGGCCGCGTCGTGGCGGATTTCGTCCATGGTCTGCGACAGGCTCAGCGCGGTGGACCGCGCGATCGACGACGGGTCGCGGCCGGCGGCGCGGGCGGCGTCGTCCACGATCCCGCTGCGCCGCTTCAGATCGTCGGGATTGCCGAAGGTGTGCCACACGTCGGCAGTACGGCCGACGAGCGCCAGCATCCGCGGACCGTGCCCGCCGACCCAGATCGGCGGATGCGGTCGCTGCACCGGCTTCGGGCTGTAGCCGCCTTCGAGGCGGTAGTGAGTTCCTTCGAAGCGCGGATCGTCTTGCGTCATCAGCGCGCGTATCACCCCGATCGCTTCCTCGAGCCGTTCGATGCGGTCGCCCGCGCGGGGGAAGTCGATGCCGAGGCGGCGATGCTCGGGCTCGTGCCAGGCCGCGCCGACGGCAAGCTCGAGCCGGCCGCCCGAGATGTGATCGACCGTGACGGCTTCAGTCGCCAGCATCGACGGGTGACGGTAGGTGATGCCGGTCACGAGCGTGCCGAGCCGGATCCGCGTCGTGATCGCGGCGAGGCCGGCCAAAAGCGTCCACCCTTCCAGGCACGGCCCGGCCGGATCGCCGTAGAGCGCCGTGAAATGATCGAAGACCCACGCGCCGTCGAAGCCGGCATCTTCCGCGTAGCGCGTCCGATCGACGATCTCGTTCCAGGTGAGCTGATGCTGCGACACGTCCAGTCCGAGCTTCATGGGATCCTCCGGCAGGTGTAGAGGTGCGTCAGATACGGAAGGACGATCACGTCCCGGCCGCGCGTGAGCGGGTCATCGTCGATGACGGCTTGCGTGTCGGCGACCACGCGTGCGCGTTCGTCGCCGGACAAGGTGGCGATGAACGATACCGACAGGACGCGGTCGATCACGCCGGCGCGAGTGAGCGTGTGCTCGTAGCGGAACTCGTCGCGCTGCAGCGCGGTGAACGCATCGGTTCGTTCGAACGCGGCGCGCCACTCACCGCGCCAGAAGCGCATCACGTCGCCTTCGTACCGGTTGAAAATGTCGTTGAGGCGATCCACCCAGGCGACCGTCGTGTCCCGAAGGTTCCAGATCATCGTGAGCGGACCGCCGGGGCGCAAGATGCGGTGGATCTCGGCGAGCGCCGCGTCGCCGTCGAACCAGTGGAACGCCTGCGCGACGACGACGGCGTCGAATGACGCCGTCGCGAAGCACAGATGCTCGGCGGTGGACTCGGCCACGGGCACGCCGGGGGCCGCCCGGCGCAATTCCCGCACCATCGCATCGACCGGATCGGCGCCGACGATCGTGGCGCCGCGTCCGGTCAGCGCGCGCGTCAGCTTTCCGGTTCCGCACGCCAAGTCGAGCACGCGCGCGCCCGGCGCGATGCCGCACACCTCGGCGATGCGCGCCACGGCACCGGCCGGATACCCCGGCCGCGCTCGCTCGTACTCCGCGGCCGCCGACTGAAAGCCTTCCGCGGCCGCACCGTGGACCCGCATGCCCCAAGGATGGGCCAACAGATCCGGGAAGGCAAAGGAAAGGCGGAGCGGCCGAGATTGCCGATCCGATGCGATCGCCGTATTACAATGCCGGACCGGCGCGCCTCGGACCCACCCGTCGGCATCCTGCCTGGGCGAGGCGCGGCCGTAAGGGGGAGATACCGTGAGGATTCGCAGCGCGATCGTCGCCGTCGTCGCCTTGACGCTTCTGGGAGCCGCGTGCTCCACGAAGCAAACCGGCGGCGAGGGCGGCGACAAGCAAGCCACCTACACCGTTCAGGTGGACGCACACACGCAAGGTGGCGAGTTCGGGTTCTACGCCTCGAAGTACTTTCCGGACGAGCTACAGGTTCATCCCGGCGACACGCTCGACTTCAAGCTGAACTGGTCGGGTGAGCCGCACTCGGTGACGTTCGGCACGCTCGTGGACGCAGGCGCGGCATCGCTCGATCCGTCGGCCGAGGAGGAACCGGCCGAGTGGCAGAAGATTCCTCCGATGCTGCCCGAAGGACCGGGAGACGCGGTCCAGGCCTCCGTGAATCCCTGCTACGTCGAGACGGGCGAGCCGCCGAAAGAAGCCGCGTGCGAGAACCGCACCCAGCCGGCGACCTTCACCGGCGCCTACGCGCTCTACAGCAGCGGGTTCATGCCGGACGGCACGACGTTCAGCGTTACCTTGGATCCCGGCATCACGCCCGGCACGTACAACTACTTCTGCACGCTCCACCGCGGGATCATGACCGGCAAGGTCGAGGTCGTCGCCGCTTCCGGAACCGTGGCCGACGCGGCCGCGGTCGCCAAGAAAGCGGCCGACGAGATCGCCGGGATCGGGAGCACCCTCAAAGGCGCCTTCGACCAGTCCAAGAACGGCATGGGTCCGGGAACGCTGTTCGCGGGAACGACCAAGCCGGACCTGATCGAAGGCGGCACCGACGCCGGCGTGACCGAGTTTTTGCCCAAGCAAGCGACCGCCAAAGTCGGCGAGCCGGTCAAGTTCCTGCCCGTCGGCGCGCACACGGTCACGTTCAACGCCCCGCAGGACGCCGTCGAGTTCCTCACCAAAGCCCCCGACGGCACCTGGCACTTGAATCCCAAGGCGGCCGGCCCCGCCGGGTCTCCGCCCACCGGTCCTCCCGGCGACAAGCCGGTCGTCACGGACGCGGGAACCTGGAACGGCGAGGGATTCCTGAACTCGGGCATCCTGCTCGGGTTCGGCCCCCCCGGCGCGATCACCTGGCAGGTCACGTTCGGCACGGCCGGCTCGTACGAGTACCGCTGCCTGGTCCATCCCGACATGGAAGGCTCGATCACCGTCGCGTAAGGCCATGCGCGTAAGCGCGCGTCCCCCTCGGCGCGTCCGAGGGGGACGGCGTTTCGCGGCCGTCCTCGCGGTCGTCGCCGCGAGCGTGCCGGCGTGGACCGCAGCCGGCGGCCCGGACACGACGAAAGGCGATCGGGCAGTCGGTGCGCACGACCACGATTCGCACGCGCACTCCCACACCGACGCCGGGCATGAGCAATCGGAAGGCTTCACGCTCGCGGCGCAGGCGGGGACGACCCCAGCCGGCAGCGCATGCAAGCCATCGATGCCGCGGCGTGAGATCGCCCTCAGCGCGATCGCGGTCGACGTCACGCTGAATCGGTTCGGCGACCACGACCCACGCGGCCGCATGTTCGCGTTCACCGACCTGACGGACGAGATCCGGGCGGAGGAGAAGCGCAACGCCGACGCGCGCACCGGCCGAGGCGACTACGCCGTCACGCCCGGCTTGCAGGGCGACGCGATCCAGCCGCCCGTCGTGCGAGCCCGTCCGGGCGAATGCCTTCGCCTCACGGTGCGAAACGACCTCGACGAGCCGGCGAGCCTTCACGTGCACGGCGGCGCGCTCATGGTCGGCGCCGCGCCCGCGGTCGCGACGAACCCGACGGCCACGGCCGCGCCGGGCGCGACCGTGACCTACACGTGGGCAATCCCGGCCGGCGAGCGCGAAGGGACCCACTACTTCCATTCGCACGGCGACGAGCGCGCACAAACCTCGCACGGAATGTTCGGCGCGATCGTGATCGAGCCGTCCGGCTCGCGCTGGACCGACCCACGGACCGGCGAGGACGCCCGCGGCTGGGACGCGGTGATCACGCCTCCCGACGGCAGGGCCTTCCGCGAGTTCGCGTTGTTCTATCACGAGGTGGGCGACGAGCAGTACCAGTTGAGAGCCGCCGACGACAGCCTCGTTCCGCTCGTCGATCCGCTCCTGTCCGCGTACCGCCCCGGATCGCGGGCCATCAACTTCCGCAGCGAGCCGTTCATGAACCGGATGCGTCTGCAGCAACGACTGACCGGCCGCTTCGACGAGTCGCTTGCATATTCGTCCTATGCCTTCGGCGATCCGGCGACCCCGATTCTGCGCGCCTACCTGGGCGAACCGGTGAAGCAGCGGCTCGTGCACGGCGGCAGCGAGGTCTTCCACGTGCACCACGTCCACGGCGGATCGATCCGCTGGCGTCGCCAGCCCGACGCCGATTCCTCTCCGGTCAACGCGGGCCTGGACAAGCGTCCGCCGCTTACGCCCGTCGCCTCGGAGCGCACCGACTCGCAGTCGATCGGGCCGTCGGAGACCTTCGACATCGCCGGCGACTGCGGCGCCGGCGGCTGTCAGCAATCCGCGGGCGACTTCTTGGTTCATTGCCACGTCGCCCATCACTATTTCGCAGGCATGTGGGGCATCTGGCGCGTCTACAACACGCTCCAGGACGGCTCCGCCTCGACCGACGCGCTGCCGCCGCTGCCGCCACTGCGCGCCGGCACCGTGGTTGCGGCGGTAACGTCTTCGGCGCTGGCCGGCCGGAGCGTGACCTTCGCCGGACGCGCGCGCACCGTCGCCGATGCATCGGAATGGGCGGCGATGCAGCTGCCGCCGGCCGGCCCGCCCGGCGAATACGACGCGTCGGTCTGGGATTGGCGCGTCGAGGGCGGGATCGTGGTGGGCGAGCCCGAGGACGCGCGCCGATGGCCGGGACATGCCCCGGCCGCGCCCGGCCGCAGGCCCCCGATCTTGTTCGATCCGCAGACCGGGCTGCTTGCCTATCCGTTCCTGCGGCCGCAGCTCGGCCGGCGGCCGCCGTTCGCGCCCGGCCACGCCCCCTCGCCGTTCCTGGACCCCGGCCTGGGGCCCGATCCGCCCGCGCCCGGAGCCTCCGGCCCTGCGAGCCTGTGCCCGGCGGGCACGACGATCCGCACGTTCTTCGTCAACGCCGTCTCGCTGGCGGTCCCGCTCAATCGCCGTGCCGGCCTGACCGATCCGAGCGGGCAGCTCTACGTGCTCGCCGAGGACGAAGCGGCCGCGCGCGCGAACCCGGCGCTCCGCGGTCCGCTTGCGATCCGCGCCAACGCCTCCGAGGATTGCGTGGACGTGGTGCTCGCATCCTCGATCCCGGACGGACCGATCAACCACAGATTCTCGAAGGTGAATCTTCACATTCACTTCGTCCAGTTCGACGTCCAAGCCTCCGACGGTGTCGTCAACGGCTTCAACTACGAGCAGTCGGTCCGTCCCTACACGGCTGATCCGGTGACGGCACGCGCCGCGGCCGCGGGCGCGCCCGGCGTCACCGTGTCGGCCGCCGGCCGCTTCCGTCCGGGGATCGTCGTGGGGATCGGTCTGGGCACCGACCGCTTCGAAGCGCGACGCATCTCCCGGATCGAGGGCACCCGGCTGATCTTGGACGCACCGCTCGCGCGCTCGCATCCCGACGGCGAGATCGTCTCCACCGAGTTCGTTCGCTACCGCTGGTACCCGGACGTACAGTCGGGGACGGCATACTTCCACGACCACGTCAACGCGATCGCATCGTGGCGACACGGATTGTTCGGCGCGCTCGTCGTCGAACCGCCCGGATCCACCTATCACGATCCCGCGAGCGGCACACAGATCCGCAGCGGCGCGATCGCCGACATCGTCACTAACGCGCGCGTTTCGGCCGACGTCACCGGATCGTTCCGCGAGGCGGTGCTGTTCTTGCAGGACGACCAGCCGATCGGACACGAAGGCCGGTCGAGCGGCAGCGCCATCAACCAGCGAATCGAGCCGCTTCGCGGCCGCGATCCCCCGCCCCGCGCATTCGCCAGCACCCGCGGCGATCCCGAGACGCCGCTGATCCGGGCGCACCTGGGCGATCCCGTCGTGGTACGCACGCTCGTGGCCGGCACCAACGACATCCACACGATCCACGTGGACGGCCACTGGTTCCGGCTCGAGCCGTGGAGCCGCTCGTCGCGACCGGTTTCGACGGCGCGAATCGGGATCTCGGAGCGAATGGACCTCGTGTTGCCGGCCGCCGGCGGCCCGCAACGCATGCCGGGCGACTATCTGTATACCAACGGCCGCGCGTTCAAGATTCGCGAAGGATCGTGGGGTCTGCTTCGCGTGCTCGACCCGAGCGACGAGTCGATCCGCGCGCTCCCCGGACGCGAACCGGCGACGCCGGCGACGAGCGTGTGTCCCCCCGGCGCGCCGACGCGGCGGTTCCGTGCGGCCGCGGTTCCCGCGACGATCCCATCCCTGGGAGGCGAGGCCGCGGCATTCGTCGCCGAAAGCGCGCGCAGCGCCGTCGAAGCCGGCGGCCTTCCGGAGCCGTTCGTGCTTCGCGCATCGGTCGGCGACTGCATCGAGGTCTCGCTGGCCAACGCGACCGGCGCGCCCGTGTCGCTGCATGCCGATTTGCTCGCCTACGACCCATCGTCCTCGGCCGGGGTGGCCGCGGGGAGCGAGCCCGTGCAGGCGGCCGCGCCCGGGACCTCGCGCACCTACACGTTCTTCGCATCACCGGAGATCGGCGAGACGGTCGCCATGCTGCGCGACGGCGCCGATCTCGCGGGCGGCTCGCGGCGCGGCTTGCACGGCGCCGTGGTCGTCGGTCCCCCCGGGACCGTCTATCGCGATCCTCGGACCGGCGCCGAGACATCGTCAGGGTGGCTGACGGACGCGGTCGTACCCGGCCGCACGGCGTGGCGGGACGCGGTGCTGCTGTGGATCGATGACGACGCCGGCTTGGGAACCCACCGGATGCCGTACTCCACGGCGGTCGGGGGCGCGGTTGCGGTCAACGGCCGAACCGAGCCGCTGCGCGAACGACGCGCCACCGACTCAAAGACCGCGCGCGCCTACGATCCCGCCACGCACGGCGATCCGGCGACTCCGCTGATCCGTGCGGAGGCCGGCGATGCGATCCGCATCGCGGTCCTGGTCCCGTCGGGCGAGCAGGTGCAGGTCTTCTCCGTCGAAGGCCACCGCTGGCCTATCGAGCCGGGGATGCGCGGGAGCGCTCTGGTGTCTTCGGCGGCGGTCGGCGGCTTGGACGCGATGGTGGCGAGGTTCCGGGCCGGCGCGCCTGCCGATTATCTTTGGGTCAACCACCGCATCCCGTATCTGGAGGCGGGAATGTGGGGACTGCTGCGCGTTCGCGACTGCGGCGCCGCCGGGATCGATCACCTGCCCGGGTCGCCGTGCGACGGAATCGGGATCGGCGTCGCCGGGATCGCGGCCGCGGCGCTGGCCGCCGGGCTCGGCGCCTATGCGGTGCATCGTCGTCGCCGCGGCCGGCGCGCAACCGCTTAACCGAGCAGGTCGGTGGCGACCGCTTCCCATAGGTCGGTCGTCATCGCGAGCGACTCGACGTCGATGCGCTCGTCGTCGCCGTGGAACATCGCGCCGAACTCGGCGAACGACAACCGGTTCGAATACAGGCCGAAGCCGTAGCAGACGGTGTCGAGCGTGCGAAAGAACCGCGAGTCGGTCGCGCCGGCGAGCAGCATCGGGATCGTCCGGGCGCCCGGCACCATCCGCGCGGTCGCCGCGCGCAGCGACTCCCAGAGCGGCGTCTGCTCCGGCGAGGACGTCGCGCGGCCCGAGATGGTGATCTCGACCTCGGCGTCGCCGGCCAGATCCCCCAGCGCCTCGCGCACGATCCGGTCGATGTCCTCGGGTCCTTCGCCCGGCAGCACGCGCACGTCGGCCTCGATCTCGGCGAAATCCGGAATCACGTTGGTCTTGACGCCCGCGTGGAGCATCGTCGGGGCGATCGTGGTGTGGGTGCAGGCGTTGAGGAGCCGCTGCAGCGCGGGATCGGGGATCAGCGTCGTCATCTGCTCGACGGCGTCCGGATCCTTCAGCGCCGCGGCCACGTCGTCCGGCAGACCAAGGCCGTCGACGAACGAGCCCCACACGCCGCCGGTTCGGGCGCGCGGGCTGAACTCGGCCAGCCGCTGCACGGCCGTCGAGGCTTTCACGAGCGCGTTGTCGGTGCCGAGCGGCAGGCTCGCATGGCCGGGCGTGCCGCGAAAGCGGATCTTGACCCAGTTCGCGCCCTTCTCGGCCACGGCGACGGGAAAAGTGGGCCGGTCGGGCGGCGCGGTCGGCACGCGCATGCCCCCGAATTCGGTGAGCAGATAGTCGGTTCGGATCGCGTCGGGCTCGTGCTCGACGAGCCACTTCGCGCCGGCCTCGCCGCCGGTCTCCTCGTCGGCGACCGCGATGTAGAGCAGATCGCCGCGCGGCCGGAAACCCTGCCGCGCGAGACGTTTGAACGCGATCGCCATCGACGAGGTCAGGTTGAGCATGTCGACCGCTCCCCTGCCCCACACCTCGCCGTCGATCAGCTCGCCTCCGAACGGGTCGCGGCGCCACCGGTCTTCACTGACCGGCACCACGTCGGCGTGCGCCATCAGCGCGAGCGACGGTGCCTTCGGATCCGAGCCGCTCAGGCGAGCAACCAGATTCGCGCGGCCCGGGAACGGCTCGAAGCGTTCGATGTCGATGCCGTCGCCCGCGATCACCGACTCGAGCAGATCGATGTTGCGCGCCTCGCCGCCGGAGGTGATGGCGCCGTCGTTGACGCACGCGTTGCGGATCAGCCCTTGGAGCAGATCGACGACGTCGGCCTCGGACTCAGTCACGGCTCGCGACGATAGTCGCGCTGCGCGGCACGGGCAAACGCCTCGTCGAACCCCTCGTAGTGGGGAATACCCGGCGGCGCGATCTCGCCTCGGATCTGCGGCACGAGCGCCGCCGCGACGGCGCGGCCGATCTCCTCGTGCGTCTCGAACGGCCAATGGATGCCGTCCGCGTTGAGCTTTTCGACCCACGGCTCGACCAGCGGCCACGATTCCACGAACGGAAAACCGTGGCGTGCGGCGATGGTGCGTTGCATCGCGGTCCGCGCGGTGTGCTGCGGATGCAGGTGTCCGTAATACCCGCTGCGGTGGCTGGTCGGTCCCACGACGACGCCCGGCGCGCCCCATGTCAGCGCGCGGACCTCGTGAAGGATCCGATCGAACAGGCGCTCGAACTCCCCTGCCGGGACGCGCGCGAAGCGGCCGCGGGTCAGCCGGACGCCCGCCGGGTGGACCGCGCGAAGGAGCGCCCGATACCGGCGGCGGAGTGCCGCCGGACGCACAAAGGGAATCATCGCCTCGAGCGGCGGCGGCACACCGACCGGCGCGTGGTCGAAGGATCCGAGCCCGAGCACAACCCCGTCGGCGCGCATCAGAACCTCGAACATGATGTGGCGGTTCTTGGTGACGTCATAGTGCGTGCCCCGCACCCCGGTTCCCGGATGAGCCACGACCCCAACGATCACGCGGCGGCCGATCGCATCCTCGATCGCGCGCGCCGCGACGTTCGGGTACAGGGCCGGATCGTCGGGGAGCAGCGGTCCGGCCGGACCGGTGAACGCGGTCGAGTCGGCGATCACCGCAAGGCGAAGCGGTCCGTCCGGATCGGCGTACAACGGGCTCCCCATGACGGCGGCGATGGTATCGCGACCCGCGGCCTCTGCGTCGTTTTGCTTAGCAGGCTAGGAAAAAAGAGTCACGCCCCGCCGTCATTTCGCCCGGGTTCGCTCCTTGGAGCGGCATACGCGAAAGTTATGGAAACGTGCGGTCCTGCCGACACTACAGCGGGGGGAACGAGGACGAAGGTCGGGAGCGCATTGATGCCGAACCAGATCGTTTCCCGCGCGTACGCGCCATCCCAGAGGGCGGCCGACACGCGCGCACGCACCGTTTCACGCCACGCGGCCGTCGGATTGCGGCTCGCCGCGGCCGGCGCAGCCTCGCTCGCCATCGCAGCGACCGGCGCGACCGCCTCGCCGCTGATCCCGATCGGCGTCGCGATCGCTGCCGTTTGCGGGCTTCAAGGCGGCATCGTCGCCGGCGCGATCTGCGGCGCGCTGGTGGTCACGGCGTCGCTGCCCCACCTGGCCGGAGAGACCGGCGCCGGATTCCAAGCGCTCAACCACGCGGCGACGTGGGCGGTGCTGTTTCCCTTGACGGGAACGACGGCCGGCCTGGTCCATGCGCTTCGCGCGCGTCCCGATGCGTCCGGTGAGCGACGCCGGCTCGCGGCCGACCTGCACGACGGTGTCGCGCAAACGCTCGCTCATCTTCGGCTCGAACTGGACATGCTCGCCCACCCCGACCTCGGGCGCGTAAGCGACCCGGAGCGGCTGGCACGCCTTGCGCGCGTCGCCGACCGCACCCTCACCGACGTTCGCGCGCTCATCAGCGACCTTGCCGCCCCGATGCCGCCCGGCGGCCTGCCGGACGCGCTCCGCGAGCACGTTCATGCCGTGCAAGGATCCTTGGGCCCTTCGATCACGCTGGACGCGCCGGAGCCGACACGGGCAGGCGCACTCGTCGAAGGACAACTGCTTCGCATCGCCCAGGAGGCCATCTCCAACGCCGTGCGACACTCGGGGGGGACGGCCGTGCACGTGCGGCTCGCGCCTGATCCGGACGGCGCGACCCGCATGACGATCGACGACGACGGGTGCGGCCTCGCGCCCGGCGCCGCTCGTGACGGCGGCCTGGGCTTGGACACGATGCGCGAACGCGCGCACGCCATCGGCGCGACGATCGCGATCGGCGTCCGTGAGGGCGGCGGAACACGCGTCGAGGTCCTCGCCCCCGCGACGCGCATGTCGAGGACCGCATGAGCACTGCGATCGAGGCCGGGGTCGGGGCCGGGGTCGGGGCCGGGGTCGAGGCCGGAACCGTCCGCGTCGTCCTGATCGACGACCATACGCTGGTGCGTCAAAGCGTCGGATTGATCGTCGGCGCGGCCGGTGGCTTCACCGTCGTCGCCGAAGCAGGCTCGGCCGAGGCCGGCCTTGCCGCCGTCGCGCTGCATCGTCCCGACATGGTCGTGCTGGACGTCGGCCTGCCCGGCCGAAGCGGGATCGAGATCGCGCAGGCGCTCAAGGCCGCGCATCCGGCAATGCGAATCATGTTCTTGACGATGCACGAAGACGAGGCGACGATCGCGAGCGCCGTCGCGCTCGGCGCCGACGGCTATGTGCTCAAGTCCGCCTCGACCGACGAACTGCTGATGGCGCTTCGCGCGATCGCGGCCGGCGCATCATTTCTGAGTCCCACCGTCGCGCGAAGCGTGATTCATCGCTCCCAGCCACGCTCGACCACCGTCGAGCTGACCGATCGAGAGCTGGAAATCGTCCGTATGCTTGCCGAAGGCGCGCGGCCGGCTCAGATCGCAAAGACGCTGACGCTCTCGTTGCGGACGGTTCGCAACCATCTGGCCAACGTCTACGCGAAGCTGGGCGTTCAAAGCGCCGCCCAAGCCGTCGCCGAGGCATACCGCCGCGGCTTCGTCGCCCGCTCGCTATAACGATTAGGTCATTCGACTCAGGCCGCTAGATCGAAGCGGCATCCCACATCGCGTCACGCGTCTCTGATCCCCCTGCATCCTCCCGCCGATCAATCAAACGGGAAACGAACGCATCCGCGGCCCTCCGGAGGGGAGACGCCGGGAGCGGGAGGAGGAGGTATCGCATGTCGGGTCTCGTCGGTTTCACTCGCACCTTCGCGAAGTACTGCGTCGCGCGCATGAACCTGCGCAGCGAGCGAGGTGCAACCGCAGTGGAGTACGGCCTCATGGTGGCGCTGATCGCCGCCGTCATCATCGCGGCCGTCGCGCTGCTGGGCAACAACACCAAGGACACGTTCCAGTGCACGGCCGACTCGGTCGCCGCGCGCGCGGACAACTGCCCGTAGGCACCACCCACCCACGGCCGCAGGTCGCCCGGGACGGGTCACTCCCGTCCCGGGCGTCCGGGCCGAGAAGCGTCTTGCACCACCCCTCTGGGAGGAGAGGTCATGCGCATTGCCCGCTCCATCCGCCGGCGCGACCAGCGCGGCGCCACCGCCGTCGAATACAGCCTTCTGGCCGCGCTGATCGCCGCCGTCGTGCTCCTGGCCGTCCTCGTGCTGGGCTCGAACTCAAGCGATCTCTACGAATGCACGGGCAGCTCGATGGCTTCGCAGGTGACGCAATGCTGAGGCTCCCACTCACGAGAGGATCGCGCGGACGTGACCAGCGGGGCGCCAGCGCCGTCGAGTTCGCGATCGTCATGACCGTGCTGTTCATGCTGCTGTTCGGCGTGGTGCAGTTCGGCATCGCATACAACCGCGCACAAGGCCTGGAAGCCGCCGCGCGCGAAGGCGCGCGATCCGCGTCCATCGGCTCGACCTACACGCAGATCCTCGCGCGGGTCCGGGAAGCCCAGTCGATGTTCACGCCGGCCGACGTGGGGATCGTGACCACGCCGGCGACGAGCGGAACCCAGCGGCCGTGCCAGATCGCCGGCGTCGGCGGCACCGTGACGGTGCAGGCGATCGTGCCCGAAAACAGCGCGTATGCGATCGCGATTCCCTTGTGGGGCAAGCGGCAGATCCGCTACACGGCGCTCGGCGTGTTTCGATGCGAACGGGGAACCCCATGATCCGGCGCGACGAGAGAGGCGCGACCGCGGTTATCGTCGCCGTGTCGCTGACGGCCGTCCTGGGCGCGGCGGTCCTGTCCATCGACTCGGGCAGCGTCTGGCGCACGCGCCGCAACCTGATCACCGACACCGACGCGGCCGCGCTTGCCGCCGCCCGGTATCTGGATGCGCAAGGCGCGCGCGCGTGCGACGCGACCGCGATCACCGACGCCCGCAGCGAAGCGTCCGGCATTGTCGCGGCGAACGACGCGCAGTCCACGCTGGACGGTTTCACGGTCACACCCACCGGCGGGGATTGTGCGGCCGAGTCGGGCCGCGTCCGCGTGGACGGTCGCTTGACCGCGCAGCTCAGCTTCGCCGGAATCTTCGGCATCGGATCGGTGCCGGTTGCGTCGTCTTCGATCGCGCAATGGGGACCGCTGTCGGCCGCGACCGGAATGCGGCCCATCGGCATCTGCGACAAGAGCGAGCACTTTCAGGAATGGAGCCGGTACCTGCGCGGCGACGACACCGGATGGGGCGCGCCGGGAACGGGCCACCCGTCGTATCCGAACGCCGTCGTGCATCGAATCTACGTGCAACGCGGCGCGTCGGGATGCGGCGACGCGGCCGGCAACTGGGACTGGCTCGACTTCAACGGGGAGAGCCCGCCCAACGGCGTCACGGCGCTGCGCGAATGGTTCTACAACGGCTACCAAGGCGTCGTATCGCTCGGCGATGAGGCGACCGGCAGCGTCAAGGACTGCGATCCGGAGCAGGCCGGTGCACAGGACGGCTGCGCGCCGCAGACCGGCAGCACCGGCGGCTCGCTGCTCGATTCGCTCGAGTACCTGCGCGACAACCGGATCACGTTCCCGATCATCGTCTACGACAAGGTCGTGGACGACCGGGACCCGGCGAGCTGCCAGGCGCCGCCGCCGTGGACGGGATCCGGCACCAACGCCCGCTACTGCCACGTCGCGTTCCTGCTCGTGCGCGTGTACGGCTGGGATCGGATCACCGGGCAATTGCTCGACAACTCATTCGTCGATCTGGAGTTCGTGGACGAATGGTGGGTCGGCTCGATCGGACAGAACCCAAGCGGCGGCCGCGAGACGGTGCACGGCGTGTCGCTGTGCGGCGGCGGCTACGGAACGAACATCGATCAATCCTGCGACGTGTAACAACGACCGAACAGATTCACGGGAGGAGTGACCAATGAGTATCGGAACGATGTCCCGGCGAGGAGTGAGCCTCGTCGTCGCGCTGCTGCTGGCCGCGCTGGCGACGGGTGCGTGGGTCTCCTACGTTCGCTCCATCGAGCGACGCGCGGTCGACGGCAACGCCACCCTGCAGATCTACATCGCCGGCGACGTGATCCCCGCCGGCACGACGGCCGAGCAGGCCGACGGCAACAAGCTGCTCGTCAAGACCGGCGTCCCCAAGCGGCTCGTCGCCGAAGGCGCGGTCACCGAGCTGCCGCAGCTTCGCGGCACCGTCGCCTCGGTCACGATCCAGAAAGGCGAGCAGATCCTTCGCACGCGCTTTACCTCGCCCGAGCAGGCCGCGCGGTTGCTGCAGATTCCGCCGGGTCTTCATGCGATGAGCGTCGAGGTGGCCGCCCCGCCGGGCGTCGGCGGATTCGTGCAACCTCACGATCGCGTGTCGGTGATCGCGAAGGTCTCGCCCGAGAACACCGATCCGGTCGTGCGCTTCCTGTTGCAGGACGTCGAGGTGCTCGCCGTCGGCTCGCGGACGAGCGCCGCCGCGCCGGCGTCGGGATCCCGGGAAGCCGCGCGCGAGAGCGCCGAACCGGTTCCGACCGATCGGATGCTGCTCACGCTCGCGGTCTCGCCGTTCCAGGCCGAGCAGCTCGCATTCGCGGTGCTGGAAGGCCAGGTGTACTTCACGCTGCTTCCGCCGGGCACGAAAGCAACCGGCACGCCGGGCCGGACGGCCGGAAACGTGTTCGGGTGATTTCGATGATCGCGTTGATCGAGGCCGATCCCAACTTCCAAGCCCGCATCTCAAACGAGCTGGGATCACGGACGGAGCCGCTGCAGGTCCTGGGCTTGTCCGACGTCGAGCGGTTGACGTCGGGCGAGCCGGACCTGCCGGACGTTCTGATCCTGGGCCCGTCGGTTGGCGCACCCGACGCGCTCACCATCGCCGAACGGCTGCGCGCCGGCGCACCGGAGGTGAGCGTCGTGCTGATCACCGACGCGCTCACGAGCGACCTGCTGCAAGCGGCGTTGCGCGCGGGCGTTCGCGACGTGCTCGGCTCGTCGTTCACCGGCGCCCAGCTGCAAGATGCGATCGAGCGGGCCGAGCAGGTCTCGCACGGCGTGCGGGACCGCGGCATTCCGCACGACGATCGCGAGCCGTCCGCTCCGTGCCGCGTCGTCACCGTGTTCTCCGCCAAGGGCGGCGTCGGCAAGTCATTCATCGCCGCGAACCTGGCGGTCCTGCTGGCGCAGCGTCACACTCGCGTCGCGCTGGTCGATCTGGACCTGCAGTTCGGGGATCAGGCGATCATGATGCAACTGTTCCCCGGCCGGACGATGTCCGAGGCTGCGGCCAACGTCGAGCGGCTCGATGTGGAATCGCTCCCCGGGTACATGACGCCGCACAAGTCCGGGCTGCACCTGCTGGCCGCGCCGCTCGAGCCCGGCCTGGCCGAGACGATCCAGCCGTCGGCGACGCAGCGAATCCTGCGGCTGCTTCGCCAGTCGTTCGACATCGTCGTGATCGACACGCCGGCGCTGTTCACCGAACACGTGCTTGCCGCGCTCGACGAATCCGACGAGTGCATCTTCATGACCAGCCTCGACGTTCCCAGCATCAAGAACACGAAGCTGGCATTGCAGACGCTCGAGATGCTGGGCGTCGGCAAGGAACGCATTCGACTGCTGCTCAACCGCGCCGACGCGCAGGTGGGGCTGCGCGTGCAAGAGGTCGAACGGATGCTCGGCGCGCGCGTCACGACCCAGATCCCGTCGTCGCGGGAAGTTCCGCTGTCCATCAACCAAGGCACGCCGCTTGCGCTGGCTGATCCGCGTTCGGGCGTTACGGTCGCACTCCGCGAGCTGGCCGAATCGGTCGGCCGCGGCGCGCCCGTCCACGAGCCCGACGCCAAAGGCGGCCGGTTCCGTTTGAAGAGGAAGGTGTCATGAGCCTGTACGAACGACTCTCGAAGGCGCGCGACGTGGCGCCGGCCGGCAACGGCGGCTCCGTCGCCGAGCTTCGCATCGCCGATCCGTTCGCCGAACTCAAACGCGGCATCCATCAGGCGCTCGTCGCGGCGCTCGGACCGAAGCTCTACGACAAGACGATGACGGCCGAGCAGCTCGAGGCGCACGTCCGGGAACAACTCGGCGACGTGCTCGCCGGCACCGAGACGCCGCTGTCGGGCGCCGACCGGCAGCGCCTGTCCCGCGAGATCGCCGACGACATCCTCGGCCACGGTCCGATCGAGCCCTACCTTCAGGATCCGACCGTGACCGAGGTCATGGTCAACGGTCCCTACACCGTCTACATCGAGCGCGAAGGCAAGATCGTGCGCACGCCGGCCCAGTTTCTCGATGAGGCGCATCTCCGGCACACGATCGACAAGATCGTCGGTCGCGTCGGCCGGCGCATCGATGAGGCCTCGCCGTACGTGGACGCACGCCTGCCCGACGGCAGCCGCGTCAACGCGGCGATCCCGCCGATCATGCTCGACGGGCCGGTGCTTACGATTCGAAAGTTCAGCCGCGAGCCGTTCAAGGCGCAGGATCTGGTGGCGTTCGGAACCATGAGCGCGAAGCTGTCGTCGTTCCTGGAGGCGAGCGTTCGCGGCAAGATCAACATCATCATCTCCGGCGGGACCGGGGCCGGGAAGACGAGCACGCTCAACGTGGTCTCGTCGTTCATCCCGGAAAACGAACGGATCATCACGATCGAGGACTCGGCCGAGCTTCGGCTGAACCAGCCGCACGTGGTTCGCGCCGAGTCGCGACCGCCGAACATCGAAGGACGCGGGCAGGTCTCGATCCGCGACCTGGTCCGCAACTCGCTCCGCATGCGGCCCGACCGGATCGTGGTCGGCGAGGTTCGCGGCGGCGAAGCGCTTGACATGCTCCAGGCTATGAACACCGGTCATGACGGCTCGATCTCGACCGCGCACGCCAACACGCCCCGGGACGCATTGTCCAGGCTGGAGACGATGTGCCTGATGGCCGGCATGGATCTGCCGGTTCGCGCGATCCGCGAGCAGATCGCTTCGGCGGTTCAACTGATCGTGCACCAGTCGCGCCTCAAGGACGGGACGCGCCGCATCACACACGTCACCGAAGTCGTCGGCATGGAAGGCGACGTGATCACGCTGCAAGACCTGTTCCTGTTCGACTTCGGGATGGGCCTGGACGATGCCGGCAAGTTCCGCGGACACATCAAGCCGACCGGCATCCGCCCGAAGTTCGCCGAGCATCTCAAAGACGTCGGCGTGCCGCTTCCGGCCGACATGTTCGAGCCCGAGCCGTTCGCGCGAGAGGAGGCGTGGGCATGACGCCGCTGCTGCAGGCATCGCTCGTGTCGTTCGCCGCGCTGGCGATCATCTTCGGGATCATCCTGACCGGCCGGCGCGACCGCGGCGCCGTCAAACGCATCGAGCGACGGATCAAGCTGTATTCCATCGGCTCCGGCGGGAAGCGCACGCGCACGAAAGGCGTGCTTGCCGAATCGCCGGTCGCGCGTCGCGCGGTGGATCTGGTGGACAAGCTGCCGCGCAGCCCCAAGAAGGACAAGGCGCTGGCCGCCCAGTTGGAGCGCGCCGGCTGGCCGCTGCGGCCCGCGGAGATGCTCGCCATTCGCCTTGCGGCCGGCGCCGGCGCCGGGGTGGCGCTGGCGATCCTGCTCGGCAAACCGCTCGCCGGTCCGATCGTCGCGGTCGTCGCCTACCTCGTCCCCAAGACGGCGCTCGACCGGGCCGTCGCCAAGCGCACGAACAAGTTCCTCGGACAGCTTCCCGACACGCTGCAGCTTCTGTCGGGTTCGCTGAAAGCCGGCTACGGGCTGGTGCAGGCCGTCGATACGCTTGTGAAGGAAACGCCGGCGCCGACATCGACGGAATTTTCGCGCGTGCTCGCCGAGACGCGCCTGGGCATGCCGCTGGAGGATTCGCTGCACCAGATGGCCGAGCGCATCGGCAGCGAGGACTTCGCCTGGGTCGTCATGGCGATCTCGATCCAACGGCAAGTCGGCGGAAATCTCGCCGAGCTGCTCTCGACCGTCGCGACCACGCTGCGCGACCGCGAAGCCGTGCGGCGCCAGGTCAAGGTTCTGTCCGCCGAAGGACGCCTGTCGGCATACATCCTGATCGGCTTGCCGTTCGCGATCGCCGGCTACGTCGCGATGGTCAATCCCGAGTTCTTGGAGCAACTGACCGGCGAGCGCGTCGGCCAGATCATGATCGCCGGATCGCTCGTGTTGATGGGCATCGGCGCGGCCTGGATGCGCAAGATCATCCGGATCGACGTGTAAAGGAGTGACGACGCGATGATCATCGGAACAACCGTCGCCGCCGCCGTCTTCTTCGCCGGCTGCGCGCTCGCATTCGTCACGATTGAAGGAGTCGTGGTCGAACGCGCCCGCGTCAACCGAAACATGCGGCGCCTGAAGAACATCGACTTGAAAGCGACCGATCTTCGCCGCAAGGAGCTGGCCAAGCCGTTCGCCGGCCGCGTGGCCTGGCCGCTGCTGCGATTCGTCGGCCGCTTCGCGAAGAAGTTCACGCCGGCCGGCGTGGTCGAGCGCCTGGCACACGATCTCGTCTACGCGGGCAGCCCGGTCGCGTGGGACGCCGAACGGATTCTGGCGACAAAGCTGGTCGCCGCGGCCGGCGGCTTTCTGGTGCCGTCGCTCGGCGGGCCGCTGCTCGGGATGGCGCCGGTCCGCGGCATCGTCGGCGGCGTGGTCTTCGCAATCCTCGGCTACTACGCGCCCGAGTGGGCGCTGCGGTCGCGGGCCGGCACGCGGCAGGCCGCGATTCAGCGGGCGCTGCCGGATGCGATGGATCTGCTCTCGATCACCGTCGAGGCCGGACTGGGATTCGACGCGGCCGTCAAACGCGTCGCCGGACAGGCGCGCGGACCTTTGGGCGAGGAATTGCATCGCGTGCTTCAAGAGATGCAGATCGGAAAGCCGCGCGCCCAGGCGCTGCGTTCGCTCGCCGACCGGACGTCGGTTCCCGAATTGCAATCGTTCGTGCTGGCGATGGTGCAGGCCGACTCGTTCGGCATCGCCATCGGGCAGGTGCTGCACGTGCAGGCCCGGGAGATGCGTTTGAAGCGGCGGCAGCGCGCGGAGGAACGCGCACAGAAGATTCCGGTGAAGATCCTGATGCCGCTGTTGGGGTGCGTGTTCCCGTCGCTGTTCGTGGTCATTCTGGGGCCGGCCGGCATCCAGATCTACCGGAGCATGCTGAGCAACTAGCATGAGGATCCTCGCGTTCACCACAGATGCCTCGCTCGAGGTGGCTCTTGCCTCGCTCGACGAGCGGTTCGAAATCGTCGCCGCCCGCGATCCGGAAGGGGCGCTCGCCGAGGCGTGCCGGTCGGATCTTGCGCTCGTCGCGCTGGGCACGACCGATCGCGGCCGCAGCGCGGTCGAAGCGCTGCACCGGCTGCGCGTCGGCATCCCGTGCCTGATCGTCGGCGACGTCGTTCCCGGCGACGACGGAGCCGTCCCTGTGCTCGTGCGCCCGTTCTCGCTCGGCGACCTGACCGAGGCGATGGTGCGTGCCGTGCAGCGCCCGTCAGTCCCGGAGTCTCAGCCGGAGCCCGAGCCGGAGGCCGCCGAACCCTTCATTGACCTGCCTCCCCCGGTCGCCACAGCGGCGCAGCCGGAGCCGGAACCACAGCCGGAACCGGAGCCGGAACCGCAGCCGGACGAGGTACCGGACGAGGTACCGGCGGCGTTTCCCGATCACGAGACGGTCGAAGAATTGCTTCGGCAATTGGAGGAGGCCGCGGCCGCCGTGCCGCCCGCCGCCGCAACACCGTCCAGGGATCCGGTGTCGTGGGCGCTGGACGCGCTGCACGAGATCGGCGACGCCCCCGCGCCCGAACCGCGAGCGCGGCCGCTTCCGGCCGGCGCCGCGCCCGAGCAAGAAGCCACCGCCGCGCGCATCGTGCGTCATGCCGCCGCCGCTCCCCGCAGCGGCGACTGGCTCGCCGACCGCGGCGGCGAACGAAGCGGGCTCCATCGCCTGCGTCGCCGCCGGCGTGCGATCCCGGTGGCCGGCTCGCCGCGCGCATCGATCATGCGCCGCGTCCGCTCGGCGCTGGAAGGCGCGCGCGAACTGGAGGCGCTGCTCGAAGAGATCCCGTCCCTGTCGGACCCGCATGCGATGGCGCGCGCGCTGGTGCGCGAAGCCGTCGAGCTGCTCGGCTCCGAGACGGCGGCGCTGTACTCCGCCGACCCCGACGGGTATCGCATCGCCGCGGCGCACGGCTTGTCCCCCGTCGAGCAGTCGATTGTGGTTCCGCGCGAGCAGCCGTTGTTCGGCGACGTCGCCGGCCGCTTGGAAGCGGTTCTGGTCGCGCCGGTCGATCTGGTTCGGGGGCTCGTCGCAGGCATCGGCGGCACAACCACCGAGGCACTGATGCTCGCGCCGCTGGACGTGGACGGGCGATGCGCCGGCATTCTGCTCGCCGGCCGTTCGCGCTTCGGAGACGAAGACTTGGAACGTCTGTGGCATCTCGCCGAGGAAGCAGCGCCGGGCTTCGCAGCCGCGCGACTGATCGAGCGGATCCGCCGGCGCGACCTTCCCGTCGCGCTCTAGGAGGGTGCTGAAAAAGACCGACCTGTGCTTGGTCGGACTTCAATCAGCCCATGCCGGAGAGTTAACATCGGGCGGGCTTGCATGCAGACACTCACTTTTTCAGCACCCTCCTAGCAGGATCCGGGTACGCTAACGCGCCATGCGCACCCGAACGGCGGGCATGATCGCCTCGCGCGTCCTCGCGATCTATATCGCCTTCACGTCGATCATCTTTTCCGGCGAGTTGATTCACGCGCTCATCGAAGGTCGCCCGGCCGGCGTCGTCGCCGAATCGGCCCTGCCGGCCGGCGTCGCGCTCGGACTGGCGCTGCTTCTTTGGGTCGCCGCGCCGGCCGTCGCCGATCGTCTGGCCGGCAGCGCGAGCGGCGGCGCGGGCGAAGAAGACTCGCCGGCCCGCGCCGCGGACATCGCGGCGATTGCATTCACCGTCGCCGGGCTGTTCATCGCCGCCCAGGCGTTGCCTCTGGTCGCGCACGCGCTGACGCGACTCGCGATCGGCGAAGGCACCGGGCGCGACATCGCGGCGGATCTCGCCTCGGCCATCGCTCGCACCACCATCGGAGCGGCGCTGGCCGCGACCGCCCGGTCGCTTGCCAAGCGCTTGTTTGCGCCCGAAAGCACCCGGTAGCTCCCGCCCTTCAGATCGCGGGGAAAGTCTGCCCGATCGGACATGTTCGGATGCCGGCGATCTGGGGCAGGATTGAAAGTCATGCGTCCGGTCGCCGTTCCCACGAGTGTCGTTTCGGCGCTGGCCGTTGCGATCGCGGCACTGCTGACGGCCGGCACCCCGATCGCGATCCGCCACGCATCGACGAACGCCGCCGGGGGGTCGGACATCGTCCCGAGCGCTCGAGACGGCATCGAGGTCGTGATCGCGCCACGCTCCGCGGGTTCGCGAAGCGACCGCGCCGAAACCCGCCGGCCCGCCGAGGCAGTTGCCGGTCCCGCCGTGACCGACCCCGCCACAACTCCGATGGCCGCGACCGCGGCGCCCTTCACACTCGAGCTTCCGGACGGCTGGTCGGGCGGAGAGATCGGCGCCTTCGACGACGACGCGAAACGCTCGTTCCGCTACACCGACGAGGCCGGCCGGTATTTTGTGGTCAACATCGATCCGGCCGGAAGCGAGTTCGACGCCGACGAAGTCTGGCGCTATCGCGTGGAAGACCACGAACGCTTCGTCGTGACCCGTCAGGAGCGCTGCGTTCCGAGCGAACCGATGTGCTCGCTCGGCGACGGCGCCCAGACGATCTACGCGCTCTGGGACGAGGGCGGCTCGGCCAGGGTCGGTGGCCACGCCTACTACTTCCGCTTCGGCGATGAGCACAACGAGATCGGCGGGACCCGCGTGTTCCGGCAGATTCTCGAAAGCATTCGCGCCCGGGCGTAAACGACCGGCTCACCACGGAAGGTTCTTCCGCCTTCGCAGGAGATATCCCCCGCCGCGGCGAACCCTGCGCCCAACGACCGACTCGGAGTGTGTCGTTTTGCGCAGACCGGAGTGGGGGCTCCGGCGCACACTCGAACCTATCGGATCGTCACCGGATCGAGGAGGAATCTCATGTCGCTTCGCCGCATCGCCGCACCCATGATCGCCGTCGCCGCTCTGGGCGCCGGACTGCTCGTCCCGTCCGCCGCGTCGGCCGTCGAATGCGGTCGCGGAACGACCTTCGCCAAGTTCGTTCAGCCCGAAGGCGGGCAATTGTCGGCGAACACGCACCTTGGCGGCATCGCCTACACCGCGCCGGCAGCGGCCGTGCCGTCGGTCATGCTCTCCACGACCGGCCAGATCGAGGTCAAGATCGAGCACAAGTGCCTGCAGGCGATGCGCCTGACCGTCTACAAGGATGGCGTCGACGCGCCGATCCACACCAACACGTGGGATCCGCTGTCGTGCGAGGAAGCCGTCACGACCGACACCGTCAACATCGGATTGGACGGCGGCACCTACAAGTTCGTGCTCGACGGCCTCGGATGCGAAGGCGTTCCGCTGACCCCGACCGAGCATGGCGGACTCGTGGGCGACCCGCCGCTGGGCTTGTAGAAGCACCGACACCACCAGGGGGCCCCGGGCATCGTCCCGGGGCCTTCGCATCGTTCCCTTCTTCCGGGGAATGGGCGCCCGCCGCGGCTAGCATCGGGGCGATGCCCCGCGCGCTCGCCGCGGCGCTCGTCGCCGCGCTCATCGGTGCGGCCGCCGCTTCGCCGGCGGCGGCATCTTCATCGTCGCTCCCGCCGTTGTCGGCGGCGGCCGCGGCGTCCTACGACGTGGTCGGACAACGATTCGTGCGGCAAGTCAACGCCGACGTTCGCATGGCGCCCGCCAGCCTTGCCAAGATGCTGGTCGCGCTGATCGTCGCCGAGCATCTCGCACCCGACGAGCAAGTCATGATCTCGCACCGCGCCGCATCGACCAAGCCCGACAACATCCGCTGGCCGGAAGGAGCGATCTACACGGCCGATCAACTGCTTCACGCGATGATGATGGAATCATCCAACGGAGCGGCGGTCGCGTTCGCCGACCACCTCGCCGGGTCGGTCGCCACGTTCTCGGAGATGATGGATGCGAAAGCGGCTGCGCTGGGCGCGCGCGACACGCATATCGTCGAGCCGAGCGGACTCGACGCCGAGGGCCAGTACTCGACGGCGCACGACATGGCGCTGATCGCGGCCGCGGTGGTCCGCCAGCCCTGGCCGGCCTCGGTGGTAGGCACCAGGAGGCACGTGATCCCCTGGACGAACGGCGGCACGTACACGCTTCACACGCTCAACGGGTGGATCGTGCGGTTCGACGGAGCGCTCGGCGTCAAGAACGGCTACACGACGAAGGCGGGGAACTGCCTTGCCGCCGCGGCGACGAGACACGGCCGGACCGTCGTCACGGTCGTCCTCAACGATCGCCGCTGGTATGCCGACAGCGCGGCGCTCATGCTCGACGCGTTCCCTCGCGCGGTGGCGGGCGAGGTCAAGCCGCTTCCCGCACCGGCGAGCGCGGCCGCCGCCGACCTGCGCGCGGCCGCTGCCACGGCGCCGGCCGCCGGGCCGTCGAAGCTGACGGCGACGGCGCTGGCGTTCGCGGTCGCGGCGCTTACGGTCGCGGCCCGCCGGCGGCAAGTGGTGCGGCGCCGGCGTGCCCGCGCGCTGGCGCGTCGCTCGCATCTTCCCCGGTTGCCGTAGCCTCGTCGCGCAACAGCACGCAGAAACGCGCGCCCCCGCCCGGACGATTCTCAACCCACGCGCGACCTTCGTGCATCTCGGCGAAGCGACGCACGAGCGACAAGCCGATGCCGGTGCCTGGCGCATGCGATGTCGAAGTGTCGCCGCGTCGGAACACGTCGAACACCGCCGTCTTCAGATGATCGGGAACGCCGGGCCCGTCGTCTTCGACGACGATCACGAATCCGTCCGGCGCTTCGGCGAGGCGCACCCAGATCGTGGCGCCTTCGGGCGTGTGCCGCGCGCAGTTGACCGCCAGGTTCTCCACGATGCGCTCGACCTTCGGTCCATCGACGTTGGCGACGAACGAGCCGGTTGGAGGGTGCAGGCGGCGGCCGCCCAGGTCGACCCCGGCGACGGCCGATCGAATGATCTCGAGCACGTCAACCGGGCGGCGCGAGGGCCGGATCGTGCGCCGATATAGGCGATCCAAGTCGAGCAAGTCGCGCAGCAGCCGGTCGAGCTTGCGGGCGTTCACGACCAGCCGGTCCATGATCATGTCCGCCTCGGACTCGGCGAGCGAATCCTTGTGCTCCTGCAGTGTCAACGCGAATCCGAGCACGGCGGCGAGCGGCGTGCGCAACTCGTGCGAGACGGCTTCCAGGAACGAGTTCTTCATGTCGTTGAGCGAGCGGAGGCGTTCGGCGGCTTCGCGTTCGCGTTCGAACGAAACGCGGATCGCGTCTTCGGCGCGCGAGCGCGAGATCGCTTCGCCGACGAGGTTGGCGATCGACTGGAGGAAGGCGGCGTCGTGGGTCGAGAATGCGCCGGGCGCGCGTGCATGCGCGCCAAGAATCCCGAACCGGCCGCTAGAGCCCAGGATCACTACGCCGCAGAGGCTCCGGATGTCGTGGGACGTCAGGATCGGCGGACGCTCAAAGCGGGTTTCGGTCGCCAGATCTTCTACGACCACCGGTTCGGCCGACTCGAGGATGTAGCCGGCGGCGCTTCCCGGGACCGAGGGCACCGACGATCCCACGATGCCGTCCCGCCAGCCGCGGCCGGCGCGAAACAGCAGCCGGTCGCGTTCGGGGAGCGCTTCCAGAATGCCGACGCAATCAACGCGCAAGGTGTCGATAACGACGCGGATCGCGTCGTCGAGCAGCATGTCGACGGGCATGCCCGACAGCGCTCGAAGCCCGAGATCCGCGATCGCCTTCTGCTGCCGAACCCGGTCGGCAAGCTCGTCCTCGGCGGAACGGCGCTCGAGTTGAATGAATGGAACGTCCCTCGCCACAGGTCGATGCTTCCAGAGCATGGTTGGTGCGGCAATGGCCCGAACGAACCACATTGACCGATCCCGGGCCGCCCAAGAGTCCGACTCGTCCTGATCGGGCCAATCATGCAAGCGGTTTCTCGGAAAACCCGCCGATCTTCCAGAAATCTCCTGGTGCTGGTGGTGCTATTGAGCCATAGTGCGCCCCCATGCGCCGCCTTCCCCGACGTGGCGCGGCACTGACGCTCGGTGTCGTGGTCGCGCTCGCCCTCTTGCCGGCCCCCGCGGCCGATGCGTCGGGGGCGGCGAGTTCGATCACCGTCTGGGGTCGCGGGTTCGGCCACGGCCGCGGACTCAGCCAGTGGGGCGCACGCGGGCTCGCGTCCACCGGCTCGTCGTGGCAGGCGATTCTGGCGCACTACTATCGCGGCACCGCGCTCGCCCGCCGCCCGCCGGGAGAACGAATCCGCGTCCTGGTTGAATCCTCGCCGGCGGTCGTCGCGACCAGCGCCCGGCGGTTCACGATCCGGTGGCGAGACGGCCGAATGATCGGGCTCAACGACAGCAGCCGCCGCTTCGTGCGGGTGCGATACGCCGGCGGCCGGTATCGCGTCGACAAGGGCACGACCCCGTGGGGCCCGTGGAGGGCGATGACTCACGGGAAGATGCCCGTCGTTTTCGTGCGCGGCGCCTCGCCGATCGAGATCGTGTCCTCGTCGGGATCCTCGCGCGCGTACCGGCAGACGATCGAGGTGCGCCGTCGCGGGTCACGTATCGACGCGATCAACCATGTCCCGCTCGAGGAGTATCTGATGGGAGTCGTTCCGCGCGAGATGCCCTCGACGTGGCCGGCCAATGCGTTGCGTGCGCAGGCGGTGGCGGCGCGAAGCTACGCCGTGGCGGTGATGGAACGCTGGCGCGACCGTTCGTATCACATTTGCGACACAACCGCGTGCCAGGTCTACGGCGGGCTTGCGACGCGCCGCGCCCAGGGCTCGAAGCCGGTAACGGCCGAGCGCGGCTCCACCACGGCGGCCGTGCTGGGAACGGCGCGCCTCGTGGTCACGCACGCGGGGAGAACCGTCTTAGCCGAGTATTCGTCCTCGAGCGGAGGACGCACCGCGAACGGCGGCCGGCCCTACCTTCGATCCGTTGACGATCCGTCCGACCGGATCTCACCGCACCATCGATGGTCGGTACGACTCGATTCCGGCCGCATCGAACGCGAATGGCCGAGCGTCGGGCGGCTTCGGTCGGTCGTGGTGCGCGGGCGCGACGGCGGCGGTCCGTGGGGCGGGCGCGTTCGCAGCGTCCGCATCACCGGCACGCGAGGCCGCGTCGACGTGCCGGGCGGCACGTTCGCGTCGCGGATGAATCTTCGAAGCCGCCTGTATGCGATCGCGCCGCCGCCGGCGGCCGGATATCGGTTCACGACCGACATGGGAATCGGGGCGACCGGTCGCGCCGTGCGCGAGCTGCAACATCGGCTGCATCGCGCCGGCGCCTATCCGGCGGGAAAGGTCACCGGCACGTTCGGTCCGCTCACGCGGGATGCGTTGCGCCGCTACCAGCGGTCGCGCGGGATCCGCCCGACCGGCTACCTGGGCCCCCAGACGCGCGCGAAGCTCAACGCCGAAGCCCGCTGACCGGGCGGGGCGGGCCATTCGACCGGGACCCGAATGGACTAGAAGAACCATCCGGACGGGGGGCGAGGAATCGACGCCGGAGAACCGATCTGTACCACGACGCAATTCGGCACGACGCATTCGGCGATCGATCGGAGGCTCGGCATGGCATTCGTAGTCGTGATGACGATGGCACTCGTCACCGCTCTGGTGTTGGTCCCCTGCGCCACGACCCTGATCGTCAAAAGCAGCCGCAGCGGCCTGAGCACGCGCCGCAGCAGAGAGGCCGCGACCCGCGCGAGGATGGCCGAGATCTTCGGCTATGACACGATCACGTTGGTGACGTCCTCACCGGCGAACACGACGCGCGCCGTGCGCGCGCCGGTCATGCAGTACGCAAACTCATTCGTCTGCCGCGAAGCGGGCTGACCCAGCGTCCGAAGCACCTGCTCCGGGTTCATCCCCGCCGTCACGTTCGCGACCTGCGCGTCGGTCAGGTCGTCCACATCGTTGCGACACGCGTTGGGCGCGATGCCCACGGCACGCTCCCACATCTGCAAGTAGGCCTCGGGTCCCTTCTCCATGTCTTCCAGGATCGTGTCGCCGGCGATCTTGCGCAGATCCTGAAGCCAGTCCGGATACAGACCGTAATGTGCGACGCCGTCGGTGTTGACGTCGTAGACACGCTCACCGCTTCGCTGCTTGTCCACGGTGACGCCACCGAAGCCGGTGAACGGGTAGGTCACCTTGTTGGGGTTGCCTGCTCCGCGCGGTGGGCCTTGGGCACCGAAGCCGTTCACGTCAGAGCCATAGCCGAGCGCGAAACCGAACGTGTCGATGTCGGCCCAGCCTTTCGTCTTGTTCCAATCGTTGACGAACCCGGCTGACGAGCCGGCGTAGGGCGTGACGACCCCGCCCATCTCGATCACGCGGCGGTAGGTCGAGTCGTCGGCCCAACTGTGGCTGGAGACCACGCCCGGATAGCCGGCGGCTTCGATGTAGTCCATCGCCTCGCTGCGGGCTTTCGCGCTCATGTGGTCGGGATCGAAGATCATGCCGCGGCTCATCATCGCGTCGAGCATGTGCCGGCCGAGGTCGGTCAGGCCTCGCGTGTTGCAATGCGGACCGGCCGGGTAGGCGGGCACACCGTTCGAGGCCGCCAGGCTGAGCACGCCGGCGAAGACCGAGTCGCGTCCGGTGAACTCGCTCTTGGTGGCGTCGTCGTGGACGTTGATCTGCGGCTTGTCGTGCTCGTGGCCGTCTTCGCAGGTCTGCATCTGCCAGTAGCTGCCGGTCTCGCTCATGTTGCCTTGGTTCACCACGACGCCGGTCGAGCCCCCGTCGCCGGTGACGCCCGACAGCGCGTTGTCGAACTTGTTGACCAGCTCCATCTGCCGGACGCCGAGGTCGTAGACGGCCTGCATCTCGCGGTCGATCTTCGCCTGATCGCAGGTCGGAATGTCGCGGACCAGGCCGCAGTCGAGCGGCGTGGAGACTTCGATGCCCAACACGACGGCCAGCTTCCCGCCGTTGATGAGGCGCCGCGCTTGGAAGGGGTCGGTCGCGATCCGGAACCAGCCTTCGCCGGGCCCGCCTTCCTGCGCGTCGATGTAGCGCTCGAGTTCGCGAATGCGCTCTGCCTGCAGGCGCACCCCGTCCATCTCGTTGCAACTGTTCTGCCGGTACGGGTAGATCTTGCACAGCGCCGCGTTGTCGACGAGCAAGTTGACGAACAGGCGCAGCCCGCCGCGCCAGGCGCGCTCAAGCCACTTGTAGTAGAGCTGCTCGTGCGTGAGCGAGTTGTATCGCGGCCAGAAGCCGAACGTCGGCCAGCCGACGGTGTCGTGGCTGGCCGGACTGCCCAACACCGTCTCCAGCACGGCGCCGCGACCGCCGGGCTCGTGATCGGGACAGTCGATGAGAGCTTGCGTAACGCCGTAGCGGTGCCAGGGGCGGCCGCAGCGGCTGCGGCCGCCGATGAACTCGTAGGCCATCATGTGCACGTGCGCGTCGAGGTAGCCGCGCACCTCCGCGATCGCGGTATCGCCGGTCGCAACCGGGCCGTCGATGTTGATCTGGACTTCGGGGAACTCGGTGCAGCCGGTGGTGAGCTGCAGCGCGAAATCGGTGGCGACGTCGGTGAGCGCGAGCGCGCCGCCCGGTCCGGTCACAAGACCCTGCTCGGTCGCGGGAAGCGTGAAGGAGAACGTGCCGGGACCGGTTTGCTCGACGGTCCAGTCGGCCAGATCCGATGCGATCGCCGCGCCGACGAGGGCCGAGCCGCGGCCGGTCGCGTCGCCCAGCGCGCTTGCCGCAACGGCCTTCGCGGCGTCCTCCGACGCGCCGCCCGACAGGCCGTCGGCATAGCCGCCGGGCGTGGATCGGTGGACTTCGTCGGCCAGATCGCCGACAAGGCCGGCGTCGGCGGCCAGATGCGACTCGGCGGTGTCGAACAGCAGATAGCTTCCCAGATCCGTCGCCTTGAAGAAGAACGGCTCTGCTTCGCCGAGCGAGGCGCCGGTGGCGGCGTAGGAGCCGCCGGACCGCTGCACCCAGCCGCCGGCTGCGACCGAGCGCACGCCGTAGCAGCCGCCGGCCATCGCGTAGCGGTCTTCGGGGACCGGCAGCCTGGTCGCCGAGCTCGCCCGCTGGGACATCGTCGCGGGAAGGATCGTCGACAGCAGCGCGAGCGCCAGGCCGCCGGCCATGCGCGGCGAAAGCCGCCTCGACGTGCGGGTTCGTTGTGCCGGTGCATTGTTCACGCAAAGCCCCCTGTTCGTTGTTCAGATCGTTTCGTGCGGTGGCCGCCAAGAAAAGGGGCCTTCCACGGATTCTCCCTGGGGACGGCGAACTCCTGCCTCAATTTTCTTTCGGAGCCGGATTCGGTAGCGTGGCCGGGCAGGCCGCCGACTCCGAGGGGGATGTCCCGTGAATCTTGACACCAGTGCCGCGATCGATTCGCTCGGCTCCGCATTGAACGGATCTCTCGTGCGTCCCGACGACGGCCGCTACGAAGAGTTGCGCGCGGTCTGGAACGCGATGATCGATCGCCGGCCGGCCGCGATCGCGCGCCCCGCGAACGTCGAGGACGTCGTCGCGGTCGTGAACACGGCTCACGAACACGACCTGTTGCTGGCGGTTCGAAACGGCGGCCACAGCATGCCGGGCTTTTCCACGTGCGACGACGGACTCGTGCTCGACCTTCGCGACCTGAACGCGGTGACGGTCGACCCGGCAGCGCAAACCGCGTCCGTGCAAGGCGGCGCGCTGATCTCGGACTTGGACCGCGCAACGCAAGAGCACGGGCTGGCCGTCCCGATGGGAACGGTGGCGCACACCGGCGTCGCCGGTTTGACGCTCGGCGGCGGCCTTGGGCGCTTGACGCGCATGCACGGCCTGTCGATCGACGCGCTCGTCGGCGTCCAAGTCGTCACTGCGGACGGCACGGTCGTCGAAGCCTCCGACGCGGAGAACCCGGACTTGCTGTGGGCCATGCGCGGCGCCGGCCCGAACTTCGGTGTGGCGACCAGACTGGACTTCCGCGCGTTTCCGATCGGCAAAGACATGGGCGCAGGGTTGGCCGTCTACGAGTTGGAGCATGCTCGCGACGCGCTCTCGGCGCTCGGCGAGTACGAGCGAGTCGCGGCCGAGCACTTGGTCATCGTCGCATCGCTCAAGACGATTCCGGCGGGGCCGCCCTTCCCGCCCGCGCTGCACGGCCGGCGGGCGCTGTTCGTCGGTGCGAACAGCTTCGGTCCCCCCGATCAGGCCGAAAAAGAGGCGCGCGACGTCGCCCAGTTCGCGCCGGCGGCGTTCAGCGCGCAGGTTCGGGTGCCGTACCTGGCGGCGCAGCAGATGAACGACGAATACTTCGCGTGGGGCCAGCGCAACTACGTGAAAGGCGCCTTGCTGCCGGCGTTGACTCCGGAGACGGCCGACGCCGCGCTGGCCGCGTTCGAGTCGGCGCCCGGCGATCACGCCGAGATCGACTTCATCATGATCGGCGGGGCCGCATCGCGGGTCGCCGAGAGTGCGACGGCCTACAGCGGCCGCGAAGCGCGCTTCTTTAACGGCATCCAATCCACCTGGCAGGACCCGTCGCAGGACGCAGCGCAGCGCGGCTGGTGCCGGTCCACGTGCGAGGCGCTCTCGCGGTTCCATATGAGCGCGAACTACGTCAACGCGCTCGAGGAGACCGACCCGGTCGAGGTCGCCTACGGCCCCGAGAAATACGCCCGGCTGGTCGAGTTGAAGCGACGCTACGATCCGCAGAACCTGTTCCGGCTCAACAACAACATTCGGCCGTAGCGCGACGCGCAATGCGTCCGGCACCGGTACGCTGACGCCGGTGTCCGGCCTTCGCTTCCGCCTCGCAGGCATTCCGGTTCGAGTCGAGCCGGTCTTCTTCCTGATCATCGTGCTGATCGGGGGGCTGGACCGGCCCGGCATCTTGATCCTTTCCTTCGCCGCGACCGCGTTCGTGTCGATCCTGTTCCACGAATTCGCGCATGCGGTTGCGTTCCGCGCCTTCGGACGCTCGCCCAGCATCGTGCTGCACGCGTTCGGCGGATTGACCGGAGCGCCGGGCGCGCCACTGTCTCGGACGCGCGACATCGTCGTGTCGGCCGCCGGGCCGCTCAGCCAGATCATCGTGCTGGGCGTCCCCGCGCTGATGCTGCGGCTGCCGATCGCTCGCGCGTTTCGCTCGATCAACTGGTACATCGCGCTCACCGACGCGGCCTGGATCAACATCGGATGGGGCGTGCTCAACCTGATGCCGGTGCTGCCGCTGGACGGCGGACGGATCGCCGCCGGACTCTTGGGCGGCGCGCGTCACGGGATGCGGGTCGCGCACGGGTTGGGCGTGGTGGTCGCGTCGGCCGGCGCCGTGTGGGGCTTGATGAATCAACGCATCTTCCTGGCGATGTTCGGCGGGATGTTCGCCGCCATCAACGTCGCCGGCTTTCGCGACCAGCGCAGAGCGCCGCACGTCGCGCGCATTCGCGAAGGCCACCGGCTGATCGATGCGGGCGATCCGGCGAGCGCGCTGCTTCCGGCGACCGAGGTGTTCCACGCGCCGGTCGCGCCGCCGGGAATCCGCGTGGAAGCCGCCGAGCTGGCCGCGTGGGCACATCTGGCCCGCGATGATGCCGACGCGGCCGCAGGCGCGCTGCGCCTGCTGCCGCAAGGCGCGGAGCGATCGCCGTACCTGGCCGCGTACACGGCGCTGGCCGGCGGTGATCGCGATGCGGCGCTCATCGTCGCGGCACGCGCGTTCGCCTCCGATGCCGGCGCGCCGCCGAACCGTCTGCTGGCGGCGCGACTGGTGCGCGAGCGCATGGTCGAGCCGCTGGCGGCGATCCTTCGTGACGCCGGCGACGAAGGCCGCGGGCTCGGCGAGCTGTCACAAGCGCTACGCGACGCCGGCTTCGGCGACGAGGCTGCGCGGCTGCCGGGATCCTGACCCCCACAGCCGCTTTCCGACGCGTCAGCCGAGGTTCTTGCGGAAGAACTCGAGCGTGCGACCCCGCGCGTCCTGCGAGGCGCCGCGGTCGTAGACATCGGAGCGCGTTTCGTTCGTGAACGCGTGGTGCGTGCCCGGATAGACATGGAACTCGTGGTCGATGCCGTGCTTCGACAACTCGGCGGAGAGCACATCCCGAACCTGTTGCGTGACGAAGTCGTCGTGCTCGGCGAACAGCCCCAGCACCGGTGCGTTCATCTTCGAGTAGTCGGGCGTGAGGGCCGGATGGATGCCGTACATGTCCACGACCGCGCCGACATGCTCGGGGGCAACCGTGCCGGCGAGCAGCGCGAGCTGGCCGCCCATGCAGAAGCCGATCACCCCGACGCGCCCGCCCGTCTGGCCGGCAAGGAACGCGGCCGCCCCGCGCGCGTCGGCCGCCGTCCGGTCGATGTCGAGCGCCATCATCAGCTTGCCGGCCTCATCGGGTTCGGTCGCGAGAGAGCCGTGGTAGAAGTCCGGAGCGAGCGCGGTGAAGCCTTCGGCCGCGAAGTCGTCGCACACGCCTTTAATCTGATCGTTGAGCCCCCACCATTCCTGGATCACCACGATCCCCGGACCGTCGCCCGCCAGATAGCCCTGCGCGGTCCCTCCATTGCTCTCAAAGCTCACCATCTCACCCATGCATACCCTCCTTCGGAAACGAGCCGAACTCGAAGTGCATCGCGTCGGGGGTGGTCCAGGTGCCGCCCCAGATGAATCCCCAGCGCTGCATGATCTGCACGAGCCGCATGTCCTGCGTCGACGCGGCGCCGTAGCCGTTCGCGGCCGCGTTGATGTCGACCGCGACACCGAACGCGTGGCGCGAGATGGCCTCGCTGTTGCCGACCTGCATGCGAGGGTTGTAGCAGCCGTCGTTGGTTCGCACCAGTCCGGCCAGGCCGCGCTGCTGCAACTCGAGCATGACGCGTCGGAGCTGCGGGATGATCAATCGGTGGCACCGCACCGTCCCCAGCACCGGCACCGACGCCTCGACGATGTTGGCCGCCGACCATGCGGGATCGATCGCGATGGCGCGTCCGGCCCGCTCGCGATACCAGAACTCGCCGAAGAGCGTCTTCAACTCGCCGAGCGAGAGTAGCCGCCGCTGGGTTCCCGGCGCGGCCGGGGCTTGCGGTCCGGCTGCGGGCGTGCCGGCGCGGATGCGCGCGGGGAAGGTTCCGACGGCTCGCGTAAGCGCGGCCTCGGCTTCCACGCCGCGCTCGGGTTCGACGACGACGACGATGCCATTCGCACGACCCAGATCCAGCGCGTCGGCGGTGGCCGGCGGGATCACGATCTCGGAGCGGAACCAGCGGTCGTCGGGGACGACCGCGCCGATGCGCACGCGCGCGCGACGACGCCCGTTTCCGATGTCGAGCGCATCGCCCGCCTCGACACCGCGGAGCGCCGCAACGCTTCGAGGGACGACCGCCTCGCCGCGTCGCAGCGCGGCGGCCGCGTCGGCGAAACGTTCGTAGGCGCCGAGCACGTTCGCGTCTTGCATCTCGACCGAGATCGGAAGGATCGAGCCGGCCGGCCGGCCCGCGAGCGGCTTGGTTCCGCCGACGACGCCGAGCAAGTTCAGCGTTCCGCTGCGCCGCGCCGCGACGGCCATGACGCCGGGAACCTTCGCAGCCGCGGACGCGATCGCCGGCGGCAACTGCTTCGACGACCAGATCGTGATCCGAACCGGCTGATCGGGCTCGGCCGGCTCGACGACGAGATCTTCGCCGGCCGCGAGGTCGTTTGACGGCGGTGCGGCGGGCACCGTGCACGACGCGAGCACGCCGAGCAGAGCGAGGGCGACCAGACGGCGAGACATGTGGACCCAGTGTGCCACTCCGGGCGCCGTGGCGCCCGCGGTTCTCAGCCGAGATGCTCGCCGAACCATTGCAAGACGAGTTGATACGCCTGAGCGGCCGCAGCGGCGTTGTATCGTTCACCGGTGTCGTTAAAGAACGCGTGATTGGCCCCGGGAAACGTTTCGATTCGATGCGTGAGACCCGCTTGCTTGAGCGCGGACTCTGCGGCGGACCGTGTCGCGTTCACGCGATCGTCCAACGCCGCATAGACACCCAGGACCGCTGCGGTGGATCCTGAGAAGTCCGGCTCGTCCGGCGTTGGACCGTAGAAAGGAGCGGCCGCGGCCAGGCGCGGCTCGCCCGCGTCGAGCAGCGTCCAAACCATCCCGCCTCCGAAGCAGAAGCCCATCGCGCCGATCTTGCGTCCGGGAACGCGCCGTTCGATCTCGCTCACACCGGCCTTCAAATCGGCGATGAACCGCTCGTCGGAGACGCGCCCGAGCGCTGCCGTGGCGTTGGCGGAATCTCCTTCCGCCGCGGTCCCGCCCTCATCCGAGAGCAGATCGATCGCGAGGGCCGAATAGCCGCTGCCGGCGAGCCGTCCGGCGACCGAGCGGATGTGATCGGTGAGTCCGCGGTTCTCGTGGACGACCAGCACGCCACCACGCGGATCGCTCGCGTCGGCCCACGCGCCCATCAGGGTGCGCCCGCCGGGTCCTGCAAACGTGATGGCGGTCGTGGCGACCGGTGTCGTTCCGGCCGGAGACGGCGACGGCGAGGGAACGGGCGACGTCGCGGTCGGGACGGGCGTGTCGGCGGCGCAGGCCGCGAGCAGAGACGATGCGGCCGCGACCGAAAAGCCCATCAACGCAAGCCGGCGAAGCGCTTCGCGCCGAGAGATCAGTCCGTCGGCGTGATCGACTGCGACTTCTTCCGCGAGGTACCGCTGCAACGGGGTCATCAGACCACCTCCCGCAGTGAGTTACCCGCTTCGGACGCCTCAGGATTCACCCGAGCAGAAATAACAGATGTGTAATTGCGAATCCGCTCAGCGCAAATCCTGCACGAACAGCGTTCCGTCGCGGTCGGTGACGGTTCCGCGTCCGAGCGGGAGAGCGACGGTGGCGGCCTTGAGCGCGGGCTCGAGACCTGGGATCTTCGCGTAGATACCCTGCGGGCCAAGCACCATCCGGCCGGTTTCGACGTCGTATTTCGCTCCGTGGCGGGGACACACCACGTATCCATCGGTATCGATGGAACCGCCGGCCAGGTCGGCGACCATGTGGCGGCACCGGCGCGTCACCGCAAACGTCTTCCCGCCGTCGTTGCCGACGGCCCACCGACCGGCCCCGACCACGCATCCCGGCGGAAGATCCGCTGTGCGGCATACCTCGATCTCTTTCGACATGTTCTACTCCGCGTCGCTCTTGTGCGGACCCACGACGGGCTCCGCCTTGGGATCGGACGTCGCCGTGCGCCGCTTCATCACGTCGCGCAGGTGCGGCACGACCTCGTTCGGATCGTCGCACACACGAAAGATATCGAGATCCTCCGGCGCGATCATGCCAAGGTCCAGCGTTCGCGCCTTCAACCAATCGATCAGCCCGCTCCAGTAGTCGCTGCCGACCAGAACCACAGGGAAGTCGAGCACCTTTCCGGTTTGGATCAGCGTCAGCGCCTCGAACAACTCGTCGAACGTGCCGAAGCCGCCGGGAAAGACGACGAACCCTTCCGCATACTTGACGAACATGGTCTTGCGAACGAAGAAGTAGCGAAAGTCGATGCCGAGATCCACGTACGCATTCGTGCCCTGCTCGAAGGGAAGCTCGATGTTGCATCCGATCGAGAGGCCGCCGGCCTCTTTGCAGCCGCGATTCGCGGCCTCCATCACGCCGGGGCCGCCGCCGGTGATGACCGCCAATCCGGCGTCCGCGATCGCCGCGCCGACCACGCGCGCGCCGTCGTAGACCGGATCGCCTTCGCGCACGCGGGCCGAGCCGAACACGCTGATCGCCGGCGGGATCGCAGACAGCGCATCGAAGCCGTCGACGAACTCGCTCAGGATTCGCAGCGCGCGCCACGATTCTTCGCCGCGCTGCGGGCCGTGGCGTTCCAGCAGGTCGAGATCTTCGGTGTGCCCGGAGCCGTCGGGAAAGACGACGCGGCCGCGACGACGGGACCGTTGTTCGCTCATAGCGATGACCCTACCGCAGCCGCGACCGGGCTAACCGCGGGCCGGCGGTCGCGGTGACTCGTCGCGGGCGCCGGCGGCGAACCGCTGCAAGCCGGCGAGCATCTCTTCGCTCAGCAGCGTCGGACGCACAACGCGCGCCTCCAGCACGAGCGCGTCGTCGAGATCCATCGCGAACCCTCGGAGCGCCGCTTCGCGGTCGGCGCGGATTCCCGGCTGATTCGGATACGAGGCGATCTGCTCGGCGAGCGCGAGGGCGCGGCCGAGTGCTCCGCCGGCCGGAACGACTTCTTGCACGAAGCCCATCTCGAAAGCGCGCCGCGCATCGATCCGCGCGCCGGTCGCGAGCATGTATAGCGCATTGCCCATCCCCATGATCCGCGAGAAGCGCTGCGTCCCCCCGTCGGTGTAGGGCACGCCCCACCGGCGCGACAGGCATCCGAACTCGGCGTTGTCCGCGGCGATGCGGATGTCGCACCAGGCGGCCAGCTCGAAGCCGCCGGCAAAGCAGAAGCCGTTGATCGCCGCGATCGTCGGCTTGCCGGGATCCAGCCGCGCGAAGCCCATCGGCCCGGCGCTGTCGACGTATTCGTGATCCAACAAGGTCTGCGCGTTCTTCAAGTCGGCGCCCGCGCAGAACGACACGTCGCCCTCACCGGTGACGACCAGCACGCGCGCGGCGGCGTCGTCGGCAAATGCTTCGATCACGCGGCCGAGCCCGACGGCCGTGTCTCCGTCGACGCAGTTGCGGACCTCCGGCCGGTTGATCCGCACGATCCGCACCTCGCCGCGATCCTCGACGGCCACCTTCTGCGTCATCGCTGCCCCCCTCGCTTCGCCGATTTCGCCAATGCTACGCGTACCCTTGACGGTATGCCGTTCCTGAGCGAGCTGGTCATCACCGAGGCCGGCGACAACAACTGGAAGCTGACCGCGCCGCTTCGCTACACCGCCGCCTACCAGTCGTTCGAGATTCCCACGAAGGCCGAGACCGACTTCGCCTCTGTGCCGGTGCTGTTCCAGTGGCTCATCCCGCGGTCGGGCCGGTACACGAAGGCGGCGGTGCTGCACGACTTCTTGTGGCGCACGCCGGTGGACGGCGTGAGTCGCGGAGACGCCGACGGCATCTTCCGCCGATCCATGCGCGAGTTGGGCGTCCCGTTTCTGCGTCGCTGGCTGATGTGGGCCGGCGTCCGCGTGGCATCGCTGTGGAAGTCGAAGTTTCGCGATCGGCTGCGAGATCTTCCTCGTGTGGTGCTGGTGTTCCTGTTTCCCGGCCTCTTCGTCCTTGCCGGCGGGGTGGTCGTCGTCGCACTGCTGCTCGGGTTCTACCTGCTCGAGTTGATCGCCGCAGCGATCCTGATGGTGGTCCGTTCGATCCCGAGTGTGCAACGACGAACCAACCCCGTTCGCGCACCGACGATGCGCTGGCCGGCGTAAAAAGCAGCCGCTACGCCGCCTTCGGCGGACGCTTCGCCGGGCGGTGCCGAGCCGCGAACTTCTTGCGACCGTCCTTGGCCAGCTTCGTCATGCGCTTGCCGGCGGTCTCCATCACACCGAATGCGGCGTTGACGGCTTTGGTCCCGAAGCGCTCCGCGATCTTCTTCGCATCGCGACCGGTGGTCGTCGTCGTCATCACTCCTCCTTTCCCGCGCGGTCATCGTCGCCGAGCACAGCCGCGCGCGGCAGGGCCCGCCGGCCCGGAACGTTCGGGACCCGCGACAGGACCCGATCGCCCCGGGACGGTCGGCCCTGGTGCGCGCCGGCCGCCGGCGCCTACCCTTGGGTGGAGGTTCGGATGCGCTGCGTTCTCGCAGGAGCAGCAGCCGCGGTGTCCGGCGTCGTCGCGCTGATTGTCGGTTGGTACACCGCAATGGCCGCCGGTGTCGGCGATGCCTACGGGGCTGAGAACCGCGCAGTCGTTGCGGCCGTGGGGCTGAGTTGGATGATCGCGGGCGCAACCGCAATCATCGCGGCGAGCGCCGGCGTTCGATACCGGGGACCTGCGGCTGCCGCCGAAGCCGGATCCGCCATCGTCATCGTCGCGGTCGCGGTCGCGGCCGGCGCCCCGCTCGGCTTGATCCCGGCGGGGATCCTGCTGGCGGCATCCGCAGCGACCTTCGCCGGGCCGGCAGGGCCTGCGGCCGAGGCGCCCGCGTCCTCCCGCCCGCCCCGCCGCACCACGACGGGCCGTCGCGCCGCGTAGTCACGCGCGCCTGCCCCGACGCCACTCCAGTGCGCAAGAGGACACGCAACGAGTGCCCAGAAATCAGCGGAGCGCCCGACCGGAAAGCCCCGATGCTGTCGGCACGCCCGCAAAAGGCAGGAAAACGTCCCGAGCGTGGCGAACCAGTCGAAAGGACCCGCGGGGTTCCTTGGGGGTTTAGGGGGGATCATGATGAGACGTTTTATGCTGCTATGCGCGCTGGCCGGGATCGGCCTTGCTCCGATCGGATCGGGCGCCGCGCCGACACCGGTCGTGGCGGCCGAAGCGGCGGATGCGGCCGGTGTCGGCCGTGACGCACGCGCCGTCGCCGAACAATTTCGCGACGACTCGAGCGCCGCCGCGAACCTGAGCCGCGCCGCCGGCATCGCCGGCCACGAAGCCCGGATCGAGGATGCAACCACCTTCGACTTCACCGACGCGATACGGCGCTTCTACATCGCCGCCGGCGTCGCGCCGCGCACGTTCACGCCGCCGGCCGCGCCGGTCGCGGCGGCCGCTGCTCCGGTGATCGCGGCGCTCGCGCGCGCGGTCGAGCTGACCACCGGCGCGATGTCCAACGTCAGCGCAGCAGACCGCGCCTGGGCGGTCACGCATCTGGACCTGTTCGAGTTCCCGTGGACCGCGGAAGCCGGCCGCTTGGCGCGCATCGCCGAGCAGGTGGACATGGCCGCATTGAGCACCGCAGCCGCGACGCTCACATCGGCGATCGAGCAGATGCCGGTCCCGTCGATCGCGCTCGCCGCGTCGTGGATCGACCCGACCGGCGCGATCGAGATCGGCAGCACCGGCAGCGACGTGTTCGCCACCGACCGCGTGCTCACGCTCGACCTGGGCGGCAACGATCAGCACGTCAACTCGGCCGGAGCGATCGGCGCGATTCCCGGCAACACGCTCGGGCTGCCGATCAGCGTCACCGCCGACCTCGGCGGCGACGACTACTACGCCGCCACGACTCCGAATCAACCCGACAACACCCTCGTCGCGCAAGGCGTCGGCCTGGGCGGCGTCGGCCTGCTCTACGACCGGTGGGGCAACGACGGCTACGTCACGTTCCTCACCGGTAGCTACCCGGTCGCCCAATGCGCACCGGACGTCGTGTTCCAAGGCTATCCCGGCCGATTCCCGCAAGAGATCTACGCGCAGGGCACGGGCGGCTTGGGTGTCGGCGCGCTGATCGACCAATCGGGCGACGACTTTCAGTATGCGTACAGCTTCATCAACACGTTGTCGGATTGCCATTTCGTTCGCAGCTACGTGCACGCGCAGGCAGCCGGTCTGCACCGCGGCGTCGGCGTGCTGATCGACGACACCGGCAACGACTACCGCTACATCGACAACTACTCGCGCAGCATCACCTTCGGCAATCAGGATGCGGTCGCCGGAAGCTACGGCCAGGGTTTCGCGGCCGGCGGCGCGGGCGTCCTCGTTGACAAAGAGGGCGACGACTACACCTTCGCGAACTCGACGGCGACGTGGAACTTCGCCAACGCCAGCAAGGGAACTTTCGCCACGACCATGGTGCAAGGCGCCGTCGCCGGCTTGACGTATCAGTACGACTCGCTGTCCCGGCGCGCGGCGATCGGTGCGGCGACGCCGGCGCTGCCGCTGGCGCTGCCGTGCCTGGGCGGCGGCGGGTCCGCAGGCGGAGGGGCCGGCGGCGGACAGGGAGTGCCGGGCGCGCCCTGCCAGTACCACGGCGTCGCGTTGCATCTGGACCTGCTCGGCTCGGACACCTATCACGCGTTCGCGACCTCGCAGCACGGTAACGTCGCCAATCAGTGCTTCGTCGGCAGCAACGCGCTCGTCGGCGCGCAGGGAAGCGCGGCTTGGGGCGGCGTGGCGGTGCTGGCGAACCTCGACGTCGAAGGCAACGACTCGTTCCTGATGCAGCCCTACGCCCAGGGAACGCCGTGCACGACTACGGCGATCGCGGTCGGGCAAGGATTCGGAGGAGCGGTTCGGTATCCGGTCTGGGACGACCCCAACTCCTTCTATGCGCCGGTGGACGGCTCGATCGTGGCCACACCCGTGTTCTACGGCGGGCTGCGACCGGCGCTGCCCGCGATCGGCGTTCTGGTGAGCGGCGGACCGGCCTGTCCGCCCGAGGCCCGCACGATCGCCGTGTCGCCGGACCCGGAAGTCGCAGCGGGATGCGAGGCGTCGTTCGACGGTCCGACGAACTCGCCCGATCGCTACGAGTCGTTGCCGCAAGCCCGCAACGCGCAGGGCTCCGCGATCGCCGAGAGCCGCGCGCAAGGCAGCGGCGGGCAGCCGCGCGCCAACGTGGCCGGTTCCTTCCCGATCCCGCTGCCGACGATGATCGGAATCGGCGTGATCGCCGAGACCGGCGGCGACGACGTCTATCGCTCGTCGGCGGCGGCGCTCGGCGCGTCGGGGTCGAGCGCGCTGTCGGTCGCGCAAGGCGCAACCGAAGGAGGCATCGGCGCGCTCATCGACCTGCTCGGCAACGACCAGTACGAGTCCGCGACGTTCGTGACCGGCGGATCCCGCATCGAGGTGGATCAGGGCGATGCGCGTGCCGGCTTCGGCGAGCCGATCCGTCCGATCGCGATCATGCTCGACGCGGGCGGTAAGGACGTCTACGGCCCGACGATCACGTGCCAAGGAAACGGCGGGCTCGCATCCGCGGTCGTCTGGGGCGATCTGGGATCGTGCGGCGCGGTCCCCGGAACCGTGATCGTCGGCATCGACGCGCTGAGCGGCGTTACGCTGTGATGATCCGCGCGGCCGTCGCCGGTCTGCTGCTCCTTGCCGGAGCGGCGGTGCCGGCGACGGCCGCGCCCGTCGTCGTGCTCGCCGCGCGGACCATCGACGCCGCCGAGGTCTACGAAGACGCCGTTGTCGTCGTCGCCGGAACGGTGACCGTCGACGGATCGCTGTCGCTGCGCCGCGCGCGCATCGTCGCCGCCCCCGGCGCGACGCTGATCGTGGGCGGCGCGTTCGAAGCGACCGACGTCGACGGCGAAGGACTCGGCATCGTCGTGACGGGCACCGCCACGCTGACCCGGACGCGGCTCAGCCGCTCCGCCGGGGATTTGATCGCAATCGACGGGGGGACGCTCGCCGCGGACGACGTCGAGCTGAGCGGCGCGGGAATCATCGCGCTCCGCGCCTCGCAGGCGACCATCACGGCCGCCGGCCTCGACGTGATCGGAACAAACGGATACGGGATCCGGCTCGCCGACAGCACATTGGACGCGTCCGGGCTGACGATCTCGTCGGCCGCCGACTACGGCTTCTTTGCCGAACGCTCCTCGATCTCGATCACCGACTCGGTCTTCCGCGGCCATTGCGGCGCATACCTGTCTTCCGGAACGACGGGATCGATGCGCGAAACCACGTTCGACACGCTCGATCACGGCCTGACGCTGTTTCGAAGCGGCGCGGTCTCGCTGCGCGACCTGACCTTCGGCGGCGGAAGCGACGGCTTGTCGGCGGTCGGCGTGACGCTGGACGTGGCCGGCATCACCGCGGCCGGCCCGACGCGCGCGATCGTCGCGATCGATTCCGGCGGCTTGATCGACGGCGGACGTCTGTCGGCCACCACGGCCGTCGAGACCGGCGGCGCGACCGTTCCCGCGTTTCGCTCGCTCGACTTGTCATCGTCCCCGACCGGCGTGCGCAACATGTCGCCGTCGGTCGTGGACGCGCGATGGAACTGGTGGGGCGGGGCGCCCAACACCGCCGGAGCGGCGGCGTTCGAAGGATCGGTGGACGCCGCGCCGTGGCTGACGGCGGCGCCCGCCTAGACATCCCACGGCCCTAACTTGTCAAGCCACGGCTTCGAGTTGGGCCGCCCAAGCGACGTCTTCGCGGTAAAGAGTTCGATGTTCGAGGCACCCGTGAAGGACCCCGACGAGTCGGTTCGCGACGGCGCGAAGC
>DASWHR010000142.1:0-13240 GCA_036398095.1 Actinomycetota bacterium
ACGATCCCGAAGAAGCCGTAGATCTGACTCGCTCCCTGCAGCCGGCTGCCCAGAAACCAGCCACCGACCGATTGCAGGATCACCCAGCCGATCGCAGCGACGGCAGCACCGGGCAACACATCCCGCCACGACACCGCGGCCACGGTCAGCATCCGAAACGCCAGCGCGAACAACACAAAGTTCAACGCGAGCGCCACGACACCACTGCCGACCTGAACCGGCCACGGCACATGAGCGGCCCGCGGAAGAATCGCGCCGCCGACAAGCACGACCCCCAGGATCACAATCGCAAGGAGCGCGCGCAGAACGGCGGTGAGGGTGGTCGGTCGCCGCTCGCGCGGCACGTTCCATACATCGTTCATCGCATTCTGGAACGCGCGCACCGCGCCCAAGCCCGCCCACAACACGCCGGCAAACCCGGCGGCCACCACTACACCGCTCCCCGACAGCGACCCGATGTTCTCTCGAATCTGATCACCGATGATCGGAAAGTTCGCCAGCGTGGACGAAAGGATTCGCGCCTGCAGCGCAACGTTATCGCGCAGGACGAAACCGAGGACGGTCACAAAGACCAGCAGCAGCGGGAATAACGATAGGAAGCCGTAGTAGGCGATCACGGCGGCGAGTTGACCGGCGCGATCATCACCGAACTTCTTGACCACCGCAATGGGAAAGGCGATGAACGCATGACGACGCTGAACCGCGTCGGCGCGGCGCACCCCAGCAGAGATGATGCTCACATGAACATCAATACCCGGGGGCGGCGGCATCAACCAAGCCACCGGGCAGATCCGATCAGCGAGGATCGGACTTAGGCTCGGGTGGTGGGCCGAACAGAGCGCCTTTCGAACCGCGAAGGCAATGTGGGCCGCCGGGCCCGGGGGCCGTATCATCGATGGGCATGCTCGCCTCCCGAAAAATCGCGGCCTGTCTGCTGCTGGTTGCAGTCGCGTGTACGGGCGAGCCCGATACTGCGCAGCCCTCCGCGTCCCCTAGCGTGACGATGTTGCCATCTCCGAGCGCCCCCGGGCAGGCAGTTCCCGACGAGCGGCTCGTCGTGCCGGATGCGCTGTCGTTCGTCTCGCAGTCGGTCGGTTTCGGGCTCAACGTCGCCTGCCAGGAAGCGGCGACGAAGCGGCACTGCTCATTTGCGGCGACGCGCACCGCGGACGCCGGCGTCAAGTGGACACGCGTCGGCGACGCCAGAGACGTCGCCTTGGACGCCGGGGACGCCGAGCCGCGCGTCACGTTTGCGGACGAGCAGCATGGTTGGATCTATGGGCCGGGTTTGATCGAAACGGCAGACGGCGGCGTCACGTGGATGCCGCGTCCGATTGCGCCGCGCGTCCCAACCGTGGCCGCCCGGGGAAACGCCGTCTGGGCGACGGCCGTCGAGTGCTCGGACGACGGATGCGATGTACACGTGTTTCGGCAGACGGTCGGCGATGCGACGTGGCATAGGCGCTTGACGCCGGTGCACTCGATTGGACGATCAGAGGCGATTCTGACGCTCGTCGATCCCAATCACGCGTTCGTGTTGGTCGTCTCGGAGGATCCGGGCCGTACCGTGCTGCTCGAGGTCGAGTCATACGGCGACCCACGACGCGCGGAGACGTTTGTGGGACCTGGGCGTGCACATCGCCTGCCCTGCGACGACCCTGCGCGAGTCGCCGCCGACACACGCCGCGTCTGGCTTGCGTGCACCGATCCGGTCGGCTCGTCCGAGCAGCCGACGAGGCTCTTTACGAGCGGTGATTCAGGAGCGAACTGGCGGCTCGTCGCCGACACCGGAAACGCGTCCGGTCGCAAGCGCATCGGCAATATCCCCGCCGGCGGGATGCTCGGTGATCTGGTCGCGCTCGACGCGGAAACGCTCCTGATGTCCCGGAACGCCATCCACCATCCCGCCCCCAACACCGAGGCCCTGATCTCCCGATCCGCCACCGCCGGTGAGACCTGGTACACGACCATGCCCAACCAAGACGATGCCTTGACCCTGATCTTCATCGACGGGCAGTTGGGTTGGGCACTCGGCCCGAACTCGTTGTTTCGCACGATCGACGGCGGCCGCACCTGGATCCGAACCGCGCACCGATAATGAGTCACGGTTCCCAAAGAAGGGCAGACGCTCTACCGCTCAGCTACGCGCCCTCAAGGAATCGCTCGCGATCTTTCACGGATGGCTCGGCGGCACGGGATTCGGTCAGGGACGAACCCGAGCACGGCCAGGAAGACCAGCAGCGGAAACAGCGACAGGAAACCCGTAGTGGGCAAGGACGGCGGCCGCTGGCCGGCGGAATGCGGAGTCGGGGTTACGAGCCGTTGCGGACGGCGACGCCGGGCAACTCGGTGACGCGTGCCGTCCGCGCCGGGGCCGGCCGCATGCGCGCGGCTCGCTCGCCGTCGCCTCTGGTGCGACGGAACGTTCGTCGCTCGCCCGAGTCGAGGCACACGTAGACGGGGAACCGCTCGCCGTCGAAGGCCATCACGTCGCGAACGGCGATCTTCTGATCGCCGGCGATCGCTTCGATGCCCCAGAGGCCGCTGGGAACGACGAAGCGGAACTCGCCTCCGTGGTTTGCGGTCTGCTCGGCGACGACGCCGCCGCCGGGCGCGAGGAGCCGGACGGAGGCGTAGGGCACCGTGTCGATGCCCTCGAAAACAACGCCGTCGATGGAAGCCACGATCTTCCCTTTCCCCGGATGGTTCCGTTCTATCGCTCGGTTCGAAAACCCATCATCGCCCGATATGTAACCTTTGTCAAGGTAGGGTCGAACCGGCAGGGAAATCGGGAGAGCCGGGAGAACGAGGAGAGCCGGAGAAGGCGGCCGGCTACTCCCACCATTCCGACGGGAGCTTGGCCTCGATCGAGCGGATGTTGCGCCTCGCGCAGTCGTCGCACATGAAGGTGATCCCGCCGGGCTCGGCCGAGAACGACCAGCCCGGAGGGAGCCCGCCCGGGACGCACGTCGCCGTCGCGCCGCACATCCGGCACGACTTCGTTTCGCGCGCCTTCTTCTTTGCGGGCGGCCGCGTCTTCTTCGCCGGCGGCTTCTTCGCGGGACTCATTGCGCCTAGCCTAGGGGAGTGCATCCCGGCGGCCGAGGAGGCGAGTCATTTGCGGCGATTCTCAAGCGATTCGCGCTCGGCGACCGATACTGAGCACATGGGGACGGGCGCTCGACGGCTCGCGGCTGCCGCACTGATGCTGGCGGCGTCGCTTCCCGCCGCGCCCACCGCGGCGCTCCCCCACCCGTCCGCGCCGAACTGCGAGATCTTCCCCGCGAACAACGCCTGGCACGCCGACGTGTCCTCGCTTCCGGTGCACGCCCGATCAAACGACTGGCTGACCGCGATGGGCGGAACCGGGCGCGCGCTGCATCCCGACTTCGGGCCGAGCGATCTCGAGCAGCCCTACGGCATCCCCTACAACATCGTGGACGGCTCGCACGCGAAGGTGGCCGTCGACTTCTCCTACCCCGACGAGTCCGATCCGGGCCCGTATCCGCTCGGCGACGACACGACGATCGAGATGGGCAGCGACGCGCACGCGCTCATGCTCGACCGCGATTCGTGCGTGCTCTACGAGACCTACGACACGTGGCAGGACGCCGGCGGCTGGCACGGCGGATCGGGCGCGGTCTGGGATCTGCGATCCAACGATCTGCGGCCGGCCGGATGGACGAGCGCGGACGCGGCCGGTCTTCCGATCTTCGCGGGACTGATCCGCCGCGACGAAATCGCGGCCGGCGTCATCGACCACGCGATCCGCGTAACCGCATCGCAAACCGACCGAACGTATCTCTGGCCGGCGCGGCACCAGGCCGGCGCGCGCAACGATCCGGCGCTGCCGCCGATGGGCGCGTGGTTCCGCCTCAAAGATGGCTTCGACATCTCCGGCTACGCCGCCGAGACGCGCATCATCTTGACCGCGTTCAAAAAGCACGGCCTGATCCTGGCCGACAACGGATCGAACTGGTTCTTCGGCGGCGCCGCGGAACACGGCTGGTCCGACACGGTTCTGAACGAGTTGAAGTCGATCCTTGCCGGCAGCTTCGAGGCCGTGGACACGTCATCGCTGATGATCGATCCGAACTCGGCGCGGATCGCGACCGGTCCGGCCGGAACGCTGACGGCGTCGACGACGCCGGCGAGCGGCGTGTGGGGGACGACGTTCACCGCGTCGGGTGTGCTCAGTTGCGACGGCGCGCCGGTCGCCGGTGCGGCCGTATCGGTCACGCGAACGCATCCGAGCGGCTCGCCGGTCTCGCTCGGATCCGTCCAGACGAGCGCGCAAGGCGCGTGGTCGCGCGCCGATGTCCCGGCCGCGAACGCGACCTATCGCGCGACGTGGGGCGGCGGCGGCGAGTGCACGAGCGGCGCGGCATCGGGCGCGCCGTCGGTGATCGTCCGGCCGGGCGTGATCGTCAACGCATGGCCGGTCCGTCTGCCGCGCGGCGCCGCGACCACGTTCACCGGCCGCATCCTTCCCGCGCATCCCGGCAAACGCGTGCTGCTCCAAGTCTTGAACGGTGGGACGGGCGTCTGGCACAACGTCGCGTGGGCGACGCTGGATGGCTCCTCGAGCTATCGCGTCGGCTACCGCAGGACCGGCCCCGGCTGGCTGCTGTTCCGGGTCGGCTATCCCACCCAGGATGCCGACCACGGCTGGAACGTCGGCCGCAACATCCGCATCGACTGGACATAGCTCCCGGATGGGACCGCCGCGACCCTCCCCCCTTGCAAACTAGTTGACGATTCTGTAAACTAATCATATGCCGAATCAGTCAGTCGGGTCGCTGCCCCTCTATCTGGTGAAAGCCGAGTTCTTCAAGGCACTCGGCCATCCCGCTCGAATCCGAATCCTGGAAGTCCTCAGCGGCGGCGAGCGATCCGTGGGCGAGATCCAGCCCGAAGTCGGGCTCGAGGCCTCGCACCTGTCGCAACAGCTCGCCGTGCTTCGCCGCGCCGGGTTCCTGCAGTCGCGGCGGGACGGCGCCCACGTGTATTACTCGCTGCGCGATCGCCGCATCGCCCGGCTCCTGGCCGTTGCCCGCTCCCTCCTGCTGTCGTCGCTGGCCGAAACCCGCGACCTGTTAACCGACTTGGAGGAATCGACGGCTTGATCTCACAGGCCTGGGAGCGTCTGCGCCCACGAACCTCCGACTATCGCCACCCGGAAGCGAAACCCCGCATCGACGTGCTGGCCGGACTCACGGTCGCCGTCGTCGCGCTCCCCCTCGCGCTCGCCTTCGGCGTTACTGCCGGACTCGGCGGCCGCGCCGGACTGATCACCGCGATCACCGCCGGCGTGGTCGCCGCCATCTTCGGCGGCTCCGACGTTCAAGTGTCGGGGCCGACCGGCGCCATGACCGTCGTTCTCGTTCCTATCGTCGCGCGCTACGGCCCCGACGGTGTGATGATCGTGGGGCTGATCGCCGGACTCATCATGCTGGCCGCTGCCGTCCTGCGGCTGGGACGCGCCGTGTCGTATATGCCGTGGCCGGTCGTCGAAGGATTCACCGCCGGCATCGCGATCATCATCTTCCTCCAGCAAGTTCCCTCGTTCCTGGGAATCGCCAAACCCGAAGGCGAAAATGCCGCGGCCGTGGCCGTGCGTGCCCTCGCGCGTTCTGCCGGCGCCGCTCCCGCCGCGATCGCGGTCGCGCTGACCGTCATCGTGGTGATGGTCGCGGTGTCCAAAGTGCGGCGCGCGCTACCGGCATCCCTGATCGCCGTCGGCGCCGGAACGCTTCTGGCGTGGGCCGCCGGTCTGGACGTCGCCACCATCGGAGCGATCCCGACCACGTTTCCCGCCCCGGATCTGCCGAGCCTGACCGGCATCAACGTGCAGCACCTCCTCGGCCCCGCGTTCGCCGTGGCGGCGCTCGCCGCGATCGAATCCCTGCTGTCGGCGAAAGTCGCCGACGGAATGGCCGACGGCCGCACGCACGATCCCGACCGCGAGCTGCTCGGCCAAGGACTCGCGAACGTCGTCTCGCCGATGTTCGGCGGCATGCCGGCGACCGGCGCGATCGCGCGCACCGCTGTGAACGTCCGTGCCGGCGCGCGGACACGCCTGAGCGCGATCGTGCACGGCGTCGCGCTGCTCGGAGCCGTCGTGCTGTTCGGAAGCACGCTGCGCGTCATCCCGATGGCCGCGCTCGCGGGCGTGCTGATGGTGACCGCGGCTCGCATGGTCGATCTGCACGCCGTCCGAATGCTCCTTCGATCCACCAAGAGCGACGCCGCCGTGCTCGCCATCACCACCGTCGCCACCGTCGCGTTCGATCTGGTCGTCGCCATCGAGGTCGGTGTCCTGGTCGCCGGCGGATTGGCGTTGCGCGCCGTCGCGTCGTCCACGTTGCTGGAACAAGAGCCGGTCGCGCCGGCGACGATCTCGGCCGGCGACGAGGAACGGCTCCTGCACGATCACATCGTCGCGTATCGCTTGGACGGGGCGCTGTTCTTCGGCGCGGCGCAGCGGTTCTTGACCGAGCTGGCGGCGATCGCATCGGTGCGCGTCGTCGTGCTCCGGCTGTCGCATCTGCAGATGCTCGACGCGACCGGCGCGCAGGCGCTCGGCAACATCGCCTCCGAGCTGGAATCCCGCGGCATCACGGTGCTGCTCGGCGAGGTTCGACCGCGCCACGCCCGGCTGCTGAGCGCGGTCGGGACGCTGCGACAGTTGTCGAACGAGAGCCACATCTTTCCCACGCTCGACGAGGCGCTCGCCCACGCCCGGGCCCACGTCTCGGCCGCCGCGCACCCGGTTTCGGCCCCCGCGGCCCCCGCGACGCCCACACCTGCACCGGCACCGGCACCGGCCTGACCCGGCACTAGTGCACGACGACGTGCTCGGGTGCGATCAGGATCGTGACGCGAACCATCCCCTCGGCCAGCGGGAAATCGGTCCCGTGATACTTCTGCGACAGCCGGTTGATGACCTCGTCGGCACCGCCGGTCGTCCGTGAGACGACCGTGCCGCGAATCAGCACGTACGAGTAGGGACGGTCGGGCATTCCGATCGACAGCGCGACCGGCGCGCCTTCGGTGAGCGCTCGTTCCTTTACTCGTCCCGCGGCGGTGTTGATCAGCACGCGGCCGTCGTCGGTCGCGTCCACCCACACCGGCGTAACATGCGGCCGGCCCATATCGTCCACCAACGCCAGGTGCGCGAACGATCGGTCGCGCAGCAGCGCGACGACTTCGGGAGCCAGGTCCGTCACTCGGATACGTCCTCGTCCGATACGACGGTCACGCCCTCGCGTGCGAGCATCGCCGCGGCGACGCCGTCGCCGTCGCGCAGATGCTCGGTGAAGGTCCCGTCGTAGATCGCGCCGCACCCGCACGACGGGCTGCGAGCCTTGAGCACAGCGAGCGTCGCTCCCGATCGTCGCCCCGCGGCGACCGCGATCCGGGCGCCCATCAGGTACGCGTCGGTCACGTCGCTGCCGTTCGCATCCAGCACGCGCGCGCGTCCGTCGAGCACGTCGAAGCCGTCGCCGCCGTGGATCTCGGCTTCCGCGCGCGGGATCGGAAGGCCGCCGGCGACTTCGGGACACACCGGGACGGCGCGTCCCTGCGCGACCAGATCGATCGCCCATCCGCGCGGCTTGCCTTCGCCCTTGTATGTGCATTCGACGCCGGCCAGGCACGCCGACAACAGCACCGGGCCGTCAGAAGGGAGCTTCAGCGGGACGCACCTCCTTCGCGTCGCCGCACTGCCGGCACACGACCATGCCGATCTGGATCTGCAGCCGTGTCGAGCCGCACGCCTCGCAACGCCGCAGGTCGCCGCTCCACGTGGGATGACGCTGCTGGCATTCGGGACACACAAGGATCTGCTCGTCGGCGATGACGCCGCGCGCCCACGGCGACGCGCCGCGCGCGGGATCCTGCTGGATGCGGCCACACCGGTAGCAAGGCACGGCCTCTACTCTACGGGTCTCGACCGACTGTGTGTAAGGATCGGACCGGAATCCGGTCCGGTTCTTACACACGGTGGCGCGTCAGACGGGGACGCCGAGACCGGCGAGCGCTTCGCGCCAGTTCGACTGGTCGCGCGCCTGCCAGTCCTCTTGGATCTCCATCCAGCGCAGAATCCCGTCCTTGTCGATCAGGAACGTGCCGCGCATCGACGATCCGGACGGTTCGTGGAACACCCCGTATGCCCGCGAGATTTCGCCGTGCGGCCAGAAGTCCGACACGAACTCGTTGACGTAGCCTTCGGCCTGCTTCCATGCCTTCAGCGTGAACGCCGAATCGGGCGACACGCCGAGCACCTCGACCTCATCCGAACAGATGTCGGGCATCTCGTCGCGCATCTGGCAGAACTCGCCCGTGCACGTGCGCGAGAACGCGAACGGATAAAAGACCAGCAGCACGTGCTTGTTTCCGCGGTAATCGCTCAGCTTGACCGTCTGCCCGGCCGTCGAGCGGCCTTCGAAGTCGGGCGCCTCCGCCCCGATCTGCAATGCCATCTGCTCATCCTCCCCGTGATGTGGAAAAGGATACGCGCGAGCCCCGCAGGCGGCGAATTCAGCCGAAGTAGGCGGCGCGGTCGCGGAGCAGATGCGCAGCGGTGCGCGTGGCGAACGCCATGATCGTCACCTGCGGGTTGACGGTCGGGCATCCGGGCAGCATCGATGCGTCGGCGACGAACAAGCCCGGCACGTCGTGGGACTCGCCCCACGGATCGACGACCGTGGTCGCCGGATCGGCGCCCATCCGCGCCGTGCCCACCGGATGGAACGCCGTCAGCTTCAACGCCGACGGCTTCACGGACTCTTCGCGCAGATCCGCCACGTCTTCGGCGCTGGTGACCCACGGAATCGATTGCAGGCCGGTGAAGACGGCCTTCGCGCCGGCGGCCAGAAACACCTCGGCCATGTGCGACAGACCCAGCACGATCTTGCGCGTATCCACGTTGTTGAGCCGGTAGGTCACCAGCGGCTCGCCGCGCCGGCGGCGACGCACGCGCCCGTGAGACGTATCCGAGACGAACAATCCAGCGGTCGCGATGTAGGGGAAGCGCGCAAGCATGTTCTTGAACTTCTCGCCCGATCCGGGAAGTGATCCGGCCGACACGCCCGGCACGGCGGACGTCACTTCGATCATCAGATCGTCGGAAGCGTGCCAGTCGTCCACCATGTAGGACTGCAACGTTCCGCGCCACGAATAGATGGGCTCTTCGAAGATGGCACCGAGCCCGGCGGCCGGATGGATCCGCAGGTTCCGGCCGAGCATCCCCGAGCGGTTCGCCAGCGCGCTCGCCTGCAACAGCACAGGCGTGTGCAGCGCGCCGGCCGACAGCACCACGACCTTCGACGCGATCCGCAACGTGGCGACGCGGCGGCCGCGATCGTCCAGGATGCCCGCCTCGACGCCGGCGGCGCGTCCGTCGTCCACGACAACGCGCTCGACGGCGCAGCGCGCGTAGATCGTCGCGCCGGCGCGCTGGGCGCGCGGCAGATAGGACACGTGCGTGGACTGCTTCGCGTCCGAGGGGCAGCCGAACGCGCAGACGCCACAGCCGCGGCAGCCTTGAATGCCGCGCTGCAGCGGCGCTCCGTGCAAGCCCAGCGCCTCGACGCCGCGGCGAAAGATGCGAGCGTTCTGGCCGATCACCTCTTCGGGGACCGGCTTGACGTGAAGGATGCGCTCGACGCGCTCGAAGATCGGCCGCATCGCGGCGGGGTCGATCGCTTCGATCCCGAACTCGGCCTCCCACGCGTTCAAAACCTGATCGGGAGTGCGGAAGCACGTGCCGGCATTCACGAGCGTCGTGCCTCCGACGGCCTTGCCGGTCGGAATGGGGATCAACGGCCGGCCGACGGCGATGGTCGTTCCGTTCGCGCGATAGAAGCGGCGCACTCGCTCCCACGGCGGTCCCGCGAAGTCGCGCCTGGTAAACAGCCCGCCTTCTTCGACGACGATCACCGACAGGCCGGCTTCCGCCAGCTCCTTCGCAGCGGCGGCGCCGCCGGCGCCCGAACCGACCACCACGACATCGCACTCTTCGTAGTGATCACGGTCCAGCGCCGGCCACGAGATCACCTCCAGCGGCGGCGCGTCGCGCACCGGGTCGCTCGTCTCGCACGAGTAGGAGAAGCCGATGGTCTGCTCGACCTGCGGCGTCGAGGCGAACTCGTTGGCGGCGACGGTCTTGAGCAGCGTGACGGCGTTGCGCACGATCGGGTTGCGGGCGGCGAGGGCGCGCTCGACCCAGGCGGCTGCGGTGTCCGGCGGAAGCTTCGAAAGGCGCCGCCCGCGCGTCGCCATCGGCGCGCGATCGACCAAGCCGATGAGGCGTTCGAGGTTGGTTCGCACCTCGGGGTCGAGCTGCGTCATCGCCGCGTCGATTCGCTCGGCGACGCCGGTCTCGCGAGCCGACCACGGCAGGTCGCCGCCGGCGGGGATCAGCGCATCGCAGAACGCGCGGAGCGCGGCCAGGCGCCGGCGCGACAAGTTTCCGGCGGGCTCGGACCGGGGCGGGATGTCGGCCGCGACCGCAGCGGCCGGCGACGGGACCGGCGACTGGGCCGGCGACTCGGCCGGTGACTGGGGCGCATCGTCGACGCGATTGGCGGCGAAGACGAACTCGTCGATCTCGGGTGCTTTGAAGTCTCGGCGGCGCGGAGCACGATCAATCGGCGGACGGTCCTTCCGCGGCTTGAGCGGCTCGGCCGCCACCTGGGGCTCACGCTCTGGCTCTGGCTCTGGCTCTGGTTCGGGTTCGGGTTCGGGTTCGGGTTCGGGCTCGGGCTCGGGTTTCGGCTCGGGTTTCGGCTCGGGTTTGGGCTCGGGTTCCGGTTCCGGCTCCGGCTCCGGCTCCGGCTCGGGAACGATGGCCACCGGTTCCGGTTCAGGCGTGGGGACTTCGGCCTCAGGTTCGGGCTCAGGCTTGGCGCGGAGATGCTCGCTGCCGCGGCCGAGCTCCTCGGCGACGCGGGACAACGACTCGGCGACGCGGCTCAGCCCATCAACTGCCGGCGCGTCGGCGTCCCCATCGGCACCCTCATCCGGGCCCCCCGTGTCGGCACGAATGTCGCGGGCCGGTTCGTCCACAGCTTCGTCCATCGAGGCTTCATCGTCGACCGGTTCCCGGACGAGTTCCTGCTCTGATGCGGAGTCGCCTGCATCGAGCGAGTCGGCCGGATCGCTCTCGTGGTCGCGCACGCCGCGATTCATCCAGGTGCGAGCCTACGATGAAGGCATCCCACCTGCAATGACGGCTGCGCTATCGGTCGATGCCGACGCCGCCGGAAAGCGAGCGAATTGCCTCCTCGGCCCCCATTCCTTCGAACAGCACCGCGTTGACGGCGCGCACGATCGAAAGGTCCAGTCCGAACTTCGCGGCGAGCGCCGCCGCAGCCGGCGCGTTCGCGTATCCCTCGACGGTCGTGTTCATCTCTTCCAGCGCGACCTTGGGCGGCGTTCCCAGCCCGACCAGCCGGCCGAAACGCGCGTTGCGGCCCCCCAAGCAGGTCACGAACAGGTCGCCCGAGCCGGCCAAGCCGATCACGGTGTCCACGTCGCCACCGGATGCGCGAACCAGTTGTCGCATCTCGGCCAGCCCGCGACTAAAGAGCATCGCCTTGGTGTTGGTCCATGCTCGTCCTTCGTGCTCGGCGACCCCGTCGCACAAGCCGACCGCGATCGCGATCACGTTCTTGAGCGCCGAACCGATCTCGACGCCGATCACGTCCGTCGTCGCGCGCACGTGCAGCCGCGGCGACGCGAACGCTTCGGCGACGGCGATAGCCGACGGCAGATGCACGCAGGCGGCCACGACCCCGGTCGGCACGCCGGCCGCGACCTCGACCGCGAGCGACGGACCGACGATCTGCACGACCCGCGACGGGTCACCCAGCGTGTCGGACGCGACCGTCGCGCTGCTGCGGAGCGTCGTCTCTTCCCAGCCCTTGGTCGCGATCGCCCAGAGCGCTTCGGGCTGCGAGGAACGCGCCGCATCTTCGATCACGCCGGCGAGCCCGCTCGTGGAGACCGCGACCGTGACGATCCGCATCGCGGCGAGCGCATCCGGCCACTCGTCGGGTCCGGCGACGCGGATGCCTTCGCCCAGCGCGATGCCGAGCCCGGGATGCGGCAGTCCGTGCTCGATCGCGTGCGCGGCCTGCGCGTCGTAGATGGTCGCGCACAGCGTAACGTCGCGCCCCTCTCGCGCCAGATGCGCGGCGAGCGCCGATCCCATCGCGCCGGCTCCGAGAATGCCGATCATATGGAGCGGCAGCATACCGGTTGGCGGTGCTACGCTCCGCAGCCGTGATCGAAATCCACACGGCAACCGAAGGGCGCATCGACGAGATCGCGGCGCTGCTGCAGGTCGCCTACGCGGAGTTCGCGCCCGATCCGGGTGACACCGAACGGCCGGCGTGGGACGAGTACTACAACCAAGAGATCCCCGACGTGCGCAGCCGCTGGCCGTTCTCCGAGCACCTGATCGCCGTCGAGGACGATCGCATCCTGGGCGCCGTCACCTACATTCCCGATGCGTCGGATCCACGGATGAACGAGGACCGCTGGCCCGCCGGCTTCGCAGCGATGCGCCTGCTGGCGGTTCATCCGGGCGCGCGGGGCCGCGGCCTGGGCCGCACGCTCACCGAAGGGTGCCTGGAGCGAGGGCGCGCCGCGGGCCGCGACTGGTTCGGCCTTCACACGACGCGGCTGATGAACGTTGCCAGACAGATGTACGAGCGGATGGGATTCGAGCGCTTTCCCGAAAACGACATCCCCATCACTCCCACGTTCACCGTGGTCGCCTATCGTCTGAAACTGCCGTGAGCGTGACCATCCGCGACGCGCGCGAGGACGAGCTGGACGACATCTCGGCCCTGATGGTCGAGGCCTACCGTCAGTACCAAGCCGAGCTGCCCGATTACCTGTGGATCGACTACGCCGCCGAGATCGCCGACGTGCGCCGCCGCTTGCCGTTTTCCCAGTTGATCGTCGCCGAGCACGAAGCGAAGCTGTCGGGAGCGGTCACGTTCTATCCGGATGCGACCACGTCCGAGCACGAAGGCTGGCCGGACGGCTTCACCGAGATCCGGCTGCTGGCCGTCGATCCCGCCGCCCGCGGGCTGCGCATCGGGCGGTTGCTCACCGACGAATGCATCCGCCGGGCGAACGCGCTCGGCGCGCACACGATCGGCCTTCACACCTCGAAGCTGATGTGGGTCGCGCGCGACATGTACGAGCGAATGGGCTTCGTCCGCGC
>DASWHR010000143.1:0-46923 GCA_036398095.1 Actinomycetota bacterium
GGCCCCCTGGTAGAATCGCCCGCGCCGTCAGACGGGCCCGACGGCAGCTTGCCGGAGTAGCTCAGGGGCAGAGCAGCCGCCTCGTAAGCGGCAGGTCAGGAGTTCAAATCTCCTCTCCGGCTCAAAAGACAGATCGACTCGCGGACCCACCACCTCCACAGGCGGAAGCGTCGCGCCGGCGTCGGGCATCGCCGGCGGTTCCGGTGCCTGCGGCAGGTCGCCGTCCGGTAGCGACGCAACCGCGTCGGTCACCGCGTCGGTCACCGCTTCTGGGAGCGGCTCGGTCGCCGATTCAACGAGGTCGGCCGGCTCGACCGATCCGTCGTCGTGCACGTCGGGCAAGCGGTCGCCCGGTGTGCGACGCCAGTTCGCTCCCGGCTCCTCGTGCTCGCACCAGGTGCCCGCCGTCTCGAACGAGCGAAGCCCGCGGGCCAAGGTGAGGCCGGTGCAGTGCGCGGCGTGCTCGCGCGGATGCTCAGGCTCGTCTGGCTGGAAATCGTGCGTCCACCGAACGAGGGTGCCCGGACGGATCCGGCCGGGTAGTCCGTAGCGCGCGCCCGCGACTCCCATCATTCTTCCTTCGTCGTCCTCGTGGATCGCATGACCGTGCGACGCGATGCCCATCACGGGCGCCCAAGGATCCAAGCGGCGAGGCCGAGAGTCGGGCGCCGGATCCTCGTCACCGCTTCCGATCTCGTAGGTGCACGCGTAGCCCTTCGAGTCGCTTCCGGCGGCGTCCGTGATGCGATAGCCGTCGATCTCGAAGTGCACCGGCTCGTCTTCCAGGACTCCCTCCAGAAGCTTTGTGTATCGGATCTCGCGACCGCCGACTTGCTCCACGATCTCGCACTCGAAGCGGTACGGGATCGGCTCGGAATCGAACGGATCCACGGCCGGGACGGCCGGGCCGAGCGTTCCGGTGATCAGCCCGATCTTCGGCGGCAGATCGGTGTTCGGCCACTCCGACGCCGGCGGTTCGACGACCAGCGTTTCGGCGGTGCCGGCGGGCGCGACGGTCGATGCCAGCAGCGTGACGAGTGCGCCGACGAAGGCGGGGCGGGCTCTCATGATTCCCCCTTGATCTGTGCGTCTTCTCCGGGGATGACGCATTCGTCCCTTCGTGGGGGGAGGGGCGGGAAATCAACCGATTCGGTTCAATGAAGCAAAGCCGGCGGGTGCGGGTGGCCGCGGGCGGGGGCGGGCAGACGGGAGGCCCGCCCGGTCGCCGGCGACGGGTGCCGGCGACGGGAGTTCGAAGTTACCCGGCGTGCTGGAGGGTTCCGGCCAGGACGCGCTGCGCGACACCGCGGCGTTGCATGTCGATGCGCTCCTTTTCGGTCACGCCGCCCCAGACCCCGTACCGCTCGCGGTTCTCCAACGAGAACACGAGGCACTGAGCCTTGACGGTGCAGACTCCACAGATCTCCTTGGCGCGCCACGCGTCGTCCTCGGAGACCGGGAAAAATACCTCCGGCTCGACGCCGCGGCAGGCAGAGTCCTCCTGCCAGGTGTATCGGTCGTCGTCCACTTGTGAATCCTTTCACTAGCGCTTGCAAGAGTTTAGCAGTCCGATGCGGAAAGTAAACACCGGTCAAGCGGAAGTTTCGCGGAAGCGCGCATCCGCTGTGGTAGCATTCCGCCGCTTTGAAAGCTCGCCGTTCGTTCACTCGTGCGTTGGCCGTCCTTGTGCCGGCCGTCGTTTTCTGCGGAATCGCCGCATTGCCGGCGCTGTCGCAGGAGTCGCCGTCGCCGTCCCCGAGCGCCGTCGCATCGACGCCTGCGGCAACCGCCGAAGGCGCAGGAGCATCCCCGGCCGCGAGTCCGGTCCTCAAACCCGGCCCGCCGGCTTCGTACTACGCGTCCTACGGATTGATCGCCATCGGCGGCCTCACCATTCTGGCCGTACTCGCCGGGTATCTGTTCCAAGCGCCCGGCTTTCGCCGCACCAAAGGCGCATCCTCCTAGCCGCAGTCGTCGAAGCGCGGCCTCGGGCGGTTCGATTCCGGGCTGAGGGGATATCCTCGCGTTGATGGCAACCTCACACGAACTCGTCGACTGGTCCGTCGCCAAGCGCGTCGGTCGCGCGATCGCCGGCGGCGGACCGTCCGTCGAACCCGCGGAAGCCAGGCGCATCGTCGACGATTTCCATGAGCACGTGGACACCGCCGACCGGCTCGTCCGCGAATACACCAGCCTCGAGCCGGCGCGCGACCCGGGGGCGACCGCGGTGCTCAGCCGCGGCGCGTGGATCGATGCGAACGTCGACGCGCTCCGGAGCCTGCTGCGACCACTCGGCGACCGGCTCGCCTCGCGCGGCGGCGTTGATCGCCGCCTGGGACGGATGGCGATCGGGCTCCAGATCGGGATCCTGCTCGGCTACATCTCGCAGAAGGTGCTCGGCCAGTACGACCTGCTGCTGGCAACCGGAGAGCCCGGCCGCGTCTACTTCGTCGGGCCGAACATCGTCGCAGCCGAGCGACGCAGCGACCTGAACCCACGCGACTTCCGGCTGTGGATTGCGCTCCACGAAGTCACGCACCGAACCCAGTTCCTGGCCGTGCCGTGGCTCCGCGAACGCGTCGCGCATCTGATCGAGCAATACCTCGCCGGCATCAAAGTCGACCGGGATCGCCTTCGCGAGGCGATGGCCCGTATCAAGGAACTCGTCGCCGGCGGTCCAGACGCCTGGCGGCGCGCGAATGTGATCCAGATCTTCCTGTCGGGCGAGCAGCGCGAGGCGATCGACCGGATGCAGTCGCTGATGTCGGTCGTCGAAGGGCACGGCAACTTCGTCATGGACGGCGTCGCGGCGACGCAGATCCCTTCCTACGGCATGCTCCGCGACGCGCTCGACCGTCAGCGCGAACGCACCGGCGGCGCCGAGCGCGCGTTCCAGCGCCTGATCGCGCTCGACATGAAGTACGAGCAATACGCCGTCGGTCAGAAGTTCTTCGACGCCGTCGCCGCCGGTGGTGGGATGGACGCGGTCAATCGAGTCTGGGACGCGCCCGAAAACTTGCCGAGCCTGAGCGAGCTTCGCGACCCGGCCGCGTGGATGCGCCGGGTGTCGCCGCAGCCGTCGCTGTTCGACGATCCTTCGCCGTGAAACCCGACGAGTTCGTCGCCGCGGTTCGCGACACGATGCGCCGCCGCGACATGGACGCGGCGGCCGTGATCCTTGCGGCCGTCTCCGGCGGGCCCGATTCGCTCGCGCTCGCCCACGCGCTCCACCGGCTCGAATATCCGATCGAGATCGCGCACTTCGACCACGGCATGCGCGACGATTCGGCCGACGACGCGGCCTTCGTGGAAAAGCAGGCCGTCCGGCTCGGCGTCCGGTTCCATCTCGGCCGCCCCGAGCCGGGCTCGCACGGAGCCGGGATCGTGCGCGGCCGCGGCGAAAGCCCCGAGGAGGCGATGCGCCGAGCGCGTCTGGCCTTCCTGGAGCAGACGGCCGAACGCCACGCCATCCGCCGCATCGCGACCGGCCACACGCTCGACGATCAGGCCGAGACCGTCCTGATGCGTGCGATCACCGGCGCCGGCCGCCGCGGCCTCGCCGGCATCCCGCCGGTCCGCCATCCCTACATCCGGCCGCTCATCGATTTGCGACGCGCCGACACCGAAGCGTTCTGCCGCGCTCTGCGGCTGCGGCCCCGCCACGATCCGACCAACGGAGACGACCGATACCTGCGCAATGCCATCCGGGCCGACCTGTTGCCCTTGATTGCCTCTCGGTTCAACCGGCGCGTGTCCGAGACACTCGCGCGCGCCGCCGACGTGCTCCGCGACGAAGACGCGCTCCTCGACTCGATCGTGGCCGAGGCCGTCCAGGCCGAGGCCGCCGCCGGCACGCTGCGGGTTCGGACCGAGGATCTTGCGGCGCTGCATCCGGCACTGCAGCGCCGTGCGATCCGCCGGCTCGCCCCGCTCGACGCCGAGGCGACCGAGCGAGTTCGCGTGCTGTCCCTTCAGGGCGACTCGGGCGACCAACTTTTCCTTCCGGGTCGATTGAACGCGCGCCTGGAATATGGTTGGCTCGTCGTCGGGCCGGCCACTTCCTCGCCGGCCCGGCCGGACGCCGCCGAGCTGGTCCTGCCGGGAGTGACCGACCTTCCCGGATGGGCCGCGCGGATGCGATCGGTCGTCGCAGCTTCACGACCGGATCCCCTCCCCGACGGTTTTGCCTCGTGCGCATTGGACGCGAACGCGGCGGGCGAACCGCTCACGATCCGGACGCCTCGCCGCGGCGATCGTTTCCGGCCACTGGGAATGTCCGGGTTCAAGACGCTCGCCGACGTGCTGTCCGACGCAAAGGTTCCGCGCGACGAGCGGGCCGTCACTCCGGTCGTGGCGGGGCCGAAGGGGATCGTGTGGGTGGTCGGGCACCGGATCGACGATCGCTGCAAGGTGACGCGATCGACTAGGCGCGTGTTGGTGCTTGAATGGGAGTCCGCGTGAGCGGCCTCGGGGAGGAAGCGTGAGCGAGATCAACGGCGACATCGATCAGGTGCTGATCACCGAAGACGAGATCCAATCGAAGGTCGCGCTGCTCGGCAAGGAGATCTCGGAGGACTATCGCGGCCGGGACTTGCTTCTGGTCGGCGTTCTCAAGGGCGCATTCACCGTCATGGCCGACCTGTCGCGCGCGATCTCGATTCCCTGCGAGTTCGACTTCATGGCCGTCTCCTCGTACGGGTCGTCGACCCGCACGAGCGGCATCGTGCGGATCATGAAGGATCTCGACCTCGAGATCGAAGGCCGGCACGTGCTGATCGTCGAGGACGTGATCGATTCCGGCCTGACGTTGTCCTATCTGCTGCGCAACCTGCGGTCCCGAAACCCCGAGTCGCTCGAGGTCTGCGCCATGCTGTCCAAACCCGATGCCCAGAAGGTGAATCTGGACGTCAAGTATCACGGCTTCGAGCTTCCGCCCGTGTTCGTGGTCGGCTACGGCCTGGACTACGCCGAGCGATACCGGAACCTGCCATACGTCGGTACACTCAAGCCGCACATCTATCAGGACTAGCCGCAAGACCGAGCGGGCAAAGGAGAGGGCGAGTGGCGCGGACGTTCCGGGCGACGATTTCGTTCTCGGGTGCCGGCGGGACCCCGGTGGCGCGGGTTCCGATCGCCCCCGAGATCGCCGAAGAGCTTGGCCTGCGGCCCGGCGAGAGCTTGCGCGCGTCCATGCGAGGAGCCGAGTTCACCGGCACCGTATCCGGCTCGCTGAAGAGTCCCAGCCTGTCCGTCCCGATGGATGTGATCGCCACGCTCGGCATCCGCGAAGGTCAAGGCGTGCGGATGACCGTGATCGGCCGGGCCGAGTAGGCAACCGACCGGTGACCCTCTGCGCCGCACGCGGCCGGGGTGGTACGATCGGCCGAACCTATGCCACCGAACCTTCCCAGCCGCAACAGCGGCAACAGCCAGCGCCCCGGCTCTCCCTTTAGCAGAGTCTTCCGGGGTCCCATCGTCTACCTCGCGCTGATTGCGTTGCTGCTGTGGACGTTCATGTCGTATTTCGGGTCGAACCGAACGGTCAAAGAGTTGCGCCTCGACCAGTTCGAGACCTCGCTGGACGCCGGCCAGGTCGAGACGGCCACCTTCTACGACCGCGACGCGCGCGTCGACGGCAAGCTGACCGACGGCACCCGGTACCGCGTGAAGTATCCCGACCAGTACGTGGACACGCTGCTCAGGAACGTTCGCGATCATCCGGAAGTGCAAGTCAAGATCGAGTCGGGTGGTCAATCGGCGATCTTGTCCTTCATCTTCCAACTCCTGCCGTTCATTTTGATCTTCGGCTTCTTCTTCTTCTTCATGAACCAGATGCAAGGTGGCGGCAATCGCGTGATGTCCTTCGGCAAGGCGAAGGCGAAGTTGGTGACCAAGGACATGCCGAAGGTCACGTTCAACGACGTCGCCGGCGCCGACGAAGCGGTCGAGGAACTGATCGAGATCAAAGAGTTCCTGCAGAATCCGGCCAAGTTCCAGTCGCTGGGCGCGAAGATCCCGAAAGGCGTGCTGCTGTACGGGCCGCCGGGCTCGGGCAAGACGCTGCTGGCCCGCGCGGTCGCCGGCGAAGCGGGCGTGCCGTTCTATTCGATCTCCGGCTCGGATTTCGTCGAGATGTTCGTCGGCGTCGGCGCGGCTCGCGTCCGGGACTTGTTCGAGCAGGCGAAGACGAATGCGCCCGCGATCGTGTTCGTGGACGAGATCGACGCCGTCGGTCGTCAGCGCGGCGCCGGCCTGGGCGGCGGTCACGACGAGCGCGAGCAGACGCTGAACCAGTTGCTGGTCGAGATGGACGGCTTCGACGTCAAGACCGGTGTGATCATGATCGCCGCGACCAACCGGCCCGACATCTTGGATCCGGCGCTGCTGCGTCCCGGCCGCTTCGATCGCCAGATCGTCGTGGATCGTCCCGACCTGAAGGGCCGCCTGGCGATCCTGCAAGTTCATGGGCGCGGCAAGCCGGTCCACGACGACGTGGACCTCGAGATCCTCGCGCGTCGCACGCCCGGCTTCACCGGCGCCGACCTTGCCAACGTGATGAACGAAGGCGCGTTGCTGGCTGCGCGCGGGGGCTCGAAGAAAATCACGATGCACGTGCTGGAGGAGTCGATCGACCGCGTTCTCGCCGGCCCGGAGCGCAGGAGCCGTGTCATCTCGGAGAAGGAAAAGCGCGTCATCGCCTACCACGAGGCCGGCCACGCGATCGTCGGTCACGCGCTTCCCAACGCCGATCCGGTACACAAGATCTCGATCATTCCGCGCGGCCGCGCGCTGGGGTACACGCTCTCGCTGCCGACCGAGGATCGGTTCCTGGTCACGCGCGCCGAGCTGATCGACGAGCTTTCGATGTTCCTGGGCGGCCGCACCGCCGAAGAGCTGGTGTTCGAAGATCCCACGACCGGTGCGCAGGACGACATCTCGAAGGCAACCAAGATCGCGCGCCAAATGGTCACCGAGTACGGCATGAGCGACCGGCTCGGGCCACTCACGCTCGGTCAGAGAAGCGACAACGTGTTCCTCGGCCGCGACATCCACGCGTCGCCCGACTACTCGGACACCATCGCGTTCGAGATCGACAAAGAGGTCCGCCGTCTGATCGACGAGGCGCACCAAGAAGCGCGCGACATCCTCAACGAGAACCGCAAGGTCCTCGACCATGTCGTGGACACGCTGTTCGAGAAAGAGACCATCGAAAAGGAAGAGCTCGCGCGAATCCTGGGGCCGATCAAGAAGCGCCCGGCTCGCCTCTTCGACGGCCGCGCCACCACCAAGACCAACGGAGCCAAGCGCCGCGCCGCCCCCGAGGCGCCCACCCCCGCCGGCAAGCGCACCGTCAAGCGCAAGCCCAAGCCAAAGCCCAAGCCCGGCCTCTCCCCGGCCTAGGATTCTTCTCGATCCTGAAGGAATCCGCCCTTTCCGGGCAGAACTCCCCTCGGTGAGCCGCGGAGACCCCGCGGACATCGTCCGTAGGGGGTTCCGGTGCGCAGCGATCCGTTCCGCATCGTGGCCGTGTTGCTCGTCGCCGCGTTCGTCGCGGTCCCGCCTGCCCACGCCCGCGATCTGATCCCGCCGAACGACAACTTCGCCGACGCGACGGTGGTGGACGAGTTTCCCTATCGATCGGTCCGGGACCTCGCGCTTGCCACCCGCGAGCAGGATGAGCCCCTCTGTTCGGTCACCCCAGGCACGATCTGGTATCGGATCGGCCCCGACGTCGCCGACCAACTCTTGGTCTCGGTCGCCTACGCCCAGGCGAGCCTGGCGGTCTTCGAGGGGACATCGCTGGATTCGCTGTCACTGGTGTCGGATTGCTACCTCCAGAATGCGATCGTTCGTCCGCGCGCCGGTGTGGCCACGTACGTGCAGGTCGCCTGGGACCGGCCGGAGACGAGCGTTCCCTACGACCATGTCGCGGTTGTCTTCGACCGCCTGGGCGCGATCACGGGCCGCGTCACCGACGACCAGACCGGCCTGCCGGTCTCCGGCGCGTGCGTGCACCTGGAACCGGAGGAGTACACCGAGATCGGGATCCAGGGCGTCCTAACAGCCGCGGACGGGACGTACGTGCTCACCCTCGTGCCTTCGGGCCGGTATCGCGTTCGATTCGGGTGCTTCGGCGAGCCATACCGGGTCGAGTATTGGAACGATGATCCGTTCGAAGGCGCCTGGGTCACCGTTCGAGGAGGCGCGGTCACGGATGGGATCGACGCGGCGCTGCGGCGAATCGAGGCGATCGTCGGGACGGTCCGGGACGCGGGCGGTACGCCGGTCCGGCGCGCCTGCATCAACGTTCACCGCGACTCGGACCAGTCGTATCAAGGTGACGTTTGGACGAAGGACGACGGCACGTATGCGATCGGCGTCGCTCCGGGCGCCTACAAGATCTATGTCGGCTGTGCATGGCCGCTTCGATCGGAGTGGTACGCCGACGCGCAAGATTTCGAAGACGCAACCCTGATTCAGGTCACGCAGGGAGCCGACACGACGGGCATCGACGTAACGCTTGATCCCTCCGTCGAGCCGCCGGGCGACACGCTCGAAACGGCAATCGCCATCCCGTCGGTTCCGTTCAGCATCGAAGCGCAATTCAGGGACGCCGGGTACGCCTCCGGGCTGTTGCCGTGCGAGGAAGCCGGACCGGACCTGTGGTTCTCCTACACCGCGGCCGCCGCCGAGCCGCTCGCGCTGACGGTCCACGACCCGGCGCCCACGTTCACGGTTTGGGAGCGGACCGCGGCCGGCTATGACGTTGTCGCCTGCACGCACGACGATGATCGTCGTGTCGCGCTGTCGTTCCTTCCCGAGCCCGGGCACACATATCTGATCCAGGTCACCGTGTCCCGTTCGCGCAATGCTGTCTTCACCGCCGACGAGGCGCTTGGGACCACGCGACCCGTCTTCGCGGCCACTGTGCCGTGCGGGCTCACATGCGATTTCTCGCCGGCGGTGGTTTGTGAGGACGATCCCGGCCCGCCGCCCGGCTCGTGGGACGACATCTTGGTCACCGTCCCGGCCTTGGTCGAGGGCTCGGTGCCGACTCATCTGGTCGCGGTCGTGCCGCCGGTGGCCGATCGGGACCTGGTCGTGTGCCGGCCATCGGGGACGGATCGATTCGTCGCGCTGGCTGCCGGGCCGGCACAGGAGCAGGAAGGGGTCGCCGTGCCCATCGCAGCCGGAGAGCAATACGTGATTCGCGTGTTCAACTGGGCCGATGCGGTGCCTGTGACGGGACGCATCGGCTATCGGGTGGCGCGGTGAAGCGGCTTGTAGCGCTCCTGCTGCTGGCCGCAGCGGCTGCCCAGCCTGCGCGAGCCGTGGAGGTGGTGCCCGCCAACGACGCGTTCGAAAACGCCTCCTCGATCGAGTCGCTTCCCTTCACCGCGGTCCGGGATGTCTTGCTTGCGACGCAGGAGATCGGCGAACCTCTCTGCTCGGCTAACGGTCATACAACCTGGTACTCGTACACGCCGGCCGTTCCCACGTCGGTTCGGATCGAGGCATCCGCTGGATGGGCCGGTGTCTATCGCGGCACGTCCGTGGACGAACTCAACCAGATCGGCTGTACGTACGCGTACTATCCGATCGATATCGAACTTGCAGCCGGCAAGACGTACATGATCCAGCTTGACGCTGCGACCAGTGGGACGGCAGATCTGTCGATCCGAGAGCTGGGAGCGATCAGCGGTCTGGTGCGAGGGCCCGATGGCGGTCCCGCGGGCGGCCTCTGCGTTCAAGCCTATGCCGGCGACGATCTCGGTGTGGCCACCGTCGCCACGACACAATCCGACGGGACCTTCGAGCTGGCCGATCTCGAACCCGGTGCGTACGACGTATGGATCGGCTGTGATCAGGGGCCGTTTGGTTCGCTGTGGTACGGCGGCGCCCTCGAGCGCGCCGCCGCCACGCCGGTGATTGTTTCTGGAGGTGCGACGACATCCGGCATCGATACGACGCTTCCGGCGCCAACGGCAATTACCGGGACCGTGCGAACGCTCGAAGGCGAGTCCGCGGTCGGATGCGCCGTTGCCTACCGGACGGACGGGACGGCCTCATTCCGCGCGACCCTGCTCGACGCCGGCTACCGGATCTATGTGACGCCGGGGACGTACAAGGTCGCGTTCGAGGCGTGCTATAGCGCATTCATGGTCGATGAATGGTACGACGACGCCTCGACGTTCGACGACGCGACGCCCGTCACCGTCGACGCCGGTCAGGTCGCCTCCGGCATCGACGCGGAAGTCGTGGGATTCCGGTACGCGCCGAACGATTACCGCCAGGCTGCCGAACCGATCGGGGTCTTTCCGTATCGGACGCATAGCTTCGCACCGCTCGCCGACCGGTTCGACAACGACCCCGCGCAGTGCGAAGGGAACCAGAGCCGTCTCAGCGTGTGGTATCGCTACACGCCGGCCGAAACCACCACGGTCGTCGCCGCGATCGATACCGACGAGTTCTACGACCTCTCACTGCTCGACGTCTACGTCATGGATGGTGGATCGCTCGTAAAGGTTTCCTGCTCGAACGAAGCGTACGGCATCGACCGGCTCGCGTTCGTCGCTGAAGCCGGCCGGACGTACTACATCCAGCATGGGGCGTCATCGTATTTCAGGGGCGTCGTGCCGCTGGTGTTTGACGAGACGACGGATCCGACGAGTCATACGGTCGAGCCGATGATTCCCTGCGGCATCGCATGCTTTCCCCTCGCAGGGTGGTACGCATGCACGCCGGGTTTGGTTCCCGGCATGTACCGCGACGTGCCGGTCGAAGTCCCGGCGCTTGCGGCGGGTGCGGTTCCGGCGGACATGGCGGTTCACGTGTCGTCCTCCGGCGAGGTGGATGCGATGCTGTGCCGTGACGACGGCGAGATGATGCCCGCCGTGGCACACGGGTGGGCGGTGTCTTCCAGCGACTGCGACATCATTGGATGCGATGAGACGTTCGCGGTTCCCGTGGTGCCAGGTGAACGCTACGTTGTGCGGGTCTTCAACGTCGCGTCGGTGGGCCCGGCCGACGTGACTATCTCGTACCGGCGCGATCGGTAACAGCGGGGCGCAACGCGGGCGGCGCCCCGTAAGATGTGGTCGTGGAACCTGTCGACATCGTTGCCGCGCTGCTTCGGGCGCTGGGTGAGGATCCTTCGCGTCCCGGCCTGGCCGACACGCCCGCGCGAGTCGCCGCGGCCTATGCCGAACTGCTCTCGGGCCGCGACATCGATCCGGCCTCGGTCTTGGAGGCGCTGCCGGGTGAGCACGGGACCGGGTTGATCGTGGCCAAGGACATCCGGCTGGCGTCGCTGTGCGAGCATCATCTGCTTCCGTTCGTGGGGACGGCGGCGGTTGCGTATCTGCCGGGCGAGGACGGGCGTATCTGCGGCATCTCGAAGTTGACGCGCTTGATCGACGTGCTGGGAAAACGGTTGCAGGTTCAGGAGCGCCTGGTGTCGCAGGCGGCCGACGCGGTCGAGAAGGCGCTCGCGCCGCGCGCGGTACTGGTCTACGCCGAAGCCGAGCATCTGTGCATGACGATGCGCGGCGCGCGCGCGGAAGGCGCTCGGATTGTCACGACCGAGGTCCGCGGGCTGTGGGCCGCCGACGCGGCCGCACGCGCCGAGATCCTCTCGCTCATCCGATGAACGACCTGCGCCTGCCGCGCGGCGTGCTTGCGCTGTCGCAACGAACGCACGTGATGGGGATCGTCAACGTCACGCCCGACTCGTTCAGCGACGGCGGCCTCTACCACGACGAGCGGGCCGCGATCGACCACGGGCTTCGGCTCGCCGACGAAGGCGCCGACGTGCTCGACATCGGCGGCGAATCGACGCGTCCCGGTGCCGAGCCGGTCGCCGAGGACGAAGAGATTCGCCGCACCGCGCCGGTCGTGGAGGCGCTCGCCGCCAAGACCGGACTGGCGGTCAGCATCGACACGACCAAGGCGGCCGTCGCGCGTGCCGCGCTGGACGCGGGCGCCCAGATCGTCAACGACGTCGCCGCCGGGCGCGCCGACCCGGATCTTCTACCGCTGGTCGCGCAACGCGGCGCCGCCGTGGTGCTGATGCACATGCAGGGAACGCCACGCACCATGCAGCAGGACCCGTCCTACACCGACGTCGTGACCGATGTGCGCGATTTTCTGGCCGAGCGGGCCGCCGCCGCGCAGGCCGCCGGCATCGGCCGCGACATGATCGTGATCGACCCCGGAATCGGGTTCGGAAAGACCACGGCCCACAACCTCGCGTTGCTGAACCGGCTGGACGCGATCTGCGCGCTCGGCCATCCCGTGCTGGTCGGCACCAGCCGCAAGTCGTTCATCGGCGCGGTGCTCGACGGCCTTCCCGCGACGGAACGGATAGAAGGGACGGCCGCGACCGTCGCGCTGGCGATCGCGCGCGGCTCCCGCTTCGTTCGCGTCCACGATGTAGGCGCTATGGTGAGAGTGGCGCGCATGTGCGATGCCGTCCTGAACGGATAGGGGAGCGATGGAAGGCACGGATCTCATCGAGGTACGGGGACTCAAGCTTCAGGGACGGCACGGCGTCACGGACGAGGAGCGCGCAGACGCCCAGGCGATCGAGGTGTCGCTCGCCGTCCGCCTCGACACGCGCGAGGCCGCGACCTTCGACGATTTGAGCGCCACGCTCGACTACGCCGAAGCCGTCACGCAGGTCACCAAGATCGTTGAAGGCGAGTCGTTCCATCTGATCGAGACGCTCGCCGACCACATCGCTCGCCAGATCCTTTCCAGCAAGCGCGTGCTCGACGTGTGGGTGCGCGTCTCCAAACCCGATGTCGCGCTTCCCGTGGACGAGGTCGCCGTCGAGATCTCCCGTTCGCGCGAGGACATCGACGGCGTCGATCGTCGGTAGGTGCGCGCGTACCTGGGTCTGGGCGCCAACCTCGGCGATCCTGCTCGCACGCTCGCGTCGGTCCCGGCGGCGCTCAAGGGCCGCTCGATCACCGTCACGAACGCGTCGCGCGTGTTCGTGACCAAGCCCGTCGGCGGTCCCGACGGACAGCCCGACTACCTGAATCAGGTCATCGAGATCACCACGATGTGCCCGCCGCGCGAAGTCTTCGACGCGTGCCGCGCGATCGAGTTCGCAAATGGGCGCGCCCGGGACCGCTCGGATGAAGTGCCGGACGGTCCGCGCACGCTCGACATGGACTTCCTGGCGATCGACGGGGGCGCGGTCGTGGAGGAGCGGGATCTGGTCGTGCCGCATCCGCGCCTGCACGAGCGCGCCTTCGTGCTCGTGCCGCTCGCCGAGATCGCACCCGACCTCGAGATCCCCGGCCGCGGTACCGTGACCGCCCTGTTGGTCGCGCTGGGCGACAACTCGGGCGTCCACCCCGCGTGACCGAGGTCGTTCACTTTGGCAGGTCCGCGATATCAAGACGAAGAAGTCTTGCGTGCCCGGAAAGTCGTCAGTGACTTTCTTGCCGGCGGTAACAGCTACGTGACTACCGGGATTTGACTGATCCGAGGGGACCCTTTCAGGGCCGGGAGCGTCGAATCGTGGCGACGTGTTCCGACCTAGGGAGGGAGGGCATATGAGTCCATGTCGAGGTGCGCCGCCCGGAGCGCGAATCGGGCTCTTCTTGCTCTTGGTCACGGTCCTGTTGGGAGCCTGCGGCGACAATCGCGCAGCCGCGCCAGCTGTGGACGATACCGGTGTCTCCTCTTGCCCGACTCCGTCTCCGGAGCCATCCCGGTCTGTTGGGAGCGTGACATACGGAACCCCGATCACTCCTGGCCCGGCGGAGCATGACACGGGCACTGTCAAGACACCGTTCCAGTCAACGCCGAGGCCAGCCCTGAGCGAGATGGGTGGAAGTCCGCAGGAAGCAGATAATCGCCACCGAGAAGAAGCTCCACCGGAAAGTTGCTGACGGCACGAAGGCGCGTAGAGCGACCTGGGGGATGGTCAAGGATAACGGCGTAGAGCGAACATGACGTGCGCGTCCAGCTTGCGCTATAGTGAATTCACCGAACGGTACCTCGATGGCGGGGACCGGAACGGAGGGTTGATGACGGAGTTCGCACGCCCCTCCCCAGGAGGGGCTTTTTCATCGCAGGCCGGCGCGTCCGAAGTTGCGATCGTCGGCGCCGGCCGGGTCGGCTGCTCGATCGGCCGGGCGCTCGCGGCCAAGGGCCACCGAATCGTGGCGGCGTCTACCGCATCGTCGGCATCGGCCGCGCGCGTGCGGCAGATGCTCGGTGACGTCCCCGTCACCACGCCCGAAGACGCCGCGCTTGCCGCCGACTTGATCGTGATCGCCGTTCCGGACGATGCGCTGGGCGACGTGGCCGTTGCGGTCGCGCGCGGCGCGCGGCCCGGCGCAACCGTCATCCACACCAGCGGCCTCCATGGACTCGACATTCTTGCGGCGTGCGGGCAGCGCATCGCTGCGATCCATCCCGCGCAGGCGATCCCCGCGCCTGGCACTCCGCTTGACGGCGTCTACTTCGGCGTCACCGCCGGCGAGGCGATGCGCGACCGGGCGCGCGAGTTCGTCGCCGAACTCGGCGGCATCGCCGTGGACGTACCCGAAGACCGGCGCGCGCTCTACCACGCTGCGTTGTGCATGGCCTCGAACTTCGCGGTCTCGCTCGCCGGCGATGCGGCCGATCTGCTCCCCGACCCGGCCATTCTTGCCCCGCTGCTGCGCGGCACGGTGGGAAACATCATTGCGCTGGGCGCTGACGCGTCGCTGACCGGGCCGGTCGTGCGCGGCGACGCGGGCACCGTCCGCGCGCACCTGGCGGCGCTGCCACCGCATCTGCTCGAGTCCTACGTCGCCAACGCGCGCCGGACGCTGGACCGCGCGGTGCAGTCCGGCCGGCTCGACGCGAACAAGGCCGCGGCCGTCGCTGCCGCGCTGCAAGAAGCGAGCGTTCCGCGATGAGGCTCGTCGAAACCAAGGCCGCGCTGCGCGCGCTGCTCGACGCCGACCGCCGCCAAGGCCAACGCGTCGGGTTCGTGCCCACAATGGGCTTCCTGCATGAAGGCCACGCCAGCCTGATCCGTGCGGCGCGCGCCGAGTGCGACGTCGTTGTGGTCAGCATCTTCGTCAACCCGCTGCAGTTCGGCGCGACCGAAGACTTGAGCGCCTACCCGCGCGACCTCGACCGGGACCTGGCGATCTGCAAAGCCGAGGGCGCCGATTACGTGCTGCACCCGAGCGTGGAGGAGATGTACGGCAACGGATCGCCGCTTCGCGTGACCGTCGGCCCGATCGGCGAGGTGCTCTGCGGCGCCAACCGGCCCGGCCACTTCGACGGCGTCGCAACCGTCGTCGCCAAGCTGCTGAACATCGCCGGCCCCTGCCGCGCCTACTTCGGAGAGAAGGATGCGCAGCAACTGGTCGTCATCCGCCGCCTCGCCGAAACCTTCGACTTCCCCGTCGAGGTCGTCGGGTGCCCGACCGTGCGCGAGCCCGACGGCGTGGCGATGTCGTCGCGCAACAGCTATCTGAACGATGACGAACGCAGGGCCGCGGTGGTCTTGTCCCGCGCCCTGTTCGAAGCGCGCGACGCGATCGAAGAGCAAGGCGAGCGGGACGGCGCGAAAGTTGCCCGGATGATCGGCGAGCGCATATCGTCCGAGCCGCTCGCGACGCTGGACTACGCGGCATGCGTGAATCCCCGCACGCTCGAAGACATGCAACAGATCGACGGCACCGTCCTTTTGGCGGCGGCCGCTCGGACCGGGAAGGCACGACTGATCGACAACACGACGGCGACCGCTCGCGCGGCGCCGAGCGGAGGGTGAGGGCATGTTCCGAACAATGTTGAAGTCCAAGATCCACCGGGCCACCGTCACCGAGGCCGACGTGAACTACGTCGGATCCATCACGGTCGACGAAGATCTGATGAAGGCCGCCGACATGATCGAATACGAGCGCGTTCAAGTCGTGGACGTCGCCAACGGCGCGCGCCTGGAGACCTATGTGATTCCCGGCCCCGCCGGATCGGGCGTGGTGTGCCTGAACGGCGCCGCCGCGCGCCTGGTCACGCCCGGCGACAAGGTCATCGTCATGAGCTACGCGATGCTCGCCGACGAAGAGGCCCGCGCGATGAAGCCGACCGTTGTCTTCGTGGACGAGGCGAACCGGATCACGCACATGGGCACCTCGGTGACCGAACTCGGCCTCGATATCTCGGCGTTTGATCTCGCCTAAAACCATGAAACCCGACCCGGCCGTCGTCGAAGAGGCGGTTCGGCGCGCGCTTGCCGAAGACGTCGGCAGCGGCGACGTGACCACCGACTCGATCGTCGAGGTCCACGGCGCCGGGATCGGCATCCTGGAAGCGCGCCAGGACTGCGTGATCGCCGGCGTGAACGCCGCACGCGAAACGTTCCGGCAGATCGGCGGCTGCGATCTCCCCGGCGATCTCGCCGACGGCGACCGGCTCAAAGATGGCGACCGCGTGCCGCTGGTGATCGGATCGCTGCGCTCGATCCTGACCGGCGAGCGCGTCGCGCTCAACTTCCTGCAGCGGCTGTCGGGCATCGCGACGCTCACGCGCCGCTTCGCCGACGCCGCGCCGAACACGCAGATCCGCGACACGCGCAAGACGACACCCGGCATGCGCGCGCTCGAAAAGGCAGCGGTCGCCGTGGGCGGGGGCGTCAACCACCGATTCGGCTTGTACGACGCGATCCTGATCAAAGATAACCACATCGCCGTCGCCGGCTCGGTTAAAGAAGCGATGGTGCGCGCGCGCCGCAGCGGCATGACCGTTCAGGTCGAATGCGACACGATCGGTCACGTGCGCGAGGCGCTTGCCGAAGGCGTCGAGGCGATCCTGCTCGACAACATGACGCCGGAGGAGATGCGCGAAGCCGTCGCGATCATCGACTGCGCCGCCTTCGTCGAAGCCTCCGGCGGCATCACGCTGGACACCGTCGCCGCCGTGGCCGCGACCGGCGTGGATGCGATCAGCGTCGGCGCGCTCACGCATTCCGCGCCGGCGATCGACCTGTCCCTCGACGTCCGCCCCGAGTAGGAGAGACGATCATGCTGCTGGCCGTGGACGTCGGAAACACGCAAACCGTGATCGGCGTGTTCGAACGCGACCGCCTGGAGCGCCACTGGCGCGTGTCCTCGCAAGCCGATCGCACGCCCGACGAACTTGCGCTCATCTTCCAAGGGCTGCTGGCGCAATCGGGTCTGTCGTTCACCAAGCAGATCACCGGTGTCGTGATCTCCAGCGTCGTGCCGCGCATGACGCAGGCCATGCGCGAGATGACCGAACGCTACTTCCGCTTCCCGCCGGTCGTCGTCGGCCCGGGCATCAAGACAGGCCTGGCGATCCTGACCGACAACCCGAAAGAGGTCGGCGCCGACCGTGTCGTCAACGCCGTCGCCGCCCACGAGCTGTTCGGCGGCGCCTGCATCGTCATCGACTTCGGAACCGCGACGACCGTGGATGCCGTCAGCGCAAAAGGCGAGTATCTGGGCGGCGCGATCGCGCCGGGCGTCGAGATCTCGACCAACGCGCTGGTGTCCATGGGCGCGCAGCTCAAGCGCGTCGAGTTCACGCCGCCCAAGCATGTCGCCGGCAAGTCCACCGACGAAGCGATCCGAAGCGGCGTGATCTACGGATTCGCCGGCCAGGTGGACGCGATCGTCGAGCGCATGCGCGAAGAGTTGGGCGGCGAACCCACCGTCGTCGCGACCGGCGGCCTGGCCCCCGTGATCACGCCCCACATGCGCGTCCCCACCAAGAACGAGCCCTGGCTCACGTTGATCGGCCTGCGTCTCGTCTTCGACCGCAACGCCGCCGGCGGCGACTAGGCCTGCAGGGCAATAGCGGCGAACTTCGCGAAGGAGCGGGGTTCAGTACCAAAGGCAGGCGCGCATCGTTGTTTCATGCGAACCCGCCAACCCCACCAATCTCAAGGGAGAGTTTCGCTTGCGACGTCGCTATTCGTTGGCTCTGCTGCTCGTCTTGTCCGCGGGCATGATCGCCGGGCCGGGCTCGGCGTCGATCGCTGTTTGGTCGAACCGCTTCGGCACCGGCGGCGGCGACTACATCGCCGCGTCCGCGCGGGACACCTCGGGCGGTATCGTCGTAGCGGGCGTGACCTGGGGAGCGCTCGCCGGACCGCGCAACGTTGCGCCCAGCGGGTTCGTGCGCCGCTATTCCGCTGCGGGCCGCGTCCTGTGGACGCGCCAAATCTCCGGGCCGAGCTTCAGCACGGTTCAGGCGGTGACGGTCCGAACCGACGGACGCGTGGACGCCTTGATGAATACGTTTGTGCAGGGCCGGATGGGATCGGTCGTTTCGACCGTGCTCGCGTTCGATGCCGGCGGACGACTCCTGCGGCAACGACGCGTCGGTCCGCCCATGTCCACCTATCCGGAGGCGGTTGCCGATGGGTCGGGTGGTGTGATCATGATCAGCGGGACGTATCGGCAAGTGCGACCCGGAGAGCACGAGCGTTTTCTGCGTCGCTACAACGCGAGTGGCACGCTGCTGTGGAACGTTCCGATCCCTCGCGACGAGGCCTGGTCCGGGCCGGTCCGCGACCGCGGCGGCTTCGTCGTCCACGGCTCGCGCCGTGACGCCGACGGCGAGAAGTGGATGGTCGCGGCATTCGATTTGAACGGCCGGCGGCGATGGACCCGAGAGGGACCGGACGGGCAACTGTGGCAGCTTGCCTCGGACGGCTCGACGATCGCCGGACTAGGCGCGCGTGAGTCGAAGGGCGGCATGGAATGGGTTGTGAGCACCTGGGATACCGACGGGCGACCTGATTGGACGCGCTATGTGCGCTCCATCGGTGACCAGGAAGCCCCGGCACCGAACGTGATCGCCGTGTCGAAGGGCGTTGTCGCAGTCGCCGGAGAAGTTCGGGAAAAGAGTACGAGTGTCGCGAGCACGCAACGCCGGCTCGCCGGCCCCCGGGCTCTGCGCGAGCCGCTCGATAACACGGTGCCGGCGCAGCTGCGAGGCACGGCCGCGTCGCGGGGCTCGACCCTGTTCGCGCGCGTCTTCGACGCCGGTGGAGCCACGTCGTGGCACGGGACGTTCCCCGGGCGAGATCAAGCGAGCCTGGCCTTCGTGACGCTGCACGGCCGCTCGCTCATCATGGGCGGCGCGGTGCACACCGAGACCAACGGCACACAGCTCAACGCGGACGCCTACCTGGCGGCCGTCAACGTGCCCGGCTGCTCATCGTCGTCCAGCCTGATGCGCGACGAGACCGGCTGCCGGCAAGAAGACGAAACAACGGCAGCCCGCCTGCCATAGCAGCGGGTAGCCGACCGCGCCCAGGGTTTAGGGACGCCAATCGGGCGGAACCAGGCGGTCCTCGGGCGCGACCCGCGCAACATGCAGCACCCGCTCGCGCTCCAGGTCGGAGAGGCAGTCATCCGACGCTCCGATGAAGTCCCAATCGATGTCCGTGTCGGATCCCACGAACCATGCCCCATCGGCCGGCCATACCAGATCCGGCAACTCCCCCATCGGGAGCGGCATCATGGCACCCCACGACATGACCGGTCCGCGGAACAGCAGATAGCCGCGCCCCGGACGTTGAATCGTCTGCACTCCCGATGGAACCGGCCCGATCGACCCGTATCCCTCCCAGAGACAGAAGAAAACGTCGTCGGGTGATGTTGTGTGGCGAGCCAGCACGCCGGCAAGGGTCGGATCGAATCCATCCCCGTCGCGGCGGCGATTCGGTTCATCCAGGCGCGCGCGTGCCGGAAAGCGCGGCGGGATCAGCCGCGCAACCGTTCCGAAATCCCCGTTTGACCACAGGTCCGTGAGCATCTCGGAGGCTACGGACGGATCGCGAACCAGCGTCAGACCCGCGAAACTGTCGAGGTCGATGTCGATCGCGACGCCGGGGGGCTGAGCGACGAGCTCGACCATGCCGGCCGTTTCGCCGGGCATGAGGATCCGTCGCCGCCACCGCACCGGATGATCGTATCCCGCCGGCGCCGAAGGTTCGCCATGGTTTTCGCTCGCGGCGGAACGGGATGGCCCGCGCCGGTGGCTCGGTTATTGTTCTGGCCGATGAGCGAGCGATACGACGAGTTCGAGCGGCAGCGCCTGGCCAAGATCGATGCGTTGCGCGAGGCGGGCATCGATCCCTACCCCGTGACGTTCGATCCGTCGGCCCGCGCCCACGAACTTCACGAACGCTTCGGCCACCTCGATGCCGGCGCGGAAACCGGCGAGCGCGTCCGCATCGCCGGCCGGATCGTCTTCAAGCGCGGGCACGGCAAGCTTTCGTTCGCGATGATTCGCGACGCCGGCAGCGACATCCAGCTCTTCTGCCAGGCCGACCGGCTCGGCGACGACGGCTACGCCCGGTTCGAGGATCTGGATCTGGGCGACATCGTCGGCGCCGAAGGGGACGTGATCAAAACCAAGAAGGGCGAGCTCAGCGTTCGCTGCGACGCGGTGACGCTGCTCGCGAAGGCGATCCGTCCGATGCCGGAGAAGTGGCACGGACTCCAAGACGTCGAAGCGCGCTACCGGCAGCGGTATCTCGACTTGATCGTCAACCCGGACGCGCGTCGCGTTGCCTTCGTGCGGGCCAAGACGGTCGAGTCGATCCGCACCTTCATGGCGGAGCGCGGTTTCGTGGAAGTCGAGACGCCGATGCTGCAGACGACGCCCGGCGGCGCGATCGCGCGCCCCTTCGTGACGCACATGAATGCGCTCGACATCGACCTGTATCTCCGGATCGCGCCGGAGCTGTACCTCAAGCGGCTGATCGTCGGCGGCTTCGATCGCGTCTTCGAGATCAACCGCAACTTCCGCAACGAAGGGATCAGTCCGCGGCACAACCCCGAGTTCACCATGCTCGAGGCCTATCAGGCATACGGCGACTACCACACGATGATGGAGTTGATGGAGGCGATGGTCCCTCGCGTCGCGCAGGAGGTGCTCGGCACAACCGAGATCACCTGGCAGGGTCGTCCGCTCAGCTTGAAGGCGCCGTTTCGTCGCGTCCGCCTGATCGATCTCGCAAGCGAAGCGGTCGGCGAAAGGCTCGATCTGGATATGCCGGCCGCGAAGGTGCAAGAGATCGCCGGATCCCGCGGCGTGCCGTGCGACCCGGCGTGGGGGACCGGCAAGACGGTGCTGGAGATCTACGAAAAGAAAGTCGAGTCGACGCTGTTCGAACCGACATTCGTGCTCGACTTTCCCCGCGACGTGTCGCCGCTCGCGCGGCCGCACCGCGACGATCCGCGCTTCACGGAACATTTCGACCTGATGATCACCGGCGTCGAGATCGGTCCCGCCTACAGCGAGCTGACCGACCCGATCGACCAGCGGGCGCGCTTCGAGCAGCAGGCGCGGCAGCACGCCGCCGGCGACGAGGAAGCGATGGTTCTCGACGAAGAGTTCCTCGCCGCGCTCGAATACGGAATGCCGCCGACCGGCGGACTCGGATTCGGTGTCGACCGCTTCGCCGTGATCCTCGCCGACGTCCCCACCATCCGCGAAGTGATCCTGTTCCCCTTGTTGCGCCCGGAGTGACCCGGGGCGCGACTACCGCTTCGGGCGAGGACCCAACAAGAGCAAGAACTCCGCTCCCAAGCCGACGGGATCAATATCAACTCCGGAATCGTCGAGCACGATCATGCCGATCGCGAGCAACATGGTCAGGTGGGCGGCGCCCCGCGGATCGACCGACGCGGCGACCGTGCCGGCAGCCTTCGCTTCCGTGAATGCTTGCTCGATCCGGTCCACGGCGGCACCCATCAATACCACGTGACGTTCGCGCACCTTCTCCGACTCGCGCGTGCCGGCGATGACGCTGAAGTACGCGGCACGCAGATCGACCACGACCGGCCAGTCTCGCTGCGCGAGCGTTTTGGTGAAGCGTTCGACGATGGCCGCGAGATCCGCGTATTGCTGTGTTGTCGTGACGAAGATCGTTCGGAATACTTCGCCGACGACCCATCCGAGCATCTCGACGATGAAGTCGCTTCGGCTCTTGAAGTGGACGTAGAAGGCGCCGCGAGTGAACCCCGCGGCGGCGCAGATGGATTCGACGCTTGGGACCAGCCCGCCCTTCTCGATCGTCCCTTCGAGTCCGGCGTGTAGCAGCGCTTGACGAGTCGCCTCTTTGGCTTCGGCTCGAATGCGTTGTGCTGCCGTCGGTTTCATCGTCGGATCAATCTGCCTATCCGGCCGCCGCGCGCGCTGTTTCGAGCGTGGATTCGAGCGTTCGGGCCGCGGACGCGACGTCGGACGGCAGCGCGACGTCGGTCCACATGACCGCTCCAACGGCAGCCAGAAGGCAAATCGTCGCGGCGCCGCGGGGGCGGATGTCCACGCGGAGCCGGCCCGCCTCCTGGCCGGCGACGATGAGCGCTTCGAGCCGGTCGACGATCCCGTTCATGAGCGTTGCATGCCGCACGCGCACCGACGATCCGTGTTGGAGTTCTCGGAGAACCGCCAAGTACACAGGCGCGATCCCGGCTTGTACATCGGGCCAATTCCGGTCGGTGAACATCCCGACGAATCGATCCATCACCTCTTGAATAGTCGAGGTTCCCGATGTCGTGGACTCAAGGATGTTTCCGAGGATGTCGGTGATGATCCACTCGAGCATCTCGCCGACGAACTGGTCGCGATCCCGAAATTGGCTGTAGAACGCCCCGCGCGAGTATCCGGCTTTCCCGCACAGGGCTTCGATGCTGGGTATCTCCCCGTTGCGCTCGATCGTCGCGGCGACGGCGGCGTTCAGCAGGGCCCGTCGTGTCTTCTCCTTGCGCTGCGCGCGTGTGTCCGCGCTCGTAGGGCTCATCGGTGTGGATGGTAGCCCGAACCGAAGCAACCACATCCGCTCGAAGAAATTTTTGTCCGAAAAGAAGGAGTCTGCGTAAGAATCCCGAATTGGATACGTATCTGTATCTGCGAAGACGCAGATGTCTTCGAGGTAGTCACGGTGTCGCACGGGAAGCCCGGCGGGGGGCCGACGCATGCGGCGGGACGGGAGTCCGACGGCTCGGGCTCTCGAAGAAGGAGGGGGAAATGAAGAAGCGCTTCGCAATGATGGTCGCGGTCGCCGGATTGGCCGCGGGCCTGTTCGGCGGGCAGTCGGCGTCGGCCGACCACACCAGCTGCGGCGGCCGGTACCAGGGCTACGTCGTAATCGACGCCGAGGGCGTTCCGGTCGGCTACTGCAGCGACGGGACGTTCGACGGGATCAACGAGACCGCGGGCACGACCGTGGTTCCGGAAGCCGAAGGCGACGTTGCGCACGGATGCGAGGACGGCGAACCCGTGCAGATCGAGATCGACCTCGATCCGATCGCGGACGGCACCAGCTGGTGCGCGCCGCTGTACGGATAACGAACGCTGAACTGAGAAGACCCCGGTGCGCCGGGGTCTTCTTCGCATGCTCTGCTTTGCGCGGCTGCCGGATGAATCGGCCACGCAGAGTTTCCGACAGGTTGTCTGGGTGAGCAGGACTGCACGAAAACCGCCCGTTCTGGTCATTGTGAGGCGATACGCGACAGGCCGATGATGGGAATAGCAGCCGAGCATGGGAGCCTTGTCAAAGACGAAGGAGGCGACCGGACCGGCCCGGCGGCCGGTTTTCGTGTCTCAGGGAGCGGTCCGGGAACGCCGATGACTCGTATGAAAAAGCATGGAGCGTCGTTTCAAGATCACAGAAGGTGAAAATCAGGACGTGAAGCGGCGTTACAACTTCCTGAGGAGCATCGGATATCCGGCGGGAAGCGGGAAGGCCCGGAGATATAATCCGGTCCTGTTCGAAGAGGAAGGCTGACATCGTGTTTGAGCGGTTTACGGATCGAGCCCGCCGGGTCGTCGTCCTCGCCCAAGAAGAGGCGAGGATGCTCAACCACAACTACATCGGGACCGAGCACATCCTGCTCGGGCTGATCCACGAGGGCGAAGGGGTCGCCGCCAAGGCGCTCGAGTCGCTCGGGATCTCGCTGGAGGCCGTCCGTCAACAGGTCGAAGAGATCATCGGCCAAGGGCAGACGCCGCCGACCGGGCACATCCCGTTCACGCCTCGCGCCAAGAAGGTTTTGGAGCTGTCGCTGCGCGAAGCGCTGCAGCTCGGCCACAACTACATCGGGACCGAGCACATCCTGCTCGGCCTGATCCGCGAAGGAGAAGGCGTCGCCGCGCAGGTGTTGGTCAAGCTCGGCGCCGACCTCAACAAGGTGCGCCAGCAAGTGATCCAGTTGCTGTCCGGCTACCAGGGCGGCAAGGAGCCCGGCGCGCCGCAGGGCGCGCCCGGCGAGCAGACCCCGCCCGGCTCGCTGGTGCTGGATCAGTTCGGCCGCAACCTGACGCAGCTCGCTCGCGACGGCAAGCTCGACCCCGTGATCGGCCGCGACAAAGAGATCGAGCGCGTCATGCAGGTCTTGTCGCGCCGCACCAAGAACAACCCGGTGCTCATCGGCGAGCCCGGCGTCGGCAAGACGGCGATCGTGGAAGGTCTTGCGCAGCAGATCGTGGCCGGCGAGGTTCCCGAGACGCTCAAGGGCAAGCAGATCTACACGCTCGACCTTGGCGCGCTGGTCGCCGGCAGCCGCTATCGCGGCGACTTCGAAGAGCGACTGAAGAAGGTTCTGAAAGAGATCCGCACGCGCGGCGACATCGTCCTGTTCATCGACGAGCTGCACACGCTGGTCGGCGCGGGCGCCGCGGAAGGCGCGATCGACGCGGCCAGCATCTTGAAGCCGATGCTGGCACGCGGCGAGCTTCAAACGATCGGCGCGACCACGCTTGAGGAGTACCGCAAGCACCTCGAGAAGGACGCCGCGCTGGAGCGTCGCTTCCAGCCGATCCAGGTCGCCGAGCCGTCGCTTGCGCACACGATCGAGATCCTCAAAGGTCTGAAGGATCGCTACGAGGCGCATCACCGCGTCACGATCACCGACGAGGCCGTCGTCGCGGCGGCGAACCTCGCCGATCGTTACATCAGCGACCGCTTCCTTCCCGACAAGGCCATCGATCTGATCGACGAGGCCGGCTCGCGCATGCGGATCCGCCGCATGACCGCGCCGCCGGACCTGCGCGAGTTCGACGAGAAGATCGCCGACGTCCGTCGCGACAAGGAGTCCGCGATCGACTCGCAAGACTTCGAGAAAGCCGCCGGCCTGCGCGACGACGAAAAGAACCTGATGGCCGACCGCGCCGTCCGCGAGAAGGAATGGAAGGCCGGCGAGATGGACGTCACCGCGATCCTCGGCGAAGAGGAGATCGCGGAGGTTCTCGCCGTCTGGACGGGCATCCCCGTCTACAAGCTCACCGAAGAGGAGACCGCCAAGCTCATCCGGATGGAAGACGAGCTGCACAAGCGGATCGTCAACCAGTCCGCGGCCGTCAAGTCGGTCAGTCAGGCGATCCGGCGCACGCGCGCCGGCTTGAAGGACCCGAAGCGTCCCAGCGGCTCGTTCATCTTCCTCGGCCCCTCGGGCGTCGGGAAGACCGAGCTGGCCAAGACGCTCGCCGAATTCCTCTTCGGCGACGAGTCCTCGTTGATCCAGCTCGACATGAGCGAATACATGGAGAAGCACACCGTGTCGCGCCTCATCGGATCGCCGCCGGGCTACGTCGGCTACGAAGAGGGCGGCCAGCTGACCGAGGCGGTTCGCCGCCGGCCGTTCAGCGTGGTGCTGTTCGACGAGATCGAAAAAGCGCATCCCGACGTGTTCAACACGCTGCTTCAGATCCTCGAAGACGGACGCCTGACCGACGCGCAGGGTCACACGGTGGACTTCAAGAACACCGTGATCATCATGACGTCGAACCTGGGAACCCGGGACCTGGACAAAGCGCGAGCGATCGGCTTCTCGACCCAGATTGACGACGGCGGCACCTACGAGAAGATGCAGGAGAAGGTCCACGAAGAGCTCAAGCGCTCGTTCCGGCCCGAGTTCCTCAACCGCATCGACGAGATCATCGTCTTCCACGCTCTCACGCAGGAGCACGTCAAGGAGATCGTCGATCTCATGATGAAGCGCGTGCATGAGCAACTCAAGGCGAAGGACATCGAGATCGTGCTGAGCGAGGCGGCGAAGAACCATCTCGCCGTCAAGGGCTACGACCAGGCGCTGGGCGCCCGGCCGCTGCGACGCACGATCCAACGCCTCATCGAAGACCCGCTTTCGGAAAAGTTGCTGTGGAAGGAGTTCACCGCAGCGCAGACCGTCATCGTGGACGAGCAAGACGGTGAGCTGACGTTCGAGTCGGCGCCCACACCGCCCAACGTCCCGCCGGTCGAGCTGGCCGAGCAAGGCTCGTAGCGACGCAACCCACGTGAGACCCCTGGTTCTGCCGGGGGTCTTGCCTTTCGCCCGATTGGGCATCCGTTGCCTTGTTTCGCTAGGTTGAGGGGCGAATAACCGCGCTTCGAGATGGAAAGTTCGGTTTTTGTTCCCTTTTGTTACCTTTTGATCTGGTTAGGGATATACAATCCCTCACTTGGGGTACACAATGGGAGCGATCCTTCAGAATCGTGACGAGACGGCCTACGTAACAGGGGGTGCGGCGCTATGGCGCGCAAAGCTTTCGGATTGAGTTCGCTGGCGGTTATCGCCTTGGCCGCGGTCGGCCTGATGGTATTCACCTTCCTCGGAACCGCGACCGGCGTGGCCGGAAATGCGACGGCCGGCGCCTTCGGCGCCGACCTCAAGCTCAACACAGCGGTGTCGTCGACCTCGCTCGTCGGACCGCTCCCGCGCGTCGCGGCCGATCGGAACCAGACCGTTCAGAACGCATCACTTGTTCGCATCGGCGAGGTGCCGGCCGGTGGCGGCCTGATCCAAGAAATCGGCGCGCTCATCGTCGAATCCAAAGTCGACCTGACCGCCGGGACGGCGCGCGCGTCCTCGGACACCGCGCACGTCGGCCTGCTTCGCACCACGCCCGCCGGTGTGCCGCCGGTCCCGCTGCTCGGGGGATTGCTGGGCGGCGGCGTGCTGCCCGTCGCCGGCACGCCGTACAACCGCATCGACATCGACGCGATTCACGGCATCGTGAACCTCGACTGTGACACCGTTACCTCGCTGCGCACCGCGTCGGCCAAGACGCGCCTGGAGGCGCTCACGAAGGGCTCGCAGTTGCTGGGCTTGTCGGTGCCGGATCTCGGCGTCAACATCAAGGTCGCCGACACGCTCAACGAGACGCTCGGACCAGACCATCTCGCCTTCATGCGCGTGCGCATCGACCTGGCGACGCTTGGCCTGCCGGCCCTGCCGCCGCCGCTCAACGTGTTGAACGGCAACCTCGTCGAGATCACCATCTACGAGGTGAAGGGCAGCAACCTCACAACCGCATCGCTGACCAACGCCACGGTCGGCGCGACCGTTGACATGCTTCACGTCCGCGTTCTCGACCGCACGACGTTGGGCATCGAAGTGGACTTGCGCGTCGGACACGCCGAAGCGAGCCTGTCGAACTGCGCGTCGGTTCCGCCGACGACCCAGCCGCCGACGACGACTCCGCCGACGACGACTCCGCCGACGATCTCGACGGTCCGCGTGGACGCCGCGAAGGTCGTCGAGTCGATCAACGGCGCGGCCGTGATCACCCAAACCGGTCTCGCCGCCGCCCGCGGACAAGAGATCGAGTATTCGCTGAGCGTGTTCAACCAGTCGCTGCCCGGGGTGTGCTCGATCGACCGGGTCGTGGACCAGTTGCCGGCGAACACCACGTTCGTCTCCAGCGCCGGCGATTTCGGCGCCGGGGTCTACGACGCCGCCAGTCACACCGTCACCTGGAACAACGTCGCGATTCCGGGTCAGTTGGCCAAGCGCCAAGGCTTGGTGATCCGAATCAACGAAGCAGCGCCGGGCGGTACATACGTGAACCAGTTCACCGCGACCGGGACGTGCGGCACGTTCACCGCCGTCGCACCCGGCATCGACGTGAACGCGCCCACGCAGGTTCTGGGCCAGCGCTTCGAGACGCCGCGCACCGGCGTGGCCGACACCGCGCTGATGGTGCTCGGCGGTCTGATGCTGGTCGCCGCGATCGGTGGCACGCGACTGATCCGCCGCGCCTAGCCCGGCGGCGCAAGCACAAGAGGGGCACCCGATGGGTGCCCCTCTTCACATCCGGCGTAGACTGAATCCCGTGCCTGCGTCGCGGAGCAAGCTACGCGCGCCGAATCGCTCGGCGGCGCAGCGTCGCGTTCTCGATTGGTACGACGAGCACCGTCGCGCGTTCCCGTGGCGCGCCACCCGAGACCCGTACCGGACGATGGTCGCCGAAGTGATGTTGCAGCAGACGCAGACGGGTCGCGTGGCACCCATCTACGAGCGGTTCATGGAGCGTTTCCCGACGCTGTCCCGCCTCGCGCACGCGCCGTCGATGGAGGTGATACAAGCCTGGCGCGGGCTGGGATACAACCGGCGCGCCGTCGACCTGCACCGCGCCGCCCAAGCGATCGAGGAAGATCACGGGGGGCGCTTTCCGGAGGATCCCGCGACGCTGCGGCGGCTGCCCGGCCTGGGCGAGTACACCGCGCATGCGATCGCATGCTTTTCGTTCGACGCGCAGGTTCCGGTCGTTGACACAAATGTGCGTCGCGTGCTCTCTCGCGTCGCGCTGGGCAAGGACGCGAGTGAGGCGGAGCCGAACCGTTCATGGGCGTTGGCGGCGGAATGGCTCCCGCCCGGCGAGGCCTACCGCTGGAATCAGGCGCTGATGGACATCGGCGCGATGCTGTGCCGCGGCTCCAAGCCGCTGTGCGCCCAATGCCCGCTGGCGCGCGCGTGCGCGTACCGGGTCGCCGGGCGACACCGGGAAGCGCCGGCGCCGAACGGCAGGACCAAGGAGAAGTTTGAAGGATCGCGGCGCCAAGCTCGCGGCGGCATCGTCGACGAGCTGCGCACGGCGGCCGGAAACGGAGTCACGCTCGGGACGCTCGCCGGTCGGATGCACCATCACGAGCGGTCGCTCGAGTGGCTCGTCGAGATTCTGACGCAACTCGAAGGTGAGGGACTGGCCGAACTGAGCCCCGCCGCGCGCCGCGGATCACCTCGCGGAACCGTCCGCCTTCCCCGATAGCCGCTTCGAGAGCACGACGCTTTCGTAGTTGGTGAACGGGCGCCAGTCCACCGGCTGCACGATCCGGTAACCGCGCCGCCGGTACATCGCGATCAGGCCGGTCGCCGGCGCGGCGGTGTCGCAGGCAAGTTCGGCGGCGCCGTCCCCGATCGCGCGACGCTCGGCTTCGCCGAGCAAGCGCTCGCCGATGCCCGTGCCTTGCAGGGCGGGCTCGACGGCATACTGCTCGAACTCGGCGACGTCGTCGCGTTCGTACCAGTCGCAGCCGCCTTTCTCGCCCGGCGGCAGGTAGGTGATCGTTCCCACGATCGCCCCGTCCCGCTCGGCGACCAGGCAGACGCCGCCGCGGATGCGCGTGCGCGTCGTGTCGTCATCCTGGTGCGCCGCGACGAAATGCAAACCGCCGGCGGCGAGGCGCGCGTAGGCCCGATGCAACAGCAGCGTGACCGCCGGAATCTCGCCGTCGCGCACCGGCCGGATGATCGTGTCGCTCACCGGAAATATCGGTCCGCGATGTTGGACGCGGTTCGTGCCGCGAGCGCCTGCGCGGTCAGCGTCGGGTTCGGGCCGCCCAGACTGTTGGGCAGCGCGCTGCAGTCGCCGACGAACAGTCGCTCGACCTGATGCGCCTCTCCGGACGGGTCGCACACGCTCGTCGCCGGGTCGCTGCCGATCCGCATGGTGCTCATCAGATGGGTGATGAACACGCCCGGGTCGGTTCGGTGGACGCGGGTTGCGCCGGCGGCGCGGAGCACGCCGGCGGCCTTCGCGCACAGCCAGTCCTGCCGGCGCTTCGATTCCTCCGTCGGGTGATACGTGACGAGCGGGACGGCGCCGTGTTCGTCGGCCGGCCAATCGGGGTCGAGCGTGATGCGGTTGGCGGCGATCGCTTCGTCGTCGGTGGAGACGACGATCGTCAGCGAGCGGGCATAGGAGGCGATGGTGCGCATCGCCTCCTCGCCGTAGAAGCGGCCGCGGAAGTCGTAGGGCGGCGGCGACGGGTCGTCCCAGAAGCCGCGGCCGATCCCCGCGACGGCCGCGGCGAAGGCTTGCGGACCGTAGCCTTGAGCCCAGAACGTTCCGTAGCCGGGGAAGTCGGCGCGCGCCATCGTGACTTGCCCGACGTTCGGGTTGGTCTCGCGATCGAAGAATCCGGTCACGAGATCTTGCAGATGCATCGTGAAGAAGCGGCCGACCGCGTCGGTTGCGTTGGGCAAGCCCGAGTTCAGCCACAGTCGTGGCGATTCGACCGATCCGCCGGCAAGAACCACGACCGATGCTTCGGCTTCGTGTTCGTCTCCGGTGATCGCGTCCCGCCATGCGACGCCGCGGGCACGCGCGCGGCCGCCGCCGGCGTCTTCGAACATGATCCGCGTGGCGAACGCGTTCGCGATGATCTCGCAGTTGCCGGTCGCCATCGCCGCGGGAACGTAGGACACGTTGGTTGCGCGCTTCGCCTTCTTCTGCGTCGGCGCGCCGAGCGGATGAGGGCAGCCTTGCAGGCAATGCCCGCACATCGTGCAGCCGTCCACCTCCGGGTAACGAAGCGGCACGCCCGCCTTCATCGTCGCGATCGGAAGGATCGCGTTGTGCGTCGGGCGCCACACGGCCTCGTTGCAGTCACGCTCGTCGCTTCGCTTCAGCCCGGCCGCTTCGCAGCCGTCCGCGAAGACCTGGTCTTTCGTGGAAAGTTCGGCGACTTGCACGACGGGCAAAAACTCCTCGACGCGCTCGTACCAGGGGACCAGTTCTTCGTATGGGAACGGCCACTCGTCGAAAGACCGCGGATACGCGCGCGGGGCGATGGCGTTGTAGTGAAGCGTCGTGCCTCCGACGCCCGCAGCCTGCAGGATCAGCCCGGCACCGTCGCGGCGGCGCATCCACGGGGGCTTCGTACGATCTGAGGGGCCCCATCGCAGACGCCCGTCGACGATTCCGTTCATGTCGTCTTCCAGCCGGGAGAAATCCTTCGACGGATCGAGCCACGGTCCCGCTTCGAGCATTCGCACGGCGATGCCGCGTTCGGCGAGTTCTTTGGCGACGACCGGCCCGCCCCCGCCGGCTCCGACGATGATCACGTCGGTCACGGCTCGACCTGCCGCACGTCGGGCGCCGGTCCGGGATCGCCGGTTCGAAAGTCGGGGTGTCCGAGCACCGGCCCGTCGTAGCCGACGCGAGCCCATGCCGCGGGGACGCGCAGCGCGCGTTGCTGCCGGTCGAAGCCGGTCCACTCCGAATACATCCCGCCGTAGGAGAACACGAACACCGCGTCCGCGGCGTCGCGCAGATCCTGGATCTCTTCGGACGCCATCGCGCGCAGCACCGCGATCCGCTCGGCTGGGTCCAGGTCCTTGAACGGCCCGCCGGCGCGCTCGGCTGCGTAGGCGTCCAGCAGCGCGGCGATCATGTCGGCGAAGCCTTCCAGGTATCCGTCGGCTAACTCGGCGACGTGACGCTGCACGTCCAGGTCGGCGCCCGAGGGCAGGACGCCGTCGCCGGGAAGGATCACTTCGACGGCAGCGCGGATCGTCTCGATGCTCGCAGGGTCGGCCACGGACGCATTCAAGCATGCCCGCCCGGCGGATGCGTCCTACATCACGAAGATCTGGATCGTCGGTCCGGGCGTCTCGACGTTCCCGGCGACGTCGGTTGCGCGGGCGTTGACGCTATAGATGCCTGGGAGCAGCAACAGCGCGATCGGCGCGCTCCACGAACAACTCGTCTTGGCGGCGTTGCACGACACGGACGCCAGCGTTTGGGTCGTGCGCCCCGCAAGATCGGTGAAATACACCGTGACGCGGAAGATACCCGACCCCGCATCGGTTGCCGTTCCGTCGATCCGGTCGATGCCGGCGGCCTTGATCGAGGCGCTCGCAGTCGTGAATGTGCTCTGCGGACGGGCCGTGTCGGCGCCGATGCCGTTCAGCGCAACGGCGTGGGGGCCTCCCGACGCGTTGGACGGGATCGAGAGTGATGCGACGTGGCCGCCCAAGGCGCCCGGCCGGAACGAAACGCCGATCGTGCAGGTCCCGCCCGGCACGACCGCGGCGCCCGAGCACGTGTCGCTCGTCTTCACGAAGGCGGTTGCGAAGGAGCCCGAGATCGTCACGGTTCCCACCACGAGGTTCGAGCCGCCCGTGTTGGTGACGATCACGCTTTGCGCGGCCGACGTGGTGCCCAGCTCGACGTTGCCGAACGCGATGCTGGTTCGGTTGAGCGACAGCGTCGGAGCCAGCACGCCGGTGCCGCCGAGCGCGACGGTGTGCGGCGACCCCGGCGCGTTCGACGTGACGACCAGCGTCGCGGACCGGGCGCCGGACGCGGTCGGCTTGAACGCGACCAGGATCGAGCATCCCGCGCCGGGGGCCAGCGAGGAGCCGCACGTGCCGCCGGTCCGCAGGAAGTCCCCCGGATTGGTCCCGCCGAAGCTGGTCGTCATCGACAGCGTTCCGGTTCCGGTGTTGCTCAGGGTGACGGTTTGGCTCGTCGTTTGCTGGCCGACCGAGATCGACCCGAACGACAGCGACGACGGCGTGAGCGTCACGGCCGGCTGCACACCGGTGCCCGACAGCGAAACCACCGACGAGCCCCCCGCGGCGTTGTGCGTGATGCTCACCGTTGCGGTGCGAGCACCGGTGACGGTCGGCTTGAACGCAGCGCCGATCGTGCAGCTCTGTCCGGCCGTGCGCGACGCGCCGGTGCAGGCATCGGACGTCTTGACGAAGTCGCCTGCGTTGGTGCCCGTGATCGTGACGGTCCCGATCAGAAGGGTTCCCTGCCCGGTGTTGGTCACCGTGATGGTTTGGCTCGCGCTCTGCGTCGCGACCTGAACGGTTCCGAAGGCCAGGGTCGAGGGCGACACGCCGGCGGCCGGCTCGTTGTCGAACACGTTCACGGTCAGCGATGCGACCGGCAGCGCGTTGTAGAGCGCGTCGGTGCTGCTGGATGTATGAGTGATGATCGCCGTGTGAGGCGAGGTCTCCGGCGCGGCGTCGTCCACGGCGGTGACGGTCACGAACTTCGGCGTGGACCAATTCGACGTCGTGAAGGTGACCGGGCCCGACGTGGTGACCTGCCCGCCGGAATGGGCCGGGGTTACGGTCACCGACGCGGCCGGTTGCGAATTCAGCACGATGCTGTACATGTCGGTCCCGCCGCCTTCGGTCACGGTGGTGGATCCGCTCGTGTGGGCGACGGTGACGCCGGCCGCGTTCAAGCCGATCCGGACGGTGTAGGACCCGTCGGCGTTCGCGGTGAGCACCTCGACGCTCACGCCGTTGGGCTGGTCCAGGAAGGTCTCGCCGGGAACCCAGATCTCGCCGGGATCCGGGAACGAGGTGTATTCGCCGTCCAGATCCACCACCAGCGCGTCGGCCGGCCGCGTGGTGTCCACTTCGTGGATCAGCACGGCGTCGGCGGGAACGCCGCCGTCGTAGTACTCGCCCGAGCGCTTCTTGCGCGCCTCGACTGTGTAGAACCGGGAGGTCGCTCCGATCGGGATCTGCGCCATCAGGTATTGAGAGCCGGTCGGGGCGGCATCGGCCAGGGGCCAGAGCGTGATCGTGGTAAGCGAGCCGGACGCCGGCGTGAACTTGCGAGACGCCGAGACCCAGCCCAGCTTGTCCTTGTGGTAGGCGATCGTTCCCGTGCCGACGGAGTTGTAGGGCGCGTAGGGCGCGCCGGCGTTCCAGAAGCCGGTACTCATCACGTCCCAGCGGGAGTGGTAGTCGTCGTTCGGCCCGGCATACGGAAGCGCGGAGGAGTGCGGCAGGCCGAAGCCGTGGCCCATCTCATGCCCAATCACGCCGGGGCGGTGTCCGGTCGAGGGCATCCACGCGAACGGCCACGTTTTCGTGGTGCCGTCCAGGGTCATGAATCGACCCCCGCCCCAGCCGCCGGCGCCTCCGGTCACGGCGCCGTTGACCATGACGATGATTCCATGGAACGAGGTGAAGTTCACCGCGGCGTCCACGGCGGCGGTGCAATCGTTGGACAGGTTCGTCAGGTTCGTGCTGTCGGTGTTCGACGCATTGGTGTAGTAGGACTCGGTCTGGGGAAGCGTCACCCAGCCGTACGACGCGGTCCCGGTCAGGTTGATCAGGTTGTAGGACTGAGCCTTCCAGTAGTGGTCGAGCCGCGGATACGTCCCGTCCATCAGCGTGTTGTAGTAGGAGAGTGGATTCGTCTCGGCCGAAATGTTGGAGTACTTGCACAGCAGGACGGCCCACGCGGTCGATCCGGAGACGGCCGATTCCAGATCGGGGCTGAAGCCCTGGTCGGCCGGCGAGACCTCGCTGGCGTGGATGGTGCCGTCGATATCGCGGTACCCCTCGACGTGGACCTGCTCGCCTTGCAGCGCGTCGGGCGGGACTTCGAACGCTCCCGGCAGCGGCGCGATGTCGTCGGTCGATCCGTCGGCTTTCGTCAGCATGTATGCGTGACGGCCCGACGTGAAGTCGAGCGAGTCGCCGTGGACGAGTTGGAAGACGCCGTCGAACGACGTTGCGGCGCGGGCGCCCCCGCCGGAGACGGCCACGGCCACCAAGCAGAGCACGAGCAGGCGAATATGACCCTTGAACATCGAATCCCCCCGGCGATGATGAAGGGCACCGACCCGCTCGGGCCCGATCCGTATGATTTTCTGCTTGATTCGATGTGCGGGGGGCGATTCCTGCACGAACCGGCTACGGGCACACGAAGGGGCAAAAAAGGGGCTGCAGGCCGCGTCGGGGTCACGGCCTGCAGCTGGCGGGGGTGTTGGGGAGTGCGTTGGGTTGGGGTGGGGCTCTTCCGGGGGGAAGCTTGGCTAAGAGGTCTTGCGCCGCGAATCCAGCGGAATGACCTTGGCCTCGTCGGTCAGCGACGTCGTCGTCTCGAACAGGTTGATGCTCGACGGCATCTGCGTGGCCTTCGAATCCTTCATCCAAGTGCGGAGGCGCTTGAACGCGGCCCACGGCTCCTGGGGGTCGAGCGGGACCAGGACGAGTCGCTTCTCGTCCGCGATCATCGCGCCGACATACTTCGCCGAGTCTTCTGGCTGGATGCTCATGATCTCTCGGTGATTGATTTCGGCGCTCATGTCCCGTTTCCTCCCCAATCGCCGTGACTTCCGTCACGTGAGGGTTGTTTCTTCTCGTGCCTGGCCATTCACACCCTCACCGCGTCAAAACGACGACCCCGCGTCCGTGTTTCACTTCCAGGCGCACTTCGTCACTCGGTGTGAGAATGATCGCGCTTTTGCCGTTTTCTCCCCGAACCGGGCGCGCGTACAATCTCGCCGAACCATGGCCACAGAAAAGGACACGAGCCGAGACGATCTGCTGCGTGCGACGCTTGCCGTCGCGCCGGGCACGCCGCTGCGCGAAGGGATTGAGCGGATCATCCGCGCCGAAACGGGGGCCCTGATCGTCATCGGCGACGGGTTGCTGGGCGAGATCGTCTCCGGCGGTTTCCGGATCGACGAGGTGTTCTCGGCGCAGCGCCTGAGCGAACTGGCGAAGATGGACGGCGCGATCGTGCTCAGCGACGACGGCGAGCGGATCGTGCGCGCGAACGTGCATCTGGTCCCCGATCCGTCGATCCACACCGACGAGTCCGGGACGCGGCATCGCAGCGCGGAGCGAGTGGCGCGCCAGACCGGCCTGACGGTGATCGCCGTGAGCCAATCGATGCGAATCGTGACGCTGTATGCCGGCGCCGCGAGGCGATCGCTCGAGGATGTCGCGCAGGTGATGTCCCGCGCCAACCAAGCAATGCAGACGCTGGAGCGCTATAAACAGCGGCTCGACCAGGTTTCGGCATCGCTGTCGGCTCTGGAGGTTGAGGACCTCGCCACGCTTCGCGATGCGATCGTGGTGTTGCAGCGAGCGGAGATGGTGCGGCGCATCACGCAAGAGATCGAAGCCCTTCTGGTCGAGCTGGGCACCGAAGGGCGGTTGCTGCGTCTTCAACTCGAAGAATTGGTGCAGGGGGTCGAAACGGAGCGGACGCTGGTTGTCCGGGACTTCGCCCAGTCCAAGCGAGGCCGCACGCCCGCCGTCATGCTGGCCGACCTTGCGGCCCTCGGCCCGGAAGACCTGCTGGAGCCTCTGGCATTTGCCCGGAGCCTCAACTACCCCGCGGTCCCCGACAGCCTCGAGCAAGCAGTCGGGCCGAAGGGCTACCGGCTGCTTTCGAAAATCCCTCGCCTCCCGGAGACGGTCATCGAGCGGATCGTGTCCAAGTTCGGCCGCTTGTCCAAGATCATGTCCGCCGACCTCGACGACCTGCTCTCGGTCGAAAGCGTCGGCGCGGCCCGCGCATCGTCGATCAAGGAAGGGCTCGCGCGGCTCGCCGAATCCTCGATACTCGACCGATACATGTGAACGCCCCCGAGCCGCTCCGGCCGCCTTCCGCAGGCGCCTGACCAGCGAAGACGGTTTGTCGGCGGGCTAATTCCGTGCTACAATTCGAAATCTCTTATGAGCAAAGACAAAAGTTTCCGCGTTGGCGACAAAGTTGTGTACCCGCATCACGGCGCCGCTGTGATCGAAGGGATCCAAGAGCGAGAAGTCGAGGGAGACACCAGGAAGTATTGGGTGCTTCGCCTCTCCTATGGCGATCTCACGCTGATGGTTCCGCTGGACGGAACCGATGAAGTCGGTCTTCGCAATGTCGTCCCCAAGGACGAGGTCGAACAGGTCTTCCAAGTGCTGCGCTCGAAGAAGCAGGCGCCCGCATCGTCGAACTGGAGCCGCCGCTTCAAGAACCACGTCGAAAAGCTCAAGAGCGGCGACATCTACCAGGTCGCGGAAGTCGTCCGTAACCTGTCGATTCGCGACGCGCAGAAGGGCTTGTCGGCCGGCGAGAAGCGGATGCTGACGAAGGCGCGCCAGATTCTGGTTTCCGAGCTGACCTTTGCCGTCGGCGTGAAGGAAGAGCGCGCCGAGGCGATGCTCGACGAGGTTCTGGGCGTCACCACGTAGCCGCCGATACGACTCTGGATGGGCGCCGGAATCCGGCGCCCATCACCTTTCCCGGCCGGTTGTGGCATTCTCTCGGGCGTGGATGCCGACAGCAAGCCCCGCCGGCCGCGTCGCATCGTTCTGGTGGAACTGGTGCGAATCGTGGTCGTTGCCGTCTTCACCTACGGCGGCCACGAGATCGCTCAGGCGATCGTCACCGACCAGACGCCCGGCCGCCTGCTGCTGGGGGCGGTGCTGGGCGCCACGACCGGCTACGTCGCCGGCGGAATCCTCGGCCGCACCGTCGCGACGCTCATCGGCCTCGCCGAACGGCAGATCGCGCGGCTGCCCGGCGCGGATCTGGTCGCCGGAACGCTCGGCGGAGTGCTCGGCATGATGGTCGGCGCGCTCGTCGGGTGGCCGCTGCTGTTCATCCCGTCGCGACCGGTCGGCGCAGGCTCGCTCGCGTTTCTCGTCATCGTGCTGGGATCGCTCGGCTACGGAGCCGGGACCGCGAAGCGCGAGGACATCCTGCAACTGTTCGGTCTGACGTTCCGCACGCGCGCATCCGATCTGAAAGTGCTGGACTCGAGCGCCATCATGGATCCGCGGCTGCTCGAGTGCGTGCGCAGCGGCTTCTTGCGCGGCTCGATGCTGGTCGGTCAGTTCGTGCTCGAAGAAGTCCAAGCGATCGCCGACTCGGCGGATCAGGTTCGGCGCAACCGCGGCAAGCGCGGACTGGAGATGCTCTCGGCGCTCCACCGCGAAGGGCTCGCGGATTTGCGCGTTGTCGACAAGAGCTATCCGGAGTTCGCCGAAGTGGACGCGAAGGTGGTGGCCCTGGCGCGCGAGCGCGGCGCCGCGATCGTGACCAACGACGTCGCCCTGGGCCGGATCGCCGAGCTGCAAGGCATATCCGTTCTGTCGCTGAACTCGCTGTCCGACGCGCTGCGACCCGCCGTTCTCCCCGGCGAACACCTCCGCGTCGCGATCCAAAAAGAGGGGCGCGAGCAAGGCCAGGGCGTCGGATACCTCGAGGACGGCTCCATGGTGGTGGTCGAAGGGGGCAAAGCGTTCGTGGGCTCCGACGCCGACGTGATGGTCACCAGCGTCATCCAATCCTCGGGCGGCCGGATGATCTTCGGCAAGCCCGCCGGGCCGGCCGGCGGGTGACCACCTGGGCGATCGTGGTCGCCGCCGGCGAGGGAACGCGAATCGCGGCCGGCGCCCCGAAGGCGCTCCTGCCGCTGGCCGGCCGGCCCATGCTGGCCTGGAGCCTCGATGCGGTGCTTGCCTCGGAATCGATCGACGGCGTCGTTGTCGTGTGCGGCGAGTCGTGGCGCGACGAGGGCGAGCGCCTGGTCCGGTCGATCGCGGGGCCCCGCGTGCCGGTGTGCGCCGGCGGCCGGTCCCGGCACGCGTCGGTCCGGAACGGGCTCGAACAGATCGGCGCTGACGCCGACCGCGTCGTCGTCCACGACGCCGCCCGCCCGCTGGCCGGTCCTGAGCTGTTCGAGCGGGCGCTTGCAGCGCTCGATCGAGCCTCCGCGGGCATTTGCGCGATTCCCGTTACCGACACGATCAAGCGGGCATCCGGCGACGCGGTGATCGAAACCGTGGATCGCAGCGCCTTGTGGCGCGCCCAAACTCCCCAGGCATTCCGGCTGGCCGATCTGCTCGAAGCCGCCGCTGCGGGGGACGACGAGGCGATGACCGACGAAGCGGCGCTGCTCGAACGGGCGGGAATGACCGTGATCGTCGTTCCCGGCGACGAGCGCAACATCAAGATCACCACCCCGGCGGACCTTTCGATCGCCGAGGACTTGCTCAGGGGGAGACGCACATGAGGATCGGAACCGGTGTCGACGCGCATCCCTTCGCCGGGGGTCGTCCGTTGGTTCTGGGAGGCGTTTCGATCCGGCACGACGAGGGCTTGGAAGGCCACTCCGACGCCGACGTCCTGGTCCACGCAATCATCGACGCCCTGCTGGGCGCGGCCGGCCTGGGCGACCTCGGCGGCCACTTTCCAGCCGGCGATGCCCGCTTCAAGGGCGGAGACAGCATCACGATGCTGCGGACGACGGCCGGATTGCTCGCAGAGGCCGGCTATCGGATCGTCAATCTGGATTCGGTCGTGATCGCCCAGCGGCCGGCCGTGGCCCCCCATCGCGATCCGATGTGCCGGCGGATCGCGGAGGCTCTCGGGATCGAGCCCGGACGGGTTTCGGTCAAGGCGACGACGACGGACGGGATGGGCTTCACCGGCCGGGGCGAGGGAATCGCCGCGACCGCTGTCGCCCTGATCGACGAAGCCTGAAGCCTCCCCCGGGCAGATTTGTCCGAAGTGTCCTGGTCTTGAAGGTCGCCTACGTATTTTCTCCCGCGGATCCCACGATTTTTCGCGCCTCAACCCCCGCCTAGCATGCTCCTTGTCGGAACGAGCGAAAGGGACGGGACATGGGACAGGCAGCGCGGGGCGAGAACCGCCCCCGGGCGATGCAGGTGGAGCGCAGCCCCGCCGTCGCCCCCGGCTTCCTGCCGGTGTGGGGGGCGGAGACGATGACTCCCCCCGTCTCGGACCTGTTCGCTGCAGCACCGATCTCGAAGGTTCTCAGGGTAGAGATGTGGAAAGGGGGTTCCTCCAAATGACGCGTTTCGTGCGTATCGCGACGGCTCTGTCCGCGCTGGCTACGATCTTCCTGGTTGCGGGGGCTTCGACGAAGTACTAAGTCGACGGGCTTCGCATGCCGAAAATGAATACAGCGTTCTAGGAGGTCTGGGCGAACGCCTCGGACCTCCTAGCCGTCTGTTCGCCATCGGAGGATGGCCCCGGCTATGCGAGACCTGCCCGTTCGAGCAACACTGTTCGCGTTCGGCGTCGCGGTGTGTGCGGCGGCCGCGATTCTTGCCGCCGCCGGTCCCGGCGCCTGGCCTTCGGCCGGCATTGTGGTCGGCTTCGGTTTGCTGTTCCTGGCGGCCGACTGGGCGCCCGTCTGGTTCGCCCATGTGTCCTACTCGGTCGGGTTCGTCGTGGCGATCGCGGCCGTGATCTCGATCGGCCCGGCGCCGGCCGCCATCGCCGCGGCGTTCGGCGCCATCGACCGCGAGCTGCTGAGCCGCAAAGACTGGCTTCCCCGGATCGCGATCAACGCCGGAGCGCTGGCGTTGTCCACGCTGGCGCTCGGACAGATCTTCGTGGCTCTGGGAGGCCCCGTGGGGGCCGTCGGCACCGACGACTTCCCCGGCATCATCATGCCGCTCGTGGCCGGTTCGATCGCGTTCTTCATTGTCAACGCGGGGCTCGTGTCGGTGATGGTGTCGCTCGCGCGCCGTGTGCCGCTCAAAGACGTCTGGCACTCGGATTATCGGCGCACCACCACGATGCACTTCCTGTTCGCGGCGCTCGGCGTGCTGTTCGCCGCGATGTACACGAGCATCTCGTGGGCGGCCGTTCCGTTCGTGGTCGTGCCTTTGTTCGCGGCGCGGCACGCGTTCCAGACGGCCGAGAAGTCGCGCGAGACGTTCGAGTCCACGCTCGCCAGCATGATCACGGCACTCGAGGCGAAAGACCCTTACACGGCCGGTCACGCGAATCGCGTGTCGCAGATTGCGCAGCTCGTCGCCCGCGCCCACGGCTTCTCCGAATCGAAGGCGCGCCGTGTTCGCTACGCCGCGCTCCTCCACGACGTGGGGAAGGTCACGATCGACACGCGCGTGCTGCGCAAGCCGGGCAAGCTGACCGCTGAGGAGTACGACCACATGAAGGTCCACTCGATTCGCGGCGCCGAGCTGATCGCCGACATCGATTTGCTCGCCGACATGGTCGACGGCGTCCGGCATCATCACGAGCGCTTGGACGGCGGCGGCTACCCGGACGGTCTCGACGGAACGGCGCTGTCGGACGTGGCCAAGATCATCATGGTTTCGGACGCGTTCGATTCGATGACCTCGACGCGGTCGTACCGCAAGGCGATGCCGATGGAGAACGCGTTCGCGGAGTTGCGACGCTGCGAAGGCACGCAATTCGCGCCCGAGATGATCGAGGCGCTCGAGCGCGCAATCGCCCGGTGGGGCTGGACGCCGGCACCGGAGTCCTATGCGGGGGAGCTCACGCCGCGGCCGGCGGAGTCGGTGCACGCGGCGCACGGATAGCCGCGACGCCGCGCATTCCGCCGCCGACGACCACGCCGATCCCGATGCTCAGCAGCACGTCCCCGGCCGACACGACCTGCCCGAGCGCGCGGATGGGGATCGCGTCCCCGAGGAATCGCAGGCGGCTGTCTTCGCCGGCGACGACGATCTTGTAGAAGCCGTCCTGCCCGGCGGTGATCGTATCGGTCTGCCCGGAGTGCTCGTAGGCCCAGACCGAGAGCGGCATGCCGCCGTTGGACGCAATCACGATCGCATTGAGCGTCCATCCCAGTGCGACGATCGCCAATCCGGCGCGCACCGCCCCGTGATGCGCGCGCACGTTGACGACGAGAAAGGCGACGACCACCACGTTGGCTGCCGCGGTGAGCCATCGCGCGGTCGAGTTCGGGAGCTCGACCGCCAGCGGCGCCAGCGCAACGATCAGCGATCCCAGCAGGAACGGAGTGCCTCGGAACTGAACATCCGCCAGGCGGCGGATCCGGCCGCCGGCCAGATAGCCGCCGGCGATCGATGCCGCCAGCGTGAAGCCGAGGAGTTTGAACATCGCGAGATCCTTGAGCGCCGGGTGCGGTGCGGGGCCGATCGTAGACGATGTTCCGCTAGGCTCCCGGGTGGGAGGAGCACCCCTGAAAGACATCGCACCCTTCGTCGGACGCGAGGCGGAAATCCAGCGGTTCCGCCTCGCCCTTGCCGCGCCGGGCGGCCTCCTTTTGGTCGCCGGCGAAGCAGGGATCGGCAAGTCCCGTCTGGTGAGCGAAGCTGCCGCCGACGCGCGGCATGACGCGCGCCCGGTGTTGTGGGCTCGCCCCGACCAGGTGAGCCGTCCCGGACCGTTCGCGCTGGTGCTCGACCTGGTCGAGCACCTGTCGCTGCTCCCGTCGCTGGCGGAGGAAGCCACCGGGCTTGCCCGCCTGCTCGCCGAACCCGGCGACGGGTCCTACGACGCCGTCGCGGCGCGGCGGATCGCCGCGCGGATTCGCGGCTTGATTGCGCAAACGGGACGACGACCCGTCGTCATCTTCGAGGACCTGCATCTCGCCGACGAGGCCTCGCACGCGGTGATCGTGCATCTGGCGCGCTCGGCGCACGACGACGAGCATTTGCTCATCGCGACCTACCGCTCCGAGGAGGTCGGGATCGCCGAAGAACTCGAACGATTCCTCGGGGTCGTCGCGACCGAGCGGCTCGGCGACGAGATCGCGCTCGAGCCTCTTTCGGTGCGCGACGCCGCTGCGCTGGCCACCGGCATCCTGGGTCCCGGCGCCGCCGCTCAGAGCGAACGGATCGCACACACCGCCGACGGTGTTCCCTTCTACATCGAAGAGCTCGCCGAGGCGTCGATGCGTGAGGGCGGCGGGGACGTGCTTCCGGGGGCGATCCCCGGATCGATCTCTCGAGCGGTGCTGGCGCGCACGCAGCGACTCGGCCCGGTCGCGCGCCATGTTCTGTCGGTGGCGGCGTTGATGCCGGGAGCCATCGAGGTGAGCGTGCTCGCCGTGGCCTGCGATCTGGACGCGGGGACCGTCGCGCGCGCCTTGGCGGAGGCCGCTCGCGCCGGGCTGGTCCAGGACCGGGACGAGCGCCTTGTCTTCCGTCACGCGCTCGTTCGCGAGGCCGTCGCCGCCGAGATGGTCAGTGTCGAGGCGCAGGATCTGCACCGCGGGATCGCAACCGCGATCGAGACGGTCTACGAAGCCGACCTGGGCCCGCACGTTCGCTCGCTGGCGCATCATTGGTACGCGGGACGCGATCGCGAACGGGCGCTTTTCTACGCGCTGGCCGCAGGCGATCGCGCATTGGGGCTGGCCGCGACGCACGAGGCGCGGACCGCATACGAGCTGGCCATCGCCTGCACCGATCGTCCTCAGCCCGAACCGCTCTTCGGGTTGGGCGAGGTCGAAGTGCGCGAGGGCCGCTTTCCCGAAGCCGAGGTCCAGTTTCGGCGGGCGGCCGACGGGTGGGCAGCGTCGGACCGCACCGCAGAGGCGGCTCGCGCTCTGTCCCGCGCCGCATTCACCGTCGCCGTCGGTTCCGGTTTCGCCCAAGCCTTCGACGTGGTGGACGAGGCGCTCGCCGCGCTCGGACCCGCCGGGGAGCCGGCGCTGCGCGCGTCGCTCCTTGCGCAGAAGGGGCGGATGGTGCGGGCCGGCCGGGCCGACGAACGCCGCGACGCGCTCGCCGACGCGGTCGCGCTCGCCGAACAGATCGGCGACCACGGGATTCGCTCCGAAGCCCTCGACGGTCTGGCGTGGGAGGCCTACTTTGACTATCGCATCGACGACGCGATGCGGTTCGGGTTGGAGGCGGCGCGCGCCGCGATCGACGCCGGACAGGCCGAAGCCATCGGCCGCTCGCACAACAACGTCGCGATCATCCTGTCGGCCGCCGGCCGCTACGGCGAGGCGCTGGAGCACCTATCGGTCGCGCGGGATCGGCTGGTCAGCGCCTTCGGTTCCTTCGGCGTGATGTTCATCGGCGTGACCGAAGCTATCACGCGCTGGCTGCTCGGACAGCCCAACCAGGTCGGAAGACTGCTCGCGACGCAGGACGAAGGGTGGTCCCAGTCGCAGGGCGCGGTGCGGATGCTGCAAGCGTGGGCGGCGCTCCACGCCGGCGAGCAGGAACGCGCGCGCGCGGCGGCCGCGCGGATGCGCGAGGAAGCCGGCTGGGACGGCTCGGCGGCGACCGGGGCGCAGCGACCGGCGCTGGACGCGGTGCTGTGCGAGGCACTGCTGGCGCTCGAACAAGACGAGGCTCCCGGCGATGAGCATCTCGAGGCGCTCACGCATGCGGCGGCCGCCGAAGACGGAATCGCCGACGAGCGGGCGCGGACGCTGTGCATCGCATCGCGCGCGCTGACCCGTGCGGGACGCGACGAGGTGGCGAATTCGGTGCTGGGACGGTTCGATGATCTGCTGACGCGCTTTCCGTCTCCCTACTATCGCGCGTGGCGGTGCCAGATCGCCGGGGCGCTGGGCGAGGGGGAGCGCGCGGCCACCGATTATGCCGGCGCCGCTGAGATCTTCGGCGGCATGGGCAACCTCGTCGATCGTGCGCGCGCGATGCGGCTCGCGGCCGAGGCGGCCGGCCGAGGCGAGGAAGCCGTCGCCGACCTCAAGCATGCTCGCGACCTTGCGTCCGAAGGAGGATCGCATCTGGAGACGTCCAGGATCGAGGCGGCGTTGCGCGCGCGCGGGGTGAGGCCGCGCGCCGGCCGGCCGAAAAAGTCCGAGTCGGCAGGGCGCGGCGGGCTCTCCGCGCGCGAGGAGGAGGTCACGGCGCTCGTCGCCGGCGGCTCGTCGAACGCCGACATCGCGGCGCGCCTGTTTCTGTCCGAGCGGACCGTTCAGGACCACATCACCCACGCGCTGCGCAAGCTTGGTCTTGCCGGGCGCGCCGGCCTTGCGGCGTGGGCAGTGAAGACCGGCCTCGCGTAGGCCGGTCCTAGGCCCCATCGGAACGGCTCGTCCGATTCGTTGCGGTACGAGCAGATCCGGGGTCGGCGCGTGCCCGGATTTCGCCCGATTCGATGACCCCGGGGATGGGGGGGAAACCATCCCGATTGACTATCCGGCCTTCTTCCCGATGCCCCGATATTCCATCTGTTGAACGGTCGGCTCGGTGAAGAAGGGGATTCGAGATGAAGTTAGTGAGAAAGTATGTCGTCGCGGTTTCGTTGGCGACGTTCCTGGTTCTGGCAAGCGGCGCGGCCAACGCCTTTCCGCTTTTCAACCAGTGGCCGTAACCGACCCATCGATTGGCGCCGGCCGCGACGCGGCCGGCGCATTTCGTTGCCCGCGGCCGCCTCGGGACGGCGCTGATAGAGTCCCCGCCCGATGGGTTTGGTCGTCTACAACACGCTGACTCGCCGCAAGGAGCCTTTCCCGAAGGAGCCCGGCGAGCCCGTGGGCATGTACGTGTGCGGGCCGACCGTGCAGGATCAACCGCATCTGGGACACGTGCGCGCGGCCGTGTCATTCGACGTGATCCGCCGGACCATGCTCGCGCTGGGATACCGCGTCCTGTTTGTGATGAACGTCACCGACGTGGACGACAAGATCATCGCCCGGGGCGTCGAAGAGGGCCGCACCTCCTGGCAGGTCGCCGAGCAATATTCGCGCGTCTTCGACCGTACGATGGAGGCTCTGGGCGTGATGCCGCCAGACATCGCGCCGCGGGCGACCGCACACATCGCCGAGATGGTGGCGCTGATCACGGATCTCGTCGCCAAGGGCGCCGCCTATCCGGTCGAAGGCGGAGATGTGTATTTCGCCGTGGAAGGATTCAAGGGCTACGGAACGTTGTCGCACCGGTCGCTCGACGACATGCGCGCGGGCGAGCGCGTCGAACCCGACCCGCGCAAGCGGCATCCCATGGACTTCGCGCTGTGGAAGGCGGCGAAGGCCGGCGAGCCGTCGTGGCCGTCGCCGTGGGGTGAGGGCCGGCCGGGCTGGCACATCGAATGCTCGGCGATGGCGATGAAGTATCTCGGCGCGACGTTCGACGTGCACGGCGGCGGCATGGATTTGATCTTTCCCCATCACGAGAACGAGATCGCCCAGGCGGAGGCCGCCACCGGCGAGCCGTTCGTTCGCGTCTGGCTGCACAACGGATTCGTCACGCTCGACAAAGAGAAGATGTCGAAGTCGACGAAGAACTACGTGTCCGCGGCCGATGTGCTGCGCGATTTTCCGGCGCCGGCCGTCCGGTATTTCGTGGTCGCCGGCCATTATCGAAGCCAGATCGATTTCTCGGTTGAGTCGCTGGAAGACGCGCGGGGTGCATGGGCGCGCTTCACCGGTTTCGCGCGCAACGCTCGTTCGGCGATGGGCGACGCGCCGTTGCCGTCGCCGGATGCCGCGTCCCCATGGCGCGAGAAGTTTCTCGCCGCGATGCAGGACGACTTCGCGACGCCGGACGCGCTCGCCGTGTTGTTCGATCTCATCGGAGAAGGCAATCAGTTGGTCGAGCGCGCCGAGCGCAGCGGCTCCCACGATGAACTCGCGGCCGCGCTGGCGACGTTCTCGGAGCTGTCGGGCATCCTTGGTCTGGATCCGGTCGCCCAATGGCCGCAGGCGCAGCAGGCGAATCTCGGCCCGCTCGTCCGGCACGTGCTGGCCGATCGGGAAGCGGCGCGTGCCGCGAAGGATTATGCGCGCGCCGACGCGATTCGCGCGGTCTTGCGCGAAGCCGGCATCGCGGTCGAGGACCGTGCCGGTGGCGCGCGCTGGTATCTGTCCTCCTAGCCCGATGCGAATCGAAGGACGAAACCCGGTTCGCGAGGCCCTTCGAGCGAACGTGCCGATTCGCCGTCTGCTGGTTGCCGCCGGCGTCGACGAGCGCGGAACCATCGCGGAGATCCTTTCCGTCGCGGCCGAGCGTCACATCGAGGTGCGTCGCGTCGCGCGCGCCGATCTGGATGCGGAAGCCGAGACCGGCGCGAACCAGGGAGTGATCGCTGAGTCGGCCGACTACGCCTATCGGCCCTGGCAGGATGCGGTGGCGCTGGCCGGCTCGCGCGGCGAGGTCCCGCTGCTGCTTGCGCTCGACGGGGTCACCGATCCGCAGAACACCGGATCCCTCATTCGCAGCGCGCATCTGCTGGGCGCGCACGGCGTGATCGTGCCGGCGCGACGGTCCGCGACGGTGAACGCGACGGTTGCGAAAGCGTCGGCCGGCGCCGTCTGGCACACGATCGTCGATCTGGTTACGAACCTCGAACGCGCGCTGGCCGACTGCAAGCAAGCCGGGTTGTGGGTCGCGGGTCTCGACGGCGCGGCCG
>DASWHR010000144.1:0-12406 GCA_036398095.1 Actinomycetota bacterium
TCGCTCGATCGTGCCGGTATTCACGTGGAACGCGAAGCCCGAAACGACGGCCTTCGGGTGTGCCGCGCGCCACGCTTCGATCCGGTCGAGGGCGTTGGCCTGATCCAAGTCGGCGATCAACAGGTCGCAATCGCCGTCGCCCGCGTCGGGCACGGCCGATCGGCATTCGACCTGGAACCCGGCAGCGCGCGCGGCCGATTCGACCCGGGAGCGGGACATCAGGTCGGCAACTGCGATCAGCACGCGCATGACATGCGATTCTACCGGCCGCGCCGTATCCGCCGATGTGCATCCGCCGCGGCCGAGTGGAACAATTGGGCTGTCGGTGGCCACGAAGCCCGCCGCATCCGACCCTAGGAGAGACGATGACGCCCGCAAAGCCCGACCGGAACCTCGCGCTCGAGCTGGTCCGCGTGACCGAAGCCGCCGCGCTGGCCGCCGCCCACTGGATGGGGCGCGGCGACAAGATCGGCGCCGACGGCGCGGCGGTGGACGCGATGCGCCTGATGCTCAACAGCGTTTCGATCGACGGCATCGTCGTCATCGGCGAAGGCGAAAAGGACGCGGCGCCGATGCTCTTCAACGGCGAGCACGTCGGCACCGGTGAGCCGCCCCAGGTCGACATCGCCGTCGATCCGATCGACGGAACGCGGCTGCTGTCGCGCGGCGAAGCGAACGCGATCGCGGTGATCTCGGTCGCCGAGCGCGGCACGATGCTGGACCCGGGCCCGTGCTTCTACATGGAAAAGGTCGCGACCGGCCCCGAGGGCGCCGACGTGATCGACATCGAAAAGCCCATCGAAGACAACATCAAGGCCGTCGCCAAGGCCAAAGGCCTGGACGTGGACGAGGTGACGGTCGCGATGCTGGACCGGCCGCGCCACGACGACTTCGTCGAGCGCGCGCGCGGCATCGGCGCACGCGTGCGACTGTTCAGCGACGGCGACATCGCGACGGCGATCGCGGCCGCCCGCGGGTTCCTCGGCATCGACCTGCTCTACGGGATCGGCGGAACCCCCGAAGGCGTCACTTCGGCGTGCGCGCTGACCTGCATCGGCGGCGCGATCCAGGGCCGCCTGTGGCCGCGCAACGACGAGGAATGTCGAAAGGCCATCGACATGGGCTACGACATCGCCAAGCCGATCTCGACGCGGGATCTGTGCTCGAGCGACGACATCTTCTTCGCCGCCACCGGCATCACCGACGGCTTCCTGCTCGAAGGCGTGCGCTACGGCAAGGACCGGATCACGACGCAGTCGCTAATCATGCGGTCGCGCTCGGGCACGATCCGCACGGTCGTCGCCGAGCACGACGCCGGCAAGCTTCGCGAGATCGCCCGCGAAGAGCCCTGGCGCCGCCACTGAGCGAATAGACTGCCGAGTCGTGGACGTCTTGGTCGTCGTCGGTGACGCGCCGCCGGGCCGCTTGGCCGTACGCGCGTCGCACATCGTCACGTCCGCCGACGGCTCGCTTTCGGCGGAGGCGCTGGCCGATCTGCGGGCGCGCATCCCGCGGCAGATCGTCGTCACCGGCCCGATGCCGCATGCAGAGACCGCCTCGCTGGCGTTGCATCGCGCCGGGCTCCCCGTGGCCGTCGCAACGGCCGATGCGCTTCCCGACTCGCTTCGCAGCGTCGGGATCGAGGCGATCGACTTCACCGACCGCGGCGCGCCGATGGAGGTCGTCGATTCGCTGCTGGATCTGGTCGGCAACACGCCGTTGGTGCGTCTGGACCGGGTCGGCCGCGATGTCGCGTGCCAGTTGCTGGCCAAGGTCGAGATGCTCTCGGCCGGCGGCAGCGTCAAGGACCGCATCGCGCTCGCGATGATCGAAGCCGCGGAGCGCGACGGGCTGCTCAAGCCCGGTGGCACGATCGTGGAACCGACGAGCGGCAACACCGGCGTCGGCCTTGCCATCGTCGCGGCGCGCAAGCGCTACCGCTGCGTGTTCACGATGCCCGACAAGATGAGCCAAGAGAAGATCTCGTTGCTGCGCGCCTACGGCGCAGAAGTCGTGGTCTGCCCCACCGCCGTTGCGCCCGAGCATCCCGAGTCCTACTACTCGGTCGCGAACCGGCTTGCGCGCGAGATTCCCGGCGGCTTCCAGCCGAACCAGTACGCGAACCCGCACAACCCGTCCGCGCACGAAGCCTCGACCGGGCCGGAGATCTGGCGGCAGACGGCGGGGCGCGTCACGCATTTCGTGGCCGGGATCGGCACCGGCGGCACGATCAGCGGGACCGGCCGGTATCTGAAATCGCAGAATCCGAACGTGCAGATCATCGGCGCCGATCCGGAGGGCAGCGTGTATTCGGGCGGAGGCGGCCGGCCGTATCTGGTCGAAGGCGTCGGCGAGGACTTCTGGCCACAGACCTACGATCCTTCGGTCGTCGACCGCATCATTGCGGTCAGCGATCGCGACTCGTTTCTGATGGCGCGGCGCGTCACGCGCGAGGAAGGGATCCTGATCGGAGGCTCATCGGGCCTCGCCGTCGCCGCCGCGCTCGTGGCCGCGCGCGACTGCGGCCCCGACGACGTGATGGTCGTGCTGCTGCCCGACTCGGGCCGTGGGTATCTGTCGAAGATCTTCAACGACGACTGGATGGCCGACTACGGATTCCTTCGCGTGGGCGGCGAGACCGTCGCCGACGTGCTTACCCGAAAGGGCGGCGCGATCCCCGCGCTGATCCACATCCACCCGGACGAAACCGTGCGCGCGGCGATCGACCTGCTCCGTGAATACAACGTCTCGCAAGTCCTGGTCGTCAAAGCCGAGCCGCCGCTCAACTTCGCCGAAGTCGCCGGATCGGTCGTCGAGACGTCGCTTCTGGAGAAGGTCTTTGCCGATCCGACGCTGCTCGACCGGCACGTCGGCGAGGCGATGGATCCGTCGCTGCCGACCGTCGGCGCCGGCGAGCCGATCGACGTCGCCGTCGAAGCGCTCGAGAAAGGCCCCGCCGCCCTGGTCGTGGACGCCGGCCACCCGATCGGCATCGTCACGCGAAGCGACGTGCTGGACTTCCTGTCCAAACGCGGCAAGTAGTAACTGACGGAGCGTTTCGACGGAAGACGATCGTCACGGCCTATGTTGCATTCCTGGCACGTGCTTCGACGGCATCCCAACTAGTAATCGGTCGATGTCCGAACATGCGCTGTGTTACGACGCAGTTCGGTCGTCAACCTATCGACGCGATCTGCCGACGACCTGTCTGACCGCGGGAAGATGCTATCCCGCCGGGGCCGTGATCAGGGAGAGGTTCATCGTGACAGTACATCGCGGGAAACGTGTACAAGCCGCTCTGTTGTCGGTCGCGCTACTGGGCAGCATCTTGGTGTCGATCCAGGCTGCGAAGGCGGTTGCGGTAAGTGCCGCTGAGTCGGAGCAGGCCTGGCAACTTCTTGATCAGCCGTTTACGGACGCGACTCCGGCGTCGCATCCGATTCTGGGAGCCGCGTTTCCTGATGCGGATTTGTTCTCGCCCGCACCGGTGGCCTCGATCGCGGTGGTTGCGAAGATCGATCGACCGGTGTCGTCCTCGTCGTGGCAGGTGTCGTTCGTCAATGATTTGGGGGCAGTCTTGGCAGCGGTCTCGTTCTCGTCTGAGACCGATGCGTATCAACTGAAAACGGGATCCTTTGCTTGGCCCGGTGCGAACCGGACGGTCCGCATCACAACGTCGTGGATATCGAGCGAACTGTGCATTGCCGGCGTCTGTCCTGTGCCGGATTCGACGTTGACGGTCCGAAGCGCGATCGTTCGTGTCCATCAATCTGGCGTGCTCAAAAAGTCCGCGTCGCGTGTCGCCTTGTCGGCGGGAAACGAGACCGCCGCTGATGCGACGTTTGCCGATCTCGCCAACGTCGTCCACTACTATCATGTCGCCGGCGACTTCGCTCCGGCGCCGACCGTGCGACTCGAGGCGGTCGCCTCCGCCGGCGAGCCGACGCCTGTTGGAGTCCCACCCAAGATCGAGGTTCGGCTGATCGACAGCAACGGCGTGGTGGTCTCGGGCGCAGGGCTGGCGTTCACCTCGCCGCAGGTGACGTCTGCGATCTCGCCGCCGCTGACGTTGACCGACGGCCGCCTGTATCGGCTCCAGGTCCGCTCGGATTCGGCCGGCGCGACGCTCTATCTGGCGCGTCTGATCATGGATCAGTCAAGCGCGACCGGGATCGCCCGGACGGTCGCGTGGCTACCCAGCGTTAGCTTTGCTACGTCGTTCACCTCCGACGCGGAGTCGCTGTCCGGTCCCGCTCTTGCGCCGGCGTTCGATCAGGCGGGACCGGTTCGCGCCGCATGGATCCGCAGCGTCGCCACCGAGCAAGGAAGCGGCTCTCATGCGGATGTGGTGCTGCAAAACGCGGGTGCCGGCTCGATGGCGCCGCAATTCAGCGCCCATACCGGCTACATGTATCGTCTGACCGAGATCGCGGTGCCTGTTGCCGGAAACCTGTTGAACTCGGTCGGCCGACTCTACAATCAGTCGCTTCTGAATCCAATCCGCGGCATGGTCTCATCGTCGGCGCTTCGGGTCGCCGCCGACCTGCTCGACGCGGCCGCGCCGGCGGGAACGTTTACGCAAACCACCAACCCGTACTATCCCGGCGTGTTCAGCCCGAGCGGCTGGCCCGCATCCTTCCAGGCGACGATAACTGACCGCAGTCCGCCGATCGCCTGGACGCTAGACATCGTGAATGCAGGTGGAGTGACGGTGCGGAGCTGGGCCGGGAGCGTGGCGGCGTCGCCGGCGACGATCACGCAAACATGGGATGGCCATGGCTCCGACGGCCGCGTCCAGCTGGGCGGCGCTTATCAGGCACAGCTCCGGACGCGTGACGCGGCAGGAAACAGCAACCTGCGAACCCAATCGGTTCGCCTTGAGCTCACGCCGCTGGTGATCGCCTCGGCCTCGGTCACTCCTGCGTTCAATCCGACACCCAACATTTTCGCGTCGGCGCGGTTCACGGCGTCGTTCTCGCGGCTTGCGAGCTACACGCTTCAGATCGCCGACGCGCAGGGCCAGATCGTGCGGACTATCAGCACGGGCACGAACCTTGCGACGCAGATGGACCAGTTCTGGAACGGCAAGAACGACGCCGGAGCCCTGCTTGCCGCAGGAGCCTACACGGCCACGCTGACGGCGACCGACTATCTCGGGAATCGGAGCGTCACTTCCCTGCAGACCATCATCGATGCGACGCCGCCCACCATCGATGCGCTGCAATCACCGCCAGCGTCACCGCTGCAAGGCACCGTCCACTTAGAGGTCAGCGCCCAAGACAGCGGCGCCGGACTAATAAATGTTCAGTTCCTGTACCGGCAGGTCAACGGCGACGAAACCGTGGGCCCATGGCTCCCGATCGCCACCATCTCAGGCGCGACGCCCTTCGCCTACGATTGGCCGACCTTCAGCACCGCCGACGGCACCATTGATCTCGTTGCCCGCGCCGCCGACAAGGCCGGAAACGTCTCCTGGAATGCGCCGCTGCGCATCGAGATCAGCAATCAAGGTCCCACGATCAGCGGATTCACATCCTCCCCCTCCGCGTTCAGCCCTTCCGGAAATAGTCCAGATCCCACCACGACGCTCTCCGCCGCTCTGGCCGACGCATCGACGCCGATCGACTGGAGCATCGCGATCACCAACACGTCCGGCGCGACAGTTCAAACGTTTGCCGGCAGCGGCGATTCGATCAGCCAGCCCTGGACCGGCCTGGACGGGGCCGGGCAGTCGCTAGCCGAAGGGATCTACACCGCCACGCTAACCGCAACCAACGCCTCCAGCCAAAGCACGATTGCCACGACGTCGATCGTGATCGACAACACCTCTCCGGACCTGCTGATCACCAGCCCGATCAACGGGAGCGAGACGAGCTTCACCAAGCACACCGTCGCCGGCCTCGCCCAAGACGTATTCGGATCGTCGGCACTGCCCGGATCGGGAATCGATCCAGCATCCATCTCGCTCACCGTCGCGAACACGGGAAGCAGCGACCCATCGCAAACGCCGGCCGTCACCTTCACCGGCGAAACCATCCAGTCGGGATTCGTCGCGCTCGAGCCCGGCGCAACCTACACGGCAACCCTAGAAGCCGCCGATCTCGCCGGCAACCATACTCAGACAACGAGCACGTTCACAGCCGTGCTCGACGCGCCCTCCACAAGCCATCCGGCGTTTAGCCCCAACCAAGACGGCGTGAAAGACACCATCACCATCACCGACACTCTCGATGCGCCCGCCTCGACAACATGGACGCTTGCGATCTCCAACGGCCAACAGACGGTGCGCAGCTTCCCCTCCGGCGCCGGCGTCACGATCTCCCAATCGTGGGATGGAACCGACAACGACGGAAACGTTGTACCCGACGGGGCATATCAGGCGACGTTGCAAGCCACCAGCCCGCTTGGCGACCTCGTAGTCTCCAACATCAACCTCATTGTCGATACGGTCAGCCCCACGATCGTCAACGTCGCGCCCGGCCATAAATCGAACACGCTATGGAAACGGCCGCCGATCACCACGACGATCACCGACGATGGCGCGGGCATCGACATCGCGACGCTTACGCACACGCTCGATGGCGCGACGCTGCTCGGTGCCTACGAAATAGGCACCGGCTCCTTCACCGCGACCCCGGCAGTCGATCTGAGCATCGACGACTACCACTACCTGGACTTCGAAGCCGCCGACCTAGCCGGCAATCGGGCAATCGTGGGCTCGCGGTTCCGCGTCGTCAACATCGAACAGACCCCCGTCACCGCCGCCATCCCGCCGGTCAGCGCCACCGTTCCATCCACATGCGTCGGCGGCTGTTCGGTCACCTTCACCGGCACCTCCGTCGCCCTGCAATCCCATACGGTCACGATCAGCTCCTCGGCGCATGCCGGTAGCGGAACGATCACGCATCCCATCCCGCTGGAGGACGTCGTCGTCCAATGGGAGACCACCAGCGGCCCCCGCATGCAGCCGCTCCCACTCGACACCGTCGAATCCCAGCAGCCCATCAGCGTCGCAAGCGCGACCGACGCGCCACTCACCCGCGTGATCCCAGCCAGCCAGATCGACCTCGGACCAATCACGGTCGCCGCCCCGGCCGATGTCATACCCGACTCCGAAGCGACCATCGCAATGAGCAGCACCTCGGTGCCTCCAAACTGCACCAACACGCAGCACGTGTTATCGCCGGACCAGTGCGGCATCCCACTCCTGAGGGGACTGCTCGAGCCGCTCACCAGTCCACTCTTCGGGACGGGCAAGTGGACGGGCTTGACGATCCCGGACGAGCTGCAACCCCGATGGGGAACCGCAACCGCATGGGACGACTCGGCCCGGCAGGAGATCGTCGTATTCGGAGGATGTACACACCCGGAGGCGCTGACGCGCAATGCATGCCTGACCGACCAAGTGACCAACGAGACCTGGACCTACAAGCCCAGCCCCGACGACAGTCCCGGCACCTGGACGCGCCATACGCCACAGCCAAACTGGCCCACGCCTCGATACGGAGCCGCGCTCGCCTTCGATCCCCACTTGGGAGAAGATGGAAGGGTCGTGATGGTCGGTGGCCTCGATGGCTCAGCCACTACAACGACCAACGGCGAGTTTGAGTCCGGTACGTGGCAATGGGATGGAACGAACTGGACCACGCTCAACGTTGTGTCTGATCAGCCGCCATCAACGCGTATCTGGCCGGGTTTCGCGACCGACAATCTGCGCTTTCCGGTCCTGTTCGGCGGCTGCGTCGCGCTCGCCACGCAGAACCTTTGCGACCAGGGTGTCGGTTACAGCCGGGAGACCTGGCGCCTGGACACGACACGCGTGAAGCAGGGCTTTCCCGCCGAATGGAAGAACATGTGCGGCGCATGCGGGGGGCGTCCGAGCGGCCGAATCAGCACGATGATGACTTACTATCCCGCGGTCGATCAGGTGATCCTGTTCGGCGGCGAAGGCGTCGTCGGTAACGGGATCGACAAGCTCAACGACATGTATGCGTGGGACGGCAAAGCAGGCAAGTGGACACGCGTTGACGAAAGGTCTCCAGCCCTGGTCCCTTCCAAACGCAGCGGCGCCGGATTCGCCAGCTTGAAGGATCCCCAGACCGACATCTTGCTCATGTATGGCGGCGGCGAGGACCGCTCGAAGCTGTTCAACGAGACCTGGCGCTATGAGGCCACCAACGATCCCATCCTTGGGATCGTGGGAACGTGGGCCGAATGCTCGTCATGCGACGAGCCGTCCGGCGAGTCGATTGGCGGGTACGACGCGGGACCGAAGCGGGCGCTGACCGGGTTCGCAACCATCGGCGATTACTCGGGCCGAGCCTTCCTGTATGGCGGGATCAAGCAGTACGCTCCCGAACACCCCGAGCGCTACGGCAACTCGTTCCGGCGCGCCTACGTGTTCGACCGATCTCCCGGATGAGCGCGCGAGCCGGTCGTAGGATGGGCACAACCTGGCATGTTAGAGAGCGGGTCGTTCGATGCACCGAACCAGGTGCCACAGCGGGTTGCCGATGTAGATGTTCCCCTCCGCGTCGACGGCGATCTGAGCCTCTTTACCGCCAAGATGCGCCATCATCGCCGGCCCGCCATCGCCCCCGTTGATCCCGACAGTCGAGCCGCATCCGCCGCATCCGGCGATCCGGTGGATGATGCCGTTGTGGTCGATCGCGCGGATCCGGTTATAGCCGAGCCAGTCCACGGTGTAGACGATCCCGTCGTCGGAGACCTCCACGTCACGCAGGGAACTGAAATGAGCGCTGGTCGCGGGGCCGCCGTCGCCCGGCTCGCCGAACTTACCGTAGCCGGCGATGGTGGTAATGATCTGCGTTTCCGCATCCACTTTGCGGACCCGGCTATCTCCCGCGTCGGCGACATATAAGTTCCCCGCCGGATCCAGGTCGATTCCCCAGACATCGACAAGCTGCGCCAGGCGCGCCGGGCCGCCGTCGCCACGGTAGTAGAGCGGCGAGCCGCCCGCCGCGGTGGTGATGATCCCGGTCCCAAGATCGAGCTTTCCGACGCGGTTGCGGCCGTTCTCCGCGAAAAACAGATTCTCACCGGCGGCATCGACGGCCAGATCCAAGACGCAGGAGAGTTGGACCAGGATGCCCAAGCCTTCGCCCGGGGTGAGCGGCTTGCCACACAGATCCCATGAGCCGACCCCGGCGATGGTGGTGATGATGCCCGTCGCGGCGTCGATGCGGCGGATACGGTTGTCGCCGCTGGTTGCGACATAGACGTTGCCGGCGGGATCGACCTCGACGGCACGCGGCTGGTTCAGCGCCGCGTTGCGGGCTGGTCCGCCGTCGCCGGAATACTCGGCCATCGTATCGTTGCCCGCGACGCGGGATACGATCCTCGTTTCGGCATCGACACGCCAGATGTTGCAGCCCGTAGCGACATAGAGGTTGCCTTCTCGGTCAACCGCCTGATCCTCTTGGGCGTGAAAGATCGCGTTGGTAGCGTGCAGATCCTCAGCGACATCAAGGCAGAGCGAATCGAATCCGCCGTAGATCCCGATGATGCCCGACGTGTCGATCTTTCGAATGTGAGCCGCGCCTGCGTCGTAGCTGCCGGCTATGAACAGGTTGCCTGCCAAATCCTCCACCACGAACTCGACGTAGCCGATTCCCGCCGAGATCGCAGGACCACCCTCGCCCGAAAGCCTCGGATCCCCCGAGCCGGCAATCGTGGAGATGATCCCCGATGCCAGATCCAGGCGGCGAACCCGCGAGTTACCCCCGTCCGCGATCAACAAGCCATCCGAATGATCCACCCACAACCCGGTCGCACCGCCGAGCTGCGCCGCCATCGCAAGGCCGCCATCGCCTGAAAAACCCTTCGTCCCCGTTCCTGCTACGGTGCTGATCCGGCCGTTAGGATCAATGCGGCGAACCCGAAACGACGATCCGATATCAGTCACATACACGTTGCCGGCACGATCAACCGCCATGCCAAACACCTTGCCGATCGCCGCCTGCGTCGCTGGGCCGCCGTCCCCCGTTGACCCATCATGACCGTTGCCGGCAATCGTGGTGACCACACCGCCGGAATCGATCTTGCGCAGCCGCCGGTTCCCCGCGTCGGCGACAATCAACGCTCCCGACGAGTCGATCACCAGATTCCACGGGCCCGAGAACGTCGCATCCCTGGCAGGCCCACCGTCGCCGGAGAACCCGCGTTGGCCGGTCCCGGCAACCAGTCGCAAGATCCCCGTCGCCGCGTCGATGCGAAAGATCCGGTGCAGCACCCCGTCGGCGAAATAGATATTGCCCTCCGAATCCTCCACCGGAGCCCCAATGGCGATCCCCTGCGACGCCGGCCCATCCACGCCGATCCGCTCGAAGGGAAACGCCTCGGCCGCCCCCCAGGGGGGACGGACGTGGCTGCCTGCGATCGTGGAGATGATCCCATCCGAGGAGATACTTCGAATCCGGTCATTCGCGGGGAACATCAGCCCGCGGCTCGGAGACGGCCACAAGGGACCCGTCCCCGAGCCGAACGGCACGGTCGTCGCCAACTGCCCGTCGGCAGCGCCGCCGCCGGCCGCCAGCGAAATATAGCCAGGGCCGGTCCCAGCTCGAACACCCAGACCCGGCGATATCACCCCGACGACCAGAATCAGCGTCAGAAGCCCTCCTCGCCGCCTGCTCATCTCGGTCAACAATTCGAGACACAACCGCCAGTCCCTACCCCCCATTCGAAAGGTTCGGATTGCGCAGACATCGCCTTCGCAGAGGTTCGAAGGACGGCTGCCAGGGTGCGCTCCGTTACCCGATCTCAGCCTTGATCGTTGGGCTGTTTGGTGAAACCCTCATGGATCCGCGGCGCCCTCATCGCGGTGTCGGTGCTCGGCGTCGGGCTTGTCACGGTGGCCTCAGAGGACGTTGCGGAGCGCTGCAATCGCTCCGATTACAAGCCGACCCCTAATGCGGTCCCATTCTCCATGTACGAGGACTCGCATGAGCCACCCAGCGGCGACACGAGACCGACCTCTTTCGCGTCCGGATCGATCCAGATCCTTGTGCGGGCGAAGCACTCGCTCACACCGGCAGAGGTGGCGGTCTGCGTGGCCGGCCGCCACGGCCAGGGATCGGATGACGTCGCGCAGCTGCTCGAGGGTCCCTTCGACGATGTCGACGTGGAGGTTGGTCTCGACCGCTTCTTCGAGATCACGGTCCCAACCGGATCCGAAAAGGCGCTCCTACAGCAATACGCGCAGGATCCTGACGTCGAATACGCACAGCTGTCGCCCTCCGGCGCGATCGGCGCGCTCTGATCTCCCATGATCATCGCGGCGCGCTAGCATTGGCGTCACCATGAGCGATTACGAGTTCGAGACGCGCGCGATTCATGCGGGGCAGGATCCTGATCCGGCGTCGGGGGCGGTGATTCCGCCGGTTTCGTTTTCGACGACGTTCGCGCAGAGCGCGGTCGGCGAGCACAAGGGATACGACTATGCTCGCTCGGGCAACCCGACCCGGGCCGCGTTAGAGGCATGCCTGGCTTCGCTCGAGGGGGCGGCGTACGGCCTGTGTTTCGCGAGCGGCCTGGCCGCCACCGACACGGCGCTTCGTCTTGCCAACCCGGGTGATCATCTGATCGTCGGCGACGACGCCTACGGCGGCACTTACCGCTTGGTCGCACAGGTCTTCGCGCCGCAGGGCTACGAGTTCACGCCGGTTGATCTGTCCGACCCCGCCGCGGTGAAAGCGGCGTGGCGGGACACAACGAAGATGGTCGTGATGGAAACGCCAACCAACCCGCTGCTGAAGGTCGTCGATATCGCGGCGGTCGCCGCCGTGACGCGCGACCGCGGCGCGCGACTGATCGTGGACAACACGTTCGCGACGCCGTATCTGCAGCAGCCGCTGGCGCTCGGCGCGGACATCGTGCTGCACAGCGCGACGAAGTATTTGGGCGGCCACTCCGACGTCGTCGGCGGATTCCTCGCAACGAGCGACCGCGACGCCTTCGACCGGCTCAAGTTCTTGCAGAACGCGGTCGGCGCCGTGCCCGGACCGCTCGACTGCTACCTGGTGCTCCGCGGCGTCAAGACGCTCGCGATCCGCGTCGAGCGGCAATGCGCGAACGCCCGCGAGATCGTTGCGATGCTGCAGCAGCATCCCGGCGTTGCGAACGTTCTGTATCCCGGCCTGGCCGGGCATCCCGGTCACGAGATCGCCGCGAAGCAGATGCGCGACTTCGGCGGCATGGTCTCGTTCCTGGCCGCCGGCGGCGAGCAGGCCGCGCTCGCCGTCGCCGCGCGCACGAAGATCTTCACGCTCGCCGAGTCGCTCGGCGCAGTCGAATCGCTCATCGAGCATCCCGGCAAGATGACGCACGCATCCGTCGCCGGCTCGCCGCTTGAAGTCGATGCCTCGCTGGTGCGCCTGAGCGTCGG
>DASWHR010000145.1:0-17549 GCA_036398095.1 Actinomycetota bacterium
ATACAACGCGACGCCGCTCGGGCAGGACGCGACGAGCCCCGGGACGCTGAGCACCGACCACGCGATCGTACTCGTCGTGAGATCCACGGCGGTGATCGATCCGGCGTAGAAGGCAGTGACGTAGCAACGACCTCCGCCGGCGGCGACGGCATTGGGACCACCGGGAATCGACAGGATGGCGGATGTGGACATCGTGGCCGTGTCGATGATCCAGAGCTTGTGCTCGCTGTACATCGCGACGCAAAGCTTTCCGGTCTTGTCGTCCACCGCCAGGCCCCACGGCTCCTCGCCGACGTTCCACTCGTCCCCGGCGCTGAGGCCGCTCAGGATCGAGATCGTGTTCGAGCCTTGGTTCGAGACGTACACCGCGCCCGATTCGGGATCGACCGCGATACCGGCCGGCGCGTCACCGACCGGAATGCGCGCGATCTCGGCGCCCGCGGCGGCCTGGCCGGGCGCCGGCGAATCAACGGAAAGACGCGTGCCGGCAGCGGCGACGACCGAGATGGTGTCCTCGGACGAGTCGGCGACGTAGAACAAGCGCGTGACCGGGTTCCACGCAACGGCGGTCGGGCCGGCGCCGACGGCGACGGAACCCACGGGCGCCGGGACGGCCCCGACGGGAAGCGCAGCGCACACGGCGGCCAGCGCCACGACAGTGATCAGAATCTTTCGCATCGGAAAACCCCCACAGTCGAATCGAGGCGCGCGAAGCGGCGCCCTCACCGTGGAGTTCGAGCATGCGCGGGTGCGACCCTTCGCCGGCCGGGTTCGAATCGTTCGTCTTCACCGACTCGTCCGTCTTTGCCGCGACGAAACGATGGCCGGGCCGCCTGCCGACCACCGCTTCGTTACGAAAGGCCGATATCGGCGGCGACGATCTGCAGGCCTTCGATGCCGAGCCCGACGAAGGAGTCCAAGTCCAGGCCGATCTTTTCGCAGTCGCGGATCTCGTCGCGGTTCACGCCGGGCGCGAACGACTTCTCTTTCAGCTTCTTCTTCACGCTGGAGACCTTCATGCCGGTGGCCCTCTCGGGCCGCATCAGAGCGGCCGCCACCAGAAGACCGGCAAGCGCGTCGGCCTGCACGATCGAGCGGCTCATCAAGTCGGTCTGGTATTCCGGATGCGCGTGGGCCAGCACGCCGTTGATCACGCCTTCGTCCACGCCCACTTCCTTGAGCCATTCGGCGGCGAGCCGCGCGTGCCGCTCCGGGTCGTTCGCGGTCTGGTCTTGGTCGAGATCGTGGAACAAGCCGGTGAGCCCCCAACGATCTTCGTCTTCGCCGAAATGTTTCGCGAGGCGCCGCATCACTCCTTCGACCGAAATCAGATGCCGGACGGTGATGTCCTTGTCGCACTTGTGGCGCACCAACGCGCGGGCGGCTTCGTGATCCATCAAACTCCTCCTCGGATTCTGGATTCTCTATTCGCCGATGACCTTGACGACGACGCGCTTGCGGCGGCGGCCGTCGAACTCGGCATAGAAGACCTGCTCCCACGGCCCCAGATCCAGCGACCCGCCCGTCACCGGCAACGTCACCTGGTGGCCGATCAGCATGTTGCGCAGATGCGCTTCGCCGTTGGTCTCGCCGGTCCGATGGTGCGCGTAGTCCTCGCCCGACGGCGCGAGCCGGTCCAGCAACGCGCTCAGGTCTTCGCGGAAACCCGGCTCGTCGTCGTTGACGTAGACCCCGGCGGTGATGTGCATCGCAGACACCAGACAAAGTCCTTCCCGCACACCACTCGCCTCGACGACGCGCGAAACATCGCCGGTGATGTTGACGAAGGACTGCTCGGTCTTGGTGTTGAACGTCAGGTACTCGGTCGCCGATCGCATGGCGGCCAGTCTACGGCCACTCGCCCGGCGGTTCCGGCCGAGTCGCGGACCGATCCGGCCGCCTCTATGCTCTCGGACTGCCATGACGACGCTGCAACGCCAACCGACGGGACGGGGCTCGCTCGTCAAGCGACTGCTGCTCGGCCGGCCACTTGCGAGCGAAGAGTCGGGTCATCAGCTGCTGCCCAAGATCCTCGCGCTGCCCGTCTTCGCTTCCGACGCGCTCTCATCGGTCGCCTACGCAACCGAAGAGATCATGCACGTGCTGATCGCGGCCGGCTCGGCGCGGCTGCGATTGTCGATGCCGCTGGCCGGGGCGGTCGGCTTGTTGATGGTGATCGTCATCACGTCGTACCGGCAAACGGTTCGTGTCTATAACCGAGGCGGCGGCGCCTACATCGTCGCCAAGGAGAACATCGGAACCACACCCGGATTGATCGCCGGCGCCGCCCTGCTGACCGACTACGTCCTGACGGTCGCGGTGTCGATCTCGGCCGGGGCCTTCGCCATCGCGTCACTCGCTCCCAGCATGAACCAGCATCGCGTCGGGATGGCGCTCGGCTTCGTCGCCCTGATCACGCTGATGAACCTACGTGGAGCGAAAGAGTCCGGCTCGCTGTTCGCCATCCCCACCTATGCGTTCATCATGTCGATCCTCACCATGCTGGCCGTCGGGATCGCCCGGTGCACGTTGGGCGAGTGCCCGCAAGCAGAAACCGCTCACGAGACCGTCAAGACCATCGCTCCTCTGACGTTGTTCCTCATCCTTCGCGCGTTCTCGTCGGGCGCGACGGCCCTGACCGGCGTGGAAGCGATCGCCGACGGCGTGTCGGCGTTCCGGGGCCGGCGGCCCGCCGAGCAGGCCAACAACGCGGCCGCCACGCTCGGGATCCTGGGCATCATCTCGATCGTGATGTTCCTCGGCATCACGCTGCTGGCAAACCAAATGAACGTGCACCCCTCAGAAGATCGATCGGTTGTGGCACAGATCGCGAACGCGGCATTCGGAGGCGGGCCCGGATTCGTCATCGTGCAGATCGCCACCGCGCTGATCCTGGTTCTCGCCGCCAACACCGCCTACCAAGACTTCCCGCGCCTTTCATCGATCCTCGCACGCGACCGGTTCGTCCCCCGCCAGTTCATCAACCGCGGCGACCGCCTCGTGTTTTCCAATGGAATCCTGGTGCTCGCGTTCTTCGCCTCGCTGCTCATCGTGCTCTACGACGCCGAGGTGACCCGGCTGATCCAGCTCTACGTCGTCGGTGTGTTTACCTCGTTCACGCTGTCTCAGGCCGGCATGGTGCGGCGGTGGCGGCGGCTCCGACCGGCGGGATGGCAGAGCAAGGCGCTCATCAACGCGATCGGCGCATCGACCACCGGCGTGGTCTTGGTTGTCGTGGCAATCACAAAGTTCACGCACGGAGCGTGGATCGTCATCGCAGCGTCGGGATTGCTCGTCCTTTCCTTCCGCGCCATTCACCGTCATTACACGGACGTCTCGACTCGGCTTCGTCGCGAGTCCGAGCGTCCGGAGCGGCCGATGCCGGCGCATGTGGTCATCCCGGTCGCGCGGATCGACGAGGCGACGCTCCGGGCGATCGGTTACGCGAAGATGATCCGGCCGGTGTCGATCCGTGCCGTCCACGTTGCCGACGAAGGAGACGTGGAATCGGATCTTCTCCCGAACACATGGGCCGAGTGGAACATGGGATTCGAACTGGAGGTGCTGCGCGGGACCTCGCTGGTCGCCGGGGTCCGCGACGCGATTCGCCGAACCGAGGTCACGGCGAACGAAACGCGCATGGTGCTCATTCCCGAGCGACTTCGCAATCGCGGATGGCTGCAGTTCCTGCGCAGCCGTCGCGGGCTGCTGCTCAAGACACGCCTGCTGTTCGAGCCGAACTTGGTCGTGACCGACGTGCCGATGGTCGAGTCCCCTCACCGCCGACCCACCGGCAGCCGCCCGCTGGCGCCGGTTCGCAACGAAGCGGTCGTGTTGGTATCGGCCGTCCACAACGCGTCGCTCCGTGCTGTGTCCTATGCGGTCGGCCTTCGCCCCACCGACATCCGCGCCGTCACGTTCGCGGTGGACGAAGAGGACACGCAGCAACTGACCGAGGATTGGACGCGTCAGCCCTTCGACGTCCCGCTCGAGATCCTCGACTCGCCGTACCGTGAGGTCCGCAAACCGCTCGTGCGCCTCATCCGGGAGCTCAAGGCCGAGGCGCCGGGCACGATCGTGACCGTCGTCTTGCCCGAGTTCGTCGTGCGCAAGCGCTGGCATCAGATCCTGCACAACCAGACGGCGCTGGCGATCAAGGCGCGGTTGCTGTTCGAACCAGACGTGGTCGTGACCAGTGTCCCGTTCCACTTGAATGTGTAACTACTCGCTGCGCTCGGCACGCCAGCGATACCCCATCCCAGGCTCCGTGCTGATCCATCGCGGCCGGACCGGATCGTCGCCGAGCTTCTGCCGGAGCTGCTTGACGTACACGCGCAAGGACTCACTCGAATAGCCCGAGCCCCACACCTTGTCCAGCAGCCATTGGTGGGTCAGCAGCTTGCCGGGGTTCGAGGCCATCGCGGCGAGCAGGCGATACTCGGTCGGCGTCAACGCGACGGGCCGCTCGCCGACGCGCACGAGCTGCCGCGCCAAATCGATCTCGAGCTCATCGAAGCGCAAGACCGGAGGCGGCAGGTCCCCGGCAGCCCGCCGGCCGATCGCGCGCATCCGGGCGAGCAGCTCGTCCATCGCGAACGGTTTGGTCACGTAATCGTCTGCGCCGGCGTCCAGCGCGGCGATCTTGTCCTGCTGACTTTCGCGAACCGACAAGACGACGACCGGAACCGCCGACCAGTCCCGGAGGCGACGGAGCACCTCATGGCCGTCGATCCCGGGAAGCCCCAAGTCAAGGATGACCAGATCGGTGTCGCCGGCGGCCAGGATCACCAGCGCCTCGTCACCATCGGCGGCAAGCGTGACGTGGTATCCGCGGGCCCGCAGACCGGTGGACACCGCGCGGCGGATTTGTGGGTCGTCGTCCACGACCAAGACCCGTTCACTCGTCATTGCGGCTCCCGGCCCGGAAGACGAAAAGCAACGGTTGTTCCTCCTCCCGGCGTGGACTCGATCCACATCGTCCCGCCGTGGGCGACGACGACCGCTTGGGCGATCGACAGGCCTAAGCCGGAGCCTGCTCGTGGATCGTCGTCGGCGCGAACGAACGGCTCGAAGACCCTTTGCCGCTCCTCGGCCGGGATGCCGCGACCGCGGTCCGCAACGCGCACTTCGACGTCGTCGCGCCAACGGGCGGCGACGATCGAGATCTGGGATCCTTCCGGGCTGTACTTGAGCGCATTCTCGATCAGGTTGGTCAGGACTTGGTCGATCTGGATCACATCCATCGGGGTCTCGCCCAAGTCGCCCCGCATCTTCAATCGGACCTCGCGCCCCGCGAGGATCCGCTGTAGCCGCGCAAGCACCGCTTCGATGACCTCCTCGATCGAGGCATTCTTCTTTTGAGGCGTGAGCGCGCCGGCGCGGATGCGAGCCAGGTTCAGAAGATTCCCGACGAGCCTGTTCAACCGATCGGCTTCCTGCCGGATGGTGTCGAGCAGCTCCTTTCGGTCTCCAGGCGTGAAGCTCGCCTGCTCGTCCTGAAGGCTCGTGACGGCGGCCGTGACCGACGCGAGCGGCGTGCGCAAGTCGTGAGTTACCGACGAAAACAGAGCGGCTCGAAGCCGGCTCTCTTCGGCGTCGATCTGAGCGACCTGCGCCTCCTGGGTGAGTCGCAAGCGCTCGAGCGCCAGGGCAATCTGACCGGCGAAGGCCTTGATCACCTCGCGGCCGCCGTCTCCGAACTCAGCGGCGGGGTTCGCGTATACGGTGATCCGGCCGCGCTCACTGCCTGCGGCCTTCATCGGAAACACCTCCGCGTCGCAGAGCGCAGACGGTCCCCGCTCGATGACGATCGGCTCGGACACGACCGGAATTTCGATCTCGCAGCGGGCCAGGTCGAGCAGATCCGAAATCGCCTCAGCGAATCGCCTGAGAACCGATCCGACCGCATCGCCGGACATGAGACGTGTCGTGACGTGATGGAGCAACCGCGCCTCGCGCTCGCGCCGCTCCGCGCGGGCTCGCTGACGAACCGCCGCCGATAGCAAGGTTCCGACGATGCCGGCGACCGCGAGGAAGGCGAAGAGCGCGATCACATCCTCGGTCTTGGCTACCCGGAAGGTCAGCCGCGGTTCGGTGAAGAAGAAGTTGAGAGCCGGGAACGAAAGCAGCGATGCGGCGATTCCGCCCCGCAGGCCCTCTTTCGCGGCCGAGATGGTGACGGCCAGCACGTAGGCGAGCGCCGCGACCGAGGTCGGAACGGCATCCCCGGCGAACGCCGGAAGCGTCGCGGCGCCCGTGGTCCCCAGCGCGACGAGCAGAGCCCGCATGGCCGGCCCGAGCCGGCGCATCCCGTTCACACGGATGATCACACCATCGGAAAGCCCGCATTGCCAGCGGCGCGGAACCCTGCCGGCCAGAACCTTCACAACATCCTCACACCCGGCACCGGTTTCTTCACGCGGCGCTCACGAGATCCGCACGATGATTTCGAGCATGAAGGGATGCCGCTGAAAACTGATCGCCGACCCGGCGTCTGGCAGCCGGTCAAGCGCCTGATCGTCGGGCGGCAGCTCGCGACCGAAGAAGCACCGCATCAATTGCTTCCCAAGGTCCTCGCCCTTCCCGTCTTCGCATCGGATCCCCTCTCGTCGAACGCCTACGCAACCGAGGAAATCCTTCTCGTCTTGGCCGCCGCCGGCAGCGCGACGTTCTGGCTGGTCTCCCCACTCTCCTGGCTCATTGCCACGGTCGTCGTGATCGTCATCGTGTCATACCGTCAAACGATCCGCGCATATCCGAACGGGGGCGGCTCCTACGTCGTCGCGAAAGAGAATCTGGGCACGAACTACGGACTGGTCGCGGCGTCGTCGTTGCTGACGGACTATGTGCTCACCGTCTCGGTCAGCGTCGCTGCCGGGGTCGCCGCGATCACGGCAGCCGCACCCGGACTGGCTTCCCAGAAGGTATCGCTCGCGATTGGGTTCGTCCTTCTGTTGATGCTCGCGAACCTTCGCGGCTTGAAGGAGTCGGGGACGATCTTCGCCATTCCCACGTACGCCTTCGTACTCTCGATTTGGTCGATGCTCGTCATCGGCGGACTGCAATGCCTCGGGGGCTGCCCGACCGCCGCCAGCGCTGCATTGCAGATGGAGAATCTCAAGCCACTGACGCTCTTCATGATTCTGCGAGCATTCGCATCCGGCTCGACTGCTTTGACCGGCATCGAAGCGGTTTCGAATGGCGTTCCCGCGTTTCGTGGACGGCGGCCATCGGAACAGGCGCAGAACGCCGTCGCCACGATCACGATCATGGGCTTCTTCACGTTGTCGATGTTCATCGGCATCAGTCTCCTGGCTCGAGCGACGAAGGTGCATCCCGTCGACGCCGAGATCGCGCACCAGTTCGGACTGCACGAGACGACCGTCGTCGCTCAGATCGCCGAGGCCGTCGCCGGGCGAGGGTTTCTCTTTTTCGCCGTTCAAGCAACGACCGCCGGAATTCTGATCCTCGCCGCGAACACCGCCTACGCGGATTTCCCTCGGCTTTCCTCGATCCTTGCCCGAGACCGCTTCATGCCGCGGCAGTTTCTGAACCGAGGCGACCGTCTGGTGTTCTCGAATGGAATCGTCGTTCTTTCCGTCCTTGCCGGCATCCTGATCTGGCTCTTCGACGCAAGCGTCACAAAGCTCATCCAGCTCTACGTCGTCGGGGTCTTCACGACGTTTACGTTGTCGCAGGCCGGGATGGTCAAACGGTGGTTTCGAATCCAGGGGGATAAATGGCAATTCAAGGCCACTATGAACGCCATCGGAGGCACGACCACCGGTCTGGTGCTGGTCGTCGTCGCGTTCACGAAGTTCGCCCATGGGGCGTGGATCGTGATCACGGCGATCCCGATCTTCGTGGCAGGATTCAAGGCCGTTCACCGGCACTACACCGACGTCACTCGTCAGCTTCGGGTGCCCACCGAACGACCCGAAGCCGCAATCGCGACGCACGTCCTCATTCCCGTTGCGCGAATGGACGAAGCAACCCTTCGCGCCGTCGGGTACGCAAAGATGATCCGGCCCTTGTCCCTTCGCGCAGTACACATCGCTCCGCCGGACGATCCCGGCGCCGAAGAGCTCGTCGAGCTGTGGAATGAATGGTCGATGGGGTTCCCCTTGGAGGTGATTTCCCGCTCCGACATGATCCGCGGTGTTCGGGACGCTGTGCGCGGCGTTCCGCTCGAAGACGGAAAGGTCATGACCGTGATCGTGCCGGAACGGCTCCGAAGCGGTGGCTGGCTGCAATTCCTCCGACGCCGGCGCGGGCTGCTGCTCAAGGCGGCGCTGCTGTTCGAACGCGCGGTGGTGGTGACCGACGTGCCCGTCGTCGAATCGGCTCACCGCCGCCCCCTGGGGACCCGGCCGCCGGCGCCTGCTCGCAACGAGGCGGTGGTCTTGGTTTCGGCCGTGCACAACGCGAGCCTTCGCGCTGTGGCCTACGCCACCGGACTTCGGCCGACCGGAATCCGCGCGGTGACATTCGCAGTCGATGCCGAAGACACCGAGCAGCTCATGGAAGACTGGACGCGCCAGCCCTTCGACGTCCCTCTGGAAATTCTCGATTCGCCCTACCGCCAGGTCCGCAAGCCCCTGATTCGGCTGATCCGCGAGCTCAAGGCCGAAGCGCCCGGCACGGTCGTGACCGTGGTCCTGCCAGAATTCGTCGTCCGCAAGCGCTGGCACCAGTTCCTGCACAACCAATCCGCGCTGGCCATCAAGGCGCGACTGCTATTCGAGCCCGACGTGGTGGTGACAAGCGTGCCGTTCCACCTCTCGAACTCCGCGTCACGGATTGGCGTACCGACGGGCCGGGAGTAGTCTTTGCAGCCATGCACGTAGTGATCGCAGGATGCGGGCGCGTCGGGAGCGAGATGACGGTTTCCTTGACGCGCCAAGGCCATACCGTGGCCGTGATCGACAAGAATCCGACCGCCTTCGACCGGTTGCCGCCGGGTTTCGACGGCCGCACGCTCGTCGGGCTGGCCTTCGACAAGGAGACGATGGAAACGGCCGGGATCCGCGACGCCGGCGCGTTCATCGCGGTCACCAACGGCGACAACTCCAACATCGTATCGGCGCGGATCGCGCGCGAGTTCTACGAGGTGGACAAGGTCGTGGCGCGCATCTACGACCCTCGCCGCGCCGAGATCTACCGCAAGCTCGGCATCCCGACCGTCGCGACCGTCCAGTGGGCAAGCGCCGAGATCTACGATCTGCTGTTCCACGGGATCGAGCACGCCGAATTCGCGATCGGCGACGGCGACATGGTGATGCTTCGACTGGACATTCCGCCGTCGCTTGCCGGCCGCCGGATCTCGGACCTGGAAGAGGCCGGCCGCATTCGCGTCGTGGCGCTCGACCGGATGGGCAGGGCCACGATCCCCATCGACCAGACCACCTTCCAGCAAAACGACGTGGCGCACGTCATCGTTCGCCGGGATTCGATCGACGCCCTTCGGGAGAAGCTCACCGCAGGAGACCATCACTGATGCGTGTCGTCATCGCGGGAGCCGGCAACGTCGGACGCCACCTGGCCGCCGATCTGGTCAAGCGCGGCCACGACGTCGTGGTCATCGAGCAGAAGCCCGACGTGTTCGCCCGGGCGAAACAGGGTGTGGACGCGACCTGGATCCACGGCGATGCATGCGAGCCGTGGGTGCTGGAGAAGGCCGAGATGGCGCGGGCCGAGGTCATGGTCGCGGCCACCGGCGACGACGAGGACAACTTGGTGATCTCGCTGCTGGCCAAGCAAGAATTCGCGGTTCCCCGCGTCGTCGCGCGTGTCAATCATCCCAAGAACGCGTGGCTGTTCAACGAATCCTGGGGTGTAGACACCTCCATGAGCCCGCCGCACATCCTTGCATCGCTCGTCGAAGAAGCCGTCAGCGTCGGGGATCTCGTCGAGTTGCTCCGCCTGGAGCACGGCAAAGTGCGCTTGGTCGAAATGGTCTTGCCGGACGGTTCGCCGCTGACCAGCAAGCACGTCTACGACCTGCGTCTGCCGCACGACTCGGCGCTCGTCGCGATCGTGCGCGACGGACACGTGATCATCCCCGAACCGGAAAGCCCGATCCAAAACGGCGACGAGGTGATCGCCATCACCACGTCCGAAGCCGAAGACTCCGTTCGCCGCGCCATCCTCGGCGAGTAGGGGCGTGAACGAGTCCGGGGTACCGGCCAGGCCGCGCTTTCGCGGCCGGATCCATCAGATTGCGTTCATCGCCTCGGTCCCGGCCGGCTCGACGCTCGTTGCGCTGGGTCGCACCGGCGCGGCGCGTGCCGCCGCCGCCGTCTACGCCGTCGCACTCTCGACGCTGTTCGGAGTCAGCGCCTCGTATCATCGCCTGGACTGGTCCCCGCGGGCGCGGGCGCGCATGCAGGCACTCGATCATTCGGCGATCTATCTGCTCATCGCCGGGTCATACACGCCGATCAGCGTGCTGGTGCTGGAGGGCGCGTGGCGCTGGACGATGCTCAGCCTGGTCTGGGGCGGCGCGCTTGCCGGCACCGCGATCAAGACCTCGCGCGTGCGATGGGGAGACGCGCCCGGCTTCGCGCTGTATCTGGTCCTGGGGTGGTCGGTGGTGATCGCCGGTCCGCAGATCACTCGGAACCTTTCGCCGGCGCAATTGGCGCTGCTGGTGGCCGGCGGCGTGCTCTACACGGTGGGAGCGATCCTGTTCGCGATGCGCCGGCCGGCGCTCAAACCGGCCACGTTCGGTTTCCACGAAGTGTGGCACACGTTCGTGCTATCGGCCGCGCTCTGCCACTATGCAGTCGTCGCCGCGCTCGTCGCGACCCACTAGCCGTTCTTGCGGCGCATCCGCTCTTCGATGACGCGCTGATCGGCGAACTCGAACGTCGGATTCATAATCTGACGGTCACCGTCCTTGAGCGCCAGCCGGCCCTCGATGACCATCCGGCGGCCCAGCTCGAGGCCCTTGATCGAGCGGCGGCCGAGCCAGACGGCGGTGCACATTCCGGTCCCGTCGACCAGCACGGCCTCGATCGCCGGCACGCCCTTCTGCGGCCGGACGCGAAGCCGTTCGACGACGCCGGCCACCTTGACCTCGGCGCGAGGCTCGGCGTCACCGATAGCCACGACACCGGGAATCTCCTTCGCCCAGCGGCCAACTTCGGCGACGCGGACCGACTCCGCGTCTTCCGACAGCCGGCCGAACATCTTGCGGAAGATCCCCATCACGCCTCCGAATCGCCGGTCCGATGAGCCGGAACGCACCGCGAGCCGAGCGTGAGACGCCCGGCTCGCGATGCGGTCGGTGCCTTCCCGCTCAGCGCTTGCGGGCGCGCGAAGCGGTCGTCTTCGAAGCGCTCCGCTTCGCCGGAGCCTTGCGAGCCGTCGTCTTCTTCGCAGCGGGCTTCCTGGCAGCGGACTTCTTCGCGACGGTCTTCTTCGCAGCGGGACGACGGGTCGCCGTCTTCGCCGGCGCCCGGCGAATCGGCGCGAGATCCAACGCATCGCCTTCGTCGATCGCATCCAGCTCGGCCGCCAGTTCGCGCGGTGGGGGCATCGTCCCCATCGCCGCATCGGTCGCCGCATCGATCGCCGCGGCAGGAGCCGTGCCCACGCCGGCCATCGCCGGCTCGAGCATGAAGTCCATCTTGCGCCGCTTCGACTGGAGGATCGAGTAGCCCAGGATCAGCGTTGCCGTGACCGGGACGCCGATGCGCCAGCCGGTCTCGCTCGCATGAGACACCACGATCGGAGCGATCAACAACGCGACCAGGTTCATCACCTTGATCAACGGATTGAGCGCCGGACCGGCTGTGTCCTTGAACGGGTCGCCGACCGTGTCGCCGATGACGGTCGCCTTGTGGCTCTCGGAACCCTTGCCCCCGTGGTGGCCTTCCTCGACCAACTTCTTGGCGTTATCCCAGGCGCCACCCGCGTTCGAGAGCATGACCGCGAGCAACTGGCCCGACAGGATCACGCCGGCCAAGAACGCGCCGAGCGCTTCTTCTTTGAGCGCGAACCCGACGATCACCGGCGCCGCCACGGCCAAAAGCCCCGGCGTCATCAACTCGCGCAGCGACGTCTTGGTGCAGATGTCGACGACGCGTCCGTAATCGGGCTTGACCGTCCCGTCCATGATCCCGGGATTGTCGCGGAACTGGTTTCGGACCTCGACCACGACTTGGCCGGCGGCGCGGCCGACGGCTCGAATCGCGAGCGAGCTGAACAGATACGCGACGGCGCCGCCGAGCAGCAAGCCGACGAGCACGTCCGGACTGTCGATCCGGATCGACACCACCGGCGAACCCGCTTCCCGAAGCGCTTCGAGGAACGAGCCGAAAAGCGACGTGGCCGCGATGACGGCGGTGGCGATCGCCATGCCCTTGGTGATCGCCTTCGTCGTGTTTCCGACCGCGTCGAGCCCGGCCATGATCTCATCGGCGCGCTCGCCCAGCCCGCCCGACATCTCCGCGATGCCGTGTGCGTTGTCCGAGACCGGCCCGTATGTGTCCATCGAGACGATGACGCCGACCGTGGTGAGCATCCCCATACCGGTCAACGAGATGAAGTACAGACGCTCGGCGAGGTTGTCGCCCAGCAGGAACGCGCCGTAGATCGCGCCGGCGACGATCATCAGCGCCCAGACGGTGGACTCCATACCGACCGCGAAGCCGGACAGGATCGTTGTCGCGGGACCCGTCTCGCTCGCGTCGGCGATCTCTTGCACCGGCTTGCGTGTCGTCGAAGTGTAATGCTCGGTGAGAACCTGAATGGCTGCGGACAAGCCGAGCCCGATCACCGTCGCGTAGAAGACTCGCATGTCCTTGACGTACCACGCGGCCGCGACGTAAATCCCCACGGCCGACACGAGCGCCGAGACGAAGAAGCCTCGGTTGATCGACTTCATGCCGTGCTCGTTTTCGGAGCGGGGCTTGACCATATAGATGCCCAGCACCGAGGTCAGAACGCCGATGGTTCGCACGATCAGCGGGAACATGACGCCGACGATGGCGAACTCGATCCCCCGGGTCGAAAACGCAGCGGCGCCGAGAATGATCGAGGCGACCAGCGTGACCTCGTAGGACTCGAACAGGTCGGCCGCCATGCCGGCGCAATCGCCCACGTTGTCGCCGACGTTGTCGGCGATCGTCGCGGCGTTGCGCGGGTCGTCCTCGGGGATTCCCTGCTCGATCTTGCCGACCAGGTCGGCGCCGATGTCGGCCGCCTTCGTGAAGATGCCGCCGCCGACTCGCATGAACATCGCCAGCAGCGCGCCGCCGAACCCGAAGCCGACCAGCACCTGCGTCGCGTCGCGCTTGAAGATGATCAGAACCACGGTCGCGCCCATCAGGCCCAGGCCGACGGTGAACATGCCGGCGACGCCGCCGGTGCGGAAGGCGATCGTGAGTGCCTGACGCAGCCCCGACTCGCGCGCCGCGTTGGCCACGCGCACGTTTCCGCGCACGGCCAGCGACATCCCGGCGAAGCCCGTCAACGCGCTGAAGGCGGCACCCATCACGAACGCAATCGAGCGGCCGATCCGCAGCACGAACTCGGAATGGTCCGCGCACGTCTCGGCGAGCGAGATCTGGATTCCGTTCGGGCATTGATCGGGAACGGGGAGGATGAAGAACAAAACGACGGCGATCAGGCCGACGAAGACGCCGACGGTCTTGAACTGACGACTCAGGTACGCCGAGGAGCCTTCCTGGATCGCCTTCGCGATCTCGATCATGGTCGGCGTGCCCTCCGGCGCGCGCATGACCCCCTTCACCAGGTAATAGGCGACGAGCAAAGCGAGGAACGAGATGCCGAGGATGACCCAGAGCATGTTGTTCTCGAGCTGGCGGAAGATGACGTTGATCGAGCCACCTTCCGCAGCGAGGATCGTTGACATGAAACCTCCCGGTTTCTTTGGTAAGCGATTGTCTTTCGGCTGGTTGAAAGCGCGAGTAGGCTACCGTGCGTGCTAGCCGCGAGCAAAGCGGCGGCTTCGTGATCGTCCCGCAGCACGGAACCCTCTGGAATCAGGTCAAAACCGAGGCGGTCCGCCTTGCCCCCGGTCCGCCGGGCGGATAGCATTCGCGAGCCGATGCTCCCCCTGCTTACCCGCTCCTCTTTCCGCGCGCTTCGGGCATTCCTGATTCTGGTAATTGCCGCCCTGGGCGCCTGCTCCGGCTCGCCCGGAGGCGGGGACGAGGTCGTCCAGATTTCCTTCGACGACACGATCGAGATCGTAACGGCCAGTGGGGAGGCGCCCGGCGATGCACCCGGGGACGCACGGGGTCAGGGCGAAGCGATCGTGTCGATGATCACCGATTGGTACCAGCAGGCGTTCCTGGACCCGGCCGGCTGGCGCGATCCGAAATTCCCCGAGATCGCCGGCCTGTTCGCCGGTGACGCGCGCACGAAGGTCGAAACAGAGATCGAGTCGGTCACGATCGGCGACGCCCGCGACGAGGTTCGCTCGGTCAAGCCCGACGAAGCCGAGGTCGCCGTCACGATCTACGTCGGCGAGGACGGCCGCACCGACTACGCCGTGGCCGACGTCTCGTTCCACGGGACCGGCGCGCTGAAGAAGGACGGCGTGCCGCTCACCATCGTTCAGAAGGCGGTCTACTTCCTCCGGCTCGAAGTGGGCGGCTGGCGGATCTTCGCCTACCAGGCCCGAAACGACCAGGCGCAGAACCCGCCGCCGGGAGCGGCGCCGTGATCCGGCGACTTTCGCCCGCTCGCCGTCTTGCGCTGCTCGCGATGGCGACGCTGCTCGCGTCGATCGCGGCGTGGAGCATGCTGTCACTGTCGCCGGCGTCGGGACAGGACAAGCCGGTGCGGATCCGTCGCACCCACAACGGGTTCTACCGGCCCGAGCCGAACCGGCCGGTCTTCATTCTCGTGCTCGGTTCGGACGCGGGTTCGCCTCGCTACAAGCGTGAGGGTCCGGCCGATCGGGGCCGCGCCGACTCGATTCACATCATCGCGATCAACCCGGAACGCAAGTCCGGCACTATCGTCGGTATCCCGCGTGACACCTACGTCAACGTGCGCGGCTACGGCGGCCGCATCAACGGGGCGCTCGCCGCCGGCGGCGTCGATCGGATGGTCGACGTCGTCGAGCAGTTCTCCGGCCTGACGATGGACTACTCGATGCTGGTTTCCTTCGAAGGCTTCGAAGACATGGTCAACGAACTCGGCGGCGTCGTGGTCGACATCCCCTACAAGATCACCGACCGCTATTCGCGCTCGGACTTCGACAAGGGCCAGCAGGTGCTCGGCGGATTCCAAGCGCTCGCATTCGCGCGGAACCGGCACGACGCCCCGCGCGGAGACTTCTCCCGGTCGGAGAACCAGGGGTTGATCATGCTGGGCGCGCTTCGCCGCGCGCGCGCCGAGACGTTCGACGATCCCGGCAAGTTCATGCACTACCTGCGGATCTTCTTCAAGTACGTGGACACCGACCTCTCGGTCGACGAGGCGCTGCAACTGGGGATGATCGCGACCCGCATTCAGACGACCGACATCGACAACGTCGTCATCGACGGGTATCCGACCGCGCTTCCCGACGGGGCGAGCGTCGTTCGCACTACCAAGAACGCGGACCGTCTTTTCGAAGACATCGCTCCCGACGCGATCATCGACGACCCGACCGTCCTCGATCCCGGACCGCGACCGGCGTTGCCCCGAGAAACCGAAGAGCCCCTTCCCGAGCCCGAGCCCTCGGACGACGGCTCGCCTTCGCCTTCGCCATCACCATCGCCGTCGGCCTCGGCCTCGGCCGAGGCGACTCCGGAGCCGTCCCCCTCTCCCTGACGTCGCCGCCGTTTCAGGGGGCCGAAGCAAGGGAAGGACTCGTTTTGGCCGGATTCCGGCCGGCGAGTGCAAGATGCGCGCCCGGTTCGCGTCGAGGCATGCAGGAGGGAGACCGCATGCGTTCACATTTGAAGGTGCTTGCCGTGCTGATCGCGGCCTTCGCGATCGCGCTGGCGGCGGCCCTGCCCGCCCTCGGCGAATCCGACGCCGGCCGGCTCGCGCACCTGCACGACCGAACGCGAAGCGAGCACCGGCTTTCCTCTTTGGCGCGCGCAGGGGACCTGACCGGCGACGCCCAATCCCACGCCGAACGGATGGCCGCCCGCGGCGAGATCTACCACTCGGGCCGAGCCTCGCAACTCGACGGCTGGTATGCGCTGGGCGAGAACGTCGGCTGGGCGAGCACGGTGGACGAGGTCTTCGACATGTTCATGGACTCGGCATCGCATCGCGACAACATCCTGTACGCCTCATGGGATTCGATCGGCGTGGGCGTCGCGCCCGGCGAAGGCGGCGAGGTCTACGTTTCGGTGCTGTTCGGCGATCGCGCCGAGGCGCGCGCCGCGCAGCCGCGCCGCGCGCGTCCCCCAGCCAAGAACCCGGCCAAGAAGGCGCCGGCCAAGAGCCAAGAGCGCAAGCGCGTCCCGGCGCCGGCGATACCCGCCCCGTCGACGCGCGCGACGCCGGCCCCCACGCCCGAGCCGTCCGCCGCGCTTCCCGCCGCCCCGCCGCCGGCCGCCTCGGCGCCGCCGCTGCCGGCCGAGCCGCAGCCCTCGGACGCAAGCCGCGCGCTGGGCGTGCTGCTCTCGATCGAGCGCGAGCACGTCGCGCCCCGCCCGACCGAAGCTGCCGCCATCGGCGGCGTGTCGGCCGGCGTCGCGCAGCAGCGCTTCTCCGAATCGGACGCCGAACGCCGGCGAGACGCCGAAGCGTCCGAACAAGGCACGGCCGCGCGCAGTCTGGGCGGCGTCGCTCGCTGCGCCTGGTCCTGCTAGAACCCGCCCGCGCGCAGCCGCGGCCCGCGGCGTCGGCCGGCGGCGATACGATCCACACGTGGATCCCCTCGCCTTCCTCGACCGGCTCCGCGACGCGCATCCCGACGCGCTCGCGCACGTCGAGCGGATCCCCGAGCGGCGCGCCGCCACCGCCGACGTCACCTTCGCGCCCGAGATCTCGGTCCGGCTGAAGAAGTCCGGCATCGAACGGCTCTGGTCGCATCAAGCCGAAGCGCTTATGCATTTGCGCGCCGGCCGGCACACGGCCGTCGCGACGGGCACGGCAAGCGGCAAGAGCTTGTGCTATCAGCTCGCCACACTCGAGCGGCTCGCGGCGAATCCGAAGGCCACCGCGCTGTATCTGTTCCCCACCAAGGCGCTCGCACAGGATCAGTTGCGGCACCTTCGCGAGTTCGCGGCGACATGGGTGCGGGCGGCGGTCTATGACGGGGACACCTCTCCGGCGGACCGTCAATGGATCAAGCGCAACGCGAACCTGATCGTGTCAAACCCCGACATGCTGCATTTCGGGGTGCTGCCGCAGTCCGACAAGTGGGCGGCGTTTCTGGCGAACCTGTCGCTCGTCGTCGTCGACGAGATGCACACGTTCCGGGGCGTGTTCGGCTCGCACGTCGCGAACGTGCTGCGACGCGTCCGGCGGCTCGCGGCCGCGCGCGGCGCTCATCCGGTCTTCGCGTGCGCGTCGGCGACGATCGGCAATCCGGGCGAGCTGGCCGCCCGGCTGACCGGACTCGACTTCGA
>DASWHR010000146.1:0-28915 GCA_036398095.1 Actinomycetota bacterium
CGGCCATCGACGCGTTCGCCTCGTCGTGGCCGTACCAATGCAGCGACGGAAGCGCCCAGAAGCGAAGGATGGTCGCGGCCAGCAGAATCGCGCCGATCGCGAACAGCGTCCACGGCTCCTCGGCTTTGCGACGCGCTTTCCACGCCAGGCCATTCGCGGTGGTGCGGACCGCTTTCGCGCGCACGGCCGCGCCGCGACGCGACAGACGCACGACGTGGACGCGCTCGGCCGCGCGCCGGCGCACGTTCGGGCGCGGCGCCTCATCGGTACCGCCGTCGCGGATCGCCAGTTCGCTGATGCTCGCCCGCGGATGTGCGAGCAGCAGATCCAAGGCAAGAATCGTCGCGCCGGGTTTGGGTGCGATCGACTCGAGCATGGACCGGCGCGCCAAGAAGAACGGCGTCGCCGGATCGGTGATGCCGCGGACTGCGTCGCCGCAGACCGACAGCAGCCCGCGCGGCGGCTTGCCGTCCACCGGGCGACGCGAGGCGAGCACGATATCGACATCGTTCACCGCCGCCTGCAGCAGCATGTCGGGAATCATCTCCGGCGGATGCCGCCCGCCGGCGTCGATGATCGCGACGTAGTCGCCGGTGGCCGCGGTCAGCGCATCGGCCAGCGCGGCGCGGGCGCGCAGCACGCGGAGCGGCACCCGTTCCCTCTCGGCCGTCATCAGCAGCTCGGTCGACGCCATCTTGATCGTCTCGTCGGCGATCACGATCTCGGCCGGCGTATCGCGCAACGCCCGGCCCAGACGCTCGACGATCGCCGGCGTCACCTCGCTGCCGGATCGGTTGCGGACGACCAACGTCAAGCGAGGGCCGGCCACAACGGTCCGGCCCCGCGACGTCTTTTGACCCGGCGCGGTGGGCATGATGGTCTCGCCTGGTCAACGAGCCGCCGGCCGGGGTCGTTTCGCCGCACCGCCGGGCCCGTCCCGGCCTGGGCGATATGTCGCGACGCGAAACGGACGGCGAGTGTTCCGCGAATGCAAGAGCGCCCGCGCATGGTTCGCGCGGGCGCTCGTCTCCCCCCTCCGGAAGATCAGCCCAGCGGGCAATCCGCCAGCACCACGAACGAGGCGATGAACGCATCCGCCGAGGCGCCGTGCACGTTGATGGCCCGGGCATGAAGCTCGTAGGTCACGTTTTTGAGGAAGTGGAACTCCAGCCGGAACGTGCCCGGCCCGTTCCAGTTGAGCTGGACTTGGTTCACGGCCGGCTCGGACGAGATCGGCACCAAGCCGCCCTGATTCGTGCACGAGCCGGGCGAGGTGTTGCAGGTGTAGGTGCCGACATCGGCGCCCAGCTTGCGCACGATCACGATGTTGATGTCGTTGACCACCGGGCTGAAGGTGTGCGCGAACGTGCCGTCCACGTAGCAGGAGCTGGTCGAGACCGTGTTGTCCTTCGACGGGTTCAGCCACACCGGCCGCGGCGGACCCAGCAGCAGCACCGACGCGGTGTTCGAATACGCGCTGTGCCCCTCGAAGTTGTAGGCCTTGACCCGGAAGAACTGAACCGAATTCGGATCGTAGTTGCCGACGCGGAACACCGACACGTTTGGCAGCGTCCGGCCGACTTCGCGCCACGTGCTGTTGTTACTCGAATGCTCGACGATGAAGCCGTCTTCGTTGGTCGAGTTGTCCTGCCAGGTGAACTCGACCGCCATCGTCGGGTTGACGCTCCACGGAATCGCGACCGCGTTGGACGGCGCAGCCGGGATCGGTCCCATCGGCGTCGTCGCGCACGCCACGTTCGACGGGTCGCTACGCCGGTTCGCCGCGACGTCGATCGCGCGGACCCGGTAGCAGCGGAACTTGCCGCCCGGGAGCGGCGCGTCGACGTAGGCGGTCACGTTCTGTGCCGTGGTCGCTAGCTGCGAGAACGGTCCCAGTGCGCTGGTGTCGCTGAATTCGAGCCGGTAGCCCTTGTCGTCGATGGTGTCGTTCCAGGCGACGTTGATCTGATGCGGACCGGCCGGCGAAGCGGTTAGGTTCAGCGGCGTCACCAGCGGACCGGCCGGCGTCGTCGATGAGATCACCGCCGAGGGCGCTGAGTCGCCCGAGGCGTTGAACGCGACCGCGCGATACTTGAGCGTGGTGGATGCGAAGCGGCCGTCGAGGAAGGTCGGCATTCCGCCGGTTCCCCCGCTCGCCGGGGCCGTTCCGGCCGTCGCCCACCCGGTTGCGCCGGGACTCGCGCACGGAAACAGGCTCGGGTTGCAGTACTCGATCCGGAAGCCGGTCTCGATGTTGGAGTTGTCCTTGAACTGCAGCACCGACTGGAACGAGGTCACCGACGTCTCGGTCAGGTTCGACGGCGCCCGAGGGATCGCGATGATCATCGCGGTGTTGGACGGATTGGACTTCGCGTACGGCGTGACGCGATAGGCGAAGACGCGATAGTGACGGATCGTGTCCGGCGGGATCGCCACCTGCATCGCCGTCATCGGACCGGTCGCCGGCGTCGTGTGCGGTCCCACCGCGGTCTGCGCAACCCAGTTGACGCCGTCGGGGCCGAACTCGATCAGGAAGCCGTCCTCGTCGGTCGCGTTGTCGATCCACTGCAGGTTGCTCGTCGCCGGAGCCGTGAAGGTCGCGATCAGGTTCGACGGATCCCCCGGAGCCGGGATCGGCGGCGTTGTGATGGACAGCCCACCGGCCGCCGGGTGAGACGGCGAGAAGCTGCTCTCGACGTGATTCGGGTCGGCCGGCACACCTGTATTGGGATCGGCCGGCTTGTTGATCGTGATTTCGCGTTTCGCGATGATCCGGTACCGGTACTGCGTGTTCCACGCCAGCGGCCCGTCCAGGAACGAGGACTGGGACGCGGGAAGCTCGGTCTGCACGAACGTGGCGCCTTGCGCTCGGTCGATGCGATTCTTCGTAAACGCCGGATCCCCCGATGCCGTGTTCAACCACGTGAGCGTCAGCGACGGGAACGACGGGAAGACCTGTACGTTCTCCGGAGGCAACGGGCCGAGGATGGCAGGATCGATGCCGCTCCACGGGCTGTGCAGGATGCCGTGAACCTCCTTCGGGACCTCGAGGTTGTTGTTGCCCGGCACTGCCGGGATGCGCTGCTTGTACGGGAAGATGCCACGAATGCGGAACCAACGAACGTTCGTTGCCGGATCCGCGTAGGGGAGCGGCTCGGAGGCGTTGTTGTCGGCGTTCCGAAGCTGGGTGAGCACGATCGAGCAGCGCGCCGGCTGCGGATCGTTGTAGGGGTTGAGGTAGTCCCCGTTCTGGTCGTTGACGTTGATGTAGGGAAGCTGGCCGGTGTTATCGGACGAGCAGCCGCCGAGCGCGTTGCCAGAATGCTCGATCGGAAACTGCGTGGCCGGAGCCCAGCTTGCCGGGCTCGACGGGTCGGCGGTCCACTGGATTTCATAGGCTTGTTCGATGCGGTCGACGTCTTTCCACGTGATCGTGATCTCTTGCGGGCCCGTCCCCGTCGCAAGCACTTCGTACGGGGCGGGCATGATCAGGTGGGTGACGTCGTCGAGGTGATCGGCGCGGGCGGACAGCACCGAAGCCACGCTCGCGATGAGCAACGCGAACGTGACGTGCTTTCCGAATCGAGTTGAGCCTGTCCGTTTTTGCATGGCCGGTTGGGTTCCTCGTTGGTCCGGGGCCTGGCGCTTGCCCCCGAGGACTTTCACCTCCGCGGACACAGTTCACCGTTGCCGCATCCCATCCCTTGCGGCTCCTGTGGGGACGTTGCATGGCAATCCGGCAGGGTGCGAGAACTCCGGCACGCGTTCGCGCCCGATTCGCGAAGACCTGCCGCTGTGCGCCCTAGGGAGTCAGGACGAGTCGCACGGGGTCGCCGCGTTTCGTGGCGAGCATGTCGACGGCTTCGGCTGCGTCTTCGAGCGGAAGCTTTGCGGTGATGGATGCGGAAAGGTCGAGTCGTCCCGACTGGACGAGCGAAACCAGCGACTGGATGTGCGAGCGGCGGTAGCCGTAGGCGCCGCGAAGCTGCGAGTGCTTGACGGCGAACAAGATGGAAGGACCGAGCGAGATCTTCTCGCCGCCGACGCCGACGATCACCGCGCGTCCGCCGCGCGCGAGCGACGCGACAGTGGCCTTCACGACCGCGTTCGCGCCGACGAAGTCGAACGCGGCGTCAACGCCCTCGCCGCGCGTCGCATCCCGGATCGCGGCGACGGCACCGTCGGGATCCAGCGCCACATCCGCGCCCAGCGCCAGCGCGCGCTCGCGCGCCGACGGACGCGGGTCGACGGCCGCGACGAACGACGCGCCGCACAGCCTCGCGATTTGAATCGCATGTGTCCCCAACCCGCCGATGCCGAACACCGCGACGCGGTCGCCCGGACCGACCTCGCCGGTCTCGACGACGGCCGCGTACGGCGTCGCCACCGCGTCGGCCAAGATCGCGCCTTGATCGAACGGAATCGAATCCGGCAGCCCGACGCACGACGATGCCGGCACGACCACGAAGTCGGCCCATGCGCCGTCGAAGTCCACGCCCATCGTCCGCACGGACAAGCACTCTTCGATCCCGAAGCCGCTCAGGCAGGGCCGGCACGCTTCGCAGCGCTTGCCGGCATGCATCACCACGCGATCGCCGGGCACCGGCCAGGCGACGCCGTCGCCGGCCGCTTCGACCGTGCCGGACGGCTCGTGGCCCATCGTGACCGGAAGCGGCGGCTGTGCCGGCAACGATCCGTCGAGCACGTGCACGTCGGATGCGCAGACGCCGCAGGCCGCGACGCGAACCACTACTTCGCCGGGACCGGGCGACGGAACCGGGACGTCGTGGACTTCCAGCGGCTTGCCGATCCCGATCATGCGCACCGCACGCATCGACGCACTCATCAGCCTGCGGCCGCCTTCAGTGTCTCCTCGGCGCCGGCGTAGCCGTCGCCGCCGCGGAAGAGTCCGACGGCGGGCAGCGTCACGCCGGCGGCGCGATACTCGTCGATCTTGTCGCGGATTGCGGCCGCGTCGCCGATCGCCGCAAACTCGGTCAGCATGGCGTCGCTCATCGCCGCGAGCGCCGCCGGGAAGTCGCCGGCCTCTTGCGCTTTGTCGAATGCGTCCAACTCGGCTTGGTACCCGGCGCCCGCGATGGCGCGACGGTAGAACGGCAGCGTCATGTAGACGAAGAAGTCCGCGCGCAGCGCCTCGAATGCCGCCGCTGTGTTCGTCGTGACCGCGCAGGGCACGGCCGCCACGATCGTCGGCATCGGCCGGCCGGCTTTCTCGGCCGCGGCGCGCACCGTCGGCGTCACCGTGGATGCGATGTAGGACGGCAGGCAGCTCCACAGGATCACGCCATCGCACGCCTCGCCGGCGAACGTGAGCATCTTCGGGGCGAGCGCGCTGAGGTAGATCGGAAGATCCTTGCGGGCGCCGTAGCCGACGAACCCGAACTGCACCTTGTAGAAGTCGCCCTCGAACGACGCGCCGTCGGTGGTGAACATTTGCCTCAGGATCGTCACGTACTCGCGCATCTGCGAGTACGGCTTGTCCATCGGGATGTCGTACCAGCCCTCCATCGTCACCTTGTGCGAAGGCCCGACGCCCAGAATCAGCCGTCCGCCGCTGATCTCGTCCAGCGTCGCCGCCTCGATCGCCAGCGACAGCGGATGCCGCGGCAGGGCCGGCACCACGCCGGTCCCCAGCCGGATCCGCTTCGTTGCGGCCGCATAGGCGGCGAGCGTCATCAGCCCGTCGCGGCCGGTCGTGTGCGTCGAGAACGCGGCCTCGTAGCCAAGCGACTCGGCCAGTTGCACGCGCGAAACCGCTTCGGCGAGCGACTTGCCGACAGACACGAACGCGGCGAGCGACATCTACCCGAGCCCCAGCGTCTTGGCGATGTTGCTGCGGAGAATCTCGCTGGTGCCTTCGTAGAGGCGCATCGCGCGGACTTCGCGCCAGTAGCGCTCGATCCCCATCTCGGTCATGAAGCCGTTGCCGCCGTAGACCTGGATGGCGCGGTCGGCGACGCGGCCGACCATCTCGGTTGCGACGACCTTCGCCTGCGCGGCTTCGCGACGGCCGTCGGCGCCGCCGTCGATTTCGTCGGCCTTCTTATAGGTGAACAGGCGCGCCTGCTCCAGCTCGTTGAGCGAGTCCACGATCATGCCCTGCACGTATTGATACGACCCGATCGTGGATCCGAACGCGACCCGCGACTTCGCGTAGTCGAGCATCTTGTCGGTGAGCAGTTGCGCGTAGCCGACCGCCTGCGATGCGATCGACAAGCGGCCGCCGTTGATCCAGCTCATCGCCGCCGCGAATCCGTAGCCTTCTTGGCCGAGGACGTTCTCGCCGGTGACTTCGACGTCGTTGAAGACCAGCTCGGCCGGCCGGTCCACGGTGGAGGCGGTGTGCTGCCGCCGCGCGACGGTGAAGCCGGGCGCGTCTTTGTCGACCAGGAACGCGGTGATGCCGCCCCGCGAGCGCTTTTCGGCGTCGGTGACCGCGAACACAAGCGCGAAGTCGGCCTCTTCGCCGTGGGTGATGAAATGCTTCGTGCCGTTGATGACGTAGGAGTCGCCCTTGCGTTCGGCCTTGGTCTTGATTCGCGTCGCGTCCGAGCCGGCGCCCGGCTCGGTCAGCGCGAAGCACATCTCGCGTTCGGCGCGCATCAGCGGATCCAGCCATCGTTCGCGCTGCTCCGGCGTACACGCGTGCAGCACCGGGGTCGGCCCTTCGACGCTCGCCATCACGCCGCCGCGGCCGGCCAGGAACGATCCCGACGCGGCGATCGCCTCCTGCATCAAGCACTGTCCGAGATAGGACAGGCCGGCGCCGCCGACGTCTTCGCTCATGTGCAGCGTGTAGAAGCCCAGCTCTGCGGAGCGCTTGCGGATCGCGCGCTTCTCTTCCTCGGCGTTTGCGATCGTGCCGGTTTCTTGAAGCTCCTGCGCATACTTGGCTTCGACGGGGCGAATCTCGCGCTCGATGAAATCCAGGATCGAGGTGCGGAGCTCGAGCAGTTCTTGCGGGATGGCGATGATGCTCACGATGACGACCTCCTGTTGACAGCGGCCGGTGAGTACCCTCGCCCCCCGGCAGAAGCGAATCGTACTCTCGTGAATGTCGAGGCGCGAAGCGAGCCCGGCGCGGCGGATCAGACGCGCGAGGCGAGCCGCAGCGCTCGCTCGATGCGCGCGCGAAGCCGCTCTTCGTCGAACGGCTTGACGATGTAGTCGTCGACGCCGGCGCGCAGCCCTTCGATCTCGCCCGCGTCGTCGCCGGTGAGCATGATCAGCGGGATCATGCTGGTCGAGGCCGTGCCGCGCAGGCGCTTGGCGACGTCGATGCCGCTCAGATCGGGCATGTGCAAATCGAGAAGGATCAGATCGGGTCGCTCGACCGACGCACGCCGGATCGCTTCCTCGCCGCCGGCCGCTTCGAGCACATCGAAGTCGTCGTCGAACATCGCATGCGCCAGCGCGAGCAGGCTGGGGTCGTCGTCGACGAACAGCAGCCGTCGTTTCCCATCGCGTCCGGCCGCCGCAGCGCGTTGCGCCGGAAGATCGGCGCGGCAGTACGGGCACACATGCCAGTCGGTCGATACTTCCCGGCTGCAGTTCGGGCATGTTGCCGGCCCGAGGTTGAACTGGCAGTAGGGGCAGATCACGAACGTGGGATCGACCTCGTGGCGGCAGGACGGGCAGCGCGGCAGCTCGCGCGGCTGATCGACCTGCACCTCGCGTTGCACCTCTTCCAGCGTCGTGAGGCCCTCGCGGACCTTGCGCAGCCCCGCCTCGAGCAGGCTCGGGATTCCTGCGGCGCGCGCTGCCGCGGCGATGACCGCGTCGGAGGCTTGCGCGTTGATCTGTTCGCGCATCTGCCGCCCGATCGGCAAGATTTCGAAGATGCCGGTTCGGCCAAGGAAGCCGGTGAATCCGCACGTCTCGCAGCCTTCGCCGCGGTACAGCGTGGCCCCGGCCATCGCCTGTTGCGTCTGGCCGAGACGCGTGAGAGTCGCGTCGGAGGCTTCCGTTTCGACTTTGCAATGCGTGCAGATAACGCGCACCAGCCGCTGTGCGACGACGAGCGTGAGCGCCTGCGCGACCAGGAACGACTCGACTCCCATGTCCACCAAGCGCGTCACGGCCGCGGAGGCGTCGTTGGTGTGCACGGTCGACAAGACCAGATGGCCGGTCATCGCCGCCTGCAGCGCGATATGCGCCGTCTCGACGTCGCGGATCTCGCCGACCATGATGACGTTCGGGTCTTGTCGCAGGACCGACCGGAGACTCCGCGCGAACGAAAGCCCGGTCTTCTCGTCGATCTGCATCTGGCTGATGCCGGCGATGTGGTACTCGATCGGGTCCTCCAGCGTGACGATGTTGACCTCGTTGGACTTTTTCTCCAGCAGCGCCCCGTACATCGAGGTCGTCTTTCCCGATCCGGTCGGTCCGGTGAACAGGAGAAAGCCTTGCGGCTGGGTGAGCGCGTCGTGCACCGCCGCCAATTGTTCGGGCGTCATCCCGGTCAAGGCAAGCGTGACGGTCTCTTCCCCCTGGCGGAGCAGTCGCATGACGACCTTTTCGCCACGCATCGTTGGGATCGTGGACACGCGAAGCGACACGTCCCGACCATCGATCACGGCGCGGGCGCGTCCGTCTTGGGGCCGGCGTCGCTCGGAGATGTCCATCGACGCCATGATCTTCAACCGCGAAACCAGCGCCGCATGCACCGCCTTCGGCAGCGTCATGACCTCTCGCAGCAATCCGTCGATTCGGTAGCGGACGGTCACGTCGGCCTGCTGCGGTTCGATGTGAACGTCGGTGGCGCGCGCGCGGACCCCGTCGGCAAGGATCGCGTTGGCGAGCCGCACGATCGGCGCCGCCAATCCCGACGCGGTCAGATCCTCGACCGACTCTTCGGCGGACGACATGACGACTTCGACGTCCGCGGCCGTTCCGAGCCGGTTGACGACGTCGGCGGTGGCCGAATCGAGCGAGTAGAAGCGATCGATCGCCTCGCGAACGGCGGAGGCGGTTGCGACGGCCGGGCGTACCGTTCCTGCGCGGGCCGTTACGCGCACGTCGTCGAGCGCGACCACATCGGTCGGGTCGGCCATCGCGAGCAGAATGCCGGCCTCGGTGCGGTCGACCGGCACCACGTTCAAGCGCTCGGCGAGCCGTCGCGGCACCACTTGAACCAAATCGGGATCGACCGAGACCGAATTCAGATCCACGAAGGGGATGCCCAGTTGAAGGCTCAGCGCATGGGCGAGCGCTTCTTCGGTGACAACTCCCATATCGACCAGGACGGTTCCCAGCCGGATCCGGCGGCCGGAGGGATCCTCGGTGCTGCGCTGGTGAGCGAGCGCGGCGTTCAACACCTCGTCCGTGATGAGCCCGGCTTCGAGAAGAACCTCGCCGAGACGTTGCACTTTTCGCATTGCGCCCATCGTACCGGGACGTGGCGAGTCTTCGTGGGAGTGAGTGAGCCGGACGGATCAAAGGACGGAACCCGTCCTCCGGGCCGCGGGAACGCGGCGCGGAGGCGGATCGCGGTGGGCGACCGGGGATTTGAACCCCGACCCTGTTGCCAGGACAGGAACCTGAATCCTGCGCGTCTACCAAATTCCGCCAGTCGCCCGTGCAGGCCCGGCATGGTAGCAAACAGCCGCGCGTCGTGGGACCGGCATATCCACGCTCGAACTGGGGATATTCACGGCGGACGCGACGGCCGGCCGCAACCGGGACCCGGCGAATTCGCGCAACGAGACACTAGACTGGCACGGAGGGCTCGTGGGCATTCTCAAGGACTTCGAACGCCGCCTCGAGCAAGTCGTCGAGGGCTTCTTCGCGCGTGCGCTGCCGGGTGGCGGCCTTCAGCCGGTCGAACTCGGAAAGCGGATGATTCGGGCGATGGACGATGCAACGACCGTCGGTGTGGCCGGAGAGGCGATCGCGCCGAACGCATTCACCTTCCGGCTCGCGCCGGCCGATCACGAGCGTCTTGCCGCGCTCGGGCCGTCCTTGGATCGCGAGCTTGTCGCCGTCGCGCGGCGCGCGGCCGCCGCAGAGGGATGGATACTGCTCGGTGCCCCGGTCGTCGAGATGGTCGCTGATGACGGCATGACGCCCGGCACGTTCATGGTCGCGACCGCGATCTCCGAAGGCGCCGATCCCGCGGCGGGAGCCGGCTCGCACACGCAACTGATCCAAATCGCCGTCTCCGGCGACGCCGAGCTGGTCGTGCTCGGCTCGAAGCGACGCGCGTATCCGCTTTCGAAGGACGCGTTGGTGATCGGGCGTCTCGACACGTGCGACGTCACGCTGGCCGATTCCGGCGCGTCGCGTCGCCACGCCGAAGTGCGACGAGAAGGCGATGAGTGGTACGTGGTGGATCTCGATTCGACCAACGGAACCTTGCTGAACGGAAAGAGCGTGCGGCGGGCGCGGCTCAAGCCCAAGGACATCATGCTGATCGGCAACACCCAGATCGAGTTTCGCGCCTGAAGCCGAAAGGACGACCGTGCCCGAACTGGTACTGACCTCGCTCAAGTTCTTGTTCCTGGCGTTGCTGTACCTGTTCGTCGCACGCGCGGTCCGGGTCATCTGGCTCGACATCGCCGGTCCGCGCGCCGGTCCGCGCGCCGGCCGGGCGGCGGCGAGCGCACCGGTTCGATCCCGCCCGTCGGCGCGATCCGGCGCCCGCTCAGGACAAGCGCGTTCGGTCGCGGTGATCGAAGAAGGCAGGGCGCCGGCGGTGCTGCCGCTGCGGAGCGAGGCGATCACCCTCGGCCGGGCCGACGAATGCTCGGCCGTGTTGCAGGACACCTACGTGTCGCAAATGCACACCAAGATCTTCCCGAAGGACGGCCGCTGGTTCGTGATGGATCTCGGCTCGACCAACGGGACCTACCTGAACCGGGTCAAGGTTTCGGATCCGGCGCCGATCGCGCCGGGCGACGAGGTCCGGCTGGGCAAGACGGTCGTCGAGGTGCGCGCCAAGTGAGCCTGGTGCGCTGGTTCGCGGCGAGCGACGTCGGTCGCGCTCGCAGTCTCAACGAGGACTCGTGGTACGGCGGCGAGCGGATCTACGCCGTCGCCGACGGCCTCGGCGGTCATCGGGCCGGCGAGGTGGCCTCGCGCATGGCCGTTGAGATGCTTGCGAAGCTGGATCGCGATCCGGCCGGCCCCGACGCCGGCGCGCAACTCGTCGAGACGGTCCGCGCCGCCGGACGAGCCGTCGCCGACCGGTCGGCGCGCGATCCCGAAACGGCAGGCATGGCAACGACCGTCACCGCGATCGCCATCGACGGCGGCGACGCTCATCTTGCCCACGTCGGCGACTCGCGTTGCTATCTGCTCCGCGGCGAGCAGATGACGCTGGTCTCGACCGATCACACGCTCGTCGCGCGGATGGTGGACGACGGTGCGATCACGCTCGAGCAAGCCGAGACGCATCCCCAGCGCAGCGTGCTCACCCGCGCGCTCGGAACCGACCCGGACGTCGACGTGGATCATCAGGTAATCCCGCTCGCCCACGGCGACCGCGTCCTGTTGTGCTCCGACGGTCTGTCGTCGGTCGTTCCCGAGTCGGAGATCGCCGGTCTGCTCGCCTCGGTGCGTGACGGCGACGACCTGTGTCGCGCGCTGATCGACGAAGCCAATCGCCGCGGCGGACCCGACAACATCACCGTCGTCGTGCTCGACGTCCCGGCCGATGCGGATCTTGGCCCAGGCGACCGCACGGCGCGGCAGCAGGCGGTGGCCGTCGAGCCGCGCCGTCCGGTTACGCCGCACCCGCGACCCGCGACGACGGCGCGTCGCGTGCCGCGCCGTCTGGTCGCGTGGGTTGCACTCGTCGTCGCGCTTGTCGCCGGCGGCTTCACCGGGCTTCGGGTGTGGTCGGATCGAAACTGGTTCGTCGGCTTCGATGGCGACCAGGTTGCGATCTACCGCGGCCTTCCGACCGATTTTGTGATCTCGCTTCACCGCGTCTACGAGCCGGCCGGGATCACGCGCGATCAGGTCGAGCCGTTTTACGTGCCGCGTCTGGATGAGGGGCTGCGCGCGGCGACGCTCGACGATGCGCGTGAGATCGCCTCGCGCATCCCGCGCACCGCCGCGACGCCGTCCCCGACCGGCTCTCCCGGCTCGCCAACCGCTTCGCCGTCGGGGAGCCCGTCGTGAACCGCCGCGGCGCGGAGGCGGGGCTGGTGGCGATGGCCGTGGCGATCTCGCTCGGCGCGCTGCTGCTCGTCGCGTTCGCTCAGTCCGATCAGGTGCCGCCAGACTTCTTCGGGCACGCGCTGTTCGTGGCCGCGTTCGCCGTCGGCATGCATCTGATGGTGCGCCGCGCCGCTCCGAACGCCGATCCGATCCTGCTTGCGTGCGCGATCGCGTTGTCGGGAATCGGCTATGCGGTGATCAAGCGGCTCGATGCGGACCTTGCCGTGTCGCAGGCTCTGTGGATGGCGATCGGCGCGGCCGCGTTCGCCTCGACCTTGCTGCTGCTGCGCGATCATCGGACGCTCGAAAAGTTTCGCTACTCGCTGATGCTGCTCGGCGTCGCGCTGCTGATGCTGCCGCTCGCGCCGGTCATCGGGCGCACCGTGCGCGGCGCGCGGCTGTGGGTCGCTCTGGGGCCGCTGACGTTTCAGCCGGCCGAGGCCGCCAAGATCGTTCTGGCCGCCTTCCTGGCGGGCTACCTGTCGGCCAAGCGCGAGGTGATGACGGTCCCGACGGCGCGGATCGGCCCCCTGAAGCTGCCGGCGCCGCGACACTTCGGTCCGCTGATCATCGCCTGGGTGTTGTCGCTCGCCATCATGGTTTTCCAGCGCGACCTGGGTTCGAGCGTGTTGTTCCTGGCGCTCTACATCATCACGATCTATGTGGCGACGTCCCGCGCGTCCTACGTCGTTGCCGGCACGACGATGCTGGCCGGCGGCATCGTCTTCGCGAGCGTCGCGTTCGCGCATGTGGCGAGCCGCATCTCGGTGTGGCTGGATCCGTGGTCCGATATCGACGGGCGCGGCTTTCAGATCGCGCAGTCGCTGTTCGCGCTGGGAACCGGCGGTGTCGCCGGGGAAGGTCTTGGCCGCGGGCGGCCCGATTTCATCGGCGGCTCCTCGATCGTGGCGACCGATTCGATCTTTGCGGCGATCGGCGAGGAGTTGGGGTTGATCGGCACCGTCGCGATTCTGATGCTGTTCGCCGTCATCGTCGCGCGCGGATTCCACATCGCGCTGCGGTCGCGCGATTCGTTCGGCGCGCTGCTGGCGACCGGGCTGACCGCGATCGTGGGTGTGCAGACGTTCCTGATCGTCGGCGGCGTCACGCGGCTGATCCCGCTGACCGGTATCACGTTGCCGTTCGTCAGCTACGGAGGATCCAGCATCGTCTCCAACTTCGTGCTGATCGCGATCCTGATGCGGATCAGCAACATCGAGGCAGGCACGATCGCCGAAGCCTCGGACGCACGCGGGGGTGCGCGGGCCGGGGGAGCCGCCGTCGGCGCACCCGGAGGCGTCGAAGGACGCGACGAAGCGCCGCTCGTCGACCTGACATCGGTGCATCGCCTTGAGCCGCCGGAGCCTCGGCCGTGAACCGCTCGATCCGCCGTGTTGCGCTCACCTTGGGGCTGGCGTTCCTCGCGCTGCTCGTGCAGCTCAACTACACCCAGGTCTTCGCCTCGAAGCGCTACGCCGAGCACCCCGCGAACCGCCGGCTGCTGGTCAAGGAGTATTCGACGCAGCGCGGTGACGTCATCGCCGGCGGCGAGGTGATCGCGCGCAGCGTCCCGACCGACGACCGGCTCAAGTATCTGCGCGAGTACCCGCTCGACGCGTTGATGAGCGAGATCAGCGGCTACTACTCGCTCGTCTACGGCGGTGCCGGGCTGGAGCGCGCCTATAACTCGTATCTGACCGGCAACAAGCCTGCGCGAGTCGAGTCGATCGTCGATCAGCTCTTGGGGCGCGACCGAAAAGGCAACTCGCTGCTGCTGACGATGGACATGGAGCTGCAGCGGATCGCTGCGGAGAAGCTCGGCCGCCAGCGGGGCGCCGTCGCGGCGATCGACCCGCAGACCGGCGCGGTGCTGGCGCTGTTTTCGAACCCCACCTACAACCCGAACGCGCTGTCGAGCCACAACACCGGCGCGATCCGGCGCTCGTGGGACTTCTATCAAAACGATCCGTCCAATCCGCTGCTGTCGCGCTCGTTCCAGGAGCGCTACCCGCCGGGCTCGACGTTCAAGATTCTGGTTGCGGCGGCTGCGCTGGAAAACGGGATCAAACCGACCGACACGTTCCCGAACCCGACGGCGCTGCCGCTGCCGCTGACGAACCGGACGCTCGGCAACTTCGGCGGTGGCGCCTGTCGCGGCGGCTCCGGCGGCCGCATCTCGATGGCGCAGGGGCTGCGCGTGTCGTGCAACACCACGTTCGCGCAGATCGGGATGCAGATCGGCGCCGACAAGCTGGTCGCACAAGCCGAGAAGCTCGGCATGCAGAAGCCGCCCGTCTTCGACTTGCCCGCGACCGCTTCGTGCATCCGCACCGCGCCCCGCGGTTGCGCCGAGCCCACCCTGGACGAACCGCAGACGGCGCTGTCTTCGATCGGCCAATTCGATGTGCGAGTCACGCCGCTTCAGATGGCTCGGCTCGTCGCGGCCGTCGCCAACGGCGGCATGCTGGTGCGTCCGCATCTGGTTCGCGAGGTTCAGGACTACACCGGCGCGATCCTCGAAACGATCGCGCCGCCGGCGGAAGGCCAGGCGTTCTCGGCCGGCACCGCGGCGACGCTGAAGGCGATGATGATCGACGTCGTCCAGAACGGAACCGGACGGCCGGTGCGCGTTCCCGGCATCGAGATCGGCGGCAAGACCGGAACCGCCGAGACCGGCGCCGAAGGCAAGCCGCCGCACTCGTGGTTCGTGGCCTTTGCCCCCGGCATCTCGGTCGCGGTGATCGTCGAAAACGGGGGCGACCTTGGAGACGAAGCAACCGGCGGCCGCGTCGCCGGTCCGATCGCGAAGGCGATGATCGAAGCCTTGTCCCGACGCGGGGCCGAGTCCGGTTAAGGTAAGCAGCCGATGAGCAAGAACGTTCTGGGCGGACGATACGAGCTGAGCGAACGACTCGGCGTCGGCGGCATGGCCGAAGTCTACCTCGGCAAGGATCGCGTGCTCGGCCGCACCGTTGCGGTCAAGACTCTGCTGATCCAGTTCGCGCACGATCCGTCATTTATCGCGCGCTTCCGCCGCGAAGCGACCAGCGCCGCGGCGCTGAACCATCCCAACATCGTCGGCGTTTACGACTCGGGCTCCGACGACGGGCAGCACTACATCGTGATGGAGTACGTCGAAGGCCGGACGCTCAAGGACTTGATCCGCGAAGAGGGGCCGCTTCTGCCCGAACGGGCCGCCGAGCTTGCGGCCGACGTGTGCGGGGCGCTCCAATTCGCGCACGCGCACGGCATCATCCATCGCGACGTCAAGCCCGCCAACATCATGATCAACGCGCGGGGCGAGGTGAAGGTCGCGGATTTCGGGATCGCGCGAGCCGCATCGGGCGAGACCGTCACGCAAACCGCGACCGTGCTTGGGACCGCGCAATACTTCTCGCCCGAGCAGGCGCAAGCCGGCTCGGTTGATGCGCGCAGCGACTTGTATTCGCTCGGCATCGTTCTCTACGAGATGATGACCCGGCAGGTGCCGTTTACCGGCGCTTCACCCGTCGCGATCGCCTACAAGCACGTCAAAGAAGATCCGATCCCGCCGTCGCGCCTCAACGCCGACGTCACGCCCGAGATCGAAGCGATCGTGATGAAGGCGCTGTCGAAGAACCCCGACAATCGCTATCAGTCGGCGCAAGAGATGCGTCAGGACTTGGAGCGCGCGATCCGCGGGCAGGCGGTCTCTGCGCCGCGGGTGATGGCCGGCGAGACGTCGGTCATGACCGCGCCCGGATCGGGCGACGAGACCGTGATCCTGCGCGGCCCGGCCGCGCCGCAACGCAGCGGCCGCGGCACCGGCATCGCGCTCCTCGCCGTCATCGCCGCCGCTATGATCGGCATCATCATCTGGGCGCTGTTGGCGCTGCTCCCGAAATCGCCGAACACGGTCGCCGTTCCCGGCGTCGAAGGGTTCACCGTCGAAGCGGCCGAGAACCGTCTTCAAGATGCCGGGTTCAAGACCGTCGTCGGTGACGGCGTGCCGAGCGATCAGATCGAAGAGGGGTTGGTGCTGCGCACCGATCCGAGAGCGGGCGAGCGACTCGCGCGCGGCGGGACGGTGACCATCATCCCCTCGTCCGGGCTGGAGCGCGTGAAGGTGCCGAAAGTCACCGGCCTGCAACAGGCCGCGGCGGAGAAAGCGCTCGACGACGCGGGTCTGTCGGTTGCCGTCGTGCAGGGAACCAGCGACACCGCCGCGCAAGGGGTCGTCATCGCCCAGAGTCCCCCGCCCGACGAAGAAGTCGTCGCCGGAACGACGGTGACGATCACCGTGTCGAGCGGGAAGGGAACCGCGTTCGTTCCCAACGTCGAAGGCTTGACCGAGCAGGTCGCGATCCAGCGGATCCGCGAACGCGGATTGGTCGAGCGCATCGAACGCGAAGCGCCGAGCGGATCCTGCCCGCAGCCGTCAGGGCGCGTCTGCCGTCAGTCGCCGTCGGGCGGCGAACAGGTCGAGCGTGGCAGCACCGTCACCATCGTCGTCGCCGACGAACCCGAGATCCCGCCGCCGACCGAGGAGCCCACACCCACCGACTCGCCGAGTCCGTAGCGTCGCTACGCGCCGGCCGGAGCGGCGCAGCGCGAGAGCCAATTTCGCAGGATGTCCATGCCGTCGCCGGTCATGACCGACTCGGGATGGAATTGGACTCCCTCGACCGGATACTCCCGGTGGCGCAGGCCCATGATGATCTCGTCGCTCGTCTCGGCGGTGACCTTCAGCTCGGCCGGCAACGACGCGCGTTCGACGATCAGCGAGTGGTAGCGCGTCGCTTCGAAGGGAATCGGGATGCCTTCCAGGATTCCTTCGCCGCGGTGGTAGATCGGCGAGGTCTTGCCGTGCATCAACTGCGGCGCGCGCACGATCCGTCCGCCGTAGACGGCGCCGATGCACTGGTTTCCCAGGCACACGCCCAGAATCGGCGTGGACGGGCCCATCTCGCGGATCACGTCGTTCGAGATGCCGACGTCCTCGCGCCGCTGCGGTGTGCCCGGGCCGGGCGAGATCACGATCCCGTCGGGTGCGAACTCGCGCACCTGGTCGATCGTCCAGACGTCGTTTCGCACAACCGTCGGCTCGGCGCCCAGCTCGGCCAGCTCTTGGACGATGTTGTAGGTGAACGAGTCGTAGTTGTCGATCACCAGGATGCGCGCGCTCATCCGCCCGACTTCGCCTTCTCCTCTTCGACGAGCACGCGGCGCAGAACCTTGCCGACCATCGTCTTGGGAAGCTCGTCGCGGAACTCGTAGGCCTTCGGCACCTTGTAGGCGGTCAGCCGCTCGCGGCAGAACGCTTCGATCTCTTCCGGCGTCGCGGTCTCGCCCGGCTTCAAGATAATGAACGCCTTCACCGTCTCGCCCGACTTCTTGCTGGGGATGCCCGCGACGGCGGCCTCTTGAATCTTGGGATGCTGGAACAAGACTTCTTCGACGTCGCGCGGATAGACGTTGAAGCCGCCGACGATGATCATCTCTTTCTTGCGGTCCACGATCTTGAAGTAGCCGTCGTCGTCCACCTCGGCGATGTCGCCGGTGTGCAGCCAGCCGTCGCGGATCGTGTCGGCCGTCTCCTCCGGGCGGTTCCAGTAGCCCTGCATCACCTGCGGGCCCTTGATGCACAGCTCGCCCGGGCCCGGCGGGTCGACCTCTTTCGAGGGATCGTTGACGTCCACCAGCTTGCACTCGGTGTCGGGCATCGGAATGCCGATCGTGCCGATCTTGCGCGTGCCGTCGATCGGGTTCGCGTGCGTGGACGGCGAGGTTTCCGACAACCCGTAGCCTTCGACGATCTTGCCGCCGGTGACGCGCTCCCACTCTTGCTGGACCTCGATCGGCAGCGGGGCCGCGCCCGACACGCATGCGCGGATCGAATCCATCTTGTACTTGGTGATGTCGGGATGGGCGAGCAGGTTGATGTAGAGCGTCGGAACGCCGGGAAACAGCGTCGGCTTCGTCCGGTCGATCGTCTTGAGCAGCCCATCCAGGTCGCGCGGGTTCGGCACCAGCACCAGCAGGCCGGCGAGCAGGATGCCGACGTTCATGCAAACCGTCTGCCCGTAGGAGTGGAAGATCGGCAGCGCGCAGATCACGATCTCTTTGCCGGGTTGGGTTCCCGGCAGCCACGCCTTGAGCATGTACGCGTTCGCCACCAGGTTGTAGTGCGTGAGCATCACGCCTTTGGAGAGGCCGGTCGTTCCGCCCGTGTACTGCAGCAGCGCCAGATCCTCTTTCGGGTTGATGGTCGCCTGCGCCACGTTCGGGCTTCCGGCCTTGAGCAGATCGCGGTACTGCTTCACCGGTTCGCTTGCCGGCACCGGCTTCGACAGCTCCTTGCCTTTGATCAGCCGGCCCAGCTTCGCCTTCAGGCCGTGCAATCCGTCGAAGACGTCGGTCACGATCACTTCGCGCAGCTTCGGCAAGTCGGGCCGCAACGCCCTGACCTTGTCGTAGAACAGGTCGAGCGTGACCAACACTTCGACGCCGGCGTCGTCGAGCTGGTGCATCAACTCGCGCTCGGTGTACATCGGATTGTTCTCGACGATGATCCCCCCGAGCCGCAGCGTCGCGTAGTAGGCGATCACGTTCTGCGGTACGTTCGGCAGGATGATCCCGACGCGCGTCCCCTTGGACACGCCGAGCGCCGCCAGCGACGACGCGAACTTGTCCACCGACTGCTTGAGTTGCGCGTAGGTCGTGCGCATGCCCTGGAAATCTAGTGCCGGCGCATTCGGATAGCGGGCCGCGGCTTCGTCGAGCATCGCCGTGATCGGCACGAGCGGATAGTCGATCGACTGGGGAATTCCCGCCGGATAGTTCTTCAACCAGATCGCATCCATCGGACCTCTCCTGTTCCGCGACGCCGTCGCTCCCTCGGAATCTATCGCTTCAACCCGTCCTCAGGCCAGGAATAGGCTAGAAGATCCGGCCGTTCGTAGACGTGCGCGTGCGTTTCCGCCCAGCCCCGACCCATGACCGGGCGCGTGGACTTCGATCGGATCGCTTCGATCACCTCGCCCGCGTCGCGCGCTCCGTCCGCGACCGTCAGGCACCGGCCGGCTGCTTCGGCGCGATGCGCATCGGAGCCGCCGGTGGTGCCGGCGCCCAGCTTGCTCGCCAACGCTTCAGCGGTTCGCACGCCGTCCACCTGCCAGAGCCGTTCGCCGTTGAGGATCTCGATCGCGTGCATGTGCTCGGCGCCGCGCGCCGGGTCGGGGGCGACGGTCGCGCCGGCGACGCGCCAGCCAGCCGGATGGGCCCACACCAACGCAACCGCCTCGCGCGTCCCGGTCGTGACGGGGAGGGCGCATCGTTCGGGCAGTGCCCCGAGCCAGTCGGTGTCGGTGCAGAGCACGAGCACGTGCCCGAGCGGTGTGTTGAGCTCGCGTCCAGGGATCAGAAGAAGGCCGCGGGCCGCCAGGGCTTTGCCGGCGGCCGCGTAGTCGCATCCGCCGCCGTGGTCGGTGAGGGCGACCGCGTCCACGCCGAGCGGCGCGACGGCCGCGGCGATCGCGGCGATGTCGTCGCGCGCGTCCCGCGAGGTGGGCAGGGCGTGCGTGTGCAGGTCTACAAGCATGGGTCTCCGTCTCGCGGCGGCGGGCCGCAATGGGAAGGATATCGGGGCCAATGAGGCGAAGTATTCGGATGCGGTGCAAACCGCCGCCAGGGAGAGAAATCGAATGAATCGTCTCGCACGGGTCTTGCTCGTCGTCGCGCTGGCCGCGGGAGGGGCGCCGGCGCGCGCCGCGGCCGCCGATCCGGCCGCGCTGGATGCGCTCACGCAACGGATCAGCGACGACCTGCCCTCGCTCGCCGATGTGGGGATCACGGTCGTCGCTCCCGATCCGGCGGCGAACGTCGTGCGCGTCCACGTCACCGGCGACGTGACGCGGGCTGCGCGCATGCTCGGCGACCGCTACGGCGAGACCGTCGACGTCGTAGACGGCGAGGCCTTCAAGCCGCTCGCCGGGCCGCCGTGCGTCTCGCAGCGCACGATCTGCGGTCCGGTGATGCGCGGCGGGCTGGAGCTGACCGGAACCACGTTGGGGATCTGCAGCAGCGGCGTGGAGGCGCGCTTGAATCAAACCGGCGAATTCGGCGTGATCACGGCCGGTCACTGCTACGGATCGGGCGAGATCGTCACGCACGGCGGCGTTCCGCTCGGGCCCACGCTTCCTCGGATCTTCTCGGGCGAGGTCGACGCCGCGTTCGTGACGCATTCGCTGGGCGCGCCGACGTTCCTGCCGTCGAACTGGGTCTACTATTCCAATGCCGATCGCGAGCATCCGGTAACCGCCGTGCAACCGATCGCGACTGAAGCCGTGGGGCAGTCCGTGTGCCGCACCGGCCGGACGACGGGTCCGGCATGCGGATCGATCATCGCCGTCGGCGCCACCGTCGTGATCGGAAGCGTGACGCTTCGCAACCAGCGGATCGCGAATACGTGCGCGCTTCCGGGTGACAGCGGTGGGCCGTTCCTGAGCGGCGGCACCTTCCGCGGCATCGCCTCGGCCGGCAACTACGTCGGCAGCGGCTCGTCGGCGCGCTGCGCCGCGAATCCTTTCACCACCTACAGCGCCGCCGATCGGATCCGGACGGCGCTCGGCGTCACCATCTTGACGTCGTCGCCACTGCTGTAGCGCCCGGATCGCCGTCCGCAGTATCGTCGCGGCGACGGCAAACGGAGGCGACGATGGAACAGTGGGTAGAAGCGCTGCGCGACTACGCGGCAAGCGCGCTGCGTCCGGCGGACGGCACCGTCACGGTGAGCGGCCCGGGCGCGCCGATCGAGATCGTTACCGACGAATGGGGCGTGCCACATGTGTTGGCCGAATCGCGCGACGACGCGCTCTTCGCGCAAGGCTGGTTGCACGCGGCCGAGCGGCTCTGGCAGATCGAGTTCACCGTTCGCGTCGCGACCGGACGCTTGAGCGAGATCGTCTCGATCGCCGGGCTGTCGCTCGACAAGTTCTTCCGCACGCTCGGCATCGGACGCCTCGCCGGAGAATGGGCGCGTGACGCCGATCCGATCACCCGCGAGGTCGCGACGCCGTATCACGCCGGCTTCGTCGCCGCGGCGCGGTCGCTTCCGCGTCCCGTCGAATACGAGTTCCTCGACCTCCAGCCGATGATTCCCGATACCGTCGAGGACTCGATCGCGGCGTCGTTCGCGTTCGTCGGCTTGATGGGGTTCACGCTGTCTGCGAACTGGCCGTTCGAGCTGCTCCGCGCCGAACTCGCGCAGCAGCTGGGCATCGAACGCGCGCGTGAGCTGACGCCGTTCATCGGCGCCGAGGTGCCCGTCGCCGTTCCGTCCTCTCCGACGTTTCCCGGCACCGCGCAGGCGCTGTGCGCGATGGCGCGCGACGCGGGCGCGGTGCGCGGCATCGGATCCAACAATTGGGTCGTGTCCGGCGCGAAGACCGACACGGGAAAGCCGATCCTGTGCAACGATCCGCATCTTCTTGTTCAGATGCCCTCGATCTGGATGGAGATGCACCTGAACGCGCCCGGCTTTCACGTGACCGGCCTGACGTTGCCCGGCATTCCCGGCGTCGTCGTCGGCCACAACGAGCGGATCGCATGGGGCTTCACCAACACCGGAGCCGACGTCGAAGACTTGTATCTGGAGCGGCTCGGCGACGGCGACTCGCAATACGAATACGACGGATCCTGGCGGCCGGTGACGGTGGTCGAAGAGCAGATCCTTGTCCGCGGCGAGGCCGATCCGGTCCCGCACATCGTGCGTGAGACGCATCACGGGCCGCTGCTGACCGGATGGATCGCGGCCGGATCGCAGCCGGTCGTGCTCGAGGACCGGATTCGCGATCCGCTTGCGATGCGCTGGATTCTGCGAGAGACGCCGCCGTCCATGGCGGGGCTGATCGGCATGAACACCGCCTCGAACTGGGCCGAGTTCCGTGCCGCCGCGGCGCTGTGGCCCACCGCCGGCCAGAACATGGTCTACGCCGACGTCGACGGCAACATCGGCTATCAGTTCACCGGGGTCGTGCCGGTCCGCGGCAAGGGCGCCGGATCGGCGCCGCTGCCCGGCTGGGATTCCGCCTACGAATGGACCGGAACGATCCCGTTCGACGATCTGCCCTCGACGCTGAATCCCGAGCGCGGATTCGTCGCGACGGCGAATCACCGGATGGTGGACCTGGACTATCCGTATTACCTGACCAACGACTGGGAGATGGGCCACCGGATTCGCCGCATAACCGCGCTGCTGACCGAGCGCGAGACGCTGACCACCGGCGACATGAAACGCATCCAAGCCGACTCGTTCAGCGGCATCGCGGCCGATCTGGTTCCGATCTTCTTGTGCGCCGAGGTCGACGGTGAACGCGAAACCGATGCCGTCAAGCAGGTGCAGGCGTGGGATCTGGCGCTCACGCGCGAATCGGTCGGCGGCGCGATCTTCAACGCCTGGTTCGCGCGCACCGCCGAAGCGCTCTTCGCCGCCAAGCTCGGCAGCGAATTGTGGGACGAGTTCTATCCGCGTAAGGGATGGACGACGAACTGGTGCTACGAGTCGGTTCGGGCCATCCTGGAAAACCCGCAGCGATTCTGGGTCGGCGGCGACGGCGACAACCTGGCCGCGCGCGACGCGCTGCTCGGTGGGGCGCTCACCACGGCCGTCGCCGACCTGACGCGTCGTTTCGGTGACGACATGAGCGAATGGCGCTGGGGACGCATGCATCAAGTCCACTTCGCGCACGTGCTTGCCGTTCCGATCCCGTCGCTGCACGATCTGCTCTCGGCGGGGCCGTTCGAAGCGGCCGGAGGCGACGACACCATCAACCGCGGCGTGATCTTTCCCGGGGAAGGATTCGTGGACGGCGCGATCCCGTCGGCGCGGCTGATCATGGATCTTGCCGACTGGGACCGCAGCGAAGGGGTGATCACGACCGGCGTGAGTGGCAGCCCGGCAAGCCCGCACTATCGTGATCAAGCTGATCTGTGGGCGCGCGGCGCCTATCACCCGATGCCGTTCACCCGCAAAGCCGTCGACAACGCCGCGAAGTCGCGGCTTACGATCGAACCCCGCTAGCTACCTCACCAGTGTGCTGAGCCCCTCACCGATAGGGCCTCAAGCGACGGCGGAGTTGCCTCAGCAAGGCCTCGAAGTGAGGCAACTCTCCAGGAAGATGCTCGCTCATCTCACTCTCCCAGCGAGCCTCGTACTCGAGAATCCTCGCGTCGAATCTCGCGAAGAAGGTGGCGGGATCTAGCGCCTTGTGGCGAGTCTTTTCCTCGAACATCGGCCACACCTCGTCGAGGCTCACCTCCCGTTCTTCGAACAGAAAGTGAAGATCGAAGAAGTCGCGACACTGGAGACGCTGGATAACGCATCGGAGCTTCTCGGCTCCAATCTCTTCGAGTGAGTAGGTGAGGATCGATCTACCTTGCGGGATATCAGCGTACCGCGACAACATCGGCCGAACCTCAGATGACAGAATCAGCTCCGTTTCATCGAGATCCAGCTTGATCCACCGGCGCTTTGCTCCAAGTGGGCCCTCATAGAAGATCCGAGTGTGACCGGTTGTTTCGACGCTCAGCGACGGAAAGTCCAGCGCATCCTTCAGTCCATCGACCGCACCCTCGATGGCAGTCAGGGCATTCGACCGTGAGATGCCGAGAAGGCTGAAGTCAAGATCGGCAGAGTAGCGATACTCATCGAAGTGGCACATCCGCAGCGCGGTTCCGCCCTTGAATACCATGTACTCCGCTTCGGGTAGTCGGGCGATCGACGCGAGACAATGCGCCAAGACGTAATCGCGCTCGACTGTCTTCGGATCGACCCGGTCGCGGTCGGCCTGACGGATGATCTGTTGAGTGCGAATCATTGGCGAAGCTCGTGAGCGAGATCTTCGACCGCACGGTCCCAACGCACGAACCATCGGCGATCACGCCAGCTTCCTTGCTGCCTCTGAGTGCTTGTGTCGAGGGCTACATCGCTCTTGGGGGGAGCGAGCGGTCGTAACCGACCGGAGAGCCCAGGAATCGCAAGCTGATCGGCAAGCGACCCGATTCGTCGGATGGCAGCGCCTGCATCCAGTCTTCGGCCGTACCTGAGCAGGTCCTCGATGTTCGGCGAGGACATCGCGAGAGCGTGCGCAAGGACTTCTACCCCGCCGATCAACTCAGGGCGAGAGGCAGCATCGATAAGCGCCCGCTCAAGGTTGGATACCCGGGACTCGCCGGCCCTCTCGGCTCCCACTAGGACGGTCTCGTCTTTCTCGAGGATGACCCGCAGGGGTCTCCGAGATACCTCAGCAACCTTCACTCGGCTTGTACACGCCACCTGAACGGTCCGCGCCGGATGCAGAAGCAGCCCATGGTGATCGAGAGCACTTCGAAACGCGATCCGATGAGGCTTGTCGATGAACACAGCGGCGACAGCCAACGCGAGATCCTCGGCCGCTGCAGAGGTACCAAGGAGACCGATCGGGCGGATGACGTAGCGGCCTCGGGCCACCCGGTCCAGCAGTCCGGCTTCCACCAGCCGCGAGAGCATGTTCACGGTTGCCTGAACGGAGGCTCCCGTGCGCGCCCGGATCGCCGAAGGCGTAACCACAGACGTGCCTTCGGCAACCAGCTCGTCCAAGAGCTCTAAAGTCTTCGTCATACTCTCAACGTCCTTGACTACACGATAAACGTTTATTGGAAGTATCCTAGGCTCGCCAGATAGGGCTGTCAAACATTTTATACACGGGTTTCGTGTATAAACGTCTTCCTAGCGGGACTCTCGGCGGAGTACGGAGTGCTGGGAGTACTAGAGGCCCTCGCCGATCTGGGGGCGGTTCACGAAGGTGTGGTCCACCCACGGAAAGACCCAGATCCACAGGATCGTGCCGACGATCAGCACGGCCAGCGCGATCGCAACGATCCGCAGGACGCGACGCTTCTGCGTGCGGCGACGCTCCATCCGGATTCCGTTACCCATCGGCGTGCTCATGTCGTCGCGATCAGGTCGGCCCAGACGATCATGCGATTGCGCGAGGTGAACTTCGGATCGCAGGTCGTCAGCGTCAACTGCGATGTCGCGCTCGAATCGGGATTGCCGCGAAGAACCCAACCGCCGTCGGGTCCGACGACGATTCGTTTGGTCACGCGATATCGATACGTCGTTCCTTCGATCGAATCGAGCGTGATCTCATCGCCCGGCCGCAGCTTGTCCAGGTTCAGGAACGGCGAACCCCAGCCGGTTCGATGCCCGGCGATCGCGGTCGATCCTTCCCCGCCGATCCTGGCTGTCGAGGGATACCGGCCGGGCCCGTAGGTCAAGCGCGAAAGGCTCACGCCGTCGACCACGATCACGTCCACGCCGATCTTCGGGATCTTCAGCAGTGCGATGGCCTTCGAGCTGATCGCGCGGTTGGTGGGCTCGCCGCTGGGCGTCGGGATTCCGCTCTGCGTCGGCACGACGACCGGGTTCTCGATGGTCTGCTCGAATTCGTCGCGCAACGCATTCTGATGGTTCTTCGTCACGAGCGACGTGCCGACCAGTTCGTAGAGCGCGAACTCCAGAATGATCGCGCCGAGAACGATAAGCGTCCACCCGGCGATCCGGTAGCCGCGTCCGGGCTTCCGGCGCGACGGCGGCAGCATTGCATCGCCGTCGGCGACGGCGGGCGGAGAAGACTCAATGCGGCTCATCCGGCAAGTTTTGCGAATCGGAGGGCGGTAATGCCCCGGAAGGCAGGGGCGGAAACGCGTTCGGCTTTGGTCACCGCGAACCCGAGCTTGAACTTTTCGGCGACGATGCGCAGTCGCTCGACGCTGTCGTCGGCGTTAAGCGCCGCCGTCAGTCGTCCGTGCGAGCCGATCGCGGCCACTTTGTACGGCGGCGAGTAGACCGAGCCGTGCAACAGCAACGTGTTGCCGACGCAGCGGATCGCCGTGAGCGTCGTGACCCGTTCGCCGTTGATGGTGACCGCCTCCGCGCCGCCTGCCCAGAGCGCGTTGACGACGGCTTGCAGATCCTCTTCATGGATCACCAGGTCGTTCGGGTCGCCGGTCGGCGATTCGCGCATCGTCGAGTCTCGCAACTCAACCCGGATGCCCGGCCCTGCGACCGCGCCGAGTCCCGCGTAGGGCGCAAGCCCGTCGATGAGAGCGCGGATCTTCTTCAGCCGATCTTCGCGGCCGGCCGCGCCGACTTCCAGATCCGCGAGTTGCTCTTTGAGCGTCTCGACTTCGTCGCGCAGACGCGTCGTCCGATCGTCTTCGGCACGGATCAGGCTGACGAGCCGGTCGGTGCGAGACAGGCGAGGACCCGGCTTCGTTTGCCGCGCCGCTTGCGTCAGCAGGAAGGCGAGCAGAATCAGCCCGGCCAGAAGGGCGGCCGAAGACTTCATCTGGCCGGTGCGGCCGGTGCGATCGTGCTCGGGGTTGCTCATCGTCCTGGTGTATTATCGGGCGTCTTTACGGCCGCTGCGTCACCGGCGTCGCAGGCAGGTCGTTGATTTGGGCGAAGCCCCGAACCGATTCGCGAAGGAGCGACACGCCGAATGCCCGTTTCGAAGTCCAAGCGTCAGCGCTACCAAGCGCCGCCGAAGCCCAAGCCCAAGCCGTCCCCGACCTGGGTGCCGGTGATCGTGGTTGTGCTGCTCGCGATCGGCGTGCTCGATCTGATCTTCTATTACCTCGGCTTGCCGCCCTTCCAGCAGGCGCCGCGGTGGGGCTTGCTCGCCGGCTTCGGCTTCATCGCGAGCGGTTTTGCCGTCGCCACTCAGTGGCGATAGATCGCGGCTGACACCAATACCCCCTCAGGGTATACTGGGGCGTATGGACGCCGCCACGAAGGATGAGCTGCAAACCCGCCTGCGCCGGATCGAAGGCCAGGTCCGCGGGATCGCGCGCATGATCGAGGAAGACAAGTACTGCATCGACGTGCTCACGCAGGTCTCGGCGGCCGTGGCCGCCCTGGACAAAGTCGGGCTCAAGGTCGTCGGGTCGCACATTCGCTCGTGCGTGCGCGATGCGGTAGCCGCGCCCGGCGGGGATGCCGGCGAGGCGCACATTCAGGAGCTGGTCGACTCACTCGAGCGCTTCATGAAAGCCTGAGCCGAAAGACGGCCGAGGTAATTACATGCGTGTGACTTTTCCCCAGACTGTGGATAAAGCTGGGGACGAAGGAGAAGCCGGATGCCGGTCTATGACTATCGGTGCACCGCCTGCAACGAGCGGACCGAGCACATTCTTCTGGAGGGCGAGAAGCCGCCGAAGAAATGTGCTGCGTGCGGAGGCGCGCTCAAGCGCGCGTGGAGCGGAGCCCGCGTCCATGTCAAGCTTGAAGGTTGGGGCTTTTCCAAGACCGATGGTCTGATCGGCGATTCGCGCGGGCCGCGCAAGGATTTCAAGCAGCTTCGCGAGCGGGCCGAGCGGATCCGCGACGAGTAGCCGCGTCAGTTGTCGCGGCGTCAGTTGTCGCGCAGGACTTCTTCGCGGCGGATCATCTTCTCGCCGCAGTGGCGAAACGGCATTCCCGAACCTTGGAGGACGACCGCGACCTCGCCGCCGCAGTTCTCGCACCAATAAAGGACGCGAACGCGCGGATCGAGCGGTTCCGGCTCGGGCGAGCCGCCACCCGGCGGCCTCGTCAGCCCGCGAATCGAGGAAAAGCCGATCCCGAAGATGATCAGCCCGGCCACCACCGCGATCACGATGCGAAACATGCCTGCCAGCGTAGCGCACGCCGACCAACGCAGAAGGCCCCGGAAATCCGGGGCCTTCTCGCTTCGTTCGTGGTGGTTAGTCGAGGCGTTCGAGGATGGTGGCGTTGGCCATGCCACCGCCTTCGCACATGGTCTGCAGGCCGTAGCGGCCGCCGGTGCGTTCCAGCTCGTGCAGCAACGTGGTCATCAGCCGCCCGCCGGATGCGCCGAGCGGGTGGCCGAGCGCGATCGCGCCGCCGTTGACGTTGACGCGGCTCTCGAAATACTCGTCGGAGACGCCAAGCTCTTTGCGCCACGCAAGTATCACGGTCGCGAACGCCTCGTTGATCTCGACCAGGTCGATGTCGTCGAGCTTCAGGCCGGACTTGGCGAGCGCCTTCTTGGTCGCCGGAATCGGCGCGGTCAGCATCAGCACCGGGTCGTCGGCCGCGAGTGACATCGTGTGGAAGCGCGCGCGCGGCTTCAGGCCCAACTCGCGAGCTTTTTCGGGCGTGGTGATCAGCATCGCGACGGCGCCATCGGTGATCTGCGACGAGTTGCCGGCGGTCGTGACCCACTTGATCTGCGGGAACTTGGCGCCGACGCTCTCGTCGAAGAAGGCGGGCTTGAGCGAGCCGAGCTTCTCGAGTGTCGTCTCGCGCAGGCCTTCGTCGGTGTCGAACACTTCGGTCCCGCCTTCGACGGTGACTTTGATCGGCATGATCTCGCGCTGGAAGCGGCCCTCGGCCGTCGCGGCTTGGGCGCGCTGCTGTGAGCGGAAGCCGACCTCGTCGATCTGCTGGCGCGACAAATCCCATTTCGCGGCGATCAGCTCGCTGGAGATCCCCTGCGGAACCAGGTTGCCTTCGTAGCGCTCGAACATCGCTTGGGTAAACGGAAAGCCGCCGCCCTGGACGCTGGCCCCCATCGGGACGCGCGACATGTTTTCGACGCCGCCCGCCACGACGAGGTCGCACGCGCCCGACATCACGGCCTGCGCCGCGAAGTGCGCAGCCTGTTGCGAGGATCCGCACTGCCGGTCAACGGTCGTTCCGGGAACCGTG
>DASWHR010000147.1:0-7433 GCA_036398095.1 Actinomycetota bacterium
CTCGGGTTTCAATCCCGCGTAGGGCATGGCCCAGGTGGAGTCGGTTTCGGGGATGAAGTCTTTCGCGCCGACGTAGGCGCGGCCCGCTCCGGTGCGACCGCGTTCCAGGATCGCGCTTTGGCCGTCGAAGGGCAGGTCCACCAGGTTGCCGGTCATGTGCGGGCAGATCACGTACTTGAAGCCCGGCACGGTGCGGTCGGTGACGATGCGAAGCGTCGAGGCGCCCCAGGTCAGCGACTGGAAGTTGCCGCCGTCGGCGCCGTAGCGCGCCCACGGCCCGGGGTTGGCCTCGGGCTGGATGATCGTGTTGACGCCGCGGTGATGAAGGCAGCGCATCCACGAGTTCGGCGACTCGCACGGATTGCCTTCGAACTCTTCGCCGAAGTCGTTGCCGAACCGGAACGCCGGCAGCGAGATCGCGAACCCGAACTTGAAGCCGTCAAGGCCGGGGATCTCGACCGGGCCGGTGTTGGCGACGCTCATGTCGCCTTCGTCGAGCGCGAGGAAGTCCTTTTCGATCTGGGTGAGCGGCGTCTTGCGGTTCGTGTAGAGCAGGTTGGTGTCGGGGTCGTAGTCGGGCGAGGCCGGATCGGCCGACGACGCGCCGCGCGGCGAATGCAGATCGTAGGGCGCCCACAGAAAGCCGTTGTTCCATGCCCGGCCGGTGCGCGGCACCCAGACGCCTTTGATTCGTCCCGTCGCGTACGCCGCGGTCAGATCGGGATCGGCCCATGTCGCGACGTCGGCAGGATCGGTCGAGTAATCGAATTCGCCTTGATTGTTGGACGCGACCATCCAGACGCCGTATTTTCGCGCCAGCCGCGAGAACGTGGTCGAGAAGCCGCGCACGAACGTGTCGGTCGCGGCCAGCATGATCGCTTTGCGAGGATCGGTCCCGGGGAAACGGCGTTGCACATCGAGCATCTGCTTTTGATACGTCGCCGCGATCGAGCCGAGCGCGACGGCGCCGCCCAGCGGCGCGCCGGCCGCGTCCTGGATCTCGGGCGTCGAGCCCGGCACCGGCGAGGCCGCCAGCGCCCGCGCCTGCGCGCCGCGCGATCCGGTCGCCAGCGTCGCCAGGCCGATGTCTTCGTTGAAGACCACCAGGTTTGTCTTCGACCGATCCAGATGCGGCACGACGTAGTCGCGCATCAGGCAGTCCATCTTCGCCGCGAAGGTCTGATAGGTGGTCGCGTAGGCGGCCTGCTGCTTGTACTGGATCGCGAACACGCGCAGCGGCCCGCTGCCGCGCGAGGCGTCGGACACGCCGGCGGTCGCGTTGCCGGCCAAGCGCCGATACCGGTCGCAGCCATCGCGAAGCGGATGCGATGCGGCCGCGGCGGGAATCGAGGTGAGAGCGGCCGCAGCGAGCGCGAGCCAGGCGAAAAATCGGCGGCGTGGAGTCATGCGGTTCCTATTCGTCCCGGTGCGGGTTGGTTCCTGCCCCGAACGGGGCATTGACCGTCCGCCGCAGTCGCGGGAGGGTGGACCCGAGGGAAAGGGAGGCGCTCATGCCCAAGTACTTGTGGGAAGCGAAATACACGGTCGCCGGATCGCAGGGCCTGATCAAAGACGGCGGGAGCAGCCGGATCTCGGTCGTCGAGAAGCTGGTGTCGAACCTCGGCGGCTCAGTCGAGTCGATCTACTACGCGTTCGGCGACGCGGACCTGTACGCGATCGTGGATCTGCCGGATCACGCGACCGCGGCGGCGATCAGCTTGTCGGTCGCGGCTGCCGGCGGCGTCACCGTCAAGACGACCGTCCTGCTGTCACCGGAAGACATCGACGACGCGGCGCACAAGACGATCGAGTACCGGCCTCCGGGGGACTAGGACCAGCGACGGCGGAGCTTCAGGAACGGCCGCTCGATCAGCAGATAGGACGCGGCCGCAATGGCCAGCGACACGGCCAGCGCGATCACGACGTTGACCGGCAGCCACGCGAAGGCCGGCTTTAGGACGCGCGCCTGCTCGAGTTGCGTGATCAGCGGGTGATGCCACAAGTAGATCGAATACGACGCGACGCCCGCCGCGATCAGCGGCCGCCAGTGCAGCGCGCGCACCAGGGTCGATGCGCGGGCGTCGCCGAAGGCAACCGCGGCCACGATCATCGTGAAGCCCGCCGCGGTGACGGTGTCGAAGAACAAGGCGGTCGCTTCGGTCCGGTAGCGGACCGCGACGGCCGCGATCACGATGAGCGCGCCGACCAGTGGCAGGCCGGGGCCGCTGCCGAGCGGAGAGCGCTCGCGGTTTCGCGCATGCCAGGTCGCTAGAAGCATCCCGCCGGCGAACAGGTGCGCCTTCGCGGGGAAGTTGAAGATGAACAGCGGATCGGTGGCGTCCACGCCGCGCGCGGCCCACGCCACGATCTTGTAGGTCAAGCTGGCGGCGAACCAGAGGCCGACGACGCCGTACACGACCGCGATCCGGTTCGCGGCGCGACGCGCCAGGCGCACGGCCGCGAAGCCGGCGACGGGCAGGACGAGATAGAAGATCGCCTCGACCGCCAGCGACCAGGCGGGTGAGATCACGCTGAAGAACGACTCGGGCGAATAGTTCTGCGCGAACAGGTATGCGCGCCACGCCCCGCCGGGCGCCGCGACGCCGAACACCACGATCACCACCGTCAGCGCGAGCCAGTACGCGGGCAGGATCCGAAGCGCGCGGTTGGCGAAGAACTGGCGCAGGCCCGGCATCGGCCCGCCGTCGAGCGCCGCCTTCGCGAACGGCCGCCATAGAAGAAAGCCGGACAGGACGAAGAACAGCGTGACGCCCGCATCGCCGTTGGACAGCAGCAAGCGCGGCGGAAACGAGCGCGGCCATTCCGTTAAGGCCGCTAGGTGGTAGCCGACGACGGCCAGGGCCGCGATCCCGCGGAGGGATTCGACGGCAAGGTTGCGCCCGCCGATCGGCTCGACGTGTTCAGAGGGCGCGCGCGACGGCGCGCGCGAAACCGCGCTCATGTCATTGATAACTGCCCGGCCCCGGATCGGTTCCGCCGAGCCGCGCGCGAACCCCCCGAAACTCGGGCAGACTATGCCGATCCGGCTTCGGCGATCCGGCGCAGCCTTGCCACGATCGGCGGCAACTCCTTCAGAAACATGTCCACGTCCTCCTCGGTGGAGGAGCGGCCCAGCGAGACCCGGACGCTGCCGTGGGTGAGCGCGCCCATCGCGGCGAGCACGTGCGAGGGTTCTTGCGCACTCGACACGCACGACGATCCCGAATGCACGGCGAGTCCCTTCCCGTCGAGCATCAACAGCAACGCTTCGCCCTCGAGATACAAGATGCTGAACGCGACCAGGCCGGGCAGGCACCGGTCGGGATCGCCGTGGATCTGCACGTCGTCGATCAGCGTGGGCAGTTCGCGGCGGAGCCGGCCGGCCAAGTCGTGCAAACGCGGCATCTCGCCGGGAATCTCCGCGGTGCGCGCTTGCAACGCGGCGGCCAAACCTGCGATCGCCGGAAGGTTTTCGATGCCGGCACGGCGGCGGCGTTCGCGGTCGTCGCCGACCATGACCGGCCGCACGCGAACGCCCGTCCGGGCCCACAGCACGCCCACGCCCCGTGGCCCGTAGGTCTTGTGGCCGGACGCCGACAGCAGATCCACGCCCAGCGATTTCGCGTCCACCGGGATACGGCCGACGGCCATGCACGCGTCGGAGTGCACGATCGCCCCGGCTTGCCTGGCCGCGGCGGCGGCCTCCGCGACGGGCTGGATCGTGCCGACCTCTTGGTTGGCGCTTTGGATGCTGACCAAGCCGGCGCCGCGCGCGCACTCGTCGCGCCACGCGTCCAGGTCCAGCCGACCGCTCGAATCGACCCCGACCCGCACGACTTCGAAGCCGTCCAGCGCGTCGGCTGCTTCCAGGACCGCGGTGTGTTCGACGGCACTCACCAGGATCCGGCGGGGCTTGCGGGCCGCCGCGGCCGCGCGCGCGCCGGCAGCGATCGCCAGATTGCACGACTCGGTCCCGCCGGAGGTGAAGACGATCTCTTCGGGCCGGCCGCCGACCGCGGCGGCGACGGCGGCGCGGGCCTCGTCCAAAGCGATGCGAGCGACGCGGGCCGCGCGGTACAGGCGCGACGGATCGCCCCAGATATCGCTTGCGGCGCGGCTCATCGCGGCAAGCGCGGCCGGGTGCGGGGGCGTGGTGGACGCATGATCGAGGTAGATTTCGCGCACGAAGCAAGTATAGGTCGGCGATCTTTTCGGCTGGCGCCGACCCGGATCCCCGATCGTCATCGGAAAAACACGATCGAAACCGCCGGGCTGTTCGCCCGCTCTGACCTGCGGCGATACAATGAATTGTCCGGCCGCCGTGTCGCACGACTCGGCGGCCCGACCCTGAGGGCGACGGGCGCCGGGTCTCCGACGCGGCTCGTGGCTTGCGGGTGCACGATAGTCGGCGTCGGCTCCAACCAACCGGCGAAGCGGAATGTTGCGCGGCGGCGGTTCGTTGGAACGGGAAAGAGGAGAAATGAGTAAGGAAACGATCTCGCTCGATCGCGTGGTGATCCGATTCGCCGGCGACTCGGGCGACGGGATGCAGCTCACCGGGGACCGCTTCACCAACGTCACCGCGATCTTCGGAAACGATCTCTCAACGCTCCCGGATTTCCCCGCCGAGATACGCGCTCCCGCCGGCTCGCTCGCGGGCGTCTCCGGATTCCAGATTCATTTCTCCAGCGAAGACATCCTCACGCCCGGCGATGAGCCGAACGTGCTCGTTGCGATGAATCCTGCCGCGCTGATGACGAACCAGAAGGACCTTGCCAGCGGCGGCTATCTGATCGTCAACGAGGATGCCTTCAGCGAGCGCAACCTTGAGAAAGCCGGCTACGCCAAGAACCCGCTCGAGGATGGATCGCTCGACGGATATCAACTCATCAAGGTCAAGATGACCCAGATGACGATCGAGTCCACCAAGGGCATCGAAGGCGTCACCAAGAAGGATGCCGAGCGCGCCAAGAACATGTTCGCGCTGGGGCTGCTGTCGTGGATGTACACGCGCCCGATCGATCCGACGATCGAATGGATCCAAAAGCGCTTCGCGAAGGCGCCGCCGATCATGCAGGCGAACCTGGCGGCGTTCAAGGCCGGGCACGCCTTCGGCGAGACGGCCGAGTTGATCGCAACCCACTACGAGGTCAAGGCGGCGACGCTTCAGCAGGGCACGTACCGCAACATCACCGGAAACACCGCGCTCGCCTGGGGGCTGATCGCCGCCGCCGACCGTGCGAGCCTGCCGCTGTACTACGCGTCGTATCCGATCACGCCCGCATCCGACGTGCTGCACGAGTTGTCGAAGCACAAGAACTTCGGGGTGCGCACGTTGCAGGCCGAAGACGAGATCGCGGCCGCGTGCATGGCCGTGGGCGCGTCGTTCGCAGGTCACCTGGCCGTTACCGCCACCGCCGGCCCCGGCATCGACTTGAAATCCGAGACGATCGGACTTGCGGTGATCCTGGAGCTGCCGATGATCATCTGCGACGTGCAGCGCGGCGGTCCGTCCACGGGCCTGCCAACCAAGATCGAGCAAAGCGATCTGCTGGCCGCGATGTACAACCGTCACGGCGAGGCGCCGATGCCGATCATCGCGGCGCAGTCGCCGTCCGATTGCTTCGCCGCCGCGCTCGAGGCGGCGCGCATCGCGGTGAAGTACCGCACGCCGGTGTTCCTGCTGTCGGACTCGTTCCTTGCCAACTCGGCGGAGCCCTGGCGGATCCCGGACGTGAAGGATTTCCCGGCGATCCCGGTCACCTTCGCGACCGAGCCCAACCACGACGGCGAGTTCTGGCCGTATCTTCGGGACGAGAACCTGTCGCGGCCGTGGGCGCTGCCCGGCACGCCGGGCTTGGAGCACCGCATCGGCGGCCTGGAGAAGCAAGACGGCACCGGAAACGTCAGCTACGACCCGGTCAACCACGAATACATGACGCGCATCCGGGCCGCGAAGATCGCCAAGATCGCCGACGACATTCCCGAGCTTGCGGTAGACGAACAGGGCGGTGAAGAGCTTCTCGTCGTCGGCTGGGGATCGACCTGGGGTTCGATCCAGGCGGGGGTGCGTCGCGTTCGCGCGCAGGGTCACAAGGTGGCGCACGCGCATCTTCGTCACCTCAGCCCGATGCCCAAGAACACCGGCGAGGTACTCAAGCGTTTCACGCGCGTTCTTGTCCCCGAGCTCAACAGCGGACAGTTGGTTCGCTTGCTGCGCGCGGAATATCTCGTCGACGCGAAGTCGTATACCAAGATCCAGGGCCAGCCGTTCCTGGCCGCCGAATTGGAAACCGAGATTCTCAAGAGGCTGTGACCACGATGGCAGACGAAGGAACCGTCATCCAACTGACCAAGAAAGACTTCGAGTCGGACCAGGAGGTCCGCTGGTGTCCCGGCTGCGGCGACTACGCGATCCTGGCCGCGATGCAAAGCGCGATGCCGGCGATGGGTATCCCGCGCGAGAAGGTCGTGTTCGTCTCGGGCATCGGATGCTCGTCGCGCTTCCCGTACTACATGAACACCTACGGGGTGCACTCGATCCACGGACGCGCACCGGCCGTGGCGACCGGGATCGCGACCGCCAACCCGGACCTGAGCGTGTGGGTGATCACCGGTGACGGCGACGGCTTGTCGATCGGCGGAAACCATCTGATCCACGCGCTGCGCCGCAACGTCAACTTGAAGATCATCCTGTTCAACAACCAGATCTACGGGCTGACCAAAGGCCAGTACTCGCCGACGTCCGAGCTGGGCAAGGTCACCAAGTCGACGCCGTTCGGATCGCTGGACCAGCCGTTCAATCCGATTGCGCTCGCACTCGGCAGCGAAGCGACGTTCGTGGCCCGCTCGATCGACGTGGACCGCAAGCACCTGACCGAGGTGCTGCACGCCGCCGCGGTGCACAAGGGTTCGGCGTTCGTCGAGATCTACCAAAACTGCAACATCTTCAACGACGGCGCATTCGAGGATCTCACCTCGAAGGACAAGAAAGTCCAGAACCAGATTCGGCTGCAGCACGGCGAGCCGATCCGCTTCGGGGAGAACAGCGAAAGGGGCGTGCGGCTGACCGGCAACGCGGCCGTCGAGATCGTCGATGTCGACTCGACGAACGAAAACGATCTGTTGATCCACGACATGCATCGCGAAGACCCGGCGCTGGCCTTCATGCTGGCCCACATCGCGCGCGGCCCGCACGAGCCGACACCGATCGGGATCTTCCGCTCGGTGCAGCGCACCGTCTACGGTGAGGCGATGACGGCGCAGATGGGTGCGGCGAAGGAGCAGCTGGGCGAAGGCGACATGGCCAAGCTGCTCGCCTCGGGAGACACCTGGACCGTCAACTAGGTTTCGAGGCACCACAAACGAAGCGAGGCCGGCGATTGCCGGCCTCGCTTTGCGATGCGGTTGCGCTACACGAACACGAACGTCAT
>DASWHR010000148.1:0-23409 GCA_036398095.1 Actinomycetota bacterium
TCGAATTGTCCGCTTCTGTCCGAGCCGCTGGTGCTGGTCGTCGGCGCAGAAGGAAAGGGCCTGTCACGATTGTTACGTGAGAGGGCTGATGTCCTGATTCGGATCGCGCAGCACGGCGTCATCGACTCGTTCGGCGTCTCCGTCGCGGGTGGAATCGCATTGTACGAAGCGGCTCGGGCAAGGTCGCTTTCGGCCGGGTCTACTCAATTGTCCGCTTCGCCCCGCGAACGCAATCCGAACCTAGTTCCAAATGACTAGTTCGTTCTCTTGACCGTCGAAATGGGTCGCGTCTACCCTGTGCAGCGAGCCGACTCCATAGGGCTCGGGGTTGGGTAAACGGCAACTCTCCTAGCGGCGGGGGAGCACATAGTGCGGCCAGATCTTGACGTAACACGTTTGCACGACGAGGTTCTCGAAGACGTTTCCGACGAGGACTTGGTTATCAGGGCTCGGTCGGGCGACGAAGCGACGCTCGAGCATCTTCTGATCCGATACAAGAACATCGCGCGCGTCAAAGCGCGCTCGTATTTCTTGGTCGGCGCCGATCGCGAGGACATCGTCCAGGAAGGGATGATCGGCCTTTACAAGGCGATCCGCGACTTCGATGCAGAGAAGCAGACGTCCTTCCGCGCGTTCGCGCAACTGTGCATCACGCGACAGATCATTACGGCCATCAAGACGGCCACGCGTGAGAAGCACATTCCTTTGAACTCCTACGTGTCGCTGAACCGTCCGATGTCTCAGGACGACGGCGGCGAGCCGGACCGCGTCCTGGTGGACGTTCTGTCGACACACTCCAGCTCCGATCCGGTCGAGATGGTCATCTCGTCGGAGGAGGTCCGCACCATGCAGACCTCGTTCTCGGAGATTCTGTCGGACTTGGAAGCGCACGTTCTGAACCTGTACCTGGAAGGCAAGTCCTACCAGGAGATCGCGGCGTCACTTCGCCGCCACGTGAAGTCGATCGACAATGCGCTGCAACGAATCAAGCGCAAGGTCGAGGCGCACATGGAACGGCGGCGGCTGGAAGCGGTCTGATCCGACGCGACACGACGAGCCGGCCGAATCGGGCCGGCTCGTTTTCATGTTCCGGCGGCCCGGGCGTAGCATGGTGCGTATGGCCGGCTCCGCCGGTGAGGCGCCTCGCATGTGGTGTCCCCGCCACGACCGCACCTACGCGCGTCGAGCGACGTGCCCGCGCTGCAAGACGCCCCTGGTGCGCATCGATCCTGTGTCGCGATCCCGACCGCCCGTCGCCCCTGCGGTCGATGCGCGACGACCTCCGGCCGTCGAAGCCGAACCGCCCGCCGGCGATCCGGTCACTGTCGCCGCTGTGGTGCTCCCCGGCGGCGACGACGGGGACGAGCCGGCCGCGCCGCGGCAGAGCATGCGCGACGCTCCGCGACGCTCGCTGCGGACCGGCATAACGGTTTCGGCGGCGATTGCCGCGGCGTTCGCGCTCGGCGTCGGGCTTCCCGACGCGCCGGGCATCCCGACGCTCGACGAGGCGTCCGTGGCCTTGCCGCAGGAGTCGATTGAGATCCGTCCGTACACCGTCGCGGCGATCGCCGGCGTCGCGATGCGGCTGGAACGCGTCGAGCAGTTGGGGCAGCGGGTCGAAGCGACGGTTCGAGTGCTTCGAGGCTTCGCCGTCCCGACGCTGCGGGAGGCCTTCTTCGATGTGATCCTGGACGACGGGACGCACGTCGACATCGACGACGCGAGCATTCGCGCCGGCCGGACTCGATTCTCGGCAACGTTTCTTCTGCCGGCTGTGGATTCGCGCATCGGCCAGATCCGCATCACCGGGCTTCGCACGACCGCCGAAGAGGAACCGCTTCGGCTGGTGTCGTCGATTGCCGGCGCGTGGCCGGTGGCGGCGGATCGGCAGCCGCAGGTCGTTGCGTCGGGCGCGGTCGCCACGATTGGACGGATGAGCGTGCGATGGACGTCGACGATCCTGTGGGCCGATCGCGTGGAGATCGTCCTGGATCTGGCGGCCTTCACGCAAGACGCGAAACGCTCGTTCGACTATGCCGAGCTGTTCGAGCACGACGGCGCGAGTGAACCGCTCGCGGCGCGATTTCTCGGCGCGCGCGAAGAGGGGGCGCGCGTGCATCTGGACTTCGCCGGCGTCCGCGACGACGCGAGCCGGCTGGTGCTCTTCCTTGGGCAGCCGACCACGGTCTTCGACGGACCCTGGACCTGGTCGCTGACCGACCGGACGCCCCGTTCGGTGATCCGGTCGTCGGCGGCGGATTCGTGCCTCGCCGACCTTCGCAAGCAGCGAAATCCCTGCCCTTGATGGGGATGCCGGAGCCGGACGCATGCGCGCGCCCGGCCCCGGCGGCTTCGGCGCGGGTCAGGCCGAAGCGGGGGTGAGCATGCAATACCGCGTCACGGACGTGGCGATCTCGTCCGCCGACTTGGCGCGCGCCCGTGACGTGTAGCCGCCGTCGGGGGCGTGGTAGAGCGAAACGCCTTCGTCGCTTGCCGTCGCCGCCGTATAGCCGTCGTTGCAGCCCAGCAACGCCGCCGACGGATCGCCGTCGGCGATCACCGACACCGACGGGTCGTTCGCGTTCGCCTTCGCCCGCGCGTGCCCGGGAAGCGGAAGGGATGTCGTGCACGCCGTGATCGTTGCGGCCATCGGCTCGCTGGTCGCACGCACACCAACTCCAGCGGGCGTTGTCGACGACGGGATCACCCCGGCGTCGCAGGCGGCGGACGGGTCCGCGGCTCGGGCGGCGCTCGCGGCAAGCGCGGCCGGCGCGGCGATGAGTGCAAGTGCGGCAATGATGCGTCGCATCGAAACGGTTCCTTTCGTTCGTCGGTGCGTCCGCATTCATGGCGGACGCGCTCCGCGGCGCAGAGCGACGAGAGTGTCTCCTCGTTCCTGGGCGCGGTCCCGTCTCGGCAGAACGCGCGAATGTTCGCAAAGGGACCGCCCTGCGCGTTAGCGACATCCCCCGCTGGAGAAGGATCGACGGATCGGGTGTTGAATGTGACCGTATGCGCCGTCTTGGGGTCGTCCTTGCCTTGTTGGTTGCCGTTCCGTTCGCGGCGGGGCACCCGGGTGCGGCAACACCGAAGCAGGTTCCGCATCCGCTCCCGGTGCCCGCGATGTCCTACGACGGGGCCGGCTTCACCGTTCCGCTGGACGGCGCCATCGTTACGATCGCCCGACAGGGGACCAGGCATGCCGACGACCCGACCGGTCGGATCGCGGCCTACACGTTCACCGACGGCGAGATGGACTGGCCGCCGCGCCCGGTCATCGACAGCGAATACGACGATCGCAATCCGGCCGGTGGCCTGACTCGCAGCGGCGCATTGATCGTGTTCTACGCGCGCGCGGTCAGCAAGAGCGAGTGGGTGGATCTGCGTGCCGCCCGCATCGCCGGAGGCGAGATCACGGAGACGACGATTCCTACGAACCCCGACAGCGGATTCTCGGCCTACGGCGGGCTGGTCGTGCTGCCGTCCGGCAAGTTGATGCAAACGGTGTATGGACGCGGCGTCGAAGGCGGCCGGACCTATTACCGCGTCCGCGCGTTCTTCTCGGTTGACGACGGCCGCACCTGGCCCGAGGAACGCACCATCTGGAAGACCTACACCGAGATGCCGAACGAGACGGCCGCGGTCTATGTCGATGGCAGGACCGATGCGACGGCGCGGCTCGTCGCGTTCGCCAGTAGCGCCCGTCGCTTGAACGACGCATGGGTGCATTACGTGATGCAGATCGTCTCGACCGACGGAGGACGGACGTGGCGGCGACTGGGATGGGTGAGCGGCATCTCGGATCGCGGGATGGTGCCCTGGGCGGCGAACGTCGGAGGAGGCCGCCTTGCGCTCGTGACGGTCGACCGCCGCGACTACACCATCAACGTCGCCTTCGCGTCGTCGTCGGTCGTGTTCGGCAAGCCTTCGTGGTGGCCGCGCGGCCGTGCCATCTACCAAAGCACGTTCATGTCCACCGAGCGTGTGAGCGTCGAAGGTTTGGGGCAGACGAAGAATTGGAGCGACTTCGGCTATCCGTCGATCGTGTCGCTCGGACCGAACGAGTACCACAAGTTCGTTGTGTTCTACGACTCGCGAACGGGAACGTCGGGAATCAGCCCGGCGGACGTGCCGGCCGATACCGATCTGATCTTGTCCCGACTGTTCGCGCTCCCGCTCGACCAGCGCTAAAGGCTGAGCGGGCGGCAGATCGAGCTGGGGATGGGATTCGAACCCACAGCCTGCTGATTACAAATCAGCTGCTCTGCCGGATTGAGCTACCCCAGCGTTGCCGGCACCATCATGCCATGCCGGTTGTGACGCCGGGGGATCCTGCGGGGCGCCGGCCGATGCGCCGGCCGATGCGCCGGCGGGGCGGCGCGGCCGGCTGCGTCCGCGCAACGGCTTCATCCGGCCCGCCGATCGAGGCAGATGCACGCGGAACGATGCGCCGCCGCCTTTGCGTTCCGCGACTTCGACGGTGCCGCCGTGCAGATCGATGAAGCGCCGGACGAGCGCGAGACCGATGCCTACGCCCGGCGAGTGTGCCCGCAGCGACGGCCCCTGCCGGAACGGCTCGAAGATCTCGCGGCGGAGCTCGTCGGGGACGCCGGGTCCCGCGTCTTCGACGACGATCAGCCCGCCGGCCGGTGTTTCGTTGACGATCACCCAGATCGGCGTGCCGTCGGTGGTGTGACGGGCCGCGTTGGTCACCAAGTTCTCGACGACGCGTTCGATCTGGGCGCGGTCGACGTCGGCGACGACCGGGTCTGCGTTCACGACGACCTCGCGTCCCGATGACGCGCGGAACTCCCGCACGACCGAACGGACCAGATCGCCCAGATCGACCGGCCGGCGCTTCGGTTCGATGATTCCGCGGCTGAGCCGGTCCAGGTCCAGCAGATCCGCCAGCAATCGGTCGAGCTTCGCGGCGTTGGAGTTCAGCCGGTCGATCACGGTGGTTCGTTCGGCCGGATCCATCGTGTCGCCGAGCGTCTGCAGCGTCCGCGCGAAGCCCACAACGCCGGTCAGCGGCGTCCGCAGCTCGTGCGAGACCGCGGACAGGAAGGCGTTCTTCATCTCGTCGAGCGCCTCCAGCCGGCTGACCGCTTCATGCTCGCGATCGAAGGCGTTGCGAAGCTGCTCTTCGGCGCGCTTCCGGTCTGTGATGTCGCGGATGATGCACACAATCGACGGATCGTCTTGCGTGCCGAGGATCTTCATCGACACCTCCAAGTCGACCCGCGTCCCGTCTTTGCGAATCAGGGCCGACTCGTAGTGCTCGACCACCGGTCCGCCGTTCATGCGCTCCGTCCTGCGCTCGGCGAGCCGCTCCAGTTCGTCTGGTGGGGCGAGCGCGGCGAGCGCCGGCATGGCCATCAACTCGTCCAGTGAATAGCCGGTGATCCGGCAGTAGGCGTCGTTGGCGTGGACGAGCCGCCGTCCGTCGGTGACGATGAATCCTTCGCCGAGGTCGCCCATCGCCTGAACGACTCCGGCATAGTGCTCTGATTGATCGCGGTGTCTGCGTTGTGTGCGGACACGGTCGATCGCGATCGCCAAGGTCGCCGCGAAGGTCGCGATCTCGTCCGTCTCGTGTTCGTCGAACAGCGGTGAGAACGGCCCGGACATCACGATGAGCCGGCCGGTCCCCGAGTCGAGCGGGATCGGCGCAACCACGGCTGAGCCTCCACCGATCGGGATCAGCGCCGCGTGCTGCCCGGCGCCGGCGGCCAGCGCGACCACATCGACGTCGTCGATTCCGGCCGATGTCACGATGCGACCTTCGTCGTCGATCAGCGCTCCTCCTTCCCCCCCGATGATCGCTCGCGCCCACGTCAAGCCTCGATCGGCGAGCGAGGACTCGTCGCCGACGAATCGCACCATCGCGTCGAACGCCGCGCGTGAGACGCGTTCGCGCGCCTGCCACGAGCGGCGCAGCCACGCCGGCGGATGCAGCGCGATCCACAGCAGCGGCACCACCAGGCTCGCGATGATCCCCGACAGCAGCAGCAACCCCAGGTGATGGTGGCGCGGTTGCGAGGTGACGGCGACGACGACGATGCCGAGGTAGCCGGCCGACAACGAGCGAAGCCGCGCTCGCTGGATGACCGGCCGGTGCGTGGACGTACGCCAGAAGCAGATGATCGGTTCGCCGACGCACGCGAGCCAGAAAACCTCGACGCTGATCACGGCTGCGAGTTGAACGGATCCGCGCGGCCCCGCCGACGTCAGCCCCGAGGCGAGCGCGGCGGCGGTGGATGCGGCGGCGGCGGCCGCGAGCGCACCGAGGACCCCGCGCGGAAGGGGCATCAGGCGATGGCGAAACACCAGCAGGGCGAGCCCCGAAGCCGCCGCGATCGGTAAGCGCGCGCGCATGGCCCAGGTGGCGACCGGTTGCGGGGCGATCTGTCCGAGCAGGGCGAGGGCCGGCAGGATCCCCAGAAGGCCGAGCGCCCCGGCGAGCGCCCGTGTCCGAGGATTGGGTCGCCGAATCGCCGCCCGAACGGCAGCGATTCCTACTCCGAGGAAGGCGACGGCGAGAACGACGTGGAGGACCCTGACCCCCTGTTCCATTCTCTTTCTATCGGCGCTGCGGCGGGCTGGTTTATAGCCAATCAGGACCCGCCCGCTCGTCCGGCATCCGGCGCGAATTCGGACGGAACGCATGGCCCGACGGGGTGGGGGCCGTTCAATGGGCGGATACACTACCCGCCATGAGCGACGCATGGACGACGGCCTTGTCCCAGTTGGACGAGGCCGCCGCGCACATGAAGCTCGATCCGAACCTGCACGAAGTGTTGCGGCGACCCAAGCGAATCTTGACCGTCTCGATTCCGGTGCGGATGGACGACGGTCGGGTCGAGGTGTTCACCGGGTACCGCGTGCACCACGATCTGTCGCGGGGGCCGGCCAAAGGGGGCATCCGCTACCACCCCGACGTTTCGCTCGACGAAGTCAAGGCGCTGGCGATGTGGATGACGTGGAAATCCGCGATCGTCGGGATCCCCTACGGTGGCGCGAAGGGTGGCGTCGTCGTCGATCCGAAGCGCCTCTCCGACGGCGAGCTGGAACGCATGACGCGCCGCTACGCCAGCGAGATCTTGCCCTTCATCGGTCCAGAGCGCGACGTGCCGGCGCCCGACCTGAATACCGATGAGCGGATCATGGCCTGGATCATGGACACGTACTCGATGAACACCGGGTATTCGGTTCCCGGCGTCGTGACCGGCAAGCCGGTTTCGGTCGGGGGCTCGCTCGGACGCGGCGGCGCGACGAGCCGTGGCGTGACGTTCGCCGCGCTGATGGCGGTCAAGCAGTTGGGCATGCACGTGGACGGCTTGCGCGTGGCCGTGCAGGGATTCGGAAAGGTCGGCGGGTTCGCCGCGCAGCTCTTTCACGATGTGGGCTGCACGGTTGTCGCAATCAGCGACTTCAAGGGCGGGATTTTCAACTCGCGGGGGTTGAATCCGTCGGCGCTGCTTCGCTACCGCGACGAAAACGGAACCGTCGCCGGCTTTCCGAACGGCGACGCGATCACCAACGACGAGCTTCTCACGATCGACTGCGACCTGCTCGTCCCGGCGGCGATCGAAGATCAGCTCACGCAAAGCAATGCCGATCGCGTGCGCGCTCGGATCGTGGTCGAAGGTGCGAACGGGCCGACGACGCGCGAAGCCGACCACATCCTGGACGAGCGTGGCATCCTGGTCGTTCCCGACGTGCTTGCCAACGCCGGCGGCGTGACCGTGTCCTACTTCGAATGGGTGCAGGACATCGCCGCGTATTTCTGGTCCGAAGACGAGGTCAACACGCGGCTGCACGGTTTGATGGAGCGCAGCTACGAGCAGTCGCGCGCCTATGCCGAAGAGCACGGCGTGCGTTTGCGGCTGGCGGCGCTTGCCATCGGCATCGGACGCGTGGCCGAGGCGCATCGGGTTCGAGGCCTGTTCCCGTGAGCGACCCCGGGCAGGAGCCGGCCACGGTCGGTGGGCAGGGGAGCCCCGCTCTCACGCTGGGCGTTCCCGGATCCCCCGCAGCGGGCGCCGAGTGTGGCAGAATCGGGCCCGTCATGGGAATCGACGAAGTCGACGACGTGCGCACGCCGGGCGAACTCACCGAGCGCGAGCGTGAAATCCTTGCGTTCGAGCGCGAGTGGTTCAAGCATCCCGGCTCGAAGGAGCGAGTGGTTCGCGATCGCTTCGCTGTCTCGGCGACCCGCTACTACCAAATCCTGAACACGCTGATCGACTCGCCCGAAGCAATGGCCTGTGACCCGATGCTCGTCAAGCGCCTCCAGCGGATGCGCGACGCTCGCAAGCGTCGCCGCGCCGCGCAGCGCTTGGGCGTTCGCGAGTAGGGGATTCCGGTGCCCGGCCGGCACGCGCCCGTCTCGTCGAAGTCGTTCCTGATCTCGCTCGGAACGGCGGTCGGCGGCGCGCTCGTCGCGCTCGCGATCGTCGTGGGCATCGCGGTCGTCGCGCTGAACGCCGGCGGCGACGACGGCGAAGCCGTCGTGCTCCGAACACCGCCGGCGAGCACGCCGGCCACCACGGTCCCGACGGCGTCGTCCACGCCGACCGCGACTCCGACGCCGTCCGAAACGGTCCAGATCACGCCGGTGTCCGAAACGACGCTGCGTGCGCTCAACGGGACCGGCCGGCCGGGATTGGCCCGGAACATGGCCGACCGCGCGGCCGCGGAAGGCTATCCCGACCCGAAGATCGGCAACACCGACGATCGTCCGGCCACGTCCACGATCTACTATCGGGCGGACTCGCAGGACGAGGCCGAGGAGCTTCGCCGCCGGTTCCCGGAGCTCACCGAGATCGCGCCCGCTCCGTCGGCGTTCGACACCGACGTGATGCTCACGATCGTGCTGGGCGGCGACTATTCCGCGCCGTCGCCGTCGCCGTCGCCGTAGGTCGCGGCGCCGCGATTTCGCGGTCCAGCAGCGTCATCGTGGTCGTGGATTCGATCGTGACCGTGCCTTGCCCGGGAGCCCCGGCGATATCGAAGACGCCGCTCGCGACGGCCTTGACGCGAACGGGAAATCCGTTGTCGAAAGCGAACGCGGACTCCACGAGCGCCGTCTCTGTTCCGATCAGCCTGATCGTCGAGCCGCCGGCTTCGCGGACTCGTTCGACCGGCCGCGATGTCGCCGACTCGACGACGGCGCAGCGGTAGCCGCCGACCCAGCGAAGCGCCGCGACGCGGGAACGCCGTCGCCCCGTTCCATCGGCAAGCGGCTCGGACCATCGTTGTGCGATCCGCGCGGGCCCACGCGCGATGGTCGAGCCGAAGATGGTGCCGATGTCGTCGGGCGATCCTCCGAACGGGACCGAGCCGTCGCCGGCGGCGGTGACCGACTCGACGCGGCCGGTGTCGTCGAAGACGATCTCGGCCGACTGCTCGGCCGGGGGCTCGGCCTGCGTGCCGTCTCGCTCGAACCCGGTGGGTGTGAACGTCAGCGTCGCGGTCCGGCTGCCGGCGGAGCGTCCCAGACGGATGCGCACATCGGCGCGGAGCACCGTCCGTTCGCCCGACCCGATGCCGGGCGCGTCGATGCCGGGCGCGTCGATGACGGTGCGCGCGTCGGCGACCAAGCGGTAGATCCGCACCTCGCCGTCGGGGAATCGGGGCGTGAGCGTGATTCGCGGCGCCGCGCACGCCGAAAGCGACGCGCCCACGGCGAGCGCGAGCAGCGCCGACGGCCCGCGCCGGCCCGTGCCGGCTCTGGAAATCACGCCCACGCACGCAGTCTAGGACGCGCGGCCGAGCCCGCTGGTAGCGTGGGCCGCATTCGATGAAAGACGAACGGCATCCCTCGTTGCGCGCGTTCGCGGCCGTGCCGCCCGAGCGGGCGGGCATCTTCACCGACTTCGACGGCACCCTTGCGGCGATCGTCGACGTCCCCGAGGAAGCGCGCCCGTGGCGCGGCGCCGGACCGGTGCTTTCCCGTCTGGCGCTCCGCTATGCCGTCGTCGCGATCGTCACCGGCCGAGCCGCGAGCGACGTCGCTCGTCGCCTGCGCGCGCCGGGGCTGCGGATCGCGGGAGTGCACGGGCTCGAAGAGCGCTTCGGTCGTCGCGTGCGCCCCATGCCGGACGCCGCCGCCGCGCGGACGGCGATCGAGCGGGCCGCGCGAACGCTCGAGGAATTGCTTCGCGATCACGAGGGTGTGACGGTCGAACGCAAGGGACTCGGCGTTGCCGTGCACGTCCGGCGTGCGCCCGATCCGGAGGCCGCCGAGCGTATCGTGACGGCGATCGTCGCCGACGTCGCGAAGGACGCCGGGCTGGCTGCGCACGGCGGCCGGCGGGTCGTCGAGATCCGTCCGATGCTTGCGACCGACAAAGGCACCGCGGTCGCGCGGATCGCCGCCGAGCACGGGATCGAGGCGGCGATGTTTTGCGGCGACGATCTGGGAGATATCGCGGCGATGCGCGCCGTCCGCGCGTTCGGTGTCTCGTGCGTGATCGGGGTGGTCACGGCCGAGTCGCCGCCGCAGCTCGCCGACGAGGCCGACGTGCTGGTGGACGGACCCGCCGATGTGGTCCGGATCCTTCGGAGCCTGGACTCCTAGGCTAACGGCCGCGCTCGTCGGCGGCGCGCTGCACGTCCCGCATCTGCGCCAGCAACCACCGCGCGGGACGATGCGATCGAGCCAGACGCCGCAGCCGCTTCGCTCGCTCGCGACGCTCGTCGGCGGGCGCGTCGATCGCGTCGGCGATCGCGGATGCGGTCGCGTCCACGCTGAAGGGATTGACGCCGTAGGCGGCCGGCGCCAGGCGCGAGTAGGCGCCGGCGTTTTGCGACAGCACCAGCTGGCCGTCGCGACGATTGAGGATCGGCCCTTCGAAGGCGACCAGGTTCATGCCGTCGAAGACGGGGTTGACGACGAGCACGTCGTAGAGGCCGTAGGCGGCGTAGGCGCGATGGATCGCGTTCTCGACGTCCACGCGAACGGTGTCGGCTCCGAAGCGCTTGTTGATGCGATCGGCGGCGGCAAGGCACTGGTCGGTGTATTCCCCGTATTCGGGGATGGTGCCCCGCGACGGAGCCATCAACGCCAGGTGTGCGACGCGTCCGCGGAGGTCGGCCCGCCGATCCAGGAGGGCTTCGAAGGCCATCATGCCGCGCAGGATGTTCTTCGAAAGCTCGGTGCGGTCGACGCGAAGCACGAAGCGACGCCCGCCGGCCCAGTCGGCGAGCGCCTTGCGCTCGGCGCCGACCTCGGGCGAGGCCGCCGCCGCGAGCAGATGCTTTCCGTTGATCCCGACGGGGTAGACGCCCACGCGCGTGCGGTTCCCGGCGTGCTTGACCCACTTGTCGCCCGTGCGCGCCCCCAGGAGGTCCTTGCAGTTCCATCGGAACGCGTCGGCCCACCGGGTCGTCTGGAAGCCGGTGAGGTCGGACGAGAGCAGTCCGTCGAGCAGCGCGCGCGACCATTCATCGGGAAGCATGCGGAAATAGTCGGGCTGCGCGAAGGGAATGTGCCAGAAATGCGCGATCTTCAAGTCGGGACGCAGCTCGCGGATCCGCGCGGGCGCAAGCGCAAGGTGATAGTCCTGCACGAAGCACAGCGCGCCCTCGGGCGCCGTTTCCGCGACCGATCTGGCGAACCGTGCGTTGACGTCCACGTAGGCGTCCCAGGCGGCCGCGTCGTCCTCGTCGAAGACCGGCGTCCTCGGCGGATCGAACAGGTAGTGGTGGACGAACCACAGGACACGATTCGACAGGCGGTTGTAGTAGGGGTCGTATTCCTTCGCGGGAATGTCGAGCAGCTTGACCCAGACGCCGTCCAGTCCCGTCTCTTCTGGCGCGACGAGGCCTGTGCGCGACCGGTCGCCTTTGCTCATCGCGGCGGCGATCCACGCCGATTGCCGCTCGATCAACGCGCTGGAAAGAACCGTCACCAGGCCGCCGGCGCCCCGATGCGGAACGCCTTCGTCGTCGAACTGGATCGGGCCGCGATTGGAAACGAAGACCAGGCCCGCCTGTTCGAAGGAGCCGCGTTCGCTCACGAGAGAGATTCGAGCATGCCGATGAAGTCGTCGAGCCAGCGCGTGGACAGGAAGCGCTCGCGCACGCTATCGCGGGCGGCCGCGCCCATCGCGCGCGCCGCGTCGGCGTCGCGCAGCAGCGTCAACGCGCGGTCGGCGCAGTCTTCGGCGGACGAAACCAGATAGCCGGTTCGCCCTTCCTGGATCTGCGCGCGGATGCCGCCGACGTTGCCGCCGATCACCGGTTTGGACTTCCACATCGCTTCGGCGACCGTCAGGCCGAAGCCTTCGCGAAGCGACTTCTGGATCACGACATCGGCGGAGCGTTGGAACGCGTTGATCTCGATGTTTCCGACGCCGTCCACGTTGGAGAGCATGTGAATGTCGGGGTCCCCGGCGGCGTGCTCGGCCGTTTTCTGCCAGTACTCCACTCCTTCGGGATCGTCGTGCGCCATGGATCCGGCAAGCACGAGAATCGCATCGGGAACTGATTCCTTGACCAGTCGGTACGCGTCGATGACGCCGAACGGGTCCTTCCACGGATCGAAGCGCGAGACTTGCAGCAGCATCGGTCGCGATGCGTCGATGCCATACCCGGTCAGCACCGCATCGAGCATGTCCGGCTCGAGCGCGACGTTCTTGAGCGACAGGGGGTCGATCGTGGGCATGATCAGAAACACCTTGGCGGTCTTCAGATCCGGCCGGACGAACTCGTTCATCGTGAACACAACGGCGTCGTAGCGCTCCACCTTCGCCTTGACGAACTGCCAGACCGGTTCGTAGACCTCGGTCAGATCGATGTGGCAGCGCCAGATCCATTTCGCATTCGGGTACCGAGGAGCGAGCGTTTCGATCATGCCTGCCGGCTGCGCGTCGTGCACGACGATGAAGTCGTACGCGGTGTCCAGCGCTTCGGCGTTCTCGAGGTTGACGCGCGCATACTCCTGCATCATCGCGTCATCCCACGGCACCGCGGCCCCTTGCAGCGCGTTGTGCATCGCCTTGGTGACGTTGAAGAACGGTTCATGCCCCTGGATCACGCGCCAGTCCGCCTCCATGCCCAGATCGCGCTGAAGCGGGATCAGCGTGTGCAGCAACTCGGCGACGCCGCCGCCGAAGGCGGTGGAGTTGATGTGCAGGATCCGCACGCCGTTGAACGGCGCGGCGCGAACACGCAGTCCGGCGACGAGGTCGCGGCCGGAAACCGACGCGTAGTCCCCGAGCGACTTCGGGGGAAGCGGGACCGGAGTCAACATCATGGCCATGCTAGTACCCCCCTTCGGCGGAAGCGATTCCTATGCTTGGGTTGTGCTTTGTCCGATTGTCACCGACGCGCGAGCCGGCGGGGGGCAGGCCGGCATCCGCGGCGCAGGCGCGAGCGCCCCGGGTTCCGCGGGATCGAGCCGCACCGAACGGCGCGCGCGAACTCGCAGACGACGGGCGCCGTCCGCGAACGCGATGGTGAAGGAATACGCATCTCGCATCCGATATCGGACGGCGCGACGCCGCGCTTGAACCCGGTGGGGCCCGAAATGAGGTGGTTTAGCGCGGCGCGGCGAGCACGGCCGCGATCGCGTCCGTCCAGCCGAGATTGCCCGGCCGTTCGGTGACGGCGACGTTGGGCAGACCCGCCGCGGCTTCGGCCAGCGCAGGATCGTCGGCGACGGCATCCGCCGTCAGCGCCATGACCGCCACGTGCGGCGCCATCGTCAGGTCGGCGAGCGAGTCGCCCAGCGCCACGCATCGCTCGCGCGGGATGTCGCGACGGCGGCGGTCGGCGGCGATGGCCGCACCCTTGGACACGCCATGCGGCATCAGGTGATACACGTGCGCGGTTCGCGGCGGCAGATCCAGATACGCGGAGTGAAGCACGCCGTTGTCGGCAAGTGTGCACCAGCCCATGCCGGCCTCGGCGAGTGCCGCATCGACCTCCGCGGGGTCGGCGAGCCCGCGCAGCAGCGCCGTGTATTCGCGCTTGCGCGCCCATTGCCCGTGCGGCTCGAGCCGGAACCGCCGCGTGATCAGATCGATCGCGCCGCTGTCGTGCATCAGCGCGAAGGGATGCTCCGCACCACCGGGGTACGCGCCCAGGTGCGTCTCGATCGTGCGGCCGCCGTCGTAGGAGATCACCGCGCCCATCTCGCCGATCGCCGTCGGCAGGCCCATGAGGCGCGCGTCGCCGGCGATGCCGGGCATGCCTCGGCCCGAGCAGGGAACGATCTCGATGCCCGCGGCCAGCGCCGCGATCAGCGTCCGGGCGGGCTCCAGCGTCGCGGCGCCGTCGGGGCCGTGCACGAACGAGCCGCCCGCGCCCAGCATCGTGCCGTCAAGATCCGAGTAGACGACGGTGACCCCGTCTGGCGGTTCGAAGGAAGCCGGCACGGCGGAAATCATACGATCCGGGCCCGCCCAAGGCTTTCAAAATGCGCGGGGGCTGCGAATTCCCTATTCTTTGCAGTGTATGGGCGCGATCGAGGGACTTCGTTGCCGTGAGTGCGCGCGGGACTACCCCGCGGCGGCGCTTCACGTGTGCGAGTTCTGCTTCGCCCCGCTTGAGGTCGTTTACGACTACGACGGCATCCGCAGCCGCCTCACCCGCGAGCGGATCGAGTCGGGTCCGCGCTCGATGTGGCGTTACACGGACTTGCTGCCCGGCCTGGACGAGCACCGCGTGGATCTGGGAGCCGGCTTCACGCCGCTGCGACCTGCGCCGCGTCTGGGCGCGGCGCTGGGGCTGCGGGACCTGTGGATCAAGAACGACACGGCAAACCCGACCCACTCGTTCAAAGATCGCGTCGTGTCGGTCGCGCTAACGATCGCGCGCGAATTCGGCTACAGCGTCGTCGCGTGCGCCTCGACCGGCAACCTGGCCAACGCCGTTGCGGCGCACGCCGCCAACGCCGGCATGGACGCCTACATCTTCGTCCCCTACGATCTGGAGCCGGCCAAGATCGTCGGCACCGCCGTCTACGGTCCGAAGCTGGTCGCGGTCAAGGGAACCTACGACGACGTGAACCGGCTTTGCAGCGAGATCGCCGGCGAGTATCCCTGGGCGTTCGTCAACGTCAACATCCGCCCCTACTACGCCGAGGGATCCAAGACGCTCGCCTTCGAGATCGCCGAACAGCTCGGCTGGCACGCGCCCGACCACGTCGTGGCGCCGATGGCGAGCGGCTCGCTTCTGACCAAGATCAAGCGGGGGCTGGACGAGTTGGTCACGGTCGGTCTTCTGGACGGGCATGCGACGCGGATCTCCGGCGCGCAAGCCACCGGATGCGCTCCGATCTCGACCGCGTTCAAGGCCGGCGCCGAGCACATCCGTCCGGTCCGGCCCGACACGATCGCCAAGTCGCTCGCGATCGGAAACCCCGCCGACGGGTACTACGCGATTCGGGCGGTTCGCGAAACGGGCGGGGGGATGGACGACGTCACCGACCGCGAAGTCGTCGAGGGCATCGGTCTGCTCGCTCGGACCGAAGGGGTCTGGGCGGAGACCGCGGGGGGCGTTGTGGTCGCAACGCTGAAAAAACTTTCCGAGGCCGGAATCGTCCGTCCGGAGGAACGGACGGTCGCTTTGATCACCGGCGACGGGCTCAAGACGGTCGACGCGGTGGCCGACATCGCGCGCCCGACGATGACGATCGGGCCGTCGCTCGACGAGTTCGCGTCGTCGGCGAACCTGGACGGCTAGGATTCCCCCAAGGAGGCGGGCGACGTGAGCGTGAAGGTCAGGATTCCAACACCGCTTCGCACGATGACCGGGGGCGTTTCCGAGGTCGGCGTCGAGGCGTCGAGCGTCCGCGAGATGATCGCCGCGCTCGAGGCGGCCCACCCCGGATTCGCGGCCCGCATCTGCGAGGACACCGGCGAGGTCCGTCGTTTCGTGAACGTGTTCGTCGGCGACGAGGATATTCGCTTCCTTCAGGGCCTCGACACGCCCCTTCCCCAAGGCACGAGCGTGTCGATCATCCCCGCGGTGGCCGGCGGTTGACGACCGGCCCCCATTGCCCCGCGACCCGGTTCGCGGTAGCATTTTCCTAGGAAAACAAGGGGTTTTCGGGCCATGTTGCGATTTTCGCTCCGCACCGAATACGGGCTCCGCGCGCTGATGGAGCTTGCCTCTCGCCGGGGGGACGGCCCGATCCCGGCCCGCGAGATCGCCACCCACCAGCGGATCCCGCTGCGGTTCCTTGAGCACCAATTGGCGTCGCTGCACAAGGCCGGGATCGTCGCCTCGACGCGCGGCGCAGGCGGCGGGTGCGAACTTGCGCGCGACGCGTCCGAGGTTCGCGTCTCCGAGGTGGTCGAAGTGCTCGAAGGCCCGCTGTCGGCGATGTTCTGTATGGACCCGCACGACGAGTCGTGTCCGCAGACCCATCACTGCGGCCTGCAGGAGCTGTGGACGAAGGTGGAAGCGGCCGTGCGCGACGTGTTCGAACGCACGACGCTGGCCGAGCTCGTCGAGCGTCACGTGCAGATGCAGCCGCTTCTGTGGCCGGTGATGGCACCCGCCGCAACGCCGCTTCGCGCCACCTGAGCGTCTTCGCACGCAATCGCGTCCGGCGGGAAAACCTCCCGAAAACCTTGAACATTCCGTATTTGATGGTTAGAGTTCCCGCGGTTGCGTTTCTATGGTGAAACGCACTTCTCCCGAACGGAGGAGGTGGCACATAGTGCCAGCGAAGAAGAGAGCTGCGAAGAAGCGGGCCGCGAAGAAGACCGCGGCGCGCAAGCCCGCGGCCAAGAAGACCGCAGCGCGCAAGCCCGCGAAGAAGCGTGCTGCGAAGAAGCGTGCTGCGAAGAAGACTGCGGCGCGCAAGCCCGCTGCGAAGAAGACGGCAGCGCGCAAGCCCGCGAAGAAGCGTGCGGCAAAGAAGGCGGGTCGCAAGAAGACCGCCGCCGCACGCAAGACGACGGCGAAGAAGAGGACCGCTCGCAAGACCACGCGGCGGAAGTCTGCTGCCAAGAAGAAGAAGTAACTCGCACCACTTTCCGCCAAGAGGGCCTCGCGATGCGGGGCCCTCTTCGCATCCCGGCGGCGGTCCGGCCGGCCGGGGCGCCGAACGGGACTTGCGAACACCCCGCCCCTCCCCCTATAAAGGCGTTAGCACTCTCGTATGCCGAGTGCTAGCGAATCACCTGGAAGGAATTGGAAGCGACTCGCGGGGCGATCCCCCGCGGGGCGAAATCGGAAAGGGAGGGATGGATGGCAGCCAAGCTGATCGTCTTCGATTCGGAGGCGCGGCGGGCGCTCGAAAAGGGTATGGACACCCTTGCCGACGCGGTTCGCATTACGCTCGGCCCGAAGGGCCGCAACGTAGTCATCGAGAAGAAGTGGGGCGCCCCCACGATCACCAACGACGGCGTTTCCATCGCGAAGGAGATCGAGCTGGAGGACCCGGTCGAGCGGATCGGTGCCGAGCTCGTGAAGGAAGTCGCCAAGAAGACCAACGACGTCGCCGGCGACGGAACCACCACCGCGACCGTCTTGGCCCGCGCGATGGTGCGTGAGGGCCTCAAGAACGTCGCGGCCGGTGCCAACCCGATGAGCCTCAAGCGCGGCATCGAGAAGGCCGTCGACCGCGTGGTCGAGCACATCAAGGGTGCCGCCAAAGAGATCGAGGACAAGGACGAGATCGCCCACGTCGCCGCGATCTCGGCCAACAACGACCCCGAGATCGGCGCGATGATCGCCGAGTCGATGGACAAGGTCGGCAAGGACGGCGTCATCACCGTCGAAGAGTCGCAGACCTTCGGCCTGGAACTCGAACTCGTCGAGGGCATGCGCTTCGACAAGGGCTACATCAGCCCCTACTTCGTGACCGACCCCGAGCGCATGGAAGCGGTGCTCGAAGACCCGTACATCCTGATCGCCAACTCGAAGATCTCGGCCGTGAAGGACATGCTGCCGATCCTCGAGAAGGTCATGCAGACGGGCAAGGCGCTCGTGATCATCGCCGAGGACGTCGAAGGCGAAGCGCTCGCGACGCTGGTCGTGAACAAGATCCGCGGCACGTTCCGTTCGCTGGCCGTGAAGGCGCCGGGCTTCGGCGACCGTCGCAAGGCCATGCTGCAGGACATCGCGATCCTGACCGGCGGCCAGGTCATCAGCGAAGAGGTCGGCCTCAAGCTGGAGAACACCACGCTCGACATGCTGGGCCGCGCCCGCAAGATGGTCGTCACCAAGGACGAGACCACGCTCGTCGAGGGGTCGGGCGATGCGGACCAGATCAAGGGCCGCATCAACCAGATCAAGGCCGAGATCGAAAAGACCGACTCGGACTACGACCGTGAGAAGCTGCAGGAGCGTCTGGCGAAGCTGTCGGGCGGCGTTGCGGTGATCAAGGTCGGTGCCGCGACCGAGGTCGAGCTGAAAGAGAAGAAGCACCGCATCGAGGACGCCGTCTCGGCGACCAAGGCCGCGGTGGAAGAGGGCATCGTCGCCGGCGGTGGCGTCACGCTGCTGCAGGCGCAGTCCGTGCTCGCCAAGCTCGATCTGGACGGCGACGAGAAGACCGGCGCGTCGATCGTCTACAAGGCGCTCGAGTACCCGGTGAAGCAGATCGCCGAGAACGCCGGCATCGAGGGCGGCGTCGTCGTCGAGAAGGTTCGCGGCCTGGATCAGGGCTGGGGCCTGAACGCCGACACCGGCGAGTACGTGGACATGTTCAAGGTCGGGATCATCGACCCGGCGAAGGTGACGCGCTCCGCGCTGCAGAACGCGGCGTCGATCGCGGCCCTGTTCCTCACGACGGAAGCCGTCGTCGCGGAGAAGCCGGAGAAGAACCCCGCTCCGGCCGCGCCCGGCATGGGCGGCCACGACGAGTTCTAAGAACACGTCGAAGCAAAACGAAGGGGCGGGCCCGAGCGGTCCGCCCCTTCTTTATCTTGTTGTCAACTCTACCCTAGAGGGATAGTATCCCTATACCATAGGGTTGATAAGGAGATTACCCCATGTTGTTTTCGGCCCCGGCGTTGAGCGCAGAAGAGCAGCAAGTCCTTGAACGGATCGACGAGCTTCGCAAATCGCTTCGCTACGCCACCGCAGAGCGCCGTCGGTGGACGGGCTTGCTTCGACGGGTCCTATTCGCGCGCAACATCAGGGGCTCGAACTCGATCGAAGGGTACGAAGTGTCGCTCGACGACGCCCTGTCGATCGCGCTGATGGAAGACGAGGAGTCCCTCGATGCCGAGCAAGAAACGAAGGCTGCGGTCATCGGCTATCGCAACGCGATGACCTACATCCTGCAGATCGCAGACGACCCGCACTTCTTCTACAGCGAAGGGCTCATCAAGTCGCTGCACTTCATGATGCTCCACTACGCGCTCGACAAGAGTCCGGGCCGGTGGCGTCCCGGCGTGATCTACGTCCGCGACGACGACACCGGCCAGATCGTCTACGAAGGCCCGGACGCGATCGCAGTTCCCGGTCTGATGGCCGAACTCGTCGACGATCTCAACGCCAAGAGCGATGTGCCTGCGATGGTGCGCGCCGCGATGGCGCACCTCAACCTCGCGATGGTCCACCCGTTCCGTGACGGGAATGGACGGATGGCGCGCGCACTCCAGACGTTGGTGCTGGCGCGCGAGGGCATCCTGGTCCCCGAGTTTGCGAGCATCGAGGAATACCTGGGACGCAACACGCCCGCGTACTACGACGTGCTGGCAGAGGTCGGACGCGGGGCCTGGCATCCCGAAAGCGACGCGCGGCCATGGGTGCGGTTCACGCTCACCGCGCATTACCGGCAGGCGCGCACCGTCCAGGAACGCATCAGTCAGACCGAGCATGCATGGAACTTGCTCGAGTCCTTGGCCAAGCAGCAGCGCCTGCCCGAACGCGTTGTGTCCGCGCTGTACTTGGCGACGGTCGGTTTTCGCGTGCGGAACGCGATGTATCGGATCGATGCCGACGTGAGCGATCTCGTCGCGACGAAGGACCTCGCGGCCCTCGTCGATCGAGGGTTGCTCGAGCCCCGCGGCGAGCGTCGCGGACGGTTCTACGTGGCCGCGGCGCCGCTCATCGAGATCCGGAGCGAGATCGACTCTCGGCGAAAGCCGATCGAGGATCCGTTCCGGCAATCCGGCTAACCGGACCCCTCGCCTTCGATTTGGAAGCGTTGCAGCGTGGATGCTGCGATCGAAGACTGTTGCGGCGACAGCGCCGGCAAGAACGCTTCGATCAGCGTGGCGACGCTCGACATCATCTCGAAGACCTTGTCGGCTTCGCTGCGCTCGGGATCCAGGCGCGTCATCAGCTCGATGCCCAGAAACAACGCGGAGATCGCGTAGGCGGCTTCGCGCGCGGGAACCTGCGCGGCGATGGGGTGTCCGGCGAGCGCCGACGTCAAGGCATCCTGGACCAGCTCGATCCACTCCTCGAACCGGTCGAGGATAGAGTCGCCCACCGCGGGGTCGCCGATGGATGCGGCCATGAGCTGCGTGACGGCGGTGACGGTGCCGCTCTGGACGTCGTCGTCGTGCAACCGCCGCGCGATGGCCACCAGATCCGAAAGTGACGAGACCTCGGCGGCGGCGGCTTTGTAGGTGGCGACCTGCGCGGACGACGTGGTGCGGAACGCCTCCAAGAGCAGCTTTTGCACCGAGCCGAAGTGATAGAAGATCAGCGCTTGGTTGAAGGCGCCCCGACGGGCGATCTCGCGCGCGGTGGTTCGCGTGAAGCCCTCCGCGCGAAGGGTTTCCATGGCCGCGTCGAGGATCCGCTCGCGCGTGTCGGTTTCGGTTTTCTTTCCCGTCTTTCGGCGCGTCGTCACGGGATCAGGGTATCGGGTCCGCACCACGCGCAGTCTGCGTCGCCGGCGACCCAGCCGCTCCATCGCGCGCGCCGCTTCGAGATGAGCGTGAAGAAGCGACGCGCGAGCGGTGCGAGCGCCGGCCCCGACAGCCGGTAGGACCAGCCGCGGTAGCGCGCGGTCGCCCACAGGCACGTGAGGAACGCGGCGGGGCCGACCCAGGCGCGGCCCCGCTCATCCACGGCGATCAACTCTTCGCCGAGCCAGGGCATCGCGCCGAAGCGCTGCCGCGCCTCGTCGGATCCTGCCGGCAACAGTCCGACGGGAATCCTGCACGGCTGCGTCGCGAGCCATTCGCAGCAGCGGCGGCAGAACGCGCAGGTCTCGTCGTAGAGCACCCACAGTTGCTTCGGCGCCGGGTCCATCTGGTCATCCCTTCCGCCGACGCGGCGCGCGCGGCACGGCCGGAGGAGCGGGCGGGGCCGGAGGCGCGTCGCCGGCGGCCAGCACGACTTGCGCGGCGATGGGCGGCGGCATGTGACGTTGTTCGGTGCGGCCGCGGATCTTCCAGAACACGGCCACGTTGACGAAGTGGATCAGTGCCAGTGTCACCAGCAGCAGGGCCAGCCGGTTGACCAGGAACTGGACTGCGCCGACGCCGTCGATGCCTCGTTCGGCGCGGAAGACGTAGAACGCGTAGCCGAGGTTGAGCATGTAGAAGCCGACGACGAGCAGACGGTTCACCGCATCCGCGAAGCCCGGCCGGTCCGCGAAAACATCTCGGAGGAAGACTGCCCCGTTGCGGGACAGCGTTCGAGCGAGCCACGCGGTGAGACCCACCGCAACCAGCGCATAGATCGCGTAGACCGCGACGAGATAGCCATCGCCTTGCATCTCGGCACCCCTTTCATCCCTTTCGGATTGAGCATCTGCTTAAAGCATACGCTTAACCGGCTGGGCTCGCAACTCCGCCGATCGCGTCACCTTCGCCCGGGACGGATCGTTATCGGATCGGGTGGGGACTTCGGCCCGGAAGATCAAAGGCCCGTCGTCAGCCTCTTTCGTCGCTTGAGTCTCCACCCGATCTTCCTCCCCTTGCCGGTGCCCACAAGGCACCGGCTTCCCTTTTGTCGAAGGGCGCTGGGCTAGGACTTGAGCATCGCGTCGACCATCTGGTCGAGGCGCTCGCGGGTGAGTTCGCCGAACTGGCGGTCGATTAACCGGAAGTTGCGGCCGATCGCGTAGGTCACCGGCAGCACCCGGACGCGAAATTGCGCGGCGATCGAGCCGTCCGGATCCCAGATGCTCGGCCAGGTCGCGTCGGCCTGTTGCGCGAACGCGGCGGCGTCCTCTTTGCGGTCCATCACGTCGATGCCGACGATCGGAAGATCCGAGTGGCGTTCGAGCATGCCCCGGAGCAACGGGAACTCGCGGCGGCACGGCTCGCATCCGCTCGCCCAGAAGTTGATCAGAAACGGATGGCCGCGATACTGCTCGAGCTTCACCTCGGGCCCTTCGACGGCTTCCGAGCGCACGGCCGGGATCTCTTCGCCGATTCTCAGGCCGCTCGCGCCGGCGGCGTCGGTTCCCGACGTCGGCGTCGGGGACGGCGACGCAGGCCCCACCGGCGGCTGCGGTCTGCCGGACGTGCACGCGGCCAGCGGGATCGCCATCCCGGCTAGTCCGGCCGCCCTCAGGAATGCGCGGCGGCCGATCGGCCGGGCCGGATCCTGCGGAACCATCACTCGAAGACCACGGTCCCCGTCATCTGCAGGTGGACGTCGCACCGGAACGTGTACTTCCCCGGGTCCGGCGCGGTGAACGTTCCGGCCTTGGTCTCGACGCCGGAGAAGATGGTGGTATCGAAGATCTTGCGCGACAGATCGATGCTATAGATCGCGAAGTTGTGCTGGGTCCCCGCGTCTTCGTTGTGGAACGTGACCGAGATCTCCTCGCCGGCTTGCAGAAGGAGCGCGTCGGTGTCGAAGGCGATGTTCTTCGCGGTGATCTCTACCGAATCGGCCGGGGGAGCGGTGGGGCTCGCCGCCGGCGAGGGCGAGGCCGTCGGGGATGCGGCCGGCGATCCCGTTGCGGCCGGCGACGGCGATGGCGACGGCGGGGCCTCGCCTTCGCCGGTGACCGTCATGACGCCGGTCATGTTCGGATGGATGAAGCAGAAGTAGGAGTACGAGCCCGGCTGAAGTCCTTCGAACACGTAATCGATGCTCTGTCCGGCCGTGATTCCCGGACCCGGCTCGTTGAGCGCCGGCGAGGCGTTGAAGGTCGGATCGGTCTGCAGGCCCCAATTGTGCGGCGCGTTCGGATCGTTGTTGGTGAAGCGGATCGCCAGCTCCTCGGCGGCCTCGACGGTCGCCTCGGACTGTTCGAACGAGATCGCGTTGACGGCACTGAAGGTGAACGACGGTTCGGGCGAGTGATGCTCGATCGGCCGGATGCCGATGGTCGCGGCGAAGACGCTTCCGCCGGCCACGATCGCGACGAACGCGACGCCGGCGGCGAACTTCTCGGGGACGTGGAAGCCGCGAGAGGCGATGACGCCGGCCACGGTCAGCACGGCGAGCGCGGCGACGAGCGCGACCATCGACGCGCCGTTGGCGGTCGTGACGAGCAGGATCCGCGACAGGCCGAAAGCG
>DASWHR010000149.1:0-2704 GCA_036398095.1 Actinomycetota bacterium
CGGTCGCTCCGGCCAGCGCTGCCGGCTCGACCGCAAAGACGGTCGTGGGCGTGCCCGCGGCGACCCAGACTTCGGGCAGAGCGAGCAGCGTCGGGTCGATGAAGAAGCGAATCGGGCGGGTATGTCCGAACGGCGGCGTGCCCCCGACTGCGAAACCGGTTGCCTCGCGCGCCTCATCGGCGGTGGCGCGGCGGACCTCGCCGGCACCCGCCGCGACCGCCAGCTTCGCCGGGTCGACGCGATTCGCACCGCTCACCATCGCGATGACGGGCTCGCCGTCGGCGATCCACACGAGCGTCTTGACGATCGCGGCGACATCGCAGCCGACGGCGCGGGCAGCGTCGGAGGCGGTGCGAGTCCCTTCGGGAAAGTCGCGGACGTCGGCAGTGATGCCGGCAGCGGCGGCCGCATCGACGACGCGTTGCACGGTGGGATGAGTCAAGCTCGGATCCGTTCCGCGACGAGCCGCCGCGCCACATGCTCAAGTCCGACCGGCGCGTTGCGCATCGCCTCGCCGGCGTCGCCGAAATGACCGGCGAGGGTGCGAACTTCATCGAATCCTTCCGCTATCGTCGCCTGCCCTGCGATCGCAACGCATGGAATGCCGGCCCGACGCGCGGCCCGCGCAACCGCGAAGGGAGCCTTGCCCTGTGCGGTCTGCGCGTCGATCCGTCCTTCGCCGGTGATGATCAGCGCGGCGCCTTCGATCCGCTCGGCGAAATGCAGCGCGTCGAGCACGACCTGCGCGCCGGGACGGATGGTGGCGCCGAGCGCGGCGAGCAACGCGCCGCATCCGCCGGCAGCGCCCGCGCCAGGCAGATCGGCCACGCCCACCGCGCCGAGGTCGTCTTCCAGACGCCGCGCAAGGTTCATCAATCCACGTTCCAGCAGCGGCAGATCTTCGGCTTTGACGCCTTTTTGCGCCGCGTAGACCCTCGCGGCGTCCATCAAGGGCGCGTCCACGTCGGCGGCGGCGATCAGCGTCACGTCGCCGAGTCGCTCGTCGAGGCCGTCGATCTCGATGCGCGCGAGTCGTTCGAGCACGCCGCCGCCGTCGGCCAGCGGCCGGTTCGCCTCGTCCAGAAAGCGAGCGCCGAGCGCTTTCGCAAGGCCCATGCCGCCGTCCACGGTGGCGCTGTCGCCGAGGCCGACGACGATCGTGTGCGGACGCCGCGCGATCGCGCCCTTGATGAGTTCGCCTGTGCCTTGACTGGAGGCGCGCATCGCGTCGCGCTCGCGTGCGGGGACGAGCATCAGGCCGCTGGCTTGGGCCATCTCGACCACGCCGGTCCCGTCGTGAAGCCGGCCGAGGTGCGCGCGGACGGGAAGCCCCAGCGGGCCGCGCGCGATGACGCCCATGATCGTGCCGCCGGCACCGGCGACCAGGGCGTCGAGCGTGCCTTCGCCGCCGTCGGCAACGGGGATCACGACGGGGTGGCCGCCGGCGGTGCGGACGCCGGCCGCGATCGCCTCGGCCGCGCCGGACGCGTCGATCGACCCTTTGAAGCCTGCGGGCGCCACGATGACGTTCATGTCCGCGGCAGGATATTCACGACCGGCCCTTCCCGCTTTTCCCGAAATGGACTTGGCCGCCGACGCCCCCCCTACGATACGAACAGATGTTCGATAAGTTTTAGAGGATGTCGCACATGTGCTACACTTGGGGAATGGAAATCGCGTCGCGGGAGCTTCGGAATCAGACGCGCGCCGTCCTTGAGCGAGTTGAGGCAGGGGAAGAAGTCACGATCACGGTGGCCGGGCGTCCGGTCGCGATATTGATGCCGGCGCAGCGGCGTCGCGCATGGATGCCCCGCGACGAATTCGAACGCCTCCTGGCGTCTCGGCGGGCCGACCCAAGTCTTGCCGGCGAACTCGCGGCCCTCATGCCGGACACCACGGACGACATCCGGCTGTGACGGATCGCGGTCTGGCGGATACGAGCCTTTTCATCGCGCTCGAAAGCGGCCGTCCGATCCGAAGCGAGTCGCTTCCCGATTCCCTGGCGATATCGGTGATCACGCTGGCGGAGCTTCGCGCAGGTGTGCTCGGCGCAGTGGATGTCGCCGCGCGAGCGCGTCGGCTCGCGACGCTGACGGCCGCGCTGGCGCTGCAACCGCTGATGATCGATGAGGCCGTTGCCGAGGCGTGGGCGTCGCTGCGGATCGTGTTGCGCGATGCCGGCCGGACCATGCCGGTCAACGACTCGTGGATCGCCGCGACCGCGATCGTCCATGCCGTTCCGGTCGTCACGCAAGACGACGATTACCTTTCGGTGCCCGGCTTGGAGGTGATCAGGGTGTAGGACAGATAGTGATATAATAAAAAGTGTGACGAAAGGACGATCGGTCGTAATCGCCGGGCGGTCGTTCGCGCTGAGCCGGGACGGGATCGAGGGGCTTGGCCGCGACGCGTATCCCGAGCCGATCCGCGACCATTTCGTGGTCGTCGCGGGGCGGCGGTTCCCGCCGAAGCAGATCATCGCTCTGGCCACCGGACTCGACCGGAACGACTTCACGACAAACCAGGCTCGTTCGATCCTGCGGCGACTCGGATTCGCGACGGGACGCGGCCGCGACGCCAAAGCCGGACGGGCAGCCGAAACGGCGGCGCCGTACCGGACCGCGGGCGCCGACGCGCTTCGGCCCTACGTCGGTCGTTGGGTCGCGCTCCTCGGCGACGAGGTGCTGGTTGCGGGCGACGCGCC
>DASWHR010000150.1:0-1804 GCA_036398095.1 Actinomycetota bacterium
GCCGTCACCATGGGCGTGCAGGGATCGGTGGTTGTGACCAACGAAGCGTCGTTCAGGATGGCGGCGCCGAAGGTCAGGACGGTCTCCGCACTCGGCGCCGGCGACGCGTTCGTCGGCGCCATGGTCTTCGCGCTTGCCGAAGGGCGTGCCGTCGGCGATGCCGTGATGCTGGCGACCGCGGCCGGCGCCGCGACGGCGCTCACGCCCGTCGCCCAGGTCTGTTCGAGGCACGAGGTGATGCGACTCTACCAGCAGATCGGACGCGACAATGCCGGCGCGGTGCGGGGGGCGTGACCGCCGGCGTGCCCACGGTCGGGCCGATCCCACGTTGCGACGACGGGCGATTGCCGGTATCAGGACGGCAGTCCAGAATTGCGATTGGGTCGCACCATGATCGACGACCAGACACGGATCACCCTCGACCCGGCGGTTCTCGCTGGAAAGCCGGTCGTTCGCGGAACACGCCTCTCGGTGGAGTTTGTGATCGGCCTGATGGCGGAGGGCTGGTCCGAACAGGACATTCTCGCGGAGTATCCCGGTCTTACGCACGAGGACCTTGTGGCATGCCTCGCCTACGCGCGGGACATTCTCAAGAGCGAGCGCGTTTACCCGCCCGCGGCCTGAACGATGCGGCTTCTCGCCGACGAAAACGTGCCGCGATCGGTCGTCAACGCCTTGCGCGATAGCGGACACGACGTGGTCTGGATTCGGACCGATTCACCTGGAATCGGCGATGCCGCGGTCCTTCAGCGAGCCGCCGACGACCGGCGGATACTGCTGACCTTCGACAAAGACTTTGGCGAGCTTGCCGGACAGGTAATCCTCCCCAACGAGGTCGGCGTCATTCTTGTGCGCAATCCCGCGGGCTTGCCGCGAGATCTCGCGTCCGGAATAGTCAGGTCGGTGAACGCACGCGACGACTGGGGTGGACACATTTCTGTCATCGAGCCTGGCCGTTTACGCATGCGGCGGACTGGTTGGAACAGATGACGGATGCAACTCCACATCCGCCTCGCGAATCCATGGATTTCGACGTGGTCGTGGTCGGCGCAGGGCCCGCCGGCCTTGCCGCCGCAATTCGTCTGAAGCAGGTCGAACCGGCGCTATCGGTCGTCGTCCTGGAGAAGGGCGCGGAAGTCGGCGCGCACATCCTGTCGGGCGCGGTGATCGATCCGTCCGGCCTCGACGTGCTCCTCCCCGATTGGCGGAACGACGATGCGGCGCCGCTGAAGACGCCGGTAACCGACGACCGCTTCTACTGGCTCGGCCCGGCCGGCGCGCTGCGCATCCCGAATTTCGTCTTGCCGCCGCTGATGGGCAACCACGGCAACTACATCGCCTCTCTCGGCGACGTTTGCCGGTGGCTGGCAAAGAAGGCCGAGGCGCTTGGCGTTGAGATATTTCCGGGTTTCGCGGCGGCCGAGACGCTCCACGACGAGGCCGGGGCCCTGACCGGTGTCGCCACGGGCGATATGGGCGTTGCCCGCGACGGGACGCACAAACCGGCGTTCCAGCGCGGGATGGAGCTCAACGCGAAATACACGCTGATCGCCGAAGGCGCCCGCGGCTCGCTCGCCAAGCAGCTCATCGGCCGCTTCCGTCTCGACGACGGACGCGAGCCGCAGAAGTACGGCATCGGCATCAAGGAGCTCTGGCAGGTCGACCCGGCGCGGCATCGCCGCGGCCTCGTTCAGCACACTTTCGGCTGGCCGCTCGACAGCCGCACCGGCGGCGGCTCGTTCCTGTACCACCTCGACGACAATCTCGTGTCGGTCGGTTTCGTGGTGCATCTCAACTACAAGAA
>DASWHR010000151.1:0-2224 GCA_036398095.1 Actinomycetota bacterium
GACGTAGACGAAGATCGGCCCTCCGTTGGTGCCGTTGGTGTAACGCGTGACGCCGCCGCCCATATCGACGCCGAACTTCCAGCCGATGCGCCGGCTGGTCATCACCGTCTGGGCGAACCAGTAGGTGAGCTCGTCCGGCCCGTCGAGCCGGAGGTCGAAATTCTTCTGCGCGTCGATCTGGCGCTGGAAATCGATCGGCGGGGTGAGGAGCCGGACGGCGGTCGCCGCGTCCTTGAACTCGAGCGTCACTTCGGGCTTGGGATGGAGGCCGCGCCCGGAGGCGATTCGGCCGTCCCGGAAGGTGAACCAGCGGCCGATCCGCCCGTCCCGCGTACGCAGCTGGGCGGTGAAGCTCTTTTCCTTGAGCCGTGCCCGGAACGCGGGGTACCGCCACGCGGTCGTGCGCAGCAGCATCAGCAATCCGAACAGGATCAGGGAAAACTTCATCTCGGGCTCCGCGCTTAAGGCGATCCGCGCTCGCGCACGGGATCATCGCATAGGCCCCTCGTCCGCCTCAAGCCGGGCGGCCCCGCCGGACGATGTCTCCGCTCGCATGGGCCAGTTCGTCCGCCGCGGATACTTGCCGGTCGGGCGCGTCTTCTGCAACGGTCTTTATCGGCGCTTCCGGGGAGAGTAGTAGTCCGTTGTATTCGGAGCGCTCGCAAGACCAAGGCCGTAACGGGGGCGGAATGAGGCAAGGTATTCGTGCGCGATGCGCCGTCGCCGCGCTTGTCGGGATTCTGCTCGCCCTCGGCGGATGCGTGCAGAGCTCGTTCACGACGACGGACAAGCTGCAGCGCCGGGCCGCGGATCTCCGCATCGTCCTCATGCCGATCGACGTGACACTGGCCGAGGTGACGACCGGCGGCAATCTCGAGGCCAACGCCGAATGGACCGCATCCGGCAGGCAGCACTTGACGTCGGCGCTCGGCGAGTTTCTCGACCAGCGGAACGTCCGGACCGTCGCCTATCGCGAGCCCGCGTCCGATCCCGACCGCGCGCGGCTCCATACTCAGATCGTCAAGCTGCACTCCGCCGTCGGGCGTTCCGTCCTGCGCCATCAGTACCAGCAATCGCCGGCCGTGCTGCCGACCAAGAAGGACCGGTTCGACTGGTCGCTCGGTCCGCAGGTCGGTGCGCTCGGCACCGAATATTCCGCCGATTACGCGCTGTTCGTCCATGTCGAGGATTCATACGCGAGCGAGGGCCGCGTCGCGGCCCAGGTCGTGGTCGCCATTCTCTTCGGGGTGGTGATGCCGGGCGGCGTGCAGGTTGGATTCGCATCGCTCGTCGATCTCAAGACGGGCGAGATCGTCTGGTTCAACCGGCTTCTCCGGCGCGAAGGAGACCTGCGCCAGCCTGACCCGGCCAGGGAAACCGTCCGCGCCCTGATGGACAAGTTCCCGACATGAAGCCCGCTTCTCCCGGCGTCGCGGTCCTCGCGCTGCTTGCTCTCGCCGCGTGCCAGCAGCCGTCAACGTCGCCGACACTCGCGATCGCCGCCGCCGAGGCGACGCGGCCGGCATCCGCGGGTCCGCCGATCGCGATGCCGTCGCTCGCACCCGACGGCGGCGCCATCGCACACCTGAAACCGGCCGAACGCCCGCCGATCAGCTCTGACGAGGCCGGTCTTTGGTTGCTGTCCGACAAGTACGAGGACCAGCTCCGGACGTCGGGAAGCATGGTGCGCGATCCGGCGCTCAACGACTATGTGAAGGGTGTCGTGTGCCGGCTGGCGGGCGCCTACTGCGGCGACATCCGCGTCTATCTCGTCCGGCGCCCGGGAATGAACGCAGGTATGGTGCCCAACGGAACGATGGCCGTATGGACCGGATTGCTGCTGCGCGCCCGCAACGAAGCGCAGCTCGCCACGGTTCTCGCCCACGAAATCGGCCATTATTTGCGTCGTCACAGCCTGCAACGGATGCGTGACGCCCGCGACAAGTCCGCGGCCGCACTGTTCTTCTCCGTCGGGTTCGGCGTCGTCGGCGTGCCGGCCGCGGGCGACCTCGTCGCGCTCGGCCTCGTCGGCAGCATGTACGCGTTCAGCCGCGACAACGAGCGCGAGGCCGACGACATCGGGATTCGCATCATGGCACGCGCCGGTTACGACCCGCGCGAGGCGGCGAAGGTGTGGGCGAACCTGATCGCGGAGGTCAAGAATGACGAGGAGTCCAAGGATCGCGCCATCTTCTTCGCCACCCATCCGGAGCGCGAGGAGCGC
>DASWHR010000152.1:0-12735 GCA_036398095.1 Actinomycetota bacterium
CGCCGCGGCCGCGATCATGGTGGTCGTGTTTGGAAGCTTCATCCTGGAGTCGGAGCGAGTCATCAAGCTGATGGGAACCGGCCTCGCCGTGGCGATCCTGCTCGACGCGACGATCGTGCGCATGCTGCTGGTCCCCGCGACGATGGAACTGCTCGGCGATCGCAACTGGTGGCTGCCGTCGTGGCTCGGCCGCGTCCTGCCGACGCTGGACGTCGAAGGCACGCCACCGCCCGAGCCGATCGAGGACGCACCGGAACCCGCGACCCACAGCTGACCGAGGCGGCGAAGCGTCTACGTCAGCCGGTACGCCAGAACGATGCCCGCGTCGTCGCACTGCGCGAACACCGTGTTGCGCGCGACGGCGACGCCGCCGCCTTGCGTCGTGCACGGCCCGCCGATGTCGGCACCCATCGCGCGCTGCCACAACGGCAGCCCGTTCGCGGCGTCGAACGCGATTAGCACGCCGGTCGTGGTCACCGTATAGACCACACCGTTCGCGACGGTCATCGGCTGGTAGCGGATTGCGTCGTGCATCGAACTCGAGATCCACTGCGCAGACCCCGTGGACCGATCCAGCGAAGCGATCACGCTGGGATTCGCGCTCACGTATACGCCCGCGGCGTCCACCGCCGACGTCCCGGCGTTCCCGGCCGCCGATGGAGCCGACAGCGGCACGCGCCACGCGCGCTCCATCGTGTCGCCGTAGACCGCGTGATAGACGCCCGACTTCTGCATCGCGCCGACGACGGTGCGGCCACCCTCGCCGGAGAACAGGTTCACCGACGCGCCGAAGTCCAAGTCCAGCTCGGCGCACGTCAGCGATGACGACGGCGACGTGCCGGTCCGATCGTCGCCGAACATCTCACAGGCCGGCTGATCGTAGAGATTGAGCCCGTCGAGGTAATGCTCGCCTTCGCCCTTGTAGGAGCCGAGCACGGTCCCGAACGTCGAACTCGTCTTGTCGGCGTCGATCTTGAGGATCGCATTGTTGTAGGCGTGATCGGTCTTGAACGCCTCCGAGTCCGCGGTCGCCACGTAGATCACCTTGTTGACCGTGTCCACCGCCGCCGTCGACCAGGCGCCCGCGCCGCTGTAGCCGAGCGCGTGATCGTCTTCCGAGACGACGACGACGCGTTTGAGCACCGCGCCGGTCGCGGCGTCCAGGAAGGTCAGCGGCGGACGCGCATCCGGGCCGACGCCGCGCGACACCGCCACGAAGTACATGCCGTCGAAGACGACCGGGCTGGCGTGGATGACTTCGCCGTCCTGGCGGCGGCCTTCGAGCGTCAGCCGTTCCGTCCGCCACACCTCCGCGCCGGTCGCTTGGTCGAGCGCCTGCGCGCGCAGATCGAACGAGGTCGTGTACGAGCCGGCATAGACGCGTCCGTCTTGCACGGTCAGCCCGAGGATCCCGCCGTCCACTCGATTCGTCCAGACCCCGTCGCCGGTGTCTGCGTTGATCGCGAAGACTCCGCCGCCGCTGGTGTTGCCGCTGGCCACGTAGACGCAGCCGTCGGCGATCACCGGCGTGGACTGGAACGGAAGCGTGCCGCCGTTGTCGGCCGCGTCGAACGTCCAGTCGAGGGTCAGTTCGCCGACGTTGGCCGGACCGATCACCGTCTCGGCGTCCGAACCGATACCGAACGTGACGTCATGGCGGGGACCCCCTGGACGTTGGTCTTCCCCGGTCTTCGCCGTTGCCGGTTCAGATTCCTCCCAAATGAAGCAAATTGCGGCCATGGCGTCCGAGGACGCGATGACCTCCAGGCCGAAGCACCATCCATGAGAAAGTTCCTTCCGGCGATCGTCATCGGTGCCCTCTTGATGGGCACCATCGCGGCGCGTGCCGACGAGCGGCAACTCGAGCTGCGGCCGCATGCCGTCGCCGACATCGACGGAGACGCGCGCGACGATGTGCTGCTGCGCGTCCGCGACCGCCGAAGCGGCGAGCTGTGGGCTCAGGCTCGGTCGGGAGCGGACGGAACGGTTCTGTGGACCCGGGCGCTGCCGGCCGACACCGCGCTCGAGCCGGGCACCGATCTCAGGCATGCGCTTGCGCTCACCTGGCACATCGAGCGGGTCCCGGGAACGCCGCTTCCCACAACGGGGCGGCTCCAGATGCTGGACCTGTCGGATGGGCGGACGAGGTGGACGTTCGACCCGGGCGCCGACCATGCCGACGCCCTCTCGTACATCGCGATGGAGGCCAAACCGCTTCCGGACGCAACCGGGGACGCGATCGGGGAGGTGCTCGTGTCGATCCACCGGAGCGAGCCGGTTGTGTCCCTGGATCCCCCGCTCATCGGACTGGGAGGATCGCTCAGCATCTGCATCCTCGACGGCGGATCCGGCGAGAAGCTCGGGCAGTGTCTCAAGCAGACGGTGAGCGAAGGCTTCTACACCACCGGGATGCTGCCCGACATGGATGGGGACGGCCGGTTCGACATCGTCGCGAGACTCCAGACATACGGCGGCACTCGCCTTGTTGCCTGGTCCACCACGACCGGCACGCTCTGGAGCATTCCCGTGGACGAGACGTACCGAACGCGATCCTTCGCGGTGCTGCCGGGATCCTCGCGCCACGCGATCCTGTTCGGAGGACACGGCGGGGCCGCAATCTTCTCCAGCGACTTCGCCGTGCGGGACGCCGGCGACGGATCGTTGCTGTGGACCGGCGCGCAAGGGTCTCCGGCCGGAATCGGCGACGTCGATGCAGACGGCCGGCAGGATGTTTCGCTGCTGGACGATCCCGAGGGCGACGGGACCTACGGCATCGTGACCCGCTCCGGACTGAACGGGGCGTTGCTGGCCGCGAGCCCGCCGGTCTATCAATTCGGTCGCGTGCTCCACGATCTCACCGGTGACGGCATCACCGATGTGATCACGAGATCGTCCGCGGGCGACGGCAGCCCGCGGTGGACCGTCGTAGACGGAAGGACCGCCTCGGCCGTCCTGCACACGCCCGACGACGGCGGCGAGATTCGCTCGGTCATTCGCGACGCGACCGGCGACGGCGAATCGGACCTGCTCGAAAAGCGCTACGACGGATTCGAGTTGCGCACGATCGTGCGGGACGGTCGCACGCTTGCGCGAACCTGGTCGGCTCCCTACGCGGATATCCAGATCGCACTCGACGCATCGGGCCCGCCCGCGGCCGAGTTGCTCCTCGCGTTCGGTGGTCGCCTCGACCTGCACGGCCCGTCGGGCCTGCTGTGGCGAATCTACGTTCAGGACTCTCTTCCGGAACCATGACGAAAGAACGGAGGGGCCCGAAGTCCCCCTGTTCGCGCGTAGCTCTTAGAAGGAACTGAACGTGGGCTAGCGACGCCGCGCGTCGGTGTCCTCGCCCCGCGGCGGATCGACCTCTTCGCGAGCGTCTTGAAAAAGTGCTTGCTTGTCGCATTGACAGGCGAAGCAACCAAGGATGAGAATCGTCCCCGCACGGGGGCTTGCACCACTTTTATCCGTCCCGTCAACGGAAAGAGGGGGATGCGCGATGCTTCGAGCTCGCTTGCTCGTTGCCCTGTTCTGCTTCACCTTGCTCAGTTCGCTGCCGTCCGGTGCCGTCACCGGCACCCAGCGATGGGCGATCGTCCTGTGTAACTTCAGCAACCACACGGCGACGCCCAACTCCATCTCGTACTACCAGCGAATGTTCTCCGACGCGGGCGTCGGGGAGACCAACGTGCTGGAGTACTGGCGCGACGTGTCCTACGGACGCGTCAGCGTCTCGGGAACCGTCGTCACCGGCTGGCACACGCTCTCGCAGACGCGCGATCAGTGGGTCGCGCTCAACCGGTACGACAAGATCGAAGTCTGTTCCGACAAAGCCGCGGTGGACGGCTTCAACTTCAGCGGGATCTACGGCGTCGTGGTCATCTTCCCCGAAGCCGTCAGCACCACGACCGCGGCGATCGACGCCAGTCAGACGACCGTCACGGTGAACTCGGCGGCGTCGTTCCCGCCGGCTCCGCCGTTCCTGATGGTGATCAACGACTTCACCGCCGACAACGCAGAAACCGTCAACGTCACGGGAATCAGCGGCGACACCTTCACCATCACCCGCGGGTTCATGGGAACGACCCCGCGCGCCCACAACATGGGCGCGACGGCGATCGCGCCCGGGGACTTCGGCAACTGGGGTCCCGGCCCGGTCGGGATGAACCTGAACGGCACCAACTACAACCTGGGAATGGTGATCGGTCCCGATCACTACAACCTCACCGGCGTGGCGCACGAGATGGGCCATGGATTCGGGTACTTCCATACGCGCAAGCTCTCGACGTCGACGACCGACTACAACGACTGTTGGGACTTGATGAGCGCCTTCACTTGCGTCTACACGTTCAACAACGTCGGAACCAACTTCGGCGGGTCGAACCTGGGAAGCCGGTTCGCGGCGAAAGGCCCGGGCTTGACCGCGCACCTGCTCGACATCCAAGGCTGGATGGACTCGGCTCGCGTCCGGTCGTTCGACAACAGCTCGTGCACGCAATCGACGGTCCAGATGGCCGCCCTCAACCACGCCGAGGCGACCGGGCGGCTGGAAGTCCGGATACCGGCGACCGTCACCATCCCCGGTCCCGAGAGCAGCTCGACCACGAGCGACTACTACACGGTCGAGCTGAGAAGCCAGACCGGCTGGGATCAAGGGGTGCCGCGCGACGCGTTCATCCTCCACCTCAAGGGGCAGGACAACTACGCCTACTGGGTGGACGGCGCCACCGACGACGGCGCCCTGGTTCCGGGCGAGGAGTTCGTCAACGCGGCGGAGAACACCTACGTCGCCGTGAACTCGCTCACGTCGTCGTCGTTCACGGGCCTGGTCACGGTCGCCGGGTGCAAGATCAACACCGTGCTGAGCCTGGTCGGCGCGACCGAGGGCGACTACACCGACAGCGCTCTTCTCTCGGCCGACCTGAAGGTCGCGGGATCCCTGGCCCCGGTGCCGAGCGCGCCGGTCACCTTGAGCGTCGGGACGCAGTCCTGCAGCGGCACGACCAACGCGACCGGCCGCGCGTCGTGCAGCATCACGCTCAACCAGACGCCCGGCGTCAAGACGCGGACGGCGTCCTACGCGGGCGAGCCCGCCTACAACCCGGCGTCGGTGACCGGATCGTTCACGATCGATCGCGAGGACACGCTACTCACCTACAACGGGCCGCTCACCTCGGACTACAACGACGTCTTCACCGCGTCGGCGCGGCTCCGCGACGCCGATTCCTTCGCGGGCGTCGGCGGCCGGACGGTGTCGATGGCGCTCGGCGTCGTCGACGCGTGCAGCGCCGCGACCGATTCCGGCGGCACCGCGGCGTGCTCGATCACCCCGAGCCAGCCTGCCGGCATCGTCACGCTCGTCTCGGATTTCGCGGGGGATGCGTTCTTCAAGCCCTCATCCGATAGCGACGCGTTCGAGATCACCCATCAGGAGACCACGACCGTCTACAACGGTCCGACCGTCATCGCGAACGACAATCCGGTGACGCTGAGCGGGCAACTGCTCGAGGAGGGTGTCACGCCAATCGCCGGGCGGACGCTCACGCTCGGCCTCGGCGCGCAGACGTGCACGTCGTCACCGACCGACGCCGCCGGCGTCGGCACGTGCGTGATCACACCGAACGTGCTCACACTCGGCGAGATTCCGCTGTCCGCGGTCTTCGCCGGCGACGCCTACTACGAGCCCTCGGCCGACGAGAGCCAGGTGGCGATCGTCTTCGCGTTCCTGGATCAGGGCGCGTTCACGCTCGGTGACCTCACCGCGGACGCCGCGACGCCGACGACGAGCGTCTCGTGGTGGCACGACGAGTGGTACCTCCAGAACAGCCTGTCGGGCGGCGCCGCGCCGGCGTCGTTCAAGGGGTTCGCCCGAGATCAAAGCGACGCGCCGCCGGCGTGCGGCACGACCTGGACCACCCGGCCGGGCAACAACTCGACCCCGCCGGCCACGGTCCCGACCTACATGGGAACGGTCGTGTCCAGCGAGGTGACGAAGTCGGGATCGGTGATCGAGAGCAACATCGTCAAGATCGTCGTTGTCCGAACGGACCTCGGGTACGCGCCGAACCCGGGAGCAGCCGGCACGGGCGCGATCGTGGCGACCTACTGCTGAACCGGACGCCGAGGATGCCCGCACCCCCGTCGCGCGGGCATCCTCGGGTCCCCCGGTGCGAAACCATGACGTCGAAGAACTCGAAAGCGATCCACCGCGTCGCGGCCGTCCTGGCCTTCGTGGTTCCGGCATGCTCGTCGGGATCACGTCCGGCGACGAGGCAGCCATCGTCACCGTCGCCGGCCGTCTCCTCCCCCGCCGCGACGGCGACCTCGTCCCCGATCCCGCCGGCCGTGCCGCCGAATCGCGCGGTCGGCTTGCCGGGCGGATGCAGCGGCGGCGATCCGCCGGCGCAGAACGTCGATCGGGCGCTCAGCAGCAGCGAACGTGGCATCGCGTTCGCGCGGCTGCTCGCCGAAGGGCAAAAGCCCGGGATCTACGTAGCCGGCCGCGACGGCAGCGACGTGCGGCCGTTCATTCCGTGCGGCGTCTCGGCGCGCGGGCCGGTCTGGTCGCCGAGCGGGGACCGGCTCGCGTTCCAGCTCGGCGACGGACAGGCCACGGAGGTCTATCTGGTGAACAAGGAGGGCTCGGGGATGCGCCGACTCACGCGCAACGACATGGTCGAGTCGGCGCTCGCGTGGTCACCCGACGGCAAGCGGCTGGCGTTCATCGGCCAGCCGAAGGGGACGGCCAACCAGCAGCAGATCCACGTCGTGGACGTCGCGGGCGGCACGCCGCGACGCCTTTCGGCCGCGCTCGATCTGACACCGAGCTTTTCGCCCGACGGAGCCAGGATCATCTTCGTTCGCATCGACCCGTCGACTTATAACAGCGCCGTCTGGGAGATGCGGATCGACGGGTCGGATGCGCGCAGGATCCTGCCCGGCTACGAGAACGTCTCCCATCCGCAGTATTCACCGGACGGTCGACGCATCCTGCTCTCCGACGGAAAGACGCTCTTTCACGTCGCCACCGACGGATCGTCGAAGCGAACGATCGCGACGCTCACCGCGGATGTTCGCGGCGGGATCGACGATCCACGTCCCGCATGGTCCTCCGACGGGGCCTTGGTCGTGTTCAATCAGCGCCGGGCCGCCGCGACCAATCGAAGCGACATCTGGATCGTCGGCGCCGACGGAAGCGGCCTCCGCCGCCTGCTCGAATCCCCCGGCCTCGACACCGACCCGTCCTGGCAGGCCGGCTGAGACCGGCTCTCGCGCGACCCGGGCGCACGAGTGATCGACCGTTTCCCGGTACCCTGTTGCGCCGTGGAGTTGCCCGAGGTCCGATACCTGCCGACGCCGCGGGGAGCCGTCGCGTACCAAGCCTTCGGTTCGGGAGCCCGCACCATCGTGTGGACCTCGCCGCCGCTGCTCTCGATCGAGACGCGATGGGACCACCCGGGCAACCTGCGGCTGTGGGACTTCCTCTCGTCGTTCGGGCGGGTCGTGACGTTCGACTACCGGGGATTCGGCATCTCCGAGCATCTCCCCTTGGATCGCGTCGGCCGTCTCGACGAGATGAGCTTCGACCTCGGGGCCGTCATCGAGGAGCTCACATCGCCGCCCGTCGTGTTGATCGCGACCGGCACGGCCACTCTCCCGGTCGTTCATTTCGTCACGTCCCATCCATCGGCGGTCGAGCGACTCGTCCTTCTGAACGCAACGGCAACCGATCCGCTGCAAGGTCAGGTCGATCCGGCGGAATGGGGCGCTCGATGGCGCGACCGATGGGGAACCGGCGATGCATTGATCGCCGCCGCATCGGGCGTTCTGGATGACCTTCGGCGCGCAAGCGCGGCACGCAGCGAGCGGATCAGCGCGACGCCGGCCGTCGTCGAGGCCGCGATCATCGCGTCGCTCGGACACGATGTTCGCGAGCTGCTTCCGGGCATATCCGTGCCCACGCTCGTGGTGCACACCGGCGACCTGAAGCGGATCACCCCCGAGATGAGCGAACGCGTCGCCGCAGCCGTTCCCGGCGCGGTGTTCCTCGAGCGGCCGTCCGCCACGTTCAACTGGGGAGAATGGGAAGCCGACATCAAGCGGTTCGTCACCGGACAGGACGGCGACGCCGAAGGCTACCGGGACTTAGCTACCGTGGTGTTCACCGACATCGTGGGCTCGACCGAGCACGCGGCCCGCGTCGGAGACGCCGCGTGGCGGAACACGCTCGGCTATCTCGATGCCTTCGTCAAGCACCAGACGGCCCAGCGCAACGGCCGGGTCGTCAAGCACACGGGCGACGGGCACCTGCTCGAGTTCGCCCGGCCGAGCGATGCCCTCGCGGCGGCCCGGATGCTTCTGAAGGGTTCGCCCGAGCTGGGGGTCCGGCTGCGGGCGGGAATCCACTACGCCGAGATCGAGCGGCGGCCGGACGGAGACATCGGCGGCATCGGGGTTCACGTCGCCGCCCGGATCGCCGCGCTCGCCGAGCCCGACGAGATCCTCGTCTCACGCACCGTCACCGAGCTCACCTCGGGCGGAGGCTGCTCCTACGTCGAGCGCGGCATGCGCTCGTTGAAAGGAGTGCCCGGCGAGTGGGCCGTCTACGCGCTGGCCGGGCCCTGAGCCCGGCGCACGGGCTCTCGCTGTCGGAGACGCTCGCCCTGCCGGTGGCGTCGCGTGCTTGATCCGCTCACCTTGCCAAGCAACGAAACGGGTCCCCGCAGGGTCGATCGGACGCGAAAGGAGGCCCCCGAGGGAGCCTCCTTCGCGATCGTAGACGTTCGTTACGGGACGATGATGATGACGTCGCACCCAAAGAACGTGTAGGTGTTGCCGTCCGCGCCGGTGAACTTGCCCTTCGCGCACGCCTCGGTGTCGCTGACGGTCAGGCCGGTCATCTGGGTCCGGAAGTGCATCATCTGGTCCAGGTCGCCGTCCTTCGTGAGCTCGTCGGTGCGTTCGACGACATCCTCAAGATGCGCCTTCCCGTGCGTCTCGGGCGCGCCGCCGCCGGAGCTGACGAGCGCCTCTTGACCGAATCGGACCGTTGCGACCTGGATGCGGGTCGCGTCGAATGCGAGCGGCAGCCCGTATTCGCCGGCGGCCGTGGTCAGGGCGGCGGCGGGAATGACGCCGTTGCTGCCGAGGTTCACCGGATTCGTCATCGAGCCGGGCTTGATGTTGAGCGCGATCGGCACGATGCAGTCCACGGTGAAGCTCGCCGCCGCGGAGTTGTCGGCCAGATCCGGGTCGATGTCGTCAGGACGATCAGGGCTGATCGATCGCGTGAACGAATACGTGTGCGATCCCGGCGCCTCGCACGAGATCGTGAACGACTCGTCCAGCGTGCGCTGCTCGCCATTGGTCAAGGCAACCTCGACCGAGCTGGTCGACACCGGCGTGATCGTCGCCCCCGGCTCAGCCGACGCGGTGCCGGCCATCGCAGCATCCATCGGCGAGGAGGGACCGCCGCTGGTGATGTCGGTGGACGTGGTGACCATCTGCGTCTCGCCGATGATGATCTCGCTCGGCGGGGACTCAACCATGAACGATGTGATCGCAAGGTCGGCCTGAGCCTTGACGAGCGTCTCTTGCGTGGCGCTGTCGTCGCTCGCATCCGGATCCGGGCCGGCGAGGTTGTCGGCCGTTGCCGTGCTGCTTACCGTCAGCGGCGAGCCGTTGTTGTAGACGAGATCCTCCGCGATCGTCGCGGTCACCGTCCATGTCCGGCTCGTGCGGGCGAGCATCTCCCCGAGCGCGCAGGTCAGCGTCGATGCCGCAAGCGTGCAGCCGCCGGTGTTGCTCACGTGCGTAAGCCCGGCAGGAAGAGCCTGCGTGACGACGGTCTGCGTCGATGGGTTCGGTCCCTGGTTCTCCACCGCCACCGTGTAGACGAGATCGGTCCCGGCGATTGCAGGATCGGCCGAGTCGGTCAGCGTCACCGACAAGTCGGTCGTGTTGATCTCTTCCTCCATGTCGGCACGGTCCTGCGTGTCCGGATGCTGCCGCGTCTCGGGACGGATCGGGCCGTCGTCAGAGTCGCCGAACTGGCGGAACTTGAGCGAGATGGCCGTCCAGTCGTCGTGGCCCTTCATGTTCGACATGCCGCTATTGGTGCAGTCTTCGGGACCGCCGCCGGTCGCGTTCGTGTCGATGTTCACGCCGATGCCGCTGTCGGTGGTGTCGCCGTCGGCGTTGTAGTCGATGCCGGCGTTGAGCGGCGCCTGCACCTTGTTGCCCATGCCGTCGGTGAATACGGTGCGGTTGGTGGCGTCGGTAGCGTCGAGGACCGCGGCCTCTTGCAGGCTTCCCTCGTTCAAGTCGGGGAGCGGCGCGATGCCGCGACCGCCGGCGAACCGCGGAGGCGAGTAGTCCACGATGCCTCCGCCGCCCGCGATCGGAATCCCGAACTGCAGGTCGTAGTTCATGACACTGACGTAGTTCGGCTTGCAGTTGCGTGTCTCAAACCCGCCGTGCTCCAGGTTGAGGTTGTGGCCGAACTCGTGCATGTAGGTGCCGGCATCGTGGTTGAACTCGATGAAGTCGTTGCCGCCGACCTCGCCCCAGCCTCCGCCTTCGGAATCAGCCGGGTCTCCGCTGATGCCGTATCGGAAGATCCAGCGGCGGATCCCCACGTCGAAGTTGGCGAGCTTGACGTCGTAATAGCTCGAGTCGAGCCTGTCGAGCGTCGGGTCGCCGACGTCGTTGCCGCCGCCGAGGTTGTCTCCGACGAGCACGCCGCCTTCCATCAGGCCGCCGGTATCCACATGCAAATTGATGCCGGGCAGGCCGTCAGGATTCGCGGTCCCCCCGGCGTTGACAGGCGCCGCGGCGAACGCGTCCTTAAAGCGTTGCACTTCGCCGCGTGTCGGAGCGTGACCCGTGATCCAGTCGAACTCCAGGAACAGGTCCTTGTGAAGAGCGTTGGCGCCGAAGCCCGGCAGGTTGAGATCGATCACGCCGTCGAAGTCCGCATCGACGCCGTTGCGCTCCCATCCGTCGAGCAGTCCATCGTTGTCGGCATCACCGCTGGCGGAGTCGATCGAGACGTCCCAGCAGACGCGAACCGCCGCGTCGCCGGTGCCCTGCGAGCAAGGAGCGCTGGTTTCGCCGCTCCACGCGCCCGTCGTGCGATCAACCACGAAGTCAACGGCGTCGCCGGCGATCGGACTGACGTCGCCGCGGTCGTCGCTGCCGCCGGCCGGATCCGGCGAGAAGGAGCAGAACGGCGCATCGCAGTCGTCGTGATCCCAGATTTCGATCGAGATGCCGACGCTGTCGGGACCGCCCGATGGAATCGGTTTGGTGAAGACCCAGAGGGGCTCGATCGAGTCGTCGTCGTCCACGTGAACGTTCTTGCTGTTGAACGTTTCGCCGTTGATCGTCACGCCGGCATACATGTCGGCCTCGCCGCGAAGGTTGTCTTCGATGCCTTCGTCACCGACGTTGACGACGCGAGTGACGGTCACCGTGACAACCCCGGCGTGGGCTGCCTCGGCTTGAAGCGGAACTGCGACGAACGCCCCGATCGTCGCAAGAACGAGCAGGACGGCGTGCGGCAGGCGCCGCCGCCGTTCGGTAGCGATGCGGAACATGGTTCCCCCCTGGCGAGAGTGACGGGGATCAGCTCTCCGGAGAGAGCCGCCGCACGACGGGCACGGATGACCTCTCGCCAGCACAGGATGCTACGCTGCGGCCCTTTTTTCCGTCCAATCGGCGTGATCGGCAGGAGTGTCAGGAAGGCCCGCGCCAATACGCTACCGAAAGCCACCATCCGCCTAACGGGTTGGCGGCTGAGCAGCGGGGTGTCGCGCCGGCACAGCCGAGGTTGTAGAAGCATCGGGCGCGATCGCCGTCTGTTCCAGCCGCAAGTTCAACGGCACGCTTCGATCACAGGTCATTTGGGGTGAGTCCAGTTCTACGCGCAATGCGTGCAAGCATTTTCGGGCCGATCTCTTCACCGTCGTGGAAGGCGAAAGTGAAATCTGGCCAATCCTCGCGTTGAAGGATCCGATGGGATCCTCGTTCTCGCTTGATCGACCAGCCGAGCCTGAGCAGTGCTGCCAAGACGCGCCGGGCCTTGGTACTGGGCCATGAGGTCACGCGGCGGCAAAGGAGATGTCGTCGAGATTGGCGTCCGTCTCACCATGTTCGAGCTGATCGGCCACGACCCTGAGGGCCAGCGCCTTGACGCGGGCGATGGCTTCGTCCCGGGTGACGCCGTACGCCAGGGCGCCGTTGAGTTCGGGCACTTCGGCTATCCAGCGCCCGTCGTCCTCTTCTTCCAGCTCCAAGGTGAATCGCATGAGGCAATGATAGCGCGACTAGCGAAATGCCAAGTCCGTTGAACGGCCTGGTTCAGCGGCGGGCCGCGCAAGTCCCTCAAGATACTCGCCTTGGCGCATCAGCGAATCGAGGCCACAACTACCTCAACCGCTCTGCCCTTCGATGTCCACGTGAACTTCTCCTGCGGCGAACAGGGCGGGTCGGAAGATCAGCCGATAGGGGCCGCCATCGGCAGGCACGTGAAACAAGGCCCACCCGCAACGCAGGGCCGAAGTAGCGTCCCTCCTCGCGCGCGCGCACCTCCCCGGTATGGAGGCCCATCCGCACACGCAGGTCGATCCCGTCCGGCCACGATCCCTTGGCGATCGCGAGCTGGAGATCGGTCGCGCACGCGACGGCATCCGAGGCACGCGCGAAACCGGCCACGAAGCTGTCGCCCTCTCCCTGCTC